>NZ_JACHYS010000008.1:0-2493 GCF_014193045.1 Mitsuaria sp. BK037 | reverse complement strand
TGTTGATTCCCGCTCGATACTGACCCACCGTTTCCATCCAATCTTGACCCACCCTTGTTCGAGCCTCTGAGGCTCAGGCTGTGGGTAACTTCTTGGTCTTGAACTCCTTCTGGGTGGGTTGGGCAGAGCTGTTCTTGAACCGGTAGCTCTCGTTGCCGGTTTCAAGGATATGGCAGTGATGCGTGAGCCGGTCCAGCAAGGCCGTGGTCATCTTGGCGTCGCCGAAGACGCTGGCCCATTCACTGAAGCTCAGGTTCGTCGTGATGACGACGCTGGTGCGCTCGTAGAGCTTGCTCAGCAGATGGAAGAGCAGCGCGCCGCCCGATGAGCTAAACGGCAGGTAGCCGAGCTCGTCGAGGACCACCAGGTCCATGTGCGCAAGCCGGTGCGCCATCTGGCCGGTCTTGTTGTTCAGCTTCTCCTGCTCCAGCAGGTTCACGAGTTCCACCGTGGAGAAGAAACGCACCCGTCGCCGGTGGTGCTCCAGGGCCTGCACGCCGATGGCCGTGGCCAGGTGAGTCTTGCCCGTACCCGGCCCGCCGACCAGCACGACGTTCTCGGCCCGGTCCATGAACTCCCCTCGGTGCAACTGCTTCACCAGCACCTCGTTCACCTCGCTGTGTGCAAACTCGAAGCCAGCCAAGTCTCGGTAAACCGGGAACTTGGCCTGCTTGAGCTGGTACGCGACGGCACGCACCTCACGCTCGGCGGACTCGGCCTTAAGCAGCTTAGCCAGGAAGGGTTGCGCGGCTTCAAACGCTGGCGCGCCTTGCTCGGCCAGGTCGCCCACCGCTTGCGCCATGCCAAACATCTTCAGCTCGCGCAGCGCGGTCATGAGCCCGTTGGTTGCTGAGTCACGCATTGCGGACCTTCCTCTCTTCGCGTAGTTCGTCGTAGCGGTTCACGTTGGCCTGCGGCTCGTTGGTCAAGCGCAGCGCGTGCGGGGCATTCACCGGAGGTGGCTCGGTCTTCCCGTCCACCAGCCGATGCAGCACGTTGAGCACGTACATCTTGGTCGGCACGCCCACCTCCAAGGCCAGCTCGACGGCCGCCAGCACCGCCTGCTCCTCGTGATGCAGGACCAGCGCCAGGACGTCGACCATCTCGCGGTCGCCGCCCGGCTTCTTGAGCAGCTCGGCCTGCAGCCGCTTGAAGGCCTGTGGCAGCTCGACAAACGGCGCGCCGTTGCGCAGCGCGCCGGGCTTGCGCTGCAGCACCGCCAGGTAGTGACGCCAGTCGAAGATCGTCTTGCCGAGCGTGTCGTGCCGGCGGTCGATGAACCGCTGGTGCTCGCAGATGATGTTGCCCTCGGCCGCGACGACGAGCCGGTCGGCGTAGACGCGCAGGCTTACCGGCCGGTTGGCGTATGACGCCGGCACGCTGTACCTGGTGCGCTCGAAGGTGACTAGGCAGGTCGGTGAGACACGCTTGGTGTGCTCGATGAAGCCGTCGAAGGGGCGCGGCAGCTGCATCAGCAGCGGTCGCTCCTCCTGCCAGGCGTCGTGCACGGCACCGGGCAGCTTGCCGTGTGAGATCTCGGTCCACAGTGCCTTGCAGCGCTCCTCCAGCCAGACGTTGAGTGCGTCCAGCGAGGGGAAGGACGGCACGGGTTGCCAGAGCCGGTGCCGAGCGTCGCGCACGTTCTTCTCGATTTGGCCCTTCTCCCAGCCCGAGGCCGGGTTGCAGAACTCGACCTCGAAGAGGTAGTGGCTGACCATCGCAGCGAAGCGGGCATTGACGTCCCGCGCCTTGCCGCTCAGGACCTTGTCCACGGCAGTCTTCATGTTGTCGTAGATGCCTCGCTTGGGCACGCCGCCAAACACCCGGAAGGCGTGGTTGTGGGCGTCGAACAGCATCTCGTGGGTCTGCAGCAGGTAGGCCCGCACGTAGAAGGCCCGGCTGTGGCTGAGCTTGAAGTGCGCAACCTGCAGCTTGGTGCGCTCGCCGCCGAGCACGGCCCAGTCCTCGCTCCAGTCGAACTGGAAGGCCTCGCCAGGCTCGAAGACCAGCGGCACGAAGGTGCCGCGGCCCGTGGTCTTCTGAGCTTCCTGGCGCTTGAGCGCCCAGTCCCGCGCGAAGGCGGCCACGCGGTTGTAGGAGCCGTCGTAGCCGAGTTCCATGAGCTCAGCGTGCATCTGCTTCAAGGTGCGCCGCTGCTTGCGGTTCTTGCCGGACTCGGTCTTGAGCCACTGGGCCAGCTTCTCCGCGAACGGATCCAGCCGGCTGCGGCTCTCGCGCTTGGCGTACGACGGCTCCTTGTCGTCGCTGCGCAGGTACTTGCGGATGGTGTTGCGAGACAGGCCGGTGCGCCGGGCTATCTCTCGGATGGACAACTGCTCACGCAGGGCCCATCGCCTGATGACACTTAGTGTCGCCACGTCAATCACTCCAATGCTCCTGCCGCAAGTTGCGGCAGGCTAGGGTTCATACGTGGGTCAGGTTTGAACGGAAATCAGTGCGGTCGGCGGGTCAGGATTCGGCGGCAATCAACAC
>NZ_JACHYS010000007.1:0-5485 GCF_014193045.1 Mitsuaria sp. BK037 | reverse complement strand
TGGCGAAAGCGGCTTCGATGTTCTTTAAGAATTTACAGCCGATAAGCGTGGGCGTCTGAACGAGCGACCTGAGAAGGTTAAATCTTTAGACGCTCACGGAAATGAATGAAGCTATGAAAGTAGTCTTTGTTCGATTCCGTTGAGTATTCAAGATCGAACTGTAGAGTTTGATCCTGGCTCAGATTGAACGCTGGCGGCATGCCTTACACATGCAAGTCGAACGGTAACGCGGGGCAACCTGGCGACGAGTGGCGAACGGGTGAGTAATGTATCGGAACGTGCCCAGTTGTGGGGGATAACTGCTCGAAAGAGCAGCTAATACCGCATACGACCTGAGGGTGAAAGCGGGGGATCGCAAGACCTCGCGCAGTTGGAGCGGCCGATATCAGATTAGGTAGTTGGTGGGGTAAAGGCTCACCAAGCCAACGATCTGTAGCTGGTCTGAGAGGACGACCAGCCACACTGGGACTGAGACACGGCCCAGACTCCTACGGGAGGCAGCAGTGGGGAATTTTGGACAATGGGGGCAACCCTGATCCAGCCATGCCGCGTGCGGGAAGAAGGCCTTCGGGTTGTAAACCGCTTTTGTCAGGGAAGAAAAGACTCCTGTTAATACCGGGGGTTCATGACGGTACCTGAAGAATAAGCACCGGCTAACTACGTGCCAGCAGCCGCGGTAATACGTAGGGTGCAAGCGTTAATCGGAATTACTGGGCGTAAAGCGTGCGCAGGCGGTTATGCAAGACAGATGTGAAATCCCCGGGCTCAACCTGGGAACTGCATTTGTGACTGCATGGCTAGAGTACGGCAGAGGGGGATGGAATTCCGCGTGTAGCAGTGAAATGCGTAGATATGCGGAGGAACACCGATGGCGAAGGCAATCCCCTGGGCCTGTACTGACGCTCATGCACGAAAGCGTGGGGAGCAAACAGGATTAGATACCCTGGTAGTCCACGCCCTAAACGATGTCAACTGGTTGTTGGGAGGGTTTCTTCTCAGTAACGTAGCTAACGCGTGAAGTTGACCGCCTGGGGAGTACGGCCGCAAGGTTGAAACTCAAAGGAATTGACGGGGACCCGCACAAGCGGTGGATGATGTGGTTTAATTCGATGCAACGCGAAAAACCTTACCTACCCTTGACATGCCAGGAATCTTGCAGAGATGTGAGAGTGCTCGAAAGAGAACCTGGACACAGGTGCTGCATGGCCGTCGTCAGCTCGTGTCGTGAGATGTTGGGTTAAGTCCCGCAACGAGCGCAACCCTTGTCATTAGTTGCTACGAAAGGGCACTCTAATGAGACTGCCGGTGACAAACCGGAGGAAGGTGGGGATGACGTCAGGTCATCATGGCCCTTATGGGTAGGGCTACACACGTCATACAATGGCCGGGACAGAGGGCTGCCAACCCGCGAGGGGGAGCTAATCCCAGAAACCCGGTCGTAGTCCGGATCGCAGTCTGCAACTCGACTGCGTGAAGTCGGAATCGCTAGTAATCGCGGATCAGCTTGCCGCGGTGAATACGTTCCCGGGTCTTGTACACACCGCCCGTCACACCATGGGAGCGGGTTCTGCCAGAAGTAGTTAGCCTAACCGCAAGGAGGGCGATTACCACGGCAGGGTTCGTGACTGGGGTGAAGTCGTAACAAGGTAGCCGTATCGGAAGGTGCGGCTGGATCACCTCCTTTCTAGAGAATGACGAGACCGCCAGGTGGCTTCGGTTGCTTGGGAGAGTCGAGTCCATAAATAGCGAGTTCAGCGCGCCCACACTTATCGGCTGTAGACACACAACAGTGAGTGAGAAAAACGCGTGAGCCTGGCGAGCTGGCCTTGCCGGTTGGCGCGATGCAGGGGCACGCAAGAGATGCGTGGGTCTGTAGCTCAGTCGGTTAGAGCACCGTCTTGATAAGGCGGGGGTCGCTGGTTCGAATCCAGCCAGACCCACCACGAGGATCGACAAGATCTTGGGGGATTAGCTCAGCTGGGAGAGCACCTGCTTTGCAAGCAGGGGGTCGTCGGTTCGATCCCGTCATCCTCCACCAATCACTTCACAGGGTGGCAAACCACAGCGTCAGGACTGGACGCTGTGGTTTGCCAGTCTCGACTTTGAAAGTCGGCTGTTGTTCTTTAACAATTCGTAGAGTCGAATCAGCGTTGCTGGCGGAAAGCTGGCGCTCGTAAAGGGGCGCTCGGCACCGTGCCGCCAGCGACATTTGATTGCGTCACCAGACTTCAACTCTGAAATTCAGAGAAGAAATTGAAGAACGGCGAAAACGCGTGATACTCAATGAATGCTCGAGTTGTCGAGCATCTGTCCTTGACGACATCTGCGGATGTCAAAGTTATAGGGTCAAGTGACTAAGTGCATGTGGTGGATGCCTTGGCGATTACAGGCGACGAAGGACGTGATAGCCTGCGATAAGCTTCGGGGAGCTGGCAAATAAGCTTTGATCCGGAGATTTCCGAATGGGGAAACCCACCTCGTTTAGAGGTATCGCACACTGAATACATAGGTGTGCGAGGCGAACCGGGCGAACTGAAACATCTCAGTAGCTCGAGGAAAAGACATCAACCGAGATTCCGAAAGTAGTGGCGAGCGAAATCGGAGTAGCCCTCGTGTTTTAGCAGTTGGCATATCAGAACGGAATGGAAAGTCCGGCCATAGCGGGTGATAGCCCCGTATGAGAAATGTCGATTGTGGAACTAGGCACGAATAGAGTAGGGCGGGACACGTGAAATCCTGTCTGAATATGGGGGGACCATCCTCCAAGGCTAAATACTCGTAATCGACCGATAGCGAACAAGTACCGTGAGGGAAAGGCGAAAAGAACCCCGGGAGGGGAGTGAAATAGATCCTGAAACCGCATGCATACAAAAAGTAGGAGCCCGCAAGGGTGACTGCGTACCTTTTGTATAATGGGTCAGCGACTTACATTCAGTGGCGAGGTTAACCGAATAGGGTAGCCGTAGAGAAATCGAGTCCGAATAGGGCGAATTAGTCGCTGGGTGTAGACCCGAAACCAGGTGATCTATCCATGGCCAGGATGAAGGTACCGTAACAGGTGCTGGAGGTCCGAACCGACTAGTGTTGCAAAACTAGCGGATGAGCTGTGGATAGGGGTGAAAGGCTAAACAAACCTGGAGATAGCTGGTTCTCTCCGAAAACTATTTAGGTAGTGCCTCAAGTATTACCTTCGGGGGTAGAGCACTGTTTAGGCTAGGGGGTCATGGCGACTTACCAAACCTATGCAAACTCCGAATACCGAAGAGTACAGCTTGGGAGACAGAGCACCGGGTGCTAACGTCCGGACTCAAGAGGGAAACAACCCAGACCGCCAGCTAAGGTCCCTAAAATTGGCTAAGTGGGAAACGAAGTGGGAAGGCTAAAACAGTCAGGATGTTGGCTTAGAAGCAGCCATCATTTAAAGAAAGCGTAATAGCTCACTGATCGAGTCGTCCTGCGCGGAAGATGTAACGGGGCTAAGCCAGTTACCGAAGCTGCGGATGCACAGTTTACTGTGCGTGGTAGGAGAGCGTTCTGTACGCCTGTGAAGGTGGGTCGTGAGGCCTGCTGGAGGTATCAGAAGTGCGAATGCTGACATGAGTAGCGTTAAAGGGGGTGAAAAGCCCCCTCGCCGTAAGCGCAAGGTTTCCTACGCAACGTTCATCGGCGTAGGGTGAGTCGGCCCCTAAGGCGAGGCAGAGATGCGTAGCTGATGGGAAACAGGTCAATATTCCTGTACCGATCAATAGTGCGATGTGGGGACGGAGAAGGTTAGCTCAGCCGGGTGTTGGATGTCCCGGTTCAAGCCTGTAGTCGTGCCTGGTAGGCAAATCCGCCGGGCTTAGATGAGGGGTGATAACGAGTCTGCTTGCAGACGAAGTGAGTGATACCCTGCTTCCAGGAAAAGCCACTAAGCTTCAGCTATTGACGACCGTACCGCAAACCGACACTGGTGCGCGTGATGAGTATTCTCAGGCGCTTGAGAGAACTCTGGAGAAGGAACTCGGCAAATTGACACCGTAACTTCGGAAGAAGGTGTGCCTTTAGTAGGTGAAGCCCCCGCGGGCCAAGCCCAATGAGGCCGCAGAGAATCGGTGGCTGCGACTGTTTATTAAAAACACAGCACTCTGCAAAGACGAAAGTCGACGTATAGGGTGTGACGCCTGCCCGGTGCTGGAAGATTAAATGATGGGGTGCAAGCTCTTGACTGAAGTCCCAGTAAACGGCGGCCGTAACTATAACGGTCCTAAGGTAGCGAAATTCCTTGTCGGGTAAGTTCCGACCTGCACGAATGGCGTAACGATGGCCACACTGTCTCCTCCAGAGACTCAGCGAAGTTGAAATGTTTGTGATGATGCAATCTCCCCGCGGAAAGACGGAAAGACCCCATGAACCTTTACTGTAGCTTTACATTGGACTTTGAACAGATCTGTGTAGGATAGGTGGGAGGCTTTGAAACCTGGTCGCTAGATCAGGTGGAGCCAACGTTGAAATACCACCCTGGTGTGTTTGAGGTTCTAACCTTGGCCCGTTATCCGGGTTGGGGACAGTGTATGGTGGGCAGTTTGACTGGGGCGGTCTCCTCCCAAAGTGTAACGGAGGAGTTCGAAGGTACGCTAAATACGGTCGGAAATCGTGTTGATAGTGCATTGGCATAAGCGTGCTTGACTGCGAGACTGACAAGTCGAGCAGGTACGAAAGTAGGACAAAGTGATCCGGTGGTTCTGTATGGAAGGGCCATCGCTCAACGGATAAAAGGTACTCTGGGGATAACAGGCTGATACCGCCCAAGAGTTCATATCGACGGCGGTGTTTGGCACCTCGATGTCGGCTCATCTCATCCTGGGGCTGTAGCCGGTCCCAAGGGTATGGCTGTTCGCCATTTAAAGAGGTACGTGAGCTGGGTTTAAAACGTCGTGAGACAGTTTGGTCCCTATCTTCCGTGGGCGCTGCAAGATTGAGAGAGCCTGCTCCTAGTACGAGAGGACCGGAGTGGACGCACCTCTGGTGTATCGGTTGTCACGCCAGTGGCATCGCCGAGTAGCTAAGTGCGGAAGAGATAACCGCTGAAAGCATCTAAGCGGGAAACTCGTCTCAAGATGAGTCTTGCCGGGGCCTAGAGCCCCCTGAAGGGTCGTTCAAGACCAGGACGTTGATAGGCTGGGTGTGGAAGCGCAGTAATGCGTTAAGCTAACCAGTACTAATTGCCCGTGCGGCTTGACCCTATAACTTTGACAGTCCCATCGACTTCAAAGACAGGTGTCATGCGAATAACCGTTCTTCAAGCCTGAAGACGCAATCAAATCAAAAGCTGATCTCGACTCTACCGAATTGGGCTTGTTGCCGCGTCTTCCCGACGAGCAGCAGCCAACCAGTCAAGCCTGATGACCATAGCGAGTCGGTCCCACCCCTTCCCATCCCGAACAGGACCGTGAAACGACTCAGCGCCGATGATAGTGCGGATTCCCGTGTGAAAGTAGGTCAT
>NZ_JACHYS010000006.1:0-16980 GCF_014193045.1 Mitsuaria sp. BK037 | reverse complement strand
AGCATCACCGTGAAGCTGATCGCCCCGATCGCCATGGAAGAAGGTCTGCGCTTCGCCATCCGTGAAGGCGGTCGTACCGTCGGCTCGGGCGTCGTCGCGACGATCATCGAGTAATTCAAGTCAAAGGCCACAGGGGCATAGCTCAATTGGCAGAGCGTCGGTCTCCAAAACCGAAGGTTGGGGGTTCGAGACCCTCTGCCCCTGCCAACGATCAGCGATAAGCGAACGTTGGTCCTAGTGGTCGCGCCAAGCCCGCGGGAGTCATCTCGGCGGGCTTTGCTGCTGGTGGGTTCGGCTGGAATGTTCCAGGCGAACAAATGTCGCGGCGCTGAGCCGCGACGGAAGTGAGTTCAATGTCCAATCCTCAAGTCGAAACCGTCACGACGGGCGCCGACAAGGTCAAGCTGGCTGGCGCCGTGCTGCTGCTGGTGGCCGCGATCGTCGCCTTCTACGCGCTGAGCAAGCAAGGTCCGTGGGTGCAGTGGGGTGCCCTGCTCGCGTTGCTGGCTGCGGCCGTGGGGGCGTTCTTCACGTCGGAGTCCGGCAAGTCGCTGATTGCCTATGGCCAGGACTCGATCAAGGAAGTGGGCAAGGTGGTCTGGCCGACCCGCAAGGAAGCTGGCCAGATGACGTTGTATGTGTTCGCCTTCGTCGTGGTGATGGCGCTCTTCCTGTGGTTCACCGACAAGACGCTGGAGTGGGTGCTGTACGACCTGATCCTGGGTTGGAAGCGCTGAGCGGGAACGGATGGGGACCAAGATGAGCGAAGATCAAAACGTCGTTGCGACCGAGTCGACCGCGCCCGCTGGCCCGGCCAAGCGCTGGTATGTCGTGCACGCCTATTCCGGCATGGAAAAGGCGGTGGAGCGCAACCTGCGTGAGCGCATCGACCGCGCCGGCATGCAGGACAAGTTCGGTCGCATCCTGGTGCCGACCGAGGAAGTCGTCGAGCTGAAGAACGGCAAGAAGGCCGTGACCGAGCGTCGCTTCTTCCCCGGGTACGTGCTGGTCGAGATGGTGATGGACGACGACAGCTGGCATCTGGTCAAGCACACGTCCAAGGTCACCGGCTTTGTCGGTGGTGCGAAGAACCGCCCGGCGCCGATCTCGGAAGCCGAGGTCATGAAGATCGTCAACCAGATGCAAGAGGGCGTCGACAAGCCCAAGCCGAAGGTGGAATGGATCGTCGGCGAGATCGTCCGCGTCAAGGAAGGTCCGTTCACCGACTTCAACGGCAGCATCGAGGAAGTCAACTACGACAAGTCGAAGCTGCGCGTCTCGGTCACGATCTTCGGTCGTGCGACCCCCGTCGAGCTGGACTTCGCCCAGGTCGAGAAGGTCTGATCGGCGGTGAATGGCATGGCGGCTCGGGCCGCCATTCGTCATTCCGCCCAATGAACAAGAGCCCGAAGGTGCTCGACGGCGAAAGCCGGCGCAACCTTCCGTGACCAGTCCGCAACGAGAAGCGGACAAGAGGAGCGAGGGTACGTCTTCCGGACCAGCCCCTCGCGCTAGCACTCAGGCGAAACGGCGTGGCCGTCGTGTCGCCATCAGGAGAAAACATGGCCAAGAAGATTGTCGGCTACATCAAGCTGCAAATCCCGGCTGGCAAGGCGAATCCGTCGCCTCCGGTCGGTCCCGCGCTGGGTCAGCGTGGTCTGAACATCATGGAATTCTGCAAGGCGTTCAACGCCCAGACGCAGAGCTATGAGCCGGGCCTCAAGCTGCCCGTCGTGATCACCGCCTTCGCGGACAAGAGCTTCACCTTCATCATCAAGTCGCCCCCGGCGACCGTGCTGCTGAAGAAGGCTGCCAAGATCGACAAGGGCTCGCAGCGCCCCCATCTGGACAAGGTCGGCAAGCTGACCCGCGCCCAGCTGGAAGAGATCGCCAAGACCAAGCAGAAGGACCTGACGGCCGCCGACATGGATGCCGCTGTCCGTACCATCGCCGGCTCCGCCCGTTCGATGGGCATCATCGTGGAGGGTGTCTGACATGGCCAAGCTGACCAAGCGTCAACAAGCCCTGCAGGGCAAGGTCGAATCGACCAAGCTGTACGCGCTGACCGAGGCGATCAACCTCGTCAAGGAATGCGCCACCGCCAAGTTCGATGAAGCCATCGATGTGTCGATCCAACTCGGCGTCGACGCGAAGAAGTCGGACCAGGTGGTCCGTGGCGCCGTCGTGATGCCCAACGGCATCGGCAAGACCAAGCGCGTCGCCGTGTTCGCCCAAGGCGCCAAGGCTGAAGAAGCCAAGGCCGCCGGCGCCGACGTCGTCGGCATGGAAGACCTGGCTGAGCGCGTCAAGGCGGGCGACATGCCCTTCGACGTCGTGATCGCCTCGCCGGACACGATGCGCATCGTCGGTACCCTGGGTCAGATCCTGGGCCCGCGCGGCCTGATGCCGAACCCGAAGGTCGGCACCGTGACCCCGGACGTCGCCACCGCCGTCAAGAACGCCAAGGCTGGCCAGGTCCAGTTCCGCGTCGACAAGGCCGGCATCATCCACGGCACGATCGGCCGTCGCTCGTTCGACACCGACAAGCTGGAAGGCAACCTGCGCGCGCTGGTCGAAGCCCTGAACAAGGCCAAGCCGGCCTCGAGCAAGGGCATCTACCTGCGCAAGATCGCTGTCTCGTCGACGATGGGCGTTGGCGCCCGCGTGGACGTCGGCACGATCAACGCCGCAGCGGCCGCCTGAGGCTTTATTCAGTTGAGGCGTCACGCGAGTCTGGCGTGCGCCGATGAATTGGTGGGCTGGCCGGGGAAACCCGGCCAGGTCATCCAAGACCGCTGGCGAGAGTTTCCGCAGTTCGGGGAGCTCGCTTAATCGGAGGCTCCGGCCTCCAGCCAGCGCAGATGGCGGTCCCGCTGAAAGGATTCGAATCGCGTTCGTCGCGATGGGTTCCTGACAGAAGGTCGCTGATTCCGGTGCCCGAGACGCGATGGACCTCCGTCGCATCGAGGGCGTAATGTGAGGAGTAGACCTTGAGTCTCAATCGCAACGAGAAAGCAGCCGTCGTGTCCGACGTGGCAGCGCAAGCCGCCAAGTCCCAGACGCTGGCGCTGGCCGAGTACCGTGGCCTCACCGTTGAAGCCCTGAACAAGCTGCGCGTCACCGCGCGTGCCCAAGGCGTGTACCTTCATGTCCTGAAGAACACCCTGGCTCGCCGTGCTGTCGCCGGCACCTCGTTCGAGGCTGCAACGGACGCCATGGTCGGCCCGCTGATCTACGGCTTTTCGGAAGACGCTGTCGCGGCTGCCAAAGTCATCGCTGACTTTGCCAAGACCAACGACAAGCTCGTCATCAAGGGTGGTGCCTACGGCGGCAAGGCTCTGGACGTCAACGGCGTGAAGGCGCTGGCGGCTGTCCCGACCAAGGAAGTCCTGCTGTCGCAGATCGCCGGCCTGCTCAAGTCGCCGGTGCAACGCACCGCGGCCGTGCTGGCTGCCCTGGCTCAGCAGAAGGGTGGCGGCGCCGAAGCCGCTACCGAAGAAGCTCCTGCCGCAGCCTGATCGACGCTGCATTCGCGCAATCAAAACACTCTGTATTTAGGAACCTATCATGGCATTCGACAAAGACGCTTTCCTGGCTGCCCTGGACAGCATGACCGTTCTGGAACTGAACGACCTGGTCAAGGCGATTGAAGAGAAGTTCGGCGTGTCCGCCGCTTCGATGGCCGCTCCGGCTGCTGGCGGCGCTGCCGCTGGTGGCGCTGCCGCCGCCGAAGAAAAGACCGAGTTCAACGTCGTCCTGACGGACGCCGGCGCCAACAAGGTCTCGGTCATCAAGGCCGTTCGCGAAATCACCGGCCTGGGCCTGAAGGAAGCCAAGGACCTGGTCGACGGCGCTCCGAAGCCCGTCAAGGAAGGCATTGCCAAGGCCGACGCCGAAGCTGCCAAGAAGAAGCTGGAAGAAGCCGGCGCCAAGGTCGAACTCAAGTAAGACCTTGTGGGGATCCGGTGACTCGTTCACCGGATTCCAATCCGCGAGAGGGGTGGTCCCATGGGACCTCCCCTTTCCTCGTTTCAGGGTTTGTCCCTGTGCGGTTCCGGTTGACAAAGAGCAACCGAAAGCATCGTGCGGTATCATGCACGGTTCTTTCGAGTGTTCTCTGATCCGACTGCAGAGAACGGTTTGGTCGGGCCGCGGTTTGGCCGTGCGTCACGCGTGGGGTGCAACGCCCTCCGTGCCGTCCGGTGGCCGGGGTTGTCCGCCAGCGGTTGGTAGTGGCCAACCACCAAGCTTCGGGTGCAACGCCCGAACAGCCAGTCGCCGACGCAGCGCGCCTCCAGGCCAGGGGCGCGCTCGACACGGAGTCTTTATGGCGCAAGCAACCCCCTACAGCTACACCGAGCGCAAGCGCATCCGCAAGAGCTTCGGCAAGCGCGTGAGCGTGCTCAACGTTCCGTACCTGCTGACGATGCAGAAGGAGTCGTATGTCGACTTCCTGCAGAAGGATGTCGCTCCCCTGAAGCGCAAACCGGAAGGCCTGCAAGCGGCATTCCTGTCCACGTTCCCGATCGTGTCGCACAACGGGTTCGTGGAAATGAAGTTCCTCGAATTCAACATCGCCAAGCCGCCGTTCGACGTTCGCGAATGCCAGCAGCGCGGCCTGACCTTCGCCGCCGCCGTGCGCGCGAAGCTGCAGATGATCATCTACGACCGGGAAAGCCCCCAGCCCAAGACGGTCAAGGAGATCAAGGAGCAAGAGGTCTACATGGGCGAAGTGCCGCTCATGACCGACTACGGCTCGTTCATCATCAACGGCACCGAGCGCGTCATCGTCTCGCAGCTGCACCGCTCGCCCGGCGTGTTCTTCGAGCACGACAAGGGCAAGACCCACTCGTCCGGCAAGCTGCTGTTCTCGGCCCGCATCATTCCGTATCGCGGCTCGTGGCTGGACTTCGAGTTCGACCCGAAGGACATCCTGTACTTCCGCGTCGACCGCCGCCGCAAGATGCCGGTCACGATCCTGCTCAAGGCCATCGGCCTGAATCCCGAGCAGATCCTGGCGCACTTCTTCGTCTTCGACAATTTCCGCCTGATGGACTCGGGCGCCCAGATGGAGTTCGTGGCCGAACGCCTGAAGGGGGAAGTCGCGCGCTTCGACATCACCGACAAGAGCGGCAACGTGCTGGTCGAGAAGGACAAGCGCATCACCGCCCGCCACGTGCGCCAGCTGGAGCAGTCCGGCACGCAGCACGTGACCGTGCCGGAAGACTTCCTGCTGGGCCGCGTCCTGGCGAAGAACATGGTCGACCCGGACACCGGCGAGATCATCGCCAAGGCCAATGACGAGCTGACCGACTCGCTGCTGAAGAAGCTGCGCGGCGCCGGCATCAAGGACATCCAGTGCCTGTTCACGAACGAGCTGGATGAAGGCGCGTACATCAGCCAGACGCTGGCGTCGGACGAGACCGCCGACCAGCTGGCCGCGCGCGTGGCGATCTATCGCATGATGCGCCCCGGCGAGCCGCCGACGGAAGACGCCGTCGAGGCCCTGTTCAACCGCCTGTTCTACAGCGACGACACGTACGACCTGTCGCGCGTCGGCCGGATGAAGTTCAACGCCCGCGTGGGCCGCGACATCCCGACCGGTGCGATGACCCTGTCGAACGAAGACATCCTGGACGTTGTCAAGATCCTGGTCGAGCTGCGCAATGGCCGTGGCGAGGTCGATGACATCGACCACCTGGGCAACCGCCGCGTGCGCTGCGTCGGCGAGCTGGCCGAGAACCAGTACCGCTCGGGTCTGGCCCGTATCGAGAAGGCCGTCAAGGAGCGTCTGGGCCAGGCCGAGACCGAAGCCCTGATGCCGCACGACCTGATCAACTCCAAGCCGATCTCCGCGGCGCTGAAGGAGTTCTTCGGTGCGTCGCAGCTGTCGCAGTTCATGGACCAGACCAACCCGCTGTCCGAGATCACGCACAAGCGTCGTGTCTCGGCCCTGGGCCCGGGCGGCCTGACCCGCGAGCGCGCCGGCTTCGAAGTCCGCGACGTGCACCCGACCCACTACGGCCGCGTCTGCCCGATCGAAACGCCGGAAGGCCCGAACATCGGTCTGATCAACTCGCTGGCGCTGTATGCGCGCCTGAACGAGTACGGCTTCCTGGAGACGCCGTACCGCCGCGTGGTCGACTCGAAGGTCACCGACCAGATCGACTACCTGTCCGCCATCGAGGAAGGCAAGTATGTGATCGCCCAGGCGAACGCGTCGCTGAACGATGCCGGCCAACTGGTCGACGAGCTGGTCTCCGCGCGTGAGAACGGCGAATCGGTGCTGACCTCGCCCGAACGCATCCAGTACATGGACGTGGCGCCGACGCAGATCGTGTCGGTGGCGGCCTCGCTGGTGCCGTTCCTCGAGCACGACGACGCGAACCGCGCGCTGATGGGCGCCAACATGCAGCGTCAGGCCGTTCCGACCCTGCGTCCGGAAAAGGCTTTCGTGGGCACGGGCGTCGAGCGCGTGGCCGCGAAGGACTCGGGCACGGTGGTGGCAGCGCGCCGCGGCGGCGTGGTCGATTACGTCGACACGAACCGCATCGTGATCCGCGTGAACGACGACGAGACCGTGGCCGGTGAAGTCGGTGTCGACATCTACAACCTGATCAAGTATCAGCGTAGCAACCAGAACACCAACATCCATCAGCGTCCCATCGTCAAGCGTGGCGACCGCGTCGCTGCGGAAGACATCATCGCCGACGGTGCCTCGACCGACCTGGGTGAACTGGCTCTGGGCCAGAACATGCTGGTCGCGTTCATGCCGTGGAACGGCTACAACTTCGAAGACTCGATCCTGATCTCCGAACGCGTGGTGGCCGAAGACCGCTACACCTCGATCCACATCGAGGAACTGGTGGTCATGGCGCGTGACACGAAGCTGGGCTCCGAGGAAATCACCCGCGACATCCCGAACCTGAGCGAACAGCAGCTGGCTCGTCTGGACGAATCCGGCATCGTGTACATCGGTGCCGAGGTGAACCCGGGCGACGTGCTGGTCGGCAAGGTCACGCCCAAGGGCGAGACCACGCTGACGCCGGAAGAGAAGCTGCTGCGCGCGATCTTCGGCGAGAAGGCTTCGGACGTGAAGGATACGTCGCTGCGCGTGGACCAGGGCACCAACGGCACCGTCATCGACGTGCAGGTGTTCACCCGTGAAGGCATCCAGCGTGACAAGCGCGCCCAGCAGATCATCGACGACGAACTGAAGCGTTTCCGCCTGGACCTGAACGACCAACTGCGCATCGTGGAAGCCGACGCGTTCGACCGCGTCGAGAAGCTGCTGGTGGGCAAGGTCGCCAACGGCGGTCCGAAGAAGATTGCCAAGGGCACCGTCATCGCCAAGGACTACCTGGCCGAGGTCGAGAAGTTCCACTGGTTCGACATTCGTCCCGCCGAGGACGACATCGCCAACCAGCTGGAATCGATCAAGAACTCGCTGGAGCAGACCCGTCACAGCTTCGACCTCGCCTACGACGAGAAGCGCAAGAAGCTGACGCAGGGCGACGAGCTGCCCGCCGGCGTGCTGAAGATGGTCAAGGTGTACCTGGCCGTCAAGCGCCGCCTGCAGCCTGGCGACAAGATGGCCGGCCGTCACGGCAACAAGGGTGTCGTGTCCAAGATCACCCCGATCGAGGACATGCCCTACATGGCCGACGGCACGCCCGCTGACATCGTGCTGAACCCGCTGGGCGTCCCGTCGCGGATGAACGTGGGTCAGGTGCTGGAAGTCCACCTGGGCTGGGCCGGCAAGGGCATTGGCCAGCGCATCGGCGACATGCTCCAGCGCGAGGCCCGCGTGGCCGAGCTGCGCGAGTTCATGGACCAGCTGTTCAACCAGAACGGCGGCAAGTCCGAGGACCTGTCGCAGCTGAGCGATGAGGAAGTGCTGGGCATGGCCCGCAACCTGCAGCACGGCGCCACCTTCGCGACCCCCGTCTTCGACGGCGCGAAGGAACAGGAAATCCGCGCGATGCTGAAGCTGGCCTATCCGGACGACATCGCCGCGAAGAAGGGCCTCACGCCCAGCCGCACGCAGGCCTTCCTGTATGACGGCCGCACCGGCGAGCAGTTCGAGCGTCCGACCACGATCGGCTACATGCACGTGCTGAAGCTGCACCACCTGGTGGACGACAAGATGCACGCCCGTTCGACCGGCCCGTACTCGCTCGTCACCCAGCAGCCGCTGGGCGGCAAGGCGCAGTTCGGCGGCCAGCGTTTCGGCGAGATGGAAGTGTGGGCGCTGGAAGCCTACGGCGCTTCGTACATCCTGCAGGAAATGCTGACGGTGAAGTCCGACGACGTGAATGGCCGGACCAAGGTGTACGAGTCCATCGTCAAGGGCGAGCACTCGATCGAAGCCGGCATGCCCGAGTCGTTCAATGTGCTGGTGAAGGAAATCCGTTCGCTGGGCATCGACATCGAGCTCGAGCGCAACTAAAGAGAACAGGAGAAACGTATGAAGGGTTTGTTGGACCTGTTCAAGCAATTCACCCCGGACGAACATTTCGACGCGATCAAGATCGGGCTGGCCTCGCCCGAGAAGATCCGCTCGTGGTCGTTCGGCGAGGTGAAGAAGCCCGAGACCATCAACTACCGGACCTTCAAGCCGGAGCGTGATGGCCTGTTCTGCGCCAAGATCTTCGGCCCGATCAAGGACTACGAGTGCCTGTGCGGCAAGTACAAGCGCCTGAAGCACCGCGGCGTGATCTGCGAGAAGTGCGGCGTCGAAGTCACCCAGACCAAGGTGCGCCGTGAGCGCATGGGCCACATCGAGCTGGCCGCGCCTTGCGCGCACATCTGGTTCTTGAAGTCGCTGCCGTCGCGTCTGGGCCTGGTGCTCGACATGACGCTGCGCGACATCGAGCGCGTGCTGTACTTCGAGGCGTACGTCGTCGTCGATCCGGGCATGACCCCGCTGAAGAAGTTCAGCATCATGTCCGAGGACGACTACGACGCGAAGCGCGTCGAGTACGGTGACGAGTTCATCGCGCTGATGGGCGCCGAAGGCATCCAGAAGCTGCTGGCGGAAATGGATCTCGACGTCGAGATCGACCGCCTGCGCAACGACATGACCGGCTCCGAGCTGAAGATCAAGAAGAACTCCAAGCGCCTGAAGGTGATGGAGGCCTTCAAGCGCTCGGGCATCAAGCCGAACTGGATGGTGCTGGAAGTGCTGCCGGTGCTGCCGCCGGACCTGCGTCCGCTGGTGCCGCTGGACGGCGGCCGCTTCGCGACGTCGGACCTGAACGACCTGTACCGCCGCGTCATCAACCGCAACAACCGCCTGGCCCGCCTGCTCGAGCTGAAGGCCCCTGAGATCATCGTGCGCAACGAAAAGCGCATGCTGCAGGAAGCCGTCGACTCGCTGCTGGACAACGGCCGCCGCGGCAAGGCCATGACCGGCGCGAACAAGCGCGCGCTGAAGTCGCTGGCCGACATGATCAAGGGCAAGAGCGGTCGCTTCCGGCAAAACCTGCTGGGCAAGCGCGTCGACTACTCCGGCCGTTCGGTCATCACCGTGGGCCCGACGCTCAAGCTGCACCAGTGCGGCCTGCCCAAGCTGATGGCGCTGGAGCTGTTCAAGCCCTTCATCTTCTCGCGCCTGGAGGCGATGGGCATCGCCACCACGATCAAGGCGGCGAAGAAGGAAGTCGAGAGCGGCACCCCGGTCGTCTGGGACATCCTGGAAGAGGTCATCAAGGAGCACCCGGTCCTGCTGAACCGCGCGCCGACGCTGCACCGCCTGGGCATCCAGGCGTTCGAGCCGGTGCTGATCGAAGGCAAGGCGATCCAGCTGCACCCGCTGGTCTGCGCGGCGTTCAACGCCGACTTCGACGGTGACCAGATGGCCGTCCACGTGCCGCTGTCGATCGAAGCGCAGATGGAAGCCCGCGTGCTGATGCTGGCCTCGAACAACGTGCTGTTCCCGGCCTCGGGCGAGCCGTCGATCGTGCCGTCGCAGGACGTGGTGCTGGGTCTGTACTACGCGACCCGCGAGCGCACCAACGGCAAGGGCGAGGGCATGGTCTTCTCGGACATCCCCGAGATGATCCGCGCGCTGGAGAACGGCGCGGTGGAGATCACCGCCAAGATCAGCGTCCGCCTGACCGAGTACACCAAGAACAAGGACACGGGCGAGTGGATCCCCGAGACCAAGCTGGTGGATACGACCGTCGGTCGCGCGCTGCTGTCGGAGATCCTTCCGAAGGGCCTGCCGTTCAGCAACATCAACAAGGCGCTGAAGAAGAAGGAAATCTCGCGCCTGATCAACACGTCCTTCCGCAAGTGCGGCCTGAAGGAAACCGTGGTGCTGGCAGACAAGCTGCTGCAGTCCGGTTTCAAGCTGGCCACGCGCGCCGGCATCTCGATCGCCATCGACGACATGCTGGTGCCCAAGCAGAAGGCCGAGCTGATCGACCGCGCCGAGAAGGAAGTCAAGGAGATCGAGCAGCAGTACGTCTCGGGTCTCGTGACCGCCGGCGAGCGCTACAACAAGGTCGTCGACATCTGGGGCAAGACCGGTGACGAAGTCGGCAAGGTCATGATGTCGCAGCTGTCGAAGGAGAAGATCCTCGACCGCAACGGCAAGGAAGTCGAGCAGGAGTCGTTCAACTCGATCTACATGATGGCCGACTCGGGCGCGCGGGGTTCCGCGGCGCAGATCCGTCAGCTGGCCGGCATGCGGGGCCTGATGGCGAAGCCGGACGGCTCCATCATCGAGACGCCGATCACGGCGAACTTCCGCGAAGGCCTGAACGTTCTGCAGTACTTCATCTCCACCCACGGTGCTCGTAAGGGCCTGGCGGACACGGCGCTGAAGACCGCGAACTCCGGCTACCTGACGCGTCGTCTGGTCGACGTGACGCAGGATCTGGTCGTGACCGAGTCCGATTGCGGCACCGACAACGGCATCCACATGCGCGCGCTGGTCGAAGGCGGCGAGGTGATCGAATCGCTGCGCGACCGCATCCTGGGCCGCGTGGCAGCCATTGATGTCGTGCACCCCGAAACGCAAGCCACCCTGCTGGTCGCCGGCAACATGCTGGACGAGGACACGCTGGATGTGCTGGAAGCGGCCGGCGTCGACGAGGTCAAGGTCCGCACGCCGCTGACCTGCGGCACGCGTTTCGGCCTGTGCGCCAAGTGCTACGGCCGTGACCTGGGTCGCGGCGGCATGGTCAACACCGGCGAAGCGGTCGGCGTCATCGCCGCCCAGTCGATCGGTGAGCCCGGCACGCAGCTGACGATGCGGACCTTCCACATCGGTGGCGCGGCGTCGCGCGCGGCGGTGGCCTCCAGCGTCGAAGCCAAGTCGGACGGCATCATCGGCTTCAATGCCACGATGCGCTACGTCACGAACGGCAAGGGCGAACTGGTGGTGATCTCGCGTTCCGGCGAAATCATCATCACCGACCCGCATGGCCGCGAGCGCGAGCGTCACAAGGTGCCGTACGGCGCCCTGCTGAACATCAAGGTCGACCAGACCATCAAGGCCGGCACGATCCTGGCGACCTGGGACCCGCTGACCCGCCCGATCATCACGGAATTCGCCGGCCAGGCGAAGTTCGAGAACGTCGAGGAAGGTGTCACCGTGGCCAAGCAGGTCGACGAGGTGACGGGCCTGTCCACGCTGGTCGTGATCGACCCGAAGCGTCGCGGTGCCGCCAAGGTGGTCCGTCCGCAGGTCAAGCTGCTGGACGCCAACGGCCAGGAAGTGAAGATCCCCGGCACCGATCACTCGGTGACGATCGGCTTCCAGGTCGGCGCGCTGATCCAGGTGCGCGATGGTCAGGAGCTCGCTCCGGGCGAAGTGCTGGCGCGTATCCCGGTGGAAGGCCAGAAGACTCGCGACATCACCGGCGGTCTGCCGCGGGTGGCGGAACTCTTCGAAGCCCGTTCGCCGAAGGACGCCGGCTTCCTGGCGGAGCAGACCGGCACGGTCTCGTTCGGCAAGGAGACCAAGGGCAAGGTCCGCCTGGAGATCACCGATCCGGAAGGCCGCAAGCACGAGCTGCTGGTGCCCAAGGAAAAGAACATCCTGGTGCACGAAGGCCAGGTGGTGAACCGCGGCGAACTCGTGGTCGACGGCCCGGCCGATCCGCAGGACATCCTGCGCCTGCTGGGCATCGAGGAACTGGCGCGCTACATCGTCGATGAAGTGCAGGACGTCTACCGTCTGCAGGGCGTGAAGATCAACGACAAGCACATCGAGGTGATCGTTCGCCAGATGCTGCGCCGCGTGCAGATCGTCAACCCGGGCGACTCGTCCTACATCGCCGGCGAACAGGTCGAGCGTTCGGAGCTGCTGGACACCAACGACCGCCTGCGCGGCGAGGGCAAGATGATCGCCACGCACGCTGATGTGCTGCTGGGCATCACGAAGGCCTCGCTGTCGACGGACTCGTTCATCTCCGCGGCGTCGTTCCAGGAAACGACCCGCGTGCTGACCGAAGCCGCGATCATGGGCAAGCGCGACGAACTGCGTGGCCTGAAGGAGAACGTGATCGTCGGTCGTCTGATCCCGGCCGGTACCGGCATGGCCTTCCACCAGGCGCGCCGCGCCAAGGAAGAGATGGACGACGCCGAGCGCCGCTCCATCGCCATGCAGGAAGCCGAGGAAATGGCGGCGGTGCAACTGTCCGCGCTCGACGCGGCCAGCGACGCCGGCACTGGCGAGTAATCGAAGCGACCCGGGTCGAGCCATCCGCGGCTCGACCATCCGAAGGCTGCCGTCCCGCAAGGGCGGCAGCCTTTTTCATTGCCCGCATCGTGGCGCGGGCGCCCAGCGTCCACGCCGCGAGGCTCATCCAGCGTTCTGCTTCAGCCAGGCGGCTGGCGAGAGGATGGGCAGTCCAAGCCGGGCGGCTCGCTTGGCCACCTTCAACACGGCGCGATCACGCGAGATCAGCCAGGTCGGTGCCGTCGCGGCGAGTGCCAGGCCAAGATCAATGAATTTCTGGTCGTCGGTGTCGCTGCATCGGGGGCGCGCGATGCTCAAGGAGGGCTCCTCGACGAATCGGCAATGTTGCGTGAAAGCCATCTCCACGCGCTGGAGGTCCGGTGAATAGCGGGCCGCGACGCCCCGCCCGATCACGTGCAGCAGCTCCGCCTTCATCGCCGCCGTGGCGACCCAATGTAAGTGCCGGCTCTCCACTGCGGCGATGAGCGGCAACAGGGTGGGCTCATCGAACACCAGCCAGTCCATGACGACCTGCGTGTCCAGGATGACCAGTCGACCGGCGGCGGCCGTGTTGTCCGGAAGCGGCGGAAGGGCGATGGAGACAGCGTCGGTCATAGGGTCCGGCAGCATAGCGCCTTGTGCGATTTCACTGAACTCGCCTACAATCGCCGGCTCTCCAGCATGTCTTGATGCGTCCGGGGTCCAGGTTTCGAACCGGATCCGGGGTTGATCCGAGCGTGGTGCCGCAAGGTGCTGCGCTTTTGTCGCTTGTGGAACGCCTCGATCTGACGCGGTGCCACAAGGCCAGGATGCGCTGGGGTTGTGACTTCAAACGGGAACAAGTTACTTATGCCAACCATCAATCAGCTCGTTCGCCACGGTCGTGAGACCGAGGTGACGAAATCCAAGTCGCCGGCCATGCAGTCGTGCCCGCAACGTCGTGGCGTCTGCACCCGCGTGTACACCACCACCCCGAAGAAGCCGAACTCGGCGCTTCGTAAGGTCGCCAAGGTGCGCCTGACCAACGGTTTCGAGGTCATCTCGTACATCGGCGGTGAAGGTCACAACCTGCAGGAACACAGCGTCGTGCTCGTGCGCGGCGGTCGTGTCAAGGACTTGCCGGGCGTGCGTTACCACATCGTCCGCGGTTCGCTGGACCTGCAGGGCGTGAAGGACCGCAAGCAAGCGCGTTCGAAGTACGGCGCCAAGCGTCCGAAGAAGGCTTAATCAGCCCAGGTCTTGGTGGCCGAGAGGTCATCGAATTTTTGCGGCCCGAGTGCAGGTGCACCGGCAGCCGAGTAAGTGGATCCCCCCAGATGTCGGTGGAGATCCGCGGCGGGGCGAGAGCCCTGACCAACTGAAGCATTGAAGGAAGAATCCCATGCCACGTCGTCGCGAAGTACCCAAGCGCGAGATCCTGCCGGACCCGAAGTTCGGTAGCGTTGATCTGTCCAAGTTCATGAACGTCATCATGGAATCGGGCAAGAAGGCCGTCGCAGAGCGCATCATTTACGGCGCCCTGGAGCAAGTCGAGCAGAAGTCCGGCAAGGATCCGCTCGAGGTCTTCATGATCGCGATCAACAACGTGAAGCCCATGGTCGAAGTGAAGTCCCGTCGCGTTGGCGGTGCGAACTACCAAGTTCCCGTGGAAGTTCGCCCCGTCCGCCGTCTGGCCCTCGCCATGCGCTGGCTGAAGGAATCCGCGCGCAAGCGTGGTGAGAAGTCGATGGCCCAACGTCTGGCCAACGAACTGCTGGAGGCCTCCGAAGGCCGTGGTGGCGCGATGAAGAAGCGCGACGAAGTCCACCGCATGGCAGACGCCAACAAGGCGTTCTCGCACTTCCGCTTCTAATCAAGACCTCTCTGGCCGCCTCGGGTTACTACTGACCCGATGGCGGCTCCATGCATTTGGAGTGACACCATGTCCCGCAAGACCCCCATCGAGCGCTACCGCAATATCGGTATCTCGGCGCACATCGATGCCGGTAAGACCACGACGACCGAACGCATCCTGTACTACACCGGTGTGAACCACAAGATCGGTGAAGTGCACGACGGCGCCGCCACGATGGACTGGATGGAGCAGGAGCAAGAGCGCGGCATCACGATCACGTCGGCCGCGACGACCTGCTTCTGGAAGGGCATGGACATGTCCTACCCCGAGCACCGCTTCAACATCATCGACACCCCCGGGCACGTGGACTTCACCATTGAAGTCGAGCGCTCGATGCGTGTCCTGGACGGCGCATGCATGGTCTATTGCGCCGTCGGTGGCGTGCAGCCCCAGTCGGAAACCGTCTGGCGCCAGGCCAACAAGTACAAGGTGCCCCGCCTCGCGTTCGTCAACAAGATGGACCGCACCGGCGCGAACTTCTTCAAGGTCGTCGACCAGATGAAGACCCGCCTGAAGGCCAACCCGGTGCCCGTGGTGATCCCCATCGGCGCGGAAGAGAACTTCAAGGGCGTGGTGGACCTCTTCAAGATGAAGGCCATCATCTGGGACGAGGCTTCCCAGGGCATGAAGTTCACCTTCGAAGACATCCCGGCCGACCTGGTCGAGGTCGCTCAGGAATGGCGCGAGAAGATGGTTGAGGCCGCAGCCGAAGCCACCGAAGAGCTGATGAACAAGTACCTCGAGACGGGCGACCTGACCGAGGAAGAGATCAAGGTGGCGATCCGCAAGCGCACGATCGCGACCGAGATCCAGCCGATGCTGTGCGGCACCGCCTTCAAGAACAAGGGCGTGCAGCGCATGCTGGACGCCGTCATCGACTTCCTGCCCTCGCCGCTGGACATTCCGCCGGTTGCCGGCACCGATGAAGACGACCAGCCGGTCACGCGTCAGCGTACCGACGAAGAGAAGTTCTCGGCGCTGGCCTTCAAGCTGATGACCGACCCGTATGTGGGTCAGCTGACCTTCGTGCGGGTGTATTCGGGCGTGCTGCAGTCGGGCGCGACCGTCTACAACCCGGTGCGCGGCAAGAAGGAGCGCATCGGCCGGATCCTGCAGATGCACGCCAACCAGCGTGAGGAAATCAAGGAAATTCTGGCGGGCGACATCGCGGCCTGCGTGGGCCTGAAGGACGTCACCACGGGCGAAACCCTGTGCGATCCGGACAGCATCATCACGCTCGAGCGCATGGTCTTCCCGGAGCCGGTGATCTCGCAGGCCGTCGAGCCCAAGACCAAGGCCGACCAGGAAAAGATGGGTATCGCGCTGGGCCGTCTGGCTGCCGAAGATCCGTCCTTCCGCCTGCGCACCGACGAAGAGTCCGGCCAGACCATCATTTCCGGCATGGGCGAGCTGCACCTGGAAATCATCGTCGACCGCATGAAGCGTGAATTCGGCGTGGAAGCGAACGTCGGCAAGCCGCAGGTGGCCTACCGCGAAACGATCCGCAAGTCGGTCACCGACGTCGAAGGCAAGTTCGTGCGTCAGTCGGGCGGCAAGGGCCAGTACGGTCACGTCGTGTTCTCGGTCGAGCCGCAGGAAGCCGGCAAGGGCTTCGAATTCGTCGACGCCATCAAGGGCGGCGTGGTTCCTCGCGAGTTCATCCCCGCGGTGGAAAAGGGTGTCATCGACAGCCTGCCGAACGGCGTGCTGGCGGGTTACCCGGTCGTGGACGTGAAGGTCACGCTGACCTTCGGTTCGTACCACGACGTGGACTCGAACGAAAACGCGTTCAAGATGGCCGCCTCGATGGGCTTCAAGGAAGCCTGCCGTCGCGCCAGCCCGGTCATCCTCGAGCCGATGATGGCCGTGGAAGTCGAAACGCCGGAAGACTATGCTGGTACGGTGATGGGCGACCTGTCCAGCCGTCGCGGCATGGTGCAGGGCATGGACGACATGGTCGGCGGTGGCAAGATCATCAAGGCGGAAGTGCCGCTGTCCGAGATGTTCGGCTACTCGACCTCGCTGCGTTCGGCCACGCAAGGCCGCGCGACGTACACGATGGAGTTCAAGCACTACAGCGAAGCTCCGAAGAACGTCGCCGACGCGATCATCACCGCTCGCGCGAAGTGATGAACTGAGCCGGTGCTCTCGAGCGCCGGCTCATCTGTTTCTCGATCATCGATTCGTCTTCGCAGCAAGTCCCCTCGGTTGCCGGTCGCCGGGGAATCAGGATGCTGCGGAAACGCTAAACCAACAGACCGGGCGAATGCTCTTTTTGGAGAATTGAAATGGCAAAGGGTAAGTTTGAACGTACCAAGCCGCACGTGAACGTGGGCACGATTGGTCACGTTGACCACGGCAAGACGACGCTGACGGCCGCGATCGCGACCGTGCT
>NZ_JACHYS010000005.1:0-89451 GCF_014193045.1 Mitsuaria sp. BK037 | reverse complement strand
CAAGAAGTTACCCACAGCCTGAGCCTCAGAGGCTCGAACAAGGGTGGGTCAAGATTGGATGGAAACGGTGGGTCAGTATCGAGCGGGAATCAACAGGCTATCGGGCCTGCTTCGACAGGCGCGTGGCGAGCACTTCGAGTTCTCTGCTATGCATCAGATCGATGCACTTCATGGTGTTGAACTCCGACTGTACAGCGCCGCTGTAGACGCGCTTCGAATAACTGTCGGCGAGTTCTCGCAGGGGCTCGTAGGCTTCGATGGGCTGCCTTCCAAACTCCATGTAGGCACTGGCGGCTGCGTTCGCATCCTCCTTGGCCTCCTGGGTCTTGGCCACTTTTGCCAGGCACACGCTGACGGTCCAGTTCTTGAGCAGCGTCTTCTGAGAGTAGCTGGCCGTCGCGCTCGCTGTGACCTTCGCAGCTGGGGACTGGCTCGGCTGGGCGCACACGGCGGAGGAAAGGATCATGGCGCCGAGAAGGAGCACTTTCATCGCAGAGTCCAGATAGATGCCGTCTCCGGGACGAAGGGGCCATTGTCAGGGTCGTGCATCAGGTGGCAGACGTCGGAGCACTTGGTGCCATCCCAGAGCGTAACGTGACCGCGGGCGTCGCCCCAGCCGCTGCCCTTGACGACGATGATGCCCTTCATGCCTGCAAAGTCCGATTCCTTCGGCGCCCTGGCCGTCTTGTCCGGCCTCCCGAAGGTCTTCTCCATGTAGGTCATCATGTCCGCCACCCGGTACAGATATTGTTGACCGTCGCCCCCGCTGACCATGGCGTACAAGCGGCTCTTGGGGATCGGGAAGCCGGTCTTGTTGAGGACGTAGCTCATCCGAATGGGGCACGCATTGCGGAAACCGCCTTCGGGTAGCTCGATGTTTTTCTGAACGTTCCCGCCGATTTTCTTGCCCACTTCGAGGACGGGAACCCGAACGGCCATGAACGCCGCCCAGGCGCTGTTGAAAGATGGTCTTGCCACGCGAACACTCCCTGGTTGCGCAGGAGCTGCGGGGACGCTTCAGCCCCAAAAATGCCCTGCTGGGGAACATTCTGGGGACGTGCGCCGAACGTGCAATCAGTCGAAGGTCACTCAGCTGCCATGAGCCCACCGGAGACTGCGAACGAGCTGCTTAAGGCGAAATCTCAGTTTCCTTGGCAAACCAGGCTGAGGCCTCCGGATCCCTGGCCCCCCACTGGCCTTCGGTTGAAGCGCCGCCTCCGCCTGCTCCATTAGCCGCGAGTCATCGCTGCAAACGCGTCCAGCGCGGCCATCTCGGCCAGCTCCGGGTCGGCGAACTTCCCGTCTATAGGAAGTCGGATTGGCGGTCCGATCTCCGCAGGCGGTACAAGAACGAGAACAGCGGAGAACCAGCCCTCGGCACATCTCGTCACGTCGATGCTCGCATCCCAGTTCTCGTCCATCCGCTTCCTCCTACGGTTCTGTGTCTTGTAGGTGCTGAAGGTGCGTCCTTGGTACAGCTAGCCGAGTGGCGCCGATCGTCTGGTCAATGTCGTTACTCCCGCGCGCGAGTCAGCTCGTCGTGCCTTTGATGACCCCCTTGTGCCCCGGGGTGGTCGACTACTGTTGAGATCGACGTGTCAGTCAGACAACCCGGCTCCACGAGGAGCTTATGTGACCCGGACCTTGTGCAGACAGCCCTAACGCCGCGAGCGGATCTCGCTTGATTGATCGATGTCGCGAGATTCGTTGTTAGCGCTCGCTTTCGAAGCCACGCTGTCCCTCGCTTGAGCCCGCGCCAAGCTTGCTGCGCGTGCCTGCTCCTGCGACATGCTGCCCTCGATCACCGCTTCGCAGTCCGCGAGGAACTCTGCGCTTGGCCGATGCCCTTCGATACGAGTGCTGGCTAGAGCCTGTTCGTGAGCCAGGCGCCGCGCGGCCTTGGTCGTGATCATTGACATCCTTCAAGCGCAGAGGCCGTGTTTCCAACGACGGGAGCCGACGATCGAACCTATGGATGCGAGGAACGACGTCCGTGCGATGTCACAACTCTAACGGCTTGGCGGCCAAGGCCAAGCCGGATGCTCGGTCCCGCCCTTGCTCCAAAGGCCTTTTGAAGTTGCGTTTGCTTCGCGCGTAGCTTGAAAACGTATGCGTGCTTCGGCGATGCGCCACGCTTCCGGACGCGGAAGGTCGTCTACCACCATCAACAGCCGTTCCATCGACGGGCAGAGGTGGGCTGGATCGCCCGAACCTTCACCGCAAAACGTCGCCACGAATTTCCGCCCCGCCAGCAGCCATCCCTGTTCACGCTCAGAAAAGCGCGCTGAGCTATCGAAATCGACCGTCACCCGCGGCGCCTCCGCGAGGTCGGCTGCACAGTTCTGGCACCGTCGTTGTGACGCGAATCCTTCGCGACCCGCGCGGGTCTGGTCCATGTCAATTGGGAACCTTATATGGGATCGACATGCAAAACATCGCTCGTCCATCAAGCACCGATGAAGCGGGCAATATCGCCAATCCACGAAGCGCCACAAAATGAACATGGTCCCGCCACCTTCACCTTCTCGCATTAGGCAGTCTGGGCACACGCGGAATCGCGAGCTTCTTTGACGGTCGGAGAGCAGACAGCGGTGGCGAAGCTTGGCGTACTGGACCCCGTCGATGACGAATTCAGCGTACGCGAATGAGACCCCCGGCAAGCCGCACTTGCGTCGCAGCTCGGAAAGCGCATTGCCTCGGAGCTGAACATCCAGATCTTCGTCGCTGCTCAGGTTCAGGAACCGCAACAGTTCGCGCACAGTGCATCCTTGAGCGAGCGCCAGCCGGCTGAGCCAGCTGCTGGCCGCCTCAATGCCGAATGGCTTAGGAACACCGCCCAGCAGCACAGGATCCCCACTCATGAGATGAACAGCGGGAGCTGCCCTCGTGGTCGACTTCCTGCCCGAGTCGCGCCAGGATCCACGCTGCTGCGCATGCTCTGCATCAACCACCAAGCAAGCGCCTGGTCTTCGACGGCTGCAGCGTCCGCGGCGATCTGCGCTAACGCTGGCTGATTCGCCACCATGGAGAATCGCATGGCAACTCCCGGGTCCGCCTCAATCGCCTTGAGTCGCTCCACCCCTCGCTGCACGACGGCGCCCAGTCCACGAGGCGTCTTGCACCCCGCCAGCGCGGATCGGACCGACGTTCCCGCGCGGGGGCAGAGCCCAAGCGCCTCGATGATCCGAAAAGCGCCGTCGATGCTCAGGTGCAGAGCTGCGGTTGGAAGCGCTGTAGGCGACGAAAGTGCGACATCGCCGAGCGCGCGCTCCATCCAGTTCAGCCACGCTTGAACCTCTGGTTCAACCGCATCGGAAGAATCGGTCTTGAAGTGCCGCCCACATCGGCAGATGTCCACGTCTGGCCTGTTCCATGCGATGGTTTGACCGCAGTGAGGACAAAGCCAAATCAGGCTGTAGCCGTGCTGCGCGCACCCGACCGCTGCACGCAGCTGCCAGCTCAACTTGGCGATGCCCTGCTCCCTCAGGCATTGGGGGCAGACCTTCGCGTACAGTTTGTTGGTCGCCACCTGGCGCCGGAAGCGCATGCCGGCTAAGCGCACCCATCCGGTACTAGCGTCCTGCATCACCAATCGCGTGCCCAACTGGCTGCGGTCAACGTTCAGGCACCAAGCGATGCGGCGCACCGATTGCTGATCGAGCGGCCGATGGCGTTCCAAGCCAAGCCACCGGATGCCCTGGTCGAACGCCACGCCGTTGGCTCGAAGGGCGCGCAGCGCGAAGCCCAAGCCCGACTCCGCCGGCGCGAGTTCGAGCTTCACCGGCAACTGGCGCGGCTCAAGCGTTTCCATAGGGATTGGGCAGTTCATGGCCTGGCCCCCTCGTGCGCTGGAATGCGAGTTGCAGGTGGGCTTGCGTCACCTCGGCCGCTTCCGCATCGACGGCGATAAGGAGGGCTTCAACGACCAGCCGCATGGTGGCTCGACGCGAACCCGCTGTCGCGGTATGCGTGGCGGCCCGGGCCGCAGTGTTGGCGAATAGTTTCATGCTCGGCTGGTCGACGCAGCGGGTCAACCCCGTCAGGAAGGCTGCCCATGCTGCGTCGTTGTCGAAGTGGGATAGCGACAACCGAACCGAGACGCGGTCGGCCAAGGCCCTGTCCACGTGGTCGAGGCCCGGCAGCCGCTGATCGGCCAGCAACACCAGGCCGATGCCGGCGCGGTCCATGATCTCGCGAAGCATGTTTGCCGCGGACGTGTCCCGTTCGTCGACGACTCGCCCGCGTCCACGTTGGGTCAGGGACTGCGCCTCGTCGACGAAGAGCAATCGCGTGCCCTTGTGCTGCAGGGCTTCGCAGGCTATGTCCCGCATTGGCGCTAGCCTATCGTGCCGCACGTTAGTGAATGGATGCCGGACGGCATTCAGCACCTGGGAGACGATCAGACCCGCCGTGGCGCCAGGCCTCATGCGCACATACAGAGCTCCGAAGCCATCGACGACATCTGATGCTGGCGGCAGGGACTGCATGAAGTAATGCGCCGCGCTCGTCTTGGACGAACCCGGCGGCCCGATCAGAAGCACGCCCTGAGGAATGGCGACGTCCCGGGAGAGTTGATAGACGCGATCGAAGGCCGCTAGTGCTGCTTTGATCTGGGGGAACAGGATGTAGGCGTTTGAAAGGCTGCGGGCCGCTTTAATGGCTCGTGGCGAGTACATGGACATGCGCCTTGCCTGGACGTTCTCGTCGTCATCATCGAGCTGGTCTCCAGTGTCGATTACATGGAGTGCCATTGGCCACCTCGCTTCAAGACGACGGTCTCATACTCTTCCTCGCACACTGGAATCGGCGGTTCGGGAAGTGCTTGGCAGCGCTTGTCCGCTGGCGGCTGCAGGTCGTCCCTCGCAAGCACGCGTGCAGATGTGTAGCCTGCCGCGATCGCCGCTAGCTTCCGGTCTACGCGCGTTTTCCAGCCCGTGGAGTCCATCCAGTGCTCATGCAGCCGCAGCCGGGCCTGCTCCAGATACTCCACAGCATTGCAGTTCTTCAGCTCTTGGCGCGCGAACTTCCTGATGGCCAAATGCTGGTTCCAGCTCAGACCCTCGGCGTAGTGGCGCCACCGGCAGCCGCTGACAACCCACTGCTTGGTCTGCGGGTCTTGCACCCAGATCTGGCTCATGTCGTCTAGGTCCCATTTGACGAGCGCCAGGAATCGCTCCCCGTGGCGCTTACGCATGTCCAGCAGTTCGGGTCCGCCGAACGGCAAGCCTTGGATCTCCACACCGCCAGGGCCAACCGTTCTCTTCGCCGACCGCGCTGAGGCCATCCGCAGTGCCTCCATGTCACGCGGAAAGTGAACGGGCGGTCGCCGCTCTACGCCTTCCACGAACAAATCATGAGGGCGGGCCAGCTTGCGTTGGTTGATCTGGAAGGGATGCACGTCGACGACGAACTGAACGATGCCCTTCACGAAGTCCGAGAACATCACGGCGGCACCTTCTATGGGATCGATCTCGACGACGTTGGCGATGCGCTTGTGAATGCGACCCTTGGCCAGGGTGAGCGTGTCTAGCGTTGAGAAAAAGCGTTCGACGTGCGGTTTGAGCCACGGAGTACGGACCTGGCAGTAGGTGAAGTCCATCCTCAACTCCCAACCCATCAGCTGGAAGACCGGACTGTGAAATTCCAATCCGTTATCAAGCATGAGTCGATCCGGGACGCCCGCAGCCAGCCATCGGTTGGACAGCGGCAATCCCTGGGTCATTTCGTCCTTCGCCTGGATCGCACATCGCAGCGCGCCCGACACGCTGGTCAGGCCGGCCCCGTAGAAGCTCACATAGAAGCCCAACACGTAGTTGGAGAATGCATCGATCAAAACGGTGAGCAGCGGACGGCCCAGCGGTAGGCCGGTTCGATCGCAGACGACGACCCAGTTCATGGGAGTGTGGTCAACTTCCACGCGCTGCAGCGGATAGCTGGCTGCAGCCCCGTCCATGCTGGTCCTGCACACCAAGCGCGCTCGCGCCGAACCTTGACGCGCTTCGATAACGCGGTATCGGTCGACGTCGGCAACCCGGCGGCTGAGCGTCGCCAAGCTGATTCGTGCATCGTCTTGCGTAAGCTGACCAGCCCGAACTCTCTTTGCAGCCTCAGCGTGGATCACCGCCTGGGTATGGACGAGCGAGTTGCGTGCTCGCGTCAGGTAAACCTGCTGAAGGGCTTTGACGATGATCTGCTCCATCACAGGAGAGATGCGTCGACTCGCCTTCCTCGTTGCCCTCTTGTCCACGACCGCGCCGGCATATCCCTGGGCTGCATGCAGCTGCCGCGCCCACCTCATCACTGCAGAGGTCGAAGGTTTTCTCGTGTCGTTCAAGCGGGAGGCAACGGTGTCAATCACCTTGGCGATCTGCGCGCGTCTGCCCAGGGAAACATGCGCCTGATCGAGCCCCTTCAGGTATGTCATGCGTCGTTCCAGCTCCTGCCGGGCCGCTGGTTTCAAGGACGCGATCATCTGGATGCTCGGTGCTGCAGCTCGTGCAGCAGTTGGCGCCGCGGCGCCTTGATCCAGAATCGCCAGCCGGCCGCTCCAGACTTGCTTGAGCAGTTCCGCTCTATCAAACACGGCTTGTCGGCGGGTCAGGCAGTCTTCAAGGGCCAACCTGCCGTCCGGCAGCTCGCGCATGAGTTCCAGCGTTCGTTCGCCACGGCGAAACATCAAGCCAGCTTGCAAGCAGAAGGTCATCTTCTTTCTCCAGGAATTCGGGCAAGGTGATGAGGTCGGCTTCGCCGATGCGGCGTTTGAAGGTCAGCCGGCGACTAGCGAGCAGGTGGTAGATCAGTTCCAGCGGAGCTCTGGCACGGGCGGCGAGTCGCACCGCCGAGCACCCATTCGGATGGCCGCGCGCCTCGGTCAGCACGCGGGCGACATCGGCCTCAGCTGGCTCTGCCTTGCCGTAGCGGTGCAGCAGCTCGGCATGCAGGTGGTGTCCACGGAAGCGCAGCGACACGTTGGAGACGGCGTAAAAGCGCTCGCCTTGCTCATGCAGGTATTGCGCAGCCCGGTTGAACAGCGCTCGGTAATCGTCGAAGCGCTTCTCCAGCTTGACCTCCCAGTACGACACGGCGCCGCTGTGGCACTCGACGCGGTAGTCCGGCGTGTACGCCTGACCGCTGAGGAGCAGGGTGCATGGCTGTGCTGCGATGTGCTTGACCGTAGGGCACAGCGCGGCCAAGCGCACGAAGTCTGCTTCGGTCGTCGCTTCAGCCTGGACTGGCGCCGCCAGCGCCGGGATGTTGAGCAAGTGGACTGTTCGCGGCGTCGTGGGCTTGATGAGCCGCCGAACTGGCGTGGTGAAAACGTCAGTTGGCCGCATCGCGGCTCTGATTTCGTCAGGGGGATCGTCAGGTGCGCTGGCGCGCGTCGCGGGCATGGTTATGCCTGCTGAAGTGCTGGGCTTCCGCATGGGCGGTCCTTTCAAGATGAAGGGATGAGTTCGCCCAGCTACCCCAAGGCTTGACGCCTCGCGGTATGCGGCCCATACTGACCACAACAAGTCCCTACTTGATCTGGCCTTCGGGTCGGACGCAAAGCCCGAGGTTCCCGCCTCGGGCTTTGTCGTTTCTGGGCGGGAAAAGGGATCAGATCATCAGGTCATCGGCTCCTCCCGCTGCGTTCCGGTTTGTGAATGAGATGCGGCGAGTCGAGCTTCGGCAAGCCAGATCGCCACATCCCGGGTGAGGGCGAAGAATCCGCGCCGTTTCGGCAGCGTGAACAGGGGAACGGGCACGCGGCCTCGCCTGCGCGCCTGACGCAGCGAGGCTGAACTGGTGAGGCCTAGCGCTGCAATCAGCTTCGTTCCGCCAAGAAGCGGGCCGTGCAGCGATTCAAGCTCCCCGCGCAGTTCATTAACGAAAGCAGCCTGCTGGGCGGCTCGTTCCTGTGACATGTGGCCTCGGATTCTCGTGAGGGTCCGCGCAGTGTTCTAGCTGGTCACGCTTTTGAACAGCCGTACAGTTAATCGAATATCTGTCCCCTCCGTGGCCATGGCTGATCAACGCAAGACGAAGGGTCGTGGGCACCCACCGCGGCACATCATCGACGTGCTGTTCACCTGCCTGTGGTTTGGCGTGCTTCAGGCGCGGTCGGGCTTAGACTCGCCCGACGACATCGAGGAGCACCTTGAGCCGCGGCTTGTTCAGCGAGGTAATGACGGAAAGAAGCGCACCGGAAAGTGGGCGATGTACCCGGCAGGCCGGCGGGTGCCTCAGGCCCCGACGATCTCGGTTGCCGAGGGTCGCTATCCTGGTACGGAAAGATTCATCGATTCGCCGATGCGGGCGCTGCTTCGAGATGAGCCGGTCTCGGTTGATTGGGTGCGTGAGCAGCTGCTTACCTTGCCATCGCCGGTGGATGACCTGCTCTGGAAGCCCTTAGCGCATGGCGGTTCGCGCCGGCTGATGCACGCGTTTGACGAAGAGCGCGCCGAGGCTTTGGTGCAGCTTGGCGGTTTTAGCGCGCTGGAGGCAGCGGTTTTGCTGATGAAGCTGGCAGAGCTGATCTCGTCGCCTGCACTTAGAAAACTCGCCCGCGAGACCGCCATACGCATCCATCCGAGCCTTCGCGAGTCAACGGAACTGTGGCCAGCTATCGAGTCGGTGTTGGTAGCCATCGACATCAGTTTTCCAAACTGGGTGTTCCTGCGAGGCGATCTTCGGTGCGACGTACTTGAGTTCACCTACGTCCGACGCGCAGAGGATGCGACAGGTCCCTGCGAAATGTTAGCCGCCGACGCCTTGGCAAGTACGGTCTTCGAGCTAAATCGGGAAGCGCTTGAACGTCTCATTCAGGCGCCTGGCAACCCCCTCGTCCTCACGCACATGTTGTCCGAACTACTGCCTGAGCAGCGCGTCGGTAGAGTTGATGCAGCTGTTTTGACAGCATTCGAAGCGAAACGCATCGACGCGCCGTCTTTGCCCGCTCGGGAAGACGATCCGACCGCCCCGCCTTTAGAATGATGGACCCCATGGCGACCTCGTTCATCCATCCAAAAGACACCCCCGAACTCCGGAAGGAGCGCGGTGCTTTCTTCACCCCGGAGGCGATCACAAGCTTTGTCGCGCGGTGGGCGATTAGGTCCGAAGACGATCGCGTGCTTGAGCCATCCGCAGGGGATGCGGCCTTTTTGGTCGCCGCCGTCTCCCAGATTACGAGGCTCCGGGGAGTCCAAGGAGGCCAGCCGACGGTCGACGGCGTTGAGATCCACGCGCACAGTGCGAAAGTCGCCCGCCAAAGGGTGCGCGAGGCAGGGGGCAATGCGCGAGTACGCCAAAGCGATTTCTTCGACGTCAGGCCCGATCCGGTCTACGACGCCGTCATCGGCAACCCGCCCTACATCCGCTATCAGAGCTTTTCGGGCGAAGCTCGCATCAAGTCCAGAGAGGCCGCGCTGCGTGGCGGCGTTGCGCTCACAGGCCTAGCTTCGAGCTGGGCCGCTTTCACGGTGCACTCGGCACTTTTTTTGAAGCCCGGGGGCCGCTTGGGGCTCGTGCTTCCAGCGGAGCTACTGTCAGTGAACTACGCGGCGCCGGTGCGCCAATTCTTGTTCGACCGCTTCCGCAAAGTTGAGCTCGTGCTGTTTACACAACGAGTGTTTCCAGAGGCGGAGGCCGACGTCGTCCTCCTTCTCGCGGAAGGCTACGGTGGGGGGCCAGCCGGCCACGCCACGATCCGACAAGCGAGAGATGCCGAGAGCTTGGCAAGCTTGGACGCGGGCCAAGCGTGGAAGCCCGTCGATCCCGCTGGCAAGTGGACCGGCAGCATGGTGGACAAGGCTGCTCTCGACGCCTTGTCCTCGCTTACCCGCGCAGGCCACTTCGCTCCGCTTGAGTCGTGGGGCGACACAACGCTGGGAATCGTCACCGGCAACAACAAGTACTTCGCTGTTTCTCCCTGCCGCGCCAAAGAGCTTGGACTCAAGGCCGCTGAGCTGTTGCCCTTGTCACCGCCAGGCAGCTCGCATTTGCGAGGCTTGTCGCTGTCTATGGAACTGCTCGCCAATTTGGGCAAGGATGGCCAATCTACGCGTCTTTTCTACCCGCGCGAGAAGCCCTCGAAAGAGGCCGAAGCCTACATCGAGGACGGGCATCGAACGGGCGTTGATTTGGCTTACAAATGTCGCGTTCGCAAGGTCTGGTATCGCGTGCCGCTCGTGCGCCCAGCCGATTTGCTTCTAACGTGCATGAACGCAGACACGCCTCGGCTCGTCGCGAACGAAGCCGCTGCGTATCACCTCAATTCCGTACACGGCGTGTACCTTCGCGAGGCCAATCGCGAGACCGGCTGCGAGCTTCTCTCGCTGGCAAGCATCAACTCCGCGACGTTGATGCACGCTGAGATGGTGGGGCGCGCCTACGGCGGCGGTATCTTGAAGCTCGAGCCAAAGGAAGCCGACCTCTGGGCCGTGCCCTCGCTCTCACTGGTGCGCTCGCGTGCGTCAGCGCTGCGCGCGGTCAAAAAGTGCGTCGGCGCAATGTTGGCCAAGGGTGACTTAATGGGTGCGGTAGACCTGGTCGACCACGCTCTTCTGATCGATGGACGAGCGCTCCCCAGCAAGCAGGTTGGGCAGATGAGGGCTGCGCGCAATTTGCTAGCGAGCCGCAGAGAGATGAGGTCGGGCAGTGGCTACTGAGAAGACCGCGAAGGCCAAGGCATGGGCCCTGTTCGATCGCATTGTTGAGAACGCTGCGCCGGAGGGCGAACACACCAATCCGTGGGTCACAGCTGCCGACGGCAAGCGGCGATACGAGCCCGACTACGGGACGCTGTGCCTGCTCCTGGGCGTGCCGCTGTCCCTCAAGGCAAATACCCAGTCCGGCGTACCGGCGCTGGCGCTCGACGTTTGGCTCAGCTATGAGTTGCGGCGAGCGGGCTTCGGACCCGACCAGACTTGGCCGCGCCCCGAACATCCGCGCATCCTTCCAGCTTCTGTGGCCAACCTGCTGAAGGCCTTGCCAAGAGATGATGCAACGGCAGTCAAGAAACTGCTGAAGAAGGAAGGCGCGATGACCGGCGTGACCTCTGCGAGCGCAAAGATCCTGGGCAAGAACTATCTGAAGCAGGTCGACGTGATCATCACGGATTGGTCCACTGGGCCCGAACTGTTGATCTCGACCAAGCGTATGGACTCGTCGTTCGGCAAGAACGCACCTAACCGTATCGAGGAGTCTTATGGCGACGCGAAGAATCTACGACTGCGACATCCGCAAGCGGCCCTCGGTTTCGTGTTCGGACTAAGCGCCAACGCGCTATTGGAGGAACCAGGCACCGCCGAGTGGCTCTTCGACTTGTTGATCAAGCTCGGACAAGAAGACGACGCATATCACGCAACGGGACTCGTGCTGATGGAGTATTCCGGTGCGTCGGTCATCGACGACGGCGAGGAGCCTGAGCAAGGTGTCCCCGAAGAGCCGGGCGTGGAGCCTGGGGACGATGTTGTTCCAGCCGCCGATGGCGATCTAGAAAAAGCCATCGCCAAGCTTCCGAAGGTCAAGATCCGGCTCGACGCGACTCCCGATGAGCTCGACCCAGGACGCTTTCTCGCTGCAATGGTCGACCGCGTGCTTAAAGCGACGCCGGTGACGATGCACAAGGGCGCTCGTAAACGCCGAGCAGAGCCCGCCTCGTCTTGACGCTTCGGCGATGCCCGCTTTAGGCTGGTTGAGGCTGTTCGCCAAGGACCGCTTTGCTGCCCCTCGGGGCCAGCCATCTCTGCCGGCCGTGGAACCGGATGAGGGCTCGCGACCGGTACAAACACGCCTGCCCGGTACGCCTGCTGTACTGCAACATCCGAAACCCGTCATTCCAGCGAACCGACTTTGGTGGCCGCTGAATTCAGACGTTGGGCGTCATAGGAGAGACAGTGCCAATCCCTGACTATGAATCCGCGATGCTTCCGCTTCTCGAGCTTTCAGCAGACGGAGCAGAGCATCGATTTCGTGATGCCGTCGAAAGCCTATCGGTTCACTTCGGGCTCACTGATGCGGAGCGCGCAGAGATGCTTCCGAGCGGAACTGCTCCGCTCTTTGACAATCGCGTAGGGTGGGCGAGGACGTATCTGAAGCAAGCGGGACTATTGGAGTCGCTGAGGCGCGGCTACTTCAAGATTACGGCTCGCGGGAAGGCAGCGCTTGCATCTCGACCGAATCACATCGACACGACACTGCTCCTTCAATTCGAAGAATTCAGGGCCTTCAGGGCGCGGCGAAAAGAGCCCGGAGAACCCTCAGTATCCCAACAAAGCGGAGCGGTTGTTGCCGCTCCAGTGGATGTCGATCTTCCACCGCAACAAACGCCTGAGGACATGCTCGCCTCGGCATATCGAAGGCTGCGCGGCGATCTGGAGCTTGAACTACTTGATCAAGTCAAACAAGCTTCGCCCGCCTTCTTCGAGCGCCTTGTTATTGATCTGTTGGTTTCCATGGGGTATGGCGGTTCTCGGCAAGACGCAGGTCGGGCCATCGGGAAGAGCGGCGATGGCGGTGTCGATGGAATCATCAAAGAGGACAAGCTTGGGCTTGATGTCATCTATGTTCAGGCAAAGCGGTGGGAAGGAACAGTCGGTCGTCCAGAAATCCAAAAGTTTGCTGGCGCTCTACAAGGCCAGCGAGCAAACAAGGGCGTGTTCATCACAACATCTTCATACAGTCGAGAGGCGATCGAATACGCAGGAGTCATAAGCTCGAAGATCATTCTTGTCGACGGGCAGCAACTGACTGCGCTGATGATCGATCACAACGTTGGCGTGTCCACGGTCGGCATGTACGAACTGAAGCGGATGGACAACGACTACTTCGAAGGGGAGTGACGCCCAACCCCCTTCCAGCGGAAGTTCGGCGCCGCTGAAGTCAAACATTGAACGGCAGCTTTGCGGCGTTGGGTTGAGCAAGTCGGAGGACTGCAGCCGCTGAATAGCGGATATCCGACCAAGCCCGCGCTTCACCCTTGGGGGCGCCCGCCGTCGCCAGCCGCGAAGGGCTGGCGAGCGCAGGATGACGGTTCTCACTCAGCCGAAACTGATCGTCCGGCGGGTCGCGGTCTTGCCTCTGGCGCTTCATCCAGATCTACAAGGGGTTGGTGGAGAACGCGACCTACTCTTGGGGCCTCGCCACGAACATGAAGATGCTGTTCGATTCGGAGAGCACCACATCCCTCGATAAGGCGGATGCGCTGCGGTCGGCCATCATCGCAGCCGTGGGCAAGAACCGCTATGCGTCCATGGACACCTGTAAGGTCATGATCGTCCGCGCCGAGGATGCCGAACTGGGGCAGCGGGTCCACGAAATTCTGATCGAGCACGACGCGCACTTCATCCGCCACATTGACCCAGCGGAATGCAGATCCCCTGCGGTCCGAGCCGCGGTCATCAACCTGAAAGCTCCGGAGGACGCTCGAATCGCCGCCGGAAACGACGACTTCCCAAATGCACCCGCAGAGCTGGTCGAGCCGCCGCTCGGTGAAGCTCCATGCCGTTAATGCAGTGCCCGATGCCGACTTTGTGCTACATCTTCCGGCTTTGGTCCGCCCGAGGGCCATCAGCCAGAGTTCGTGCCAATCGATCGGGGCCGACGGACGACCTGCGCCCGGCGTATTCAGGGGTGATACGAAGCCAGGTAGACCTTAGCGAGATCCACGGTCGTCGATGCGAGCATCTTGAGAAATCGCGCCGATTTCAGCACCTGGTCGGGATCAGGAAAATGCGTGCTGGCCGTGGGATGCGCGACCTGATTTCTCTCGTCCATGATCGAGTTGAGCCGTGCTTGCGCCACCTTGGTAGTCTCCCCGTCGGCGGTCTGTTCAAGCTCCAATTTGACCGGCGCCTGTTTGCCGAGGTTTGTCCAAAACTCTGTCATTCCCACTCGTTTCAAGACGTCAGCCATCAACCGATCCCTCATGTTGGCCTCGGTGAGCGTCAGCACTTTGGAAGCAATGGGCACCGGCGAAGCGAGGGCGGCCTTGCTAGCCACCAACGCGGCTAGCAGCGCGTCGGCCTCGCTTTCGTCATAGCCGTAGCGGCGCGGATTCTGGACGACCTCGAGTGTGCGCGTCTTCAGTTCGCTACGCAGAGACTCGGGCAGGTCCGCAAACTTTTTCGCGCGAGCACCGATTTCGTCGGCGACGACTTCGACGATTTGGCGGATGCAATATTCGAAGCGTCCGGCGAGGTACAACTGCAGCGAGCCGGACAGCACGGGCAGGTCGGTGCGCCGTTGCGCTGAGGCCTCGTGAAGCGACTTGGCCGCCGGCCAGGCATCGGGTTGCCCCGCGGCCGTGACCGGCGGCGTGCTAGCGCCGAATTCCCGGAACGTCTTGACCAGCGAGAGCAAGTGCTCGGCGCGCTCGACGTCGGCCTTGAAGTCCGCGAGTACTGGATCGAGTGCACTCATCTCGGGTCAAGCCTTCAAAATTGCGGCGGCCAGCCCGACGCGTTGTCGCACCGCTTCGATTGTGTTGCCGCGACCCACTAGAACGTCGTAGTTCGTGTCCGATTCGAGCGCCTTGTCGAGGGCAGCTTTGATCTCCGTTCGTTGCGCCTCGATATCAAGCGTCGGATTCAAGCTCAACGCGATCATCAGCGCATCGTACAAAGGGCGACTGGGACGTTTCGTCTTGGGTAGCCTGAACGGCTCGCCGTCGAACAAGGCCACCAGACGAGACAAAGTCTCGAGGAATTGGCGCTCCATGTCCGCCTCCTGGCCGGAGGAGATCTTGACCATCTCGGCCATATAGCGGTCGAGGATGCGACGTAGCGAACCGGTCTTGTTGCGAACGATTGCATCACGCAGTGCGAAAAACCGGAGCACCAACTCCGCGTCGGCCAAAGAAGAAAACAACGCGTTCTTGAGGAGATCTTCCGAGGGCTCATCCTCTTCCCCTGCTTTGTACGCAGGAACGCCCCAAGTCGCGGTGAACGGCGCGGAGCGCGCCAAGCGGATCAGCAGCGCATTGAATTCGCCGGGATACAACGCATTGCGCAATTCCTGGGGATTCAACCTGATGCCGCCCGTATTGAGTCGATCGAACAGCACGCGTCGCACGTCGATGTCATTGGCACCGATGCCACGCGTCTCGGCGAGTAGAACAACGGCGGGCAGGCTTCTTCGCAGCAGGCCCTTTTGCAGCACACCCGGCAAGTCGTTGAACCGTTTGCGCTCGAGCTCTGGCCAGTATTCGAGACTGGACAAGGGGAAATCGTTGGACAGAAACGCGCGGATGGTTTCGATGCGCTGACGTCCGTCGATGACCTCGTATTCGTTGTAGTCGTGCTCGAACAAGAAAACTGGCGGCACGGGAATGTTCAACAGAAACGACTCGATCAGCAGAGATCGCTTCTTGTTCGTCCACCGCAGCCTTCGTTGGTAGCCGGGCGCTGTATCGATCAGCTCTTTGCCGGGCTGCAGCGCATGCTTGAGATAGTCGAGCTGGTAGTCCTTAGTCTCGCGCACCACCCGCAGTTGGCTGCGTGCATATTTCTCCGCGGGATCCTGCGACCGCCCGTCGACGGGGAGGAGCGACTCGCTCGATTCCTCTTCGAACCAACCTTCGACCTCGTCGGAGTCGACCGTGGATTTAGTGCTCATGCTTGCGCCTCGGATCTGAACTGGAAAACGATTGTCGCGCCTGGCAAACAAACCCAGCTTACCCTGGAGCAGACACTCGTGGACTCTTGTCGCCGATGCCGAAATGAGCCGTCGCGCCGAAGAGCTTTTGAGCTACGTCGATCGACGCCAACTCGCATTCGCGCTGGGCTTGCTCCGTTTGGACTGGCTCACCGCGTGATCGGCGCAAGCGCGTAACTAGGCTCGAATCCCGATCGGCGCCAACGGACTAACTCAAAGCTGCCACTGGCGAGTGGCTGCTCCTCGACCGTTGCTGACCTTTGCATCCAGCGCACCGACCGGCCGCAATCGCTGCGTAGCGGGCCTCCCCTGGCGGGCTGCCTTGCCGAGAGGTGCCCGCCGTCGCTAGTCGCGAGCGGGGCAGGGCAGGAAGTTCCACCTTGAGTGAAAAGAGTTCCACCTTGAGTGAGAACCGACACCCAGTTCCCCGCTTCATCCCCCCATTTCTGCAGTCTGTCGCCCCCCGCTGGGGGCGGGCCGGGGCCGGTTGATATGGTGTGCTACATCAGCAACACACCGGCGCTCCGGCGCCTCGCGTCATGCACAGCTGGAACGATCAAGCGCCGATCTATCAGCAGCTCGCCGACCGCCTCGCGTCGCAGCTGCTGGACGGCGATCCCCCCGAGGGCGAGGCGCTGCCATCCGTGCGCGCGCTCGCCAGCCAGTACCTCATCAATCCGCTGACCGTCAGCCGTGCGCTGCAGGCCCTCGTGGACGAGGGCCTGGTCGAGAGCCGCCGCGGCCTGGGCATGTACGTCCGCGACGGCGCCCGCGTCCGGTTGCTGCGCAGCGAGCGCGAGCAGTTCCTCCAGGAGGAATGGCCCCGCCTGCGGGAGAAACTTCGCCGCCTGGGCCTCCGCCCCCAGGACCTGAATTGGGAGGACGCATGAAGACGCTCATCGAGGCCAGCCACCTGAGCCTCCACTACGGCCGCAAGGCGGCCCTGCAGGACCTGACCTTCTCCATCCCCGCCGGCCGCGTCGTCGGCCTGCTCGGCCACAACGGCGCCGGCAAGACCACGCTGATGAAAACGCTGGTCGGCCTGAAGCAGCCCACCGGCCAGCTCCGCGTGCTGGGCCTGGACCCGCATGCGGACCGCGCCCGGCTGCTGAGCTCGCTCTGCTACATCCCCGACGTCGCCGTCCTGCCCAGCTGGGCGCGGGTGTCGGAACTGATCCGCCTGATGGCCGGCCTGCAGCCGCGCTTCTCCACCGAGCGCGCCCGCCAGCTGCTGCGCCGCACCTCCGTCGGCGAGAACGACAAGGTCAAGCACCTGTCCAAGGGCATGGTTACCCAGCTGCACCTGGCGCTGGTCGCGGCCATCGACGCGAAGCTCATGATCCTGGACGAGCCCACGCTCGGCCTGGACGTGATGTCGCGCAAGAGCTTCTACGAGATGCTCATCGACGAGTGGTGCGACGGCGAGCGCTCCGTGCTGATCTCCACCCATCAGGTGGAGGAGGTCGAGTCGCTGCTGTCGGACGTGATCATGCTGGACGAGGGCCGGCTGGTGCTGGACATCTCGCTGGCGGAGATGGACGAGCGCTTCGTCGCGTTGTCGCACGATCCCGAAGCCGCCGAGGCCGTCGCGGCCAACCACCCGCTGCTGCGCTACCGCGTGCAGGGCCGGCCGGCCGCGCTGTTCGACGGCGTCGCGCCGGACTCGGTCGCCCACCTGGGGCAGCGCGTCCGCCCCAGCCTCGTGGACCTGTTCATGGCCCTGACCCGCAAGCCCGAGATCCAGGCGCGCACGCCGGAATCGGCCTGACCCGCGACCCCTCCTCAAGGACATCCCATGACGCTCTTCAACACGCTGCTGCTGCGCGAGTGGCTGCAATACAAGCGCGCCTGGCTCGGCCTGGTGCTGGTGCCCATCCTGGTGCTGCTGGCGCTGGTGCCCTTCAGCCAGGTCGACGGCATCGACGTGCCCAGTCCGGAGCCGGTCGCGCTGATCGCCGGCCTGCTGACGGTCGCGCTGGTGCTGACCCTGGCCATGGCCGTCTCCGGCTACCAGCTGCTGGGCCTGGCCCGGCGCGACCAGCAGGACCGCTCGATCGAGTTCTGGTCCTCGCTGCCCGGCAGCCATGCGGCGAGCCTGGGCGCGCCGATCGTCGCGCACGGCGTGCTGATGCCGGCGGTCGCCGTGCTGCTCGGCGTCGCCGGTGGCGTGGTCGTCGGCTCGGCGATGGCGTTCAAGGAGTTCGGCCTCTCGGCGCTGCAGCAGACGCAGTGGGCCGCGCTGTTCCAGGCCACGCTCTGGCTGAGCCTGCGGCTGGTCGTCGGCGTGGTGCTGGCGTCGCTGTGGATCGCGCCGATCGCGCTGGCGCTGATGGCCGCCTCGGCCTGGCTCCGGCGCTGGGGGGCGCCGCTGCTGGTGATCGGCGTGGGCGCCTTCCTCAAGATCTACAAGGACGAGCCCGTCGCCCAGACGCTGAAGCAGCTGCTCAAGACGCAGATGGAAGGCGTCGCCAGCGCCTGGGTGCAGAGCGGCACCCGGCTGATCGTCGAGTCCAACGGCGACGGGCGGCTCGACATGCAGGACTTCTTCGACATGCTGTTCCGCTTCCCCGACTTCGCCCGCGACGGCCTGCCGCAGGTCCTGCATGCGGCGCTGCATCCGCAGTTCTTCGGCGGGCTGGCGCTGGCCGGCGTGTGCTTCTGGCTGCTGGTGCTGCAGCGCAAGCGCAGTCTCTGATCCGCGGCGCCGATCGCGCTAGAGGGCCCCGCCAGCGCGCGGGGCTTCCTTCATCCGACGGTCGGAAACGGGCTGACGCCGATGAGCGCGCGGTGCAGTCCGGCCACGAACACGACCCAGACCACGACGCCGATCGCCACCGCGATCGCGGTCCCGCGCACGGTGCCGGCCGGCGGGCGTGGCTCGGCCCGACGCCGCGCCGAGCGGTAGTCCAGGACCGCCCAGACCAGGAAGGCGCCGAACAGCACGAGGTCCGCGACGGTGTTGTTGGCCAGCAGGTGACCCAAAGCCCACAGCTTGACCGCCAGCACCATCGGGTGCCCCAGCCTGGCCTTGAGGTGGTTGCGCGGCACGTAGGCGGCCGCCAGCAGGATCAACGACCCCAGCATCAGCAGCCCCGCCAGGTGATTCATGCCGCGCGGCGTCGCCCAGAGTGGATGGGGATCGAGTCGCGCCTGGCCATAACCCCAGAGGATGAGCAGCAGGCCGACGAGGGAAACGGCGGTGTAGCTCAACTTCCAGCGGCGCTCGCCCCAGGCGGCGAGGCGGGCGTCACGCCAGGCCGGCGCGACGATGCGGACCGAATGCGGTCCGAGGAACAGGATCAATCCGAGGATCAGTGCCCACATGGTGAAGTCGCTCCTTGTCGGCGCGGACTATGCCCGCGCCGGTAGCGGCTCACCAGTGCGGTCCGGATCAAGAGACCGTTGTCGGCGACGGGGCGAATGCGGGCGGGACGGGGGCCGTCGGCGAGGCCCGGACCTGGCGCAGGTCGCCTTCGGCATGGTCGAGCCAGACCAGCGCGGCCAGCAGCGCCAGCAGGGCGACGGCGATGCCGAGCGCGCGCAGCAGGACGCGGCGCCAGCGGTGATCGGACGTGGGGCGCGGCGCGGGAACGTGCGCGCCGCCGAGGCGGGCGGGGGCTTTCATGGCGGAACTCCAGCGAGGCTTGCCGCCGGGCTCAGGGCAGCACGGCGCCCAGGCCCCACAGCAGCGCCGGATAGACCGCGCCCCAGGCGACTGCGAGGATCGCGACGGCCTTCATGCCGAGGAAGATCGGCGGGACATGCTTGGCGGTGACGGATGGCTTCGACATGGTGCGCTCCTGGAGCTGTCAGCTCATGTCGTGCAAACGGCGTGCCAACTTGCGCCGTTGACTGTCGAATGCGTCAAAAACACAGCGTTACGCGGGCTTGACGAGCAGGACATGCCCGTCCGTGATCGACGTCACGGTGGTCACTTCCCGTCACGTGGCCCGTCCCGCGGCCGCGTCGGCCCTCAGGCGCTCCGGTCCACCCGCAGCGCCAGCAGGACGGAGGTGTGCGTCTTGATCACGCCTTCGATCTCGCCGATCTCGTCCAGCAGCGCATCCAGCCGCGCGGTGCTGTCGGCGCGCAGCGTGGCCATGTAGTCGAATTCACCGCTGACGGACGCCAGCTGGCGCAGCTCCGGCAGCCGGGAGAGCCGCTTCACGACTTCCCGCCCCGCGCGCGGCTGCACCGTGATGCCCACGAAGGCCTGCACGCCGCGCTCCACCGCCTCGCCGCCCAGCCGCACCGTGTAGCCGGCGATCAGGCCCTCCGCCTCCAGCCGCGCCAGCCGCGCCACCACCGTGGTGCGTGCCACGCCCAATTGGCGGGCGAGGTCGGCGGTGCTCTCGCGGGCATTGGCCTGCAGCAGCGCGATCAGCTCCCGGTCGGTCTGGTCGCGCAGCGTCGCCGGCGTGGCGGGGGAGGGCGACGGCGCGCTCTTCTTCGCGTTCATGAGAGCCTCGGCGAATCGTGATGGAGTGCTCGGGATAAACCCTTGTTTTCGCCGGAATGAATGATCGCGCCGACGAATCGTCAGCATAGAGGCGTTTTTCGTCGAAGTCGTGCTTTCTTTCGTCAGCAGAGGTTCCGACACTGCGGCCATCGCATCTCTCCGGCGTGCTGCGCGCGCCGGGACCTCTTCTTCCAGGATCACAAGGAGCACGACATGAAAGTGGCATTGCTGGGCGCCGGACACATCGGCCAGACGATCGCGCGACTGCTGCAGGGCAGCGGCGACTACCAGGTCACCGTGATGGACAAGAACGCCGCGGCGCTCAAGCACCTGGCCGGCCAGGGCCTGGCGACCAAGACCGTCGACACCGAGGACAAGGGCCAGCTCGCCGCTGCGCTGCGCGGCCATGACGTCGTCGTCAACGCGCTGCCGTACCACCTGGCGATCACCGCCGCGCACATGGCGCTGGAAGCCGGCTGCCACTACTTCGACCTGACCGAGGACGTGGCCGCCACCAAGGAGATCAAGCGCATCGCCCAAGGCGCCAGGACCGCCTTCATGCCGCAATGCGGCCTCGCCCCCGGCTTCATCGGCATCGTGGCGCACCACCTGGCCAAGCGCTTCGATTCGCTCCAGGACGTGAAGATGCGCGTCGGCGCGCTGCCCGCCTTCCCGACCAATGCGCTGAAGTACAACCTGACCTGGTCGGTCGACGGCCTCATCAACGAGTACTGCCACCCCTGCGAGGCCATCCACGACGGCGCCGCGATCTCCGCGCTGCCGCTCGAGGGCCTGGAGCACTTCTCGCTCGACGGCGTCGAGTACGAGGCCTTCAACACCTCCGGCGGCCTGGGCACGCTGTGCGAGACCTGGGAGAACAAGGTCCGCAACCTGGACTACAAGACCGTCCGCTATCCGGGTCACCGCGACCTGATGATGTTCCTGCTCGACGACCTGGCGCTGAAGAACGACCAGGAGAAGCTCAAGGACATCATGCGCAAGAGCATGCCCGCCACGATGCAGGACGTGGTGCTGGTGTTCGTGACGGTCTCGGGCATGAAGAACGGCGTGCTGATGCAGGAGGTCTTCGCTCGCAAGATCTTTGCCGAGCGCGATGGCGAGCAGCCGCTGTCGGCCATCCAGATCACCACCGCCGCCGGCATCTGCGCCGCGGTCGACCTGTTCCGCGAAGGCAAGCTGCCGCAGTCCGGATTCATCCGCCAGGAAGAGGTCGCGCTGCCGGACTTCCTCGCCAACCGCTTCGGCAAGGCCTATCAGCAGTCGCGCCAGGTCGAATCGATCGGCTGAAGGAGAATCCCGCGATGACTACCACCACCGACCTGCTGGCCGCCCTGGGCGTGCCGAGCGCCGCCTTCACCGGCGGCTCCATGACCGTCCGCAGCCCGATCGACGGCGCGGTGATCGGCGCGGTCCACGAGGCCAAGCCCGCCGACATGACCGCCGCGATCGCCCGGGCGCAGCAAGCTTTCCTGGCCTGGCGCACCGTGCCGGCGCCCAAGCGCGGCGAGCTGGTCCGCCTGTTCGGCGAGGAACTGCGCGCCAACAAGGCCGCGCTGGCCCGCCTGGTGTCGCTGGAAGCCGGCAAGGTGACCAGCGAGGGCGAAGGCGAAGTGCAGGAGATGATCGACATCTGCGACTTCGCCGTCGGCCTGTCGCGCCAGCTGCATGGCCTGACCATCGCCAGCGAGCGCCCCGGCCACCGCATGATGGAGCAGTACCTGCCGCTGGGCGTGGTGGGCATCATCTCGGCCTTCAACTTCCCGGTCGCGGTGTGGGCGTGGAACTCGGCGCTCGCGCTGGTCTGCGGCGACACCTGCGTGTGGAAGCCCAGCGAGAAGACCCCGCTGACGGCGCTCGCGACGCAGGCCCTGTTCGAGCAGGCCGTCGCCCGCTACCAGGGCGCGCCGGCGCATCTGTCGCAGGTCCTCATCGGCGGCGCGGCGGTCGGCGAGGCGCTGGTCGACGACACGCGCGTCGCGCTGGTCTCGGCCACCGGCTCGACCCGCATGGGCCGCGCGGTCGGTCCGCGCGTCGCGGCGCGCTTCGGCCGCTGCCTGCTCGAGCTGGGCGGCAACAACGCGATCATCGTGACCCCGAGCGCCGACCTGGACCTGGCCGTGCGCGGCATCCTGTTCGGCGCCTACGGCACGGCCGGCCAGCGCTGCACGACGACGCGCCGCGTCATCGCGCACGAGTCCATCCATGACGAGCTCGTCGCCCGACTGGACCGCGCCCGCGCGCAGCTCAAGATCGGCAGCCCGGTCGAGCCCGGCAACCTGATCGGCCCGCTGATCGACCAGGGCGCCTTCGACGCGATGCAGTCCGCGCTGAAGGCCGCGCGCGAGCAGGGCGGCGAAGTCAGCGGCGGCGAGCGCGCGCTGGCGTCGCAGTACCCGGAGGCGTTCTACGCGGTGCCGGCGCTGGTCCGCATGCCGGCGCAGACGGACATCGTCAAGCACGAGACCTTCGCGCCCATCCTGTACACGCTGAAGTACAAGACGCTGGACGAAGCGATCGCGCTGCAGAACGACGTGCCGCAGGGCCTGTCCTCGGCGATCTTCACGAACGACATCCGCGAGGCCGAGACCTTCGTCAGCGCCAGCGGCTCCGATTGCGGCATTGCCAACGTGAACATCGGCACCTCGGGCGCGGAGATCGGCGGCGCCTTCGGCGGCGAGAAGGAGACCGGCGGCGGGCGCGAGTCCGGCTCGGACGCGTGGAAGGCCTACATGCGCCGCACCACCAATACCGTCAACTACTCGCGCGAGCTGCCGCTGGCGCAGGGCGTGAAGTTCGATGTCTGAGCGCGCGAGCGAACTGAAGGTGCAGAGCGCGCTGAGCCTGCGCGTGGCCGAGGCCGCCGGCAGCGGCGTCTTTGCGCTGCTGCGCGGTGCGCTGGGCCTGAACGCGGCGCAGGCCGCCTTCGAGCGGCTGCATGTCGTGCCCGGTCTGTTGAAGCCTGCAGGGGAGCGCGTCTCCCGCGCGGAGCTGGCGCAGGCGCTGAACATGGCGCTGTTCCTCGACGTCACGCAGCGCGTGCCGATGGCGGCGGCCTATGTCGCCGACCTGCAGCGCGAAGGCCAGCAACTGGTGTTCGACCACGGCGCGCTGCGCACGGTGGCGTGGCCGAGCGGCGCGCTGCCGCCCGGCGAGGCCGCCATCACCCGCGTGCTGCGTCCGCTGGGCTTCACGATGGCGGCGACCTATCCGCTGCCGCGGCTGAAGATGACCGGCCGCGCCTGGCGCCATGCCGACTTCCCCGAGGACATCGCGCAATTCTTCGTCTCGGAGCTGCATCCGGAGCGCTTCTCCGGCAGCTTCCAGGGCGCGGTGACGCGCGTGCTGTCGACCTCGCGGGATCCCTTGACCCCCGATGACCTGGCAGTGCTGGAGCAACTGGCGCGTGACGGCGACCTGCCGATGGCGGCGGCGAGCGCGCTGCTGCCCCGGCTGGTGGGCTGCTTCGCGCGCCAGCATGGGCTGTTCGAGGCGGACGACTATCAGGTGCTGCTGGCCGAGTCCGCCGAGATGGCCTGGATCGCGACCGAGGGCAACGTGTTCAACCATGCGACCGATCGCGTGACCGACATCGACGCCGTCGTCGCGGCGCAGCGCGCGCTGGAGCGACCGGTGAAGGACACGATCGAGACCTCCGCGACCGGGCGCGTGCGCCAGACCGCGTTCAAGGCGGCGCGGGTGATGCGCGAGTTCCTCGACCGCGGCCAGCGCGTGATGCTGGAGGTGCCAGGCAGCTTCCATGAATTCATCCAGCGCGCGCCGCTGGACGAGTCCGGTGCGCTGGACCTGGCCTTCGACGCGGGCAACGCGACCGGCATCTTCAAGATGACGGCCAGCGCGGCAACCGACGCGGACACCGCGGGCGAGGCGGCTTCGTGCTGAGCGGAACGTCGGACTTGCCGCAAGCCGCCGGTGCCTGCGGCCAACTGACGGGCTTCCTCGCGGAAGCCCGCGCCGTTTGCGGCGAGGCCTTCGTGCAGGACGGCGCGGCGATCGAGCCGCGCTACCTGCAGCCGGCGCGTTATGCGGCGGGGCAGGCGGCGGCGCTGGTGCGCCCGGGCCACCGGGACGAGGCGGCGCGCGTGCTCGCGCTGGCGGCGGCCTGCGGGCTGCGGGTGGTGGTGCAGGGCGCGCATACCGGCCTGGTCCGCGCGGGCACGCCGGATGACGCGCAGGGCGAGGTGCTGCTCAGCACCGAGCGGCTGCGCGAGGTCTTCGAGCTCGACCTGCTGGACCGCACGCTGCGGGTGTCGTCGGGGTATCGGCTGTCGGAGATCAACGAGCGCCTGGAGCCGCACGGGTTGTGGTTCCCGGTGGACCTCAGCGCCGATCCCTCGATCGGCGGCATGGTCGCGCACAACACCGGCGGCACGCGCATGCTGCGCTACGGCGACGTGCGCGCGAACACGCTCGCGCTGGAGGTGGTGCTGGCGGAGCCGGCGGGGCAGGTCGTGCGCTTCGGACAGGGCCTGCAGAAGGACAACTCGGCGCTCGCGATGGGGCAGCTGTTCATCGGGTCCTCGGGCAGCCTGGGGCTGGTGAGCGAGGTCACGATCAAGCTGTCGCCGCTGCCGCGTCAGCGTGCGGTGGCGCTGGTGGCCCCGTCATCGCTCGACGAGGTGTTCCCGCTGTACGCCGAGGTCATGCAGCGCTGGGGCGGGCTGGTATCGGCCTTCGAAGGCATCAGCCGCGCGGCGCTCGAGGCCGGCCTGCACGGCCAGGACGTGGCACGCTGGTTCGACGGGCAGTTGCCGGACTACGCGATGCTGATCGAGCTCAGCAGCGAATTGCCGGCCGAGCAACTCGCGCTGGGCGGGTTGCTGCAGGGCTGGCTCGAGCAGGAGTTCGAGACCGGGCGGGTGCGCGATGCCGTGCTCGACGCCGACGAGGCGATCTGGGGCCTGCGTCATCGCATCAGCGAAGGGCTGCGCACGCAGGGCAAGGTGATCGGCCTGGATCTCTCGCTGCCGCGACGGCACTTCATGCGCTTTCGCGCGCGCGGGGCGGAGTGGCTGGCGCAGCGCTTCCCGCAGCTGCGCCTGGCGGACTTCGGCCACCTGGGCGACGGCGGCATGCACTTCAACATGGTGTGGCCGGTGGACGCTGGCGAGTGGACCGCTGAACAGGAACTGGCCCTGCGCGATGGGCTGTATGCGCTGGTGGCGGAGCTGGGGGGCTCGATCAGCGCGGAGCACGGGGTGGGGCCGCAGCTGCAGGCGGCGTACCGGGCGCATTGGATGCGGGTGGAACCCGGCGTGCTGGATTGGGCGCGGCGCGTACAGATGTTGTGGGATCCGCACGGTCGAATGGGAAAAGTGGATTGGGGCGGATGAACTGCTTGTCAGATTCCGAAACCGTGCTACAGTCCAATTCTTCGCTGCAACGCAGTTGACGCGAAGACAAATCCTGAAAGCCCAGGTGGCGGAATTGGTAGACGCACTAGTTTCAGGTACTAGCGGGTAACTCCGTGGAGGTTCGAGTCCTCTCCTGGGCACCAAATCTGAAAAGCCGGCCTCGAGCCGGCTTTTCTCATTCTTCCGCCCAGGAAGTGATGTCCGGTGGACATCACGGGGGGACTCGAATGGTTTGGACCGTTGGTCCAAACCGGGGTCGCGCGAAGCGTGACCGAGTCCTCTCCGCGATGAGCGCTGCTCGTGCCCGAATGCGGGCCCCCAAGGATCGCGGGCTGACCCTTCCCGCCGCGTCCGCTCCGATATGGCACAGTCAGGCGAGTTTTCCCCACCGCCATGCCGCCACCGAAACCCGCCACCATCATCGACGTCGCTCGCGAAGCTGGCGTTTCCATCAAGACGGTTTCCCGGGTGCTGAACCAGGAGCCGGGTGTCCACTCCGAAACCCGCGAGGCGGTGCTCAAGGTCGTGGCCGACCTCAAGTACCGTCCCAAGCAATCCGCCCGCAGCCTGGCGGGCGGGCGCTCCTTCCTGATCGGCCTGCTGTACTACGACCCGTCGGCGGCCTTCGTCGGCGGTGTTCAGCAGGGCGCGACGCTGCGCTGCCGCGAGGCTGGCTACCACCTCGTGGTCGAGTCCCTCCACAACGATGCCCCCGACCTGGCGATGCAGGTCGACCGCATGGTGTCGGCGCTGCGGCCGGACGGGATGATCCTGACCCCGCCGCTGTGCGACAACCCGCAGGTGCTGTCCGCGCTGCGCGAGAGCCATACGCCATGCGTGCTGATCTCGCCCGCGGCCGACGAGCCCGACCATCCCAGCGTCCGCATGGACGACGTGCATGCGGCCGAGGAGATCACCAACCTGCTGATCAGCCTCGGCCACACGCGGATCGCGATCATCAAGGGTGCGAAGGACCAGGTCGCGTCCAAGCGCCGCTACCAGGGCTACCTGGCGGCGCTGAAGGCGCACCGGATCGCGCTGGACAAGGACCTGGTGGTGCAGGGCGACTTCACTTTCGACGCGGGCGTCGAAGCCGCCTACCAGCTGCTGAGCCGGCGCCAGCGCCCGACGGCCGTCTTCGCGAGCAACGACGACATGGCGCTGGGCGTGCTGGCCGCGGCGCAGCGGCTGGGCCTGTCGGTGCCGGGCGACCTCTCGATCGCGGGCTTTGACGACACGCCGGCGGCGGCGCGCGTCTGGCCGCCGCTGACCACGGTGCGCCAGCCGATGGACGACATGGCGCGCGCCGCGGTCGACCTGCTGATCGGCGCGCCGCGCGATGCGGATGCCGCGGCGCCCGCCAAGCTCAAGCACCACGTGCTGCCGCACGAGTTGGTCGTGCGCGACTCCACCGCCGTGCTGGGCGCCAAGGCGGCGCCGCGCGCGAAGAAGTCCGGCTGAGCGCCCGGAGGACCCGCCGCCCGATCAGGCGGCTCGCCGATCGGCGCGCGCGAGGATCTGCTCGATCAAGGTCCGATGCGGCGGCAGGTCCCGGAGCGCATGCGCCCCCAGCTGCGCGATCGCCGCGAATTCCCTCCGCGCTTCCTCGCCGCGATGGAGCGGCGCCATCCAGGCGCCGGGCTCGGTCTTGAATTCCATGCCGTAGAGCACGTACTGCCAGCTCGCAGGCAGGTACATCTCGACGTCGGTGATGAAGTCCAGCCGCTGCGGCGGCCGGCAGCGCCACATCGCCAGCTTCTCCTTCAGCGAATCAGTGAACGACGCCGGATCCGCGTTGTCGCGCCAGAACGCGGTATCGGTGCGCTGCGTCAGGCCGTAATGCAGCTTGATGAAGTCGACGATGCGCTCATACCGCGCCTTCATGAACGCGTTGAAGTGGCGCGCGACCGGTGCGGTGTCGCCGTTGAACGGGAACAGCTGGCCGATCAGGTAGGCGGCGGTCTCGATCAGCCCGATGCCGGACGATTCCAGCGGCTCCAGGAACCCGCCCGCCAGGCCCACCGCCACGCAGTTCTTCACCCAGTGCGTCTCGCGATAACCGATGTCCAGCGTGAGCCGCCGCGGCGTCAATCCATCGGACGCCGGGCCGATGTAGCGGCGCAGCACCCGCTCGGCATCGGCATCGTCGCAATGGCGGCTGCTGTAGACATGCCCGATGCCGCGGCGCTCCTGCAGGCCGATGTCCCAGATCCAGCCGCTCTCCTGCGCGCTCGCGATCGTGTACGAGGCGATCGGCGCCTCGGGCCGCGCATACGGTACCTGCATCGCCAGCGCACGGTCGACGAAGAGCACGTCGCGCATCGAGCGGAACGGCGAGCCCAGCGCCTCGCCGATGAGCCGGGCGCGGAAGCCGCTGCAATCGATGTAGAGCCCGGCTGTCAGCGTGCCGGCCTCGCGGGTGTGCACCGCGGCGATCGCCCCCTGTTCATCGAGGTCGACGCGATCCACCGTCGCGATCACGCGTCGCACGCCCAGGGCCTGGCCGTGCGTGGCGAGCAAGGTCGCGAAGCGGCCCGCGTCGAAGTGATACGCATGGTTCAGCGGGCCGAGGTAGTCGCCATCGCCGGCCCGCTTCGGCCCATGCCGCGCGTCGGCGACGGCCTTCTGCAGCGTGACCGCCTCGGCGAACGCACGCGTCGGACCGGCCTCGCCGGCGAGCCAGTACGGCAGCAGCTCCGGCGCGCCGGGACGCTGGCTGGGCTGGCTGAACGGATGGAAGTAGTGATCGGCGCCGGGCGTGCCGGGCGGCCGCACCCAGTGGTCGAAGCGGATGCCCTGCTTGTAGGTGGCGGAGCAGGCGTCGAGGAACTCCGCCTCGCCGATGCCGATCGCCGACAGCGTCCCGCGAATCGAGGGGAAGGTCCCCTCGCCGACACCGATGATGCCGATGTCGCTGGACTCGACCAGCGTGATGCGCACCCCGCCCTGCGCGGTGCCCAGCTGCCGCGCGAGGAAGGCGGCGGTCAGCCAGCCGGCCGTGCCGCCGCCGACGATGAGGATGTCCTGGATCGGGGTCATGAAGGTCTCCGGTCGTTGTGGTGTGTGGACGACAACCCCGTATCCATGGGGGTCCTGGGCGTCGCGGGTCTTCGTAGGCGGACTACGGGTAAATGATAGGGCCCAAGATGACAACGATGTCAACCGACCCGTTGACAACGTTGTCATGACGCTCCTACGATGTATCGAAACTACAAGAACAACCCCGGATCAGAGCTTCACCTCGAGAGTCCACAGGAGACAACAACATGACCGACCGCCTCATCCGCCGGCCGCGCCTTGGCCTGGCTTCGCCCATTCAGATCGCCGTGCTGGCCCTGCTCGCCAGCGCCGCGCACGCCCAGTCCGCCGAGGCGCCCGCGCCGCAGGCCGAGACCTCTTCCACCGCTTCCACCGCCGCGACCGCTTCCGCCGACGGCAAGGACAGCAAGGCGCTGCCGCAGGTCGTGGTGACCGCGACCAAGCGCTCGACCTCGCTGCAGAAGACCCCGATTGCAGTGACAGCGATCAGCGCCTCGACGATCGAGGACAACCACGTCAAGAGCATGCTCGACGTGTTCAACCTCGTGCCCAGCATGCAGGGCACCGGGCAGGGTGACCACGGCATCGTCAGCATCACGCTGCGCGGCATCGGCAACGACTCGGCCAAGACCGAGTACGCCGACCCCGAAGTGGCGCTGTTCGTCGACGGCGTCTTCGCGCCGCGCCCCGAAGGCGCCGCCACGATGCTGTTCGACCTCGACGGCATCGAGGTCCTGCGCGGTCCGCAGGGCACGCTGTGGGGCCGCAACTCCACCGTCGGCACCATCAACATGAAGACGGCCAAGCCGGTGCTGAAGGACAGCTCCGGCTACCTGGAGGTCGGCACGGGCAGCTACAACCGCCTGGGCGCCAAGGGTGCCGTCAACATCCCGCTGAGCGACACGCTCGCGGCGCGCGTGGCCTTCATCCACGAGCAGCACGACGGCTACGTCGACTACCAGAAGCCCACCCAGTACACGCTGGCGCAGCAGCAGGCGGCCTACAACGCGGGCAACACGGCCGGCAACTTCCCGGCCTTCCAGCCGATCAACTACAACCTGTTCGTCACCGGCGGCCCGAAGTACAACGCCCAGGACCAGACCGCCGCGCGCCTGAGCTTCCTCTGGCAGCCGGTCAAGACCTTCCGCTGGGACCTGTCGCTGGAGCAGTTCGCCGACCGCGGCACGCCGGCGATGAGCCTGATGCAGACGCCGCGCGCCGGCGAGAAGCTGTGGTCCGCGCTGATCGACACCGCGCCCTCGCTCAAGCGGGACTCCACCTCGATCCGCAGCCGCATGGAATACGACATGGGCGGCATGGCGCTGGCCTACGTCGCGGGCTACACGAGCTTCAAGGGCTCGGGCACCTACGACCAGGACTTCGGCGTGAACATGCCGACCAGCTTCACCACCGGCGCGACGCACCAGGAAGACAACACCGTCTGGACGCGCTACCGCAGCCAGAGCCATGAAGTGACGCTGCAGAGCACGCAGAAGCAGACCATCGACTGGGTGCTGGGCCTGTACTACGCGGCCGAGGACAACGGCATCCGCTTCGACATCCCGATCATGAACGGCACCCAGCAGGGCACCGTCAGCTGGCAGGGCTCGTTCATCCAGCCCAAGGAGACCGTCGATTCCAAGGCCGCCTTCGGCCAGGCGACCTGGAACCTGACCGATGCGCTGCACCTCACCGGCGGCCTGCGCTACACCCATGACGACCGCAAGAACATCGGCGGTCGCGGCTGGTTCTGGGCCGGCAATGCCGCCGCGCCGCAGATCCCGCTGAACCCGACGATCGACCCGACCGATCCGGCCAACGGCTACAGCGCCGGCAACATCAACGATGCCCACTACAAGGGCAGCAAGACCACCTGGCTGGCGCGCGCGACCTACGACCTGAGCAAGGACGCGATGGCCTACGCCAGCGTGTCGACCGGCTACAAGTCCGGCGGCACCGGCGACGGCGGCCTGCCCTACGGGCCGGAGACGCTGACCAACTACGAGGTCGGCTACAAGACCTCGCTGCTGGACGGTCGCATGACCTTCAACATCAGCGCGTACCACATGAAGTTCAAGGACTTCCAGTTCAGCGCGCCGGTGATCGTCAACGGCAACCGCCAGTTCGCCTACTCCAACGCCGAGGGCGCCAAGGTCTCCGGCCTGGAGATCGAGACCGCCTGGATGATCACCAACGACGACAAGCTGCAGCTGTCGGCCTCGTACACCAAGACCAAGCTGGGCCAGCTGGTGGCGGCGTCCAACGACTACCAGCTGCCCACTTGCTTCGATGCGACGCTGGGCGGCAACTGCCTGAACGTCACTGGCAACGAGCTGCCGCACGCGCCCAAGGTCGCGATCCAACTGATGTACGAGCATGTGTTCCCGCTCGCCAACGGCGACCAGGTCGCGCCGCGCATCAGCTACCACTACCAATCGGCGAACTGGCTGTCGGTCTTCAACCTCGGCGACGGCGATCGGCAGAAGGCCTACTCGACTGCCGACATCGCGGTGCGCTACTCGTCGAAGAAGAACTGGTACGTCGACGCCTTCGTGCGCAACGTCTCGGACGAGAAGATCAAGACCAGCGCCGGCAGCTCGGGCAGCTTCGCCAATCCGATCTGGACCGCGCAGTACGCCGCGCCGCGCACCTTCGGCCTGAACGCGGGCTACAACTTCTGAGCCCTCGGGCCCAGTTGTTTCCGTCCGCCGCGCCGTCCGCCGCACCGAGTCTCCCGCGCAGGTCCCGTCGATGGTCACCCCCGATGCCACCGACGATCGCGCGAGGGCCGAGGGACCGGCGGGCGCGCTGACCCGGCGCTCGGCGGCCGGCGCGCTGCTGGCCGCCGGGCTGTCCGCCGCCATGCCGGCGGCGGCGCAGAGCCCCGCGACGCGCGCACCGGCCTCGGTGCTGCGCGTCGCCACCTTTCCCGACCTCGACCGAGCCGCGATCGCCGCGGCGCCGCGTTGGCGCGCGCGCCATCCGGAGGTCGAGCTCAAGCTGCTGTCGATGCAGTACGCCGACCACCACCTGTCGATGACGACGGCGCTGGCGACCGGCTCCGGCCTGCCCGACGTGATGGCGATCGACCTGCGCTACATCGGCAAGTTCGCCGGCTCGGGTGGTTTCGTCGATCTCAACCAGGCGCCGTACCTGGCCGCGTCGCATGCGGATGACTACGTCCGCTTCGCGATGGCGCAGGGCGCCGGACCCGGCGGCACGCAGGTGGCGATTCCGGCCGACATCGGCCCCGGCACGCTGATCTACCGCAAGGACCTGCTCGACCGCGCCGGCGTCAGCGAGGCCGAGATCACCCGCGACTGGTCCGCCTACCTGTCCGCCGGCGAGCGCCTGCGCAAGGCCACCGGCGCCTACCTGATGGCCGACGCCGCCGACCTGCGCGACATCGCGCTGCGCCAGGGCCTGCGCGATGGCGAGGGCCTGTACTTCGACGCCGACGGCCGCGTGCTGGTCGAGTCGGCGCGCTTCCGCCAGGCCTTCGAGCTCGGCCGCGCCGCGCGCCGCGCCGGCCTCGATGCCCGCGCGATCGCCTGGACCAACGACTGGGCGGCGGGCTTCAAGCAGGGGCGCATCGCCACCCAGATGATCGGCGCCTGGCTCGTCGGCCAGCTGCGCAACTGGATCGCGCCCGCGACCTCGGGCCTGTGGCGCTCGGCGCCGCTGCCCGGCGGCGTGCGCGCGGCCTACGGCGGCTCTTTCTATGCGATCCCGAAGAAGGCGGCCAACAAGGCCGCCGCCTGGGACTTCATCCGGCTGATGACGGCCGATGCCGAGGTGCAGCGCGAGAGCCTGAAGGCGCTCGACAGCTTCCCGGCGATGCGGGCGGTGCTGGACGACCCGGTGATGGACGAGCCGATCGCGTTCCTCGGCGGGCAGCGTGCGCGCCAGCTGTGGCGCGAGACCGCGGTGCGCATTCCCGCGATCCCGGTCAACCGCTTCGACGCGCTCGCGACGACGGTGATCCGCGACGAGTTCGAACGCGTCATCGCCCGCGGCAAGGCCATTCCCGAGGCGCTGGCCGACGCGCGCCGCCTGATCGAGCGCCGCGCGCGCCGTCGCTGAGGAGCCGCACCCATGTCCGCGCCACCACGCGATTCCCGCCCGCGCCGCCTGCCGGCGCTGCGCTCGCGCCGGATCGCGCCCTACCTGTTCATCGCGCCGTTCTTCGCGCTGTTCCTGGTGTTCGGCCTGTTCCCGCTGCTGTTCTCGATCTACCTGTCGCTGCAGCAGTGGAACCCCGCCGAGGGCCTGCACACGATGCACTGGGTCGGACTCGAGAACTACGGCTATGCGCTCACCGACCCGTGGTTCTGGGATGCGCTCTACAACACCGCCTGGTTCGCGCTGGTGTCGGGGCTGCCGCAGCACCTGGTGGCGGTGCCGCTGGCCTTCTTCATCCACCGCCGCTTCAAGCGCGGCCGCGACCTGGTCGTCGGCGCCTATTTCGTCCCGTACATCACCTCCAGCGTCGCGATCGCGCTGATCTTCACGACGCTCTACTCGAAGGACTACGGCCTGATCAACGCGGCGCTGGCGGAGCTGACGCGCATCCCGTTCATCGGCAGCCCGCTGGCCTCCTTGACCGCGCTGCGGGAGGGCGGCATCGACTGGCTCGGCGACGCCGACGTCACCCGCCCGGCCGTCGCCTTCGTCGTGTTCTGGCGCTACCTGGGCTGGAACCTGGTGCTCTACCTGTCGGCGCTGCAGGTCATCGACAAGGACCTCTACGAGGCCGCGACGCTGGATGGCGCGAGCGAGTGGCAGCAGTTCCGCCATGTCACGCTACCGCTGCTCAAGCCGATGATGTTCTTCGCGGTGACGCTGACGATCATCGGCAACCTGCAGCTGTTCGAGGAGCCCTTCATCCTGGTGGACGGCGAGAAGGGCGTGGCCTCGTCGGTGATGACGACGGCGATCTTCATGTACCGCACCGCCTTCTCCGACGGCGACTTCGGCACCGCCTCGGCGATGTCCTGGCTGATGTTCGTGCTGATCGCCGCGCTGACCTGGCTCAACGCGAAGCTGTTCGGCCGCGATCCGGGAGGCCGCCATGGCGCGCGCTGACGGCCTGCCGATGCGGCCCGCGCCGACGCGCGACGGCCCGCGCCGCCCCGCGGGCCGGCCCTGGCTCGCCTGGGGCCTGGTGATCGCGGGCGCGCTGGTGCTGGTCTCGCCGCTGTACTTCACCTTCGTCTTCGCGACGCAGGACCGCGCGGCCATCTTCGACACGCCGCCACCGCTGTGGTTCGGCGATGCGGCAGGGTCCAACCTGCGGCTGCTGCAGGAGCGCCTGCCGTTCTGGCGCAACCTCGGCATGAGCCTGTACGTCGCGTCGATGACGACGGCGCTGAACCTGCTGCTGTGCTCGCTGGCCGGCTACGCCTTCGCGATCTACGAGTTCCGCTTCAAGCGCGCGCTCTTCGCGATCGTGCTGGGCTCGATGATGCTGCCGGCCTTCCTGCACATGATCCCGAGCTTCATGGTCATGGACGCGCTGGGCTGGATCGATGAGCCGCGCGCGCTCTACGTGCCGGCGGCCGCCAGCGCGCTGGGCATCTTCCTGATGCGGCAGTACATCGGCTCGGCCATCCCGCCGGACCTGATCGACGCCGCGCGCATCGACGGCTGCGGCGAGTTCCGCATCTTCTGGTCCATCGTGCTGCCGCTGCTCAAGCCCGCGCTGGGCACGCTGGGCCTGATCACCTTCATCGCGAGCTGGAACAACTTCGTCGCGCCGCTGGTCGTGATGCGCTCGGCCGAGCACTACACGCTGCCGCTGGCGCTGCGCTCGATGCAGGCCCCCAACAACACCGAATGGGGTGCGCTCATGATGGGCAGCGCCATCGCGATGCTGCCGCTGCTGGTGGCCTACCTCTTCAGCGCCCGGCGGCTGGTCGCCGGGCTGACCTCCGGCGCCGTGCGCGGCTGACCGGCCTCGCCGCCAGTGACCCCCTCGCCATGACCACCGCCCCGACACCCACCGGACCCGCGACGCCCCCGGCGCTCCCGCCGTCCAGGGACCCTCGCGGCGACCCTCCTTCCACGATTCACACGACCACGACGCTGAACACCATGAACGCGAACGACGCCACCCCCGCCGCCGACACCGCCACCTTCCACGCGCTGATCCAGTCGCTGCCCGCGGACTTCCAGTGGGGCTCCGCGACCAGCGCCGCGCAGATCGAGGGCGCCGGCCGCGAGGACGGCAAGGGCGAGTCCATCTGGGACCGCTTCTGCGCCCAGCCGGGCCGCATCAAGGACAGCTCCAACATCGACGTCGCCTGCGACCATTACCGCCGCTATCCGGAGGACGTGAAGCTGATGCGATGGCTGGGGCTGGACGCCTACCGCTTCTCGTTCTCCTGGCCGCGGGTGCAGCCGCTGGGCCGCGGCGCCTGGAACGAGGCCGGCTTCGACTTCTACGACCGCCTGATCGACGAACTGCTCCAGGCCGGCATCAAGCCCAACGCGACCCTGTACCACTGGGACCTGCCGCAGGCGCTGGACGACTCGATCGGCGGGCTGCTGTCGCGCGAGGTGGTGCCGCTGTTCGCCGACTACGCCGCCGAGATCGCGCGCCGCTTCGGCGACCGGCTGGCGACGATCGCCACGCTGAACGAGCCGTGGTGCTCGGCGACGCTGGGCTACGAGACCGCGCAGTTCGCGCCCGGCCACACCAGCCGCGCCGAGGCCTACCAGGTCTCGCACCACCTGCTGATGATGCATGGCGCGGCGATGCAGGCCATGCGCGCGGTCGGCTCGAAGGCGCAGCTGGGCATCGTGCTCAACCACACGCCGTCCTTCCCGGCCGACCCGCTCAGCGAGGAGGACCGCCGCGCCGCGCGCATCGACGACGGCACCAACGTGCGCTGGTACATGGACCCGGTGTTCCGCGGCCAGTACCCGGCCGACATCGTCGAGTACCTCGGCGCCGACGCGCCGCGCGTGCAGGACGGCGACCTGGCGCTGATCCAGCAGCCGCTGGACTTCCTGGGCATCAACTTCTACACCCGCAGCGTGCTCAACGGCCGCCAGCAGTTCGTGACGCCGCCCGGGGAACTGGGCTTCACCGACATGGGCTGGGAGATCTATCCGCAGGCGCTGACCCAGCACCTGCTGCGCATCACCCGCGAGTACACGCCGCCGCCGCTGGTCATCACCGAGAACGGCATGGCCAACGCCGACAGCATCGTCGACGGTCGCGTGCCCGACGCAGCGCGCATCGCCTACCTGCGCGGCCACCTCGAGGCGCTGGCCCAGGCGGTGGCGCTGGGCGCGGACGTGCGGGGCTACTTCTACTGGAGCCTGCTCGACAACTTCGAATGGAACTCGGGATACCAGAAGCGCTTCGGCCTGTTCCACGTCGACTACGCGACCCAGCAGCGCCTGGCCAAGGACAGCGCCCACTGGTACCGCGACGCGATCGCCGCCTTCAAGGCCGGGCGTTGAGCGCCAGGGACTGAACCTCGGGCGCGGCGACACCGTCCGGCCCGAGGCCGGGACGGACTGTGGCAGCATCCGAGGCTTTCGCGCACGGGGCGGGCACGGCTCCTGCCGCGTCGCGGAACGGAGGCATCGGTGAAGGAGCAGAAGGCATGAGTCAGGGCGGAACGGCGCCAATGCGGTTGCTGGCGGACGTGGGCGCGACGCATGTGCGCTTCGCCAGCCAGGGCGGTGCGGCGGAGCCGCTGCAACACGTCGCGCGCTACGTGTGCCGCGACTTCGACACGCTCGCGGACGCTATCTTCTATCACCTGCATCGCGAGGGCCTGCCCCGTCCGCGCAGCTGCGCGATCGGCATCGCCACCGCGGTCACCGGCGACCATGTCCGCATGACCAACCACCACTGGAGCTTCTCCACGCGGGCGCTGCAATCGGCGCTGGGCGCGGAGCGGGTCCTGGTGATCAACGACTTCACCGCGCTGGCGCTGGCGTTGCCGGTGCTGGGCCCGCAGTCGATGCGCAAGGTCGGCGGCGGCGAGCCGGTGGCCGGCGCGGCCAAGGGACTGGTCGGGCCCGGGACCGGGCTGGGGGTGTCGGGGCTGCTGCGGTCCGACGACGGCAACACGCAGGTCGCGGTCGGCGGGGAGGGCGGGCACGCCACGCTGTCGTCCTACGAGCCCGAGGAGCGGGCCGTGCTCGACCTGCTGCACCGGCGCTTCGGGCATGTGTCGGCGGAGCGGGCGGTGTCGGGGCCCGGCCTGGAAAACCTCTACATGGCGCTGGCCGAGTTGCGCGGGCTCAAGCTCGCTCCCGGCGAAGGCCGCGCCGCGCCGGCGATCACGGCGGCGGCGCTGGCGGGCGAGCCCTTCAGCAGCGAGGTCGTCACCATGTTCTGCGCGCTGCTGGGCGACATCGCGGGGCATGTCGCGCTCACGCTGGGCGCGCGCGGCGGGCTCTACATCGGCGGCGGCATCGTGCCGCGACTGGGCGAGTGGTTCGACCGCAGCCCGTTCAGGGCGCGCTTCGAGTCCTGCGGCCGGCTGACGTCCTATTTGCGGGCGATCCCGACCTACGTCGTGCAGGAGGCGGATCAGGCGCCGTTGCTCGGGGCCAGTCGGGCGCTGGATCGGGATGTGCTGACGCACTGAGGTCAGCTGGCGCTGAGACCGCCTACCTGCGCCGACCAGCGCGTTGGCCGCCAGGGCGCAGGATTCCCGCGGCAAGCGCCGGAACCCCGCGCCCTGCCGTCCCCGATCACCGGCTCACTGCGCTGGGGCGGTGGCGGGCGGGGGGCTGGGCTCTGAAATGAAAAAAGCGGCCGGGATGGCCGCTTTGTCGGGAGGTCCGGGTTACCAGATCCGGATGCGGTCCTCGCTGGGCTTGAACATCTTGTCGCCCGGCTTGGTCTTGAAGGCCTCGTGGAAGCCGTCGTGGTTGACGGCGGCGCCGTTGGCCCGGAACTCCGGCGGCGAGTGCGGGTCGATGGTCAGCAGCTGCAGCTTGCGCTCTTCGCGCGCCTTCTCTCGCCAGGCCTGCGACCAGCCCATGAAGAAGCGCTGCTCGCCGGTGTAGCCGTCGATCACCGGCGCCGGCTTGCCGCCCAGTGAGCGCAGGTAGGCCTTGTAGGCGATCTGCAGGCCCGAGAGGTCGGCGATGTTCTCGCCCAGCGTCAGCTTGCCGTTGAGGTGCTTGCCCGGGATCGGCTCGTAACCCTCGTACTGCGCGACCAGCTTGGCGCCGATGGCGTCGAAGGCCTTGCGGTCGTCGTCGGTCCACCAGTTGCGCAGCTTGCCGTCGCCATCGAACTGGCTGCCCTGGTCGTCGAAGCCGTGGCTGATCTCATGCCCGATGACCGCGCCGATCGCGCCGTAGTTCACCGCGTCGTCGGCCTTCGTGTTGTAGAAGGGCGGCTGCAGGATGGCGGCGGGGAAGACGATCTCGTTGAGGGTCGGGTTGTAGTAGGCGTTGACCGTCTGCGGCGTCATCAGCCACTCGCGGCGATCGACCGGCTTGCTGGCCTTGGCGGCCTGGCGCTTCCACTCGAAGGTGGCCGCGCGCAGGTTGTTGCCCACCGGGTCGCCGGCCTTGACCTCCAGCGCGCCGTAGTCGCGCCAGACATCCGGGTAGCCGATCTTGACCATGTACTTGGACAGCTTGTCCTGGGCTTGCGCCTTGGTGGCGGGCGTCATCCAGCTGAGCTTGTCGATGGACTCCTTGTAGGAGGCCAGCAGGTTGTTGACCAGCTGCAGCATCCGGGCCTTGTCGGCGGCCGGGAAGTAGCGCTTGACGTAGACCTCGCCGACCGCCTCGCCGAGCGCGCCGTTGACGTTGCCCACCGCCTGCTGCCAGCGCGGCAGCGGGCTCTTCGCGCCGGTCAGTGCCGCGCCGTGGAACTGGAAGTGGGCGTCGCGGTAGACCTTGGGCAGCGTCGGCGCATTGGCGTCGATGGCGCGGAAGCTGAGGTAGAGCTTGAGGTCCTCCAGCGGCGCCTCGCCCAGGAGCTTGGCCGCGCCGGTGAGGTAGCTCGGCTGCGAGGCGGACAGCTTGTCCAGGCCCGGCAGGGAGGCCGCGGTGAAGAAGGCGTTCCAGTCGAAGCCCGGCGCCTTCTGCGCCAGCTCGGCCGGCGTCATCGGGTTGTAGGTCTTCTGCGGATCGCGCAGCGAGACCTTGTCCCACTGCACCTCGGCCAGCCGCTCCTCGAGCGCCAGCACCCGCTGCGCGCTGCCGGCCGGATCGGCGATGCCGGCGGCCTTGGCCAGCGTCTGCAGGTAGTCGACGTAGGCGGCGCGGGCCTTGGCCAGGCGCTCGTCGTCCTTCTTGAGGTAGTAGTCGCGGTCGGGCAGGCCCAGGCCGCCCTGCCAGGTCTGCAGGCGGTTGATGGTGGGGTCCTGGTAGTCGGCCTCGATGCCCAGCGGCACCGGGGTGTCGAGGACACCGGTCTGCGCGCCCAGCCAGGTCGCGAGCTGCGTCCGCGTCTGGATGGCGGCGATGCTGTCCAACAGCGGCTTGATCGGGGCCAGGCCAGCCTTGTCGATCGCCGCGGTGTTCATGTAGGCGGCGTAGTAGTCGCCGATCTTCTGCTCGACGCTGCCGCCCTGGGCCTTCTTCTTCGACAGGTCCTCGATGATGGCGCGGGCACGCTTGTCGGAGAGGTCCGCCAGCAGGTGGAAGGCGCCGTAGGAGGCCTTGTCCGCGGGGATCTCGGTGGTCGACAGCCAGTGGCCGTTGGCGGCGCGGAACAGGTCGTCCTGGGGACGCACGGTCTTGTCGTAGCCCTTGAGGTCGAGGCCCGATTGCGGCTGCGCCGCCATCGCGAGGCCGCCCAGCTGCATCAGCAGGGCGAGGGTGGTGAGGCGGAGGACGTTCTTCATCGCAAGCAGATCTGGAGTGCGGGCCGGGCCCGTCGGAGCCGGAAGCCTATGCCACAAGGCAGACCCGTGACAAAAGCCATGAGGCCGCTTGTGGCGGCCGTCGCACCGGGGCTTTCCAGCTTGCCGGCAGGCCCTTCAAGTGGCTGGACAACGCCCGTCGGCACCGGCCGCCGCCCGCGTCTTCACGCCCTCTTGAGGCAATGGGCGCGGGGCCGGCGCGGGAGCGCGCGTGCTCAGGGTCAGCGCCGCGATCACCAGCGCCGCGCCGATCCACTCCTGCGCCGCCGGATGCTGGCCGAGCGCGACGCTCATCAGCAGCGCCGAGACCGGGACGCCATTGAGGAACAGCGTGCCGCGCGACGCGCCGAGTTGCCGCACGCCGAAGTTGAAAGCCACGACCGCGGCGACGGTCGGCACCGCGGCGATGTAGAGCAGGTGCGGCGCGACCGGCGTCAGGTCCTGCCAGCTAGGCGCCTCGACCCAGCCGCCGGCCGTCATGGCGACGGCGAAGAGCAGTTGCCACGGCAGCGCCGCGATCGCGGTCAGGCCGGTGTATTCCAGTGGGCTCAGCGCGGGCAGCCGGGCCGCGCCTCGCGTGTAGAGCACCCAGCCGATCGTGCCCAGCAGCGTCAGCGCGTCGCCCAGCAGCATGTGGGGCGGACCGTCGCCGCGACCGAGCACGCCCGACACCATCACCACGCCGCCCAGCGCCAGCACCGCCGCGCCGGCCACGCCCAGTCCGGGCCGGTGGCCGTCCAGCAGCCAGCGCAGCAGGATCGTCGTCATCGGCATCGTGGCCATCAGCACCGCGCCGTGCGAGGGCAGGGACAGCTTCAGGCCCTCCAGCACCAGCACGCCGAAGAAGCCGTAGCCCAGCACGCCGTGGCCGGTGAGCGTGACCCAGTGCGTCCTCAGCTTGTCCCAAGGGCGCTGGCCGAAGCGCATCACCAGCAGCGTCATGCCGACGCCGGCCAGCAGGTAGCGGACCGCGGTGAACCAGACCGGGTCCAGCCGTCCCAGCACCGGCTTGCCGACGAGGAACAGGCTGCCCCAGGAGATCGCCGCGAACAGCATCGCGACGGTGGCGGCAATGGGAGAGGAGGTGGGCGTCATGGCGACCGGCCTTCTTGGCAACTGCGATGGGAGGGCAGTCTGGGCGCCGTCCCGCGCGCGGTCCATGCGCTTGTTTGGAACAGGCGTTTGAAGAATCCGAACGCGGCCGGCCCGGCGGCTGGTCACAATCCCGCCCCATGGAGCTGTACCAGCTGAAGAGCTTTCTGGCCGTCGTGGCCGAACGGAACCTGACCCGCGCCGCGGAGAAGGTGTTCACCAGCGTGCCCGCCGTGAGCGCGCAGATCAAGGCGCTGGAGGAGGAGCTGGGCGTGCAGCTGTTCGAGCGCAGCTCGCGCGGCATGACGCTGACGGCCGCGGGCGAGAAGCTGGCCGAGGAAGCGCGCCGCACGCTCGACGCGGCGCAGCGCCTGCGCCAGGCTGCCGCGCAGATCCGCGGCGAGGTGCAGGGGCGGCTGCGCATGGGCACCGTCACCGACCCGCTGGCGCTGCGCCTGGGCGAGGTGCTGGTGAAGCTGGCGGAGCGCCATCCCGGCATCGGGTTGCAGCTGATGCAGCGCCTGTCGCTGCACAGCGTGCAGGCGCTGCGCCGCGGCGAGGTCGACTGCGCTTACGTGCTTTACGACGGCGAGGTGGCCGACGGGCTGGTGGTCGAGCGCCTGCGCCGGATGGAACTGGCCGTGGCGGTGCCGCGCCGCTTCGCCGACCGGGCGTGGCCGGTGTCGCGGGAGGCGCTGCTGTCGCTGCCCTGGATCGGCACGCCGCCCGACTGCGGCCTGCGTCCGGCGGCCGAGCGGCTGTTCCAGAGCGCCGGCCGCGAGCCGCCGCACAGCCTGATGGCGGAGACCGAGGCCGCCGTGCGCGGCATGGTCGCCAGCGGCCTGGGCGCCGCGGTGCTACGCAAGGACCAGGCGCAGGCGGCGGTCGACGCCGGCGAGCTGCGCATCTGGCCGCATTGGCAGGACGAGACCTGGCTGTGCTGGCTCCAGCAGGAACAGGCCGAGGACCACGCGCTGCAGGCGCTGCGCGAGCTGGTGCACGAGGTCTGGCAGGACTGATCCCGCCGTGGCGCTCGACGCGTCGCCATTCTTCTGAGGCCCACCGGGGCGCTCCCGCGGCACGGCTCGGCTCGGCGGGTCCGAGTCCGAGTCCGAGTCCGAGTCCGAGTCCGGGTCCGGGTGGACGTGAGGGGCTTTTTCGACCGACCGGTCGGGCTGCGATACTCCGCCGATCACAAGGAGACTCGCACGTGGAAACCCTGCAGATGGCGACCGATGCGCGCGGCGTGACGCGCGTGACGATGAACCGGCCCGAGGTGTTCAACGCCTTCGACGAGGCCATGATCGCGGACCTCGACGCCGCCTTCGACCGCCTGGGCCGGGACCCCGCCGTGCGGATCGTCGTGCTCGAAGGCGCCGGCAAGGCCTTCAGCGCCGGCGCCGACCTCCAGTGGATGAAGCGAGCGTCGGAAGCGACGCAGGACTGGAACGTCGAGGACGCGCGCCGCTTCGCCGCCATGCTGGACCGCATCGCGCGCTGCCCCAAGCCGACGATCGCCAAGGTCCACGGCGTGGCGCTGGGCGGCGGCGTGGGCCTGACCCTCGCCTGCGACATCGCCGTCGCCGCGGCGGGCGCGCAGTTCGCGGTCAGCGAGGCGCGCTTCGGGATCTTGCCGTCGGTCATCGGCCCCTACGTGGTCAATGCCGTGGGCCCGCGCGAGGCGCGCCGGCTCGCGCTCACCGCCAGCCGCATTCCCGCCGCCGAGGCGCTGCGCATCGGCCTGCTGCACGAGGTCGTGGAGAGCGATGCCGCCGGCGGGCTCGACGCGGCCGTCGAGCGCTGGGTCGCGGAGCTGTTGATGAACGGCCCGCAGGCGCAGGCCGAGATCAAGGCGCTGTTCGCGCAACTCGACGTGGGGCCGGTGGACGGCGAGGTGCGTGAACTCACCGCGCAGACCATCGCCCGCGTGCGCATGGGGGCCGAAGCCAAGGAAGGCTTCGCGGCCTTCCTGGGCAAGCGCCCCGCAGCCTGGGTGCCGAAGACCGACGCGGCGTCCTGAAGGCGAGGCAGCGCCGCGCACAAGATTCGAAACAGATGATGGAGACAGCAATGACGGCATCGACGGGAACCTGGCGCATCGCGAGCGCCGACGCGGCGCAGGCACCGGTGGCGGTGATCGGCGCCGGCGTGATGGGCGCGGGCATCGCGCAGGTGGCGGCGCAGGCGGGCCATCCGGTCCGGCTCATGGACCTGCGCGAAGGCGCCGCCGCGGCGGCGATCGCGCAGATCGGCAAGGCGCTCGACGGCCTGGTGGCGAAGGGCCGCCTGGAACAGGACGCGCGCGACGCGGCGCTGGCGCGCCTGTCGCCGGCGGCCTCGACCGCGGAGCTGGCGGACGCCGCGCTCGTCATCGAGGTGATCGTCGAGAAGCTCGAACCCAAGCAGGCGCTGCTGCGCGAGCTCGACGCGCTGCTGCCGCCCGACGCGCTGATCGCGTCCAACACCTCGTCGATCAGCATCACCGCGCTGGCCAACGGCATGGCGAATCCGCGCCGGCTCGTCGGCATGCACTTCTTCAACCCGGTGCCGCTGATGAAGCTGGTCGAGGTCGTCTGGGGCGCGGAGACGGATGCCTCCGCCGCGCGGGCGATCGAGGCGCTGTCGCGCCGCTGGGGCAAGACGCCGGTGCATGCGAAGTCGACGCCCGGCTTCATCGTCAACCGCATCGCGCGCCCCTATTACGCCGAGACGCTGCAGTTGCTGCAGGAGCAGGCCGGCAGTCCGGCCCAGCTCGATCGCGCGCTGCGCGGCGCCGGCTTCCGCATGGGTCCTTGCGAGCTGATGGACTTGATCGGCCACGACACCAACTACCTGGTCACGCAGTCGGTCTTCGAAGCCAACTTCGGCGACAAGCGCTATCAGCCCTCGCTGGTGCAGAAGGCGCTCGTCGATGGCGGACGCCTCGGACGCAAGGCAGGGAAGGGCTTCTACGAGGGCACGCCCGAGAGCGCCGCGCCTGTCGCGGTGATCGATGGCGACGTCGGCGCGGTGACCTTGTCGGGTCGCGGCCCGCTGGTGGAGTTGCTGGGCGGCTGGATGGCGACCCGAGGCCTCACGTTCGAGCGCGACGAGACGGCTGACTGGCAGGGCGTCGCGGTCGAAGGCGTTCAACTGCATTTCACGCGCGGACGCTGCGCCGCCCAGCTCGCGCGTGAGCGCAGCCAACCCGGCCTCGCGGTGATCGACTGGCCGCTCGCGCCCGATCGGATCGAGGGGCTGGCGATCGCCTTCGGGCCGCGCGTGGACAACGTCCAGCAGACCCATGCCGAGACGCTGCTGCGGCGCCTCGGCTGGGAGCCGCTGGTGCTGCGCGACCTGCCGGGCCTGGCCGTCGCCCGCACGATCGCGATGCTGATCAACGAGGGCGCCGATGCCGTCTGGCAGGGCGTCTGCGACGAGGCCGGCGCCGACACCGCGATGAAGCTGGGCGTGAACTATCCCGCCGGGCCCTTCGAGTGGCTCGCGCAACTGGGCGCGCCGCTCGTGGTCGATGCGCTCGAGGGGCTCTTCGAGGCCTATCGCAGCGAGCGCTACCGGATCAGTCCGCTGCTGCGCCAGCGTCTCTGGGCCTGAACGCGACCCTTGCGGTCGCACAAGCAAAAAGCGCCCCTCGGGGCGCTTCTTCGTTGAGCCGCAACGGCCTCAGAGCAGCATGCGCAGATGCGCTTGCGCCTGCAGCAGCGGGGGCAGGCAGTGCTCGACCATCTGCTCCATGCTCATGCGGGTGGCGTGGACGCTGATGGCCATCGCGGCGACGGTGTCGCCCTTGTAGTTCTTCAGCGGCACGGCCACCGAGCGCAGGCCTTGCTCCAGCTCCTGGTCGATCAGCGCGTAGCCCTGGGCGCGGGCGCGGGCGATCTCGATGCGCAGGCGCTCCGGGTGCGTGATCGTGTGCGGGGTCAGCGCGGTCAACTCCTGGCGGGCGATGAAGGCATCGACTTCCGCCTGCGGCTGCGCCGCCAGCAGCACGCGGCCATTGCCGGTGCAGTAGGCCGGCACGCGGGTGCCCGGCTGCAGCGTCGGCGAGACCACGCGGCCCGCGCTCGTCGCGGAGATGCAGATCACGTCGTTGCCATCGAGCACGCCGGCCGAGGAGGCTTCCTTCATCGCATAGGCCAGCTTGTGCAGCTCGGGCTCGATGATGCGGGGCAGGCGGGCGGAGTGCATGTAGCTCTGGCCCAGGCGCAGCACCTTGGGGGTCAGCGCGAACATCTTGCGGTCCTGCGAGACGAAACCCAGGTGGGTCAGCGTCAGCAGGTAGCGGCGGGCGGCCGCGCGGGTCAGGCCGGTGCGGCCGGCGACCTCGCTGATGGTCAGGCGGGGACGTTCCTGATCGAAGGCTTCGATCACGGCCAGGCCTTTTTCCAGGCCGGCGACCAGGTCGCGTTTCAGCGGACCGGTGCGGACTTCAGCTTCGGGGGAGGGGGCGACCACCGGAATGGCGGTCAGGTCTTCATCGTGGGCTCGAGCAGCGGACATGGTGGGGAGGTGGTCGTGCGTTTGACGCCCAAATCTGCTGGGCGTAAGCAGGTGATGTCCAAAACTATAGGGACAACCCTGTGAAGAATGTTTGCCAGGGCAATTGTTTTGTTCCGCTATTCGCACCTCAATGCATTATTTTGGTGCATTTGCTGCGCACAGCGCCCCACCGGCTGCGGGAAGCGGTGTGGTCGGGCGGTCAGCGGGGAAAAGGTGCGCGGAATCGCGATCGGAGCGTCGCTAAGCAAGCCGTCAATAGTCAGACATCATGCCTGTGACGATGCCGCCCTACATATATGAGCGGTATGCGCCATCAAACTCGGTCAGTATCCCACGCGATGTGCGATTGGCGCCTACGTGGTCCTACGGGCGCCCATGACTATTTCTTTAGCGCCCCCAACTTTTGGATATGGGCGAAACGCCGCACAAGGCCGCTCTTGGCGGGGTTGGATGCACCAAAAAGAGGTCAGACAACCGAGGGCGGCGAAGTCAATCGTCTGACTATTGAAAACGGCCGCCCCGTATCGATCCGGGGTGGCCGTTGATTGGCGCCTGGGCCCGCGCTCAGGCGCCGGGCCGAAGCGGAGAGGCTCAGACGCGTTCGACGACGACCGCGATGCCCTGGCCGACGCCGATGCACATCGTGCACAGCGCATAACGGCCATTCGAGCGATGCAACTGGTTGATCGCCGTCATGACCAGCCGGGCGCCGCTGGCGCCAAGCGGATGGCCCAGCGCGATCGCGCCGCCATTGGGGTTGACGCGCGGATCGTCGTCGCGAAGGCCCAGGTCGCGCAGCACCGCCAGGCCCTGCGCCGCGAAGGCCTCGTTCAGCTCGATGACGTCCATCTGCTCAAGTGTCAGGCCGACCTGCGCCAGCACCTTGCGCGCCGCCGGCGCCGGGCCGATGCCCATGATGCGCGGCGCCACACCGGCGGTGGCCATGCCGAGCACCCGCGCGCGCGGGGTCAGGCCGTGCCGGGCGATCGCCGCCTCGCTGGCCATCAGCAGCGCGCAGCTGCCGTCATTGACGCCCGACGCGTTACCAGCGGTCACGCTACCGTCCGGTCGGACGACGCCTTTCAGCTTGGCCAGCGCCTCCAGGCTGGTCTCGCGCGGATGCTCGTCCTGGCGGACGACCACCGCCTCGCCCTTCTTCTGGGGGATCGTCACCGGGCAGATCTCGGCATCGAAGAATCCGCTGCGCTGCGCGGCCAGCGCCTTGGTCTGGCTCGCCAGCGCCATGCGGTCCTGCGCCTCGCGCTCGATGCCGAAATCGACGGCGACGTTCTCCGCCGTCTCCGGCATCGCGTCGACGCCGTACTGGGCCTTCATCTTCGGATTGACGAAGCGCCAGCCGATGGTGGTGTCGTAGATCGCATTCGCCCGCGAGAAGGCGCTTTCCGCCTTGGGCATCACGAACGGTGCGCGGCTCATGCTCTCGACGCCGCCGGCGATCAGCAACTGCGCCTCGCCCGCGCGGATCGCCCGGGCCGCGGTGCCGACGGCATCCATGCCGGAGCCGCACAGGCGGTTCAGCGTCACGCCCGGCACCGCGATCGGCAGGCCGGCGAGCAGCGCCGACATCCGCGCCACGTTGCGGTTGTCCTCGCCGGCCTGGTTGGCGCAACCGTAGAACACGTCGTCGAGCGCCTCCCAGTCCAGCCCCGCATGGCGGGCCATCAAGGCCTGGATGGGCACCGCGCCCAGGTCATCCGCCCGGACCGCCGACAGGGCGCCGCCGTACCGCCCGAAAGGGGTGCGCTGCGCATCGCAAACAAAGGCATGCATGAAAGTCTCCTGAATATTTATGAGAATGCGGGCTGCGCGGGATCATAGGGGTCCTCAGGAAAAACCCGTGACAAGTTGCACGCACAGTCCGGGATCATGCGCGGCGCCGCGCGATGGACGCGCTTTTCATTTAAGTTGCGGCCCTGGGCAGCCGAAGCTGCTGACGAGGGCGTCTGAACCGGGCGCGGAACTACAAGAATGAAGGACAGATCGGCCGATCCGCTCATCGATGTGAACCAGCTGAAAGTGGGGATGTTCATTCATCTCGACCTCGGCTGGATGTCGCATCCCTTCCCGCTCAGCAGCTTCAAGCTGAGTTCGGAGGAGCAGTTGCTGATCCTGCGCCGGCTGGGCCTGAAGCAGGTGCGCTGGAGCCCGGGCAAGAGCGAGCTCCCGCTGGAAGCCACGCCGATGCCGCCGACGGCCGCCGCTCCGGCCGTGGTCGCCGAGGCCGCTCACGACGCCGAGGACGATGCCCGCGAGCGTCATCGTCGGCTGCTGGCCGAGCAGCGCGAGGCGCTGCTGCTGTGCGAGCGCCAGTACGCCGAGGCGGCCACCGCCCTGCGCGACCTGATCGACCTGGTGCCGCGCGAGCCGACCGACGCCCGCGACCGGTCCGCCGCGCTGTCCCGCGCGCTGCTGGACAAGATGCTGGTCGAGGGCGACATCAACATCCGCCTGCTCAACGAGGGTGCCGGCGACCGCGGCACCGCGCATGCGCTGAACGTCGCGGTGATCGCGATGCTGCTGGGCCGGGCCTTCGGCCTGGGGCGCGACGAGATGCTGGACCTCGGCCAGGGCGCGCTGCTGCACGACATCGGCAAGATGGAGCTGACGCCCCGCTTCCGCCATCGCGACGACAGCTTCACCGCCGCCGAGGTCGCCGCGTACCAGCAGCACGTCGCCAAGGGCGTGATGGTGGGCCAGAAGATGGGGGTGGGCGCCGGCCCGCTGCTGATCATCGCCCAGCACCATGAACACGCCGACGGCAGCGGCTTCCCGCAGCGCCTGAACGCCGACCGCATGAGCATCGGCGCCCGCATCGTGGCACTGGTCAACCGCTTCGACGGGCTGTGCAATCCGCTGCTCAGCTCCAAGGCGATGACGCCGCACGAGGCGCTCTCGCTGATGTTCGCGCAGGGGCGCAGCCGTTTCGACGCCACGATGCTCAATGCCTTCATCCGCATGATGGGGGTGTACCCGCCGGGCTCCGTCGTGCAGCTGACCGACGACCGCTATGCGCTGGTCGTGGCGGTGAACTCCTCGCGGCCGCTCAAGCCCCGGGTCATGGTCCATGACGCCAAGGTGCCGCGCGAGGAGGCCCTGGTCCTGAACCTGGAAGAACTGCCCGACCTCGGCATCCGCCGCAGCGTCAAGCCGCAGCAACTGCCGCGGGCATCGCTGGACTACCTCAGCCCGCGCAGCCGCATCGCCTATTTCTTCGAGTCGGCCGGCCCGCAGCCCATGCCGCCCGGGGAGATGGCCGCGTGAACTTCCCCGCCCGATCACCGGTCGCAGCGCCCGCCGCGTTCAACACCGCTTTCCTGCCGTTGATCGACGGCCTGCAGGAAGCGGTGTGGCTCGTCGATGCGCGCACCCATTGCGTGGTCGCGGTGAATGCGGCGTCGCAGCAGCTGCTGGGCATGGCATCGAAGGATCTGGTCGGCGCGAGCGTCGAGTCGCTGGCCTCGACGCCGGAGGATGCGCTGTTCTGGATGGACGCCGCCGTCGGTCGCCGCGAGAGCCTGCACACCGACACGATGATGCGTCACGCCGATGGACGCATGCTGTGGGTCTCGCGTCGCATCAGCCACGTGGCGCAGCCGCAGGGCGACGGGCTGTGGCTGGTCGCCATGCGCGACCAGACCCAGCAGCGCCAACACGACGAGGAGCGGGAGACGCTGCTCGCCGAACTGCGCGCGACGCTGGAATCCACCGCCGACGGCATCCTGGTGACCGACCTGGCGGGACGCATCCGCAGCTTCAACCAGCGGCTGGCGTCGCTGTGGGGCATTCCCGAAGACCTGCTCAACGACCGCAACGACGAGGCCGTGCAGGCCTGGATGCGTCGCAGCGTCGTCGACGGCGCCGCCTACGCGATGCGCCTGGGCGCGATCCAGGAATCGCCGCTGCTGCACACCAGCGACAACCTCAAGCTGATCGACGGCCGCGTGCTGGAGCGCGTGTCGCTGCCGCAGTGGAGCCGCGGTCGGCCGATCGGCCGCGTCTACTCGTTCCGCGACCTGAGCGAGAAGCTCGCGGCGCACCAGCGCATCGAGGAGCTGTCCCACAACGACATGCTCACCGGCCTGCCCAACCGGCGCGCGCTGATGGAGCGCGTCGACTACGCGCAGGCCATGGCGCGGCGCGAGACGAGCCCGTTCGCGCTGCTCAACGTCGACCTGGACCGCTTCAAGCAGATCAACGACACGCTGGGCCATGCCTATGGCGACCGCGTGCTCAAGGAAGTCGCGCTGCGTCTGAAGGAGTCGCTGCGCGAGGTCGACACGGTCGCCCGCCTGGACGGCGACGAGTTCGCGCTGCTGATCCATCAGGCCGATGCCCGCGGCGCGGAGCACGCGGCGCGTCGCGTTCAGGAGGCGATGTCGCGCCCCTTCTGCTTCGACACCCTGAGCTTCACCGTCACCTGCAGCACCGGCATCGCGCTGTTCCCGGGCGACGGCGCCAGCGCCGAGGAACTGCTCGCCAGCGCCGAACGCGCGATGCACTGGGTCAAGGAAAGCGGCCGCAGCGCGTTCCGCTTCCACCAGCCGCGCAAGGACGTGGACCTGCTGTCGCGCATGCGGCTGGACCACGCGATGCGCCAGGCGCTGCAGGAACACGAGTTCCGGCTGCACTTCCAGCCGCAGGTGTCGCTCGAGACCGGCGAGCTGATCGGCGCCGAGGCGCTGATCCGCTGGCGCGACCCGCTGCGCGGCGACGTGCCGCCGTCCGAGTTCATCCCGGTCGCCGAGGAGAGCGGCTTCATCGTCGCGATCGGCCAATGGGTGCTGCAGCAGGCGGTGGCGCAGGCGGCGGCATGGCTGGAGAAAGGCCTGCGCGTGCCGGTGGCGGTCAACGTGTCGGCGCTGCAGTTCCAGCAGACGCAGTTCGTCGAGCAGGTCGCCCAGGCGCTGCGCGCCTATGACCTGCCGCCGTCGCTGCTGGAACTGGAACTGACCGAATCCGTGCTGCTGCGCGACGCGGACGAGGCGCTGCATCGCATGCAGGCGCTGTCGGAGCTCGGCGTGCTGATGGCGATCGACGACTTCGGCACCGGTTATTCCAGCCTCGGCTACCTGAAGCGCTTCCCGATCCAGCGGCTCAAGATCGACCGCAGCTTCGTCAAGGGCCTGCCGGGCGACGCCAGCGACGCCGGCATCGTCAACGCCATCGTGCAGATGGGCCGCGCGCTGAACCTGCAGGTCATCGCCGAGGGCGTGGAGACCGAGGCGCAGCGCGACTTCCTCGCCCGCTGCGGATGCCACGAGTACCAGGGCTTCCTGTGCGCGCCGGCGCTGGAGACGCGGGCCTTCGAAGAGCGCCATGCCCAGATCGCCGCGCAGGCCCAGGCCGGGCAGGCGGCGCGCGCGCAGACCGCGGTGCTGCGTCCGGCGCGCGCGTCGGTGCACCTGCTGCGCGGCGCCTGACGCGGACGGCCGCGCGCGGGCGCGGATCGGGAGACCTCTCCACTGGCGTTCCAACGACGACGGCACAATGCGCCGGTGGCCGCCGTCGACGGCCGGGAGACAAGCGTGCTGTACAAGTTCAAGTCGAAGGCGGGCGCCGACGTCATCATGCTGGCGGCCCATGGCGATCAGGCGCTGAAGGCGCTGGGACGCGAGCCCGCGGCGCAGGGCATCTTCCAGGCCGGGGACCTGCCGGCGCTGATCGCGCGCGGCGAGGCGGCCATCGCCGAGGAACAGCAGGCGCTGGACCGCGCCGCGCAGGAGGCGCAGGCCGAGGGCCGCAAGGCGCCGCCCAAGCCGGAGGTGATGCTGCGTCAGCGGCTGTGGCCGCTGCTGGAGCTGCTGCGCGCCGCGCAATCCGCCAATGCCGATGTGGTCTGGGGCGTCTGAGTGGAATCGACCCAGATCCTGGCGATCCGGCACGGCGAGACCGCGTGGAACCGCGAAGGCCGGCTGCAAGGCCACCTCGACCTGCCGTTGAACGCGATGGGGATGCGCCAGGCCGAGCGGCTCGGCGCCGCGCTTGCCGAGCACGCGATCGACGCGGTCTACGCCAGCGACCTCGCCCGGGCCGCGGTGACCGCCCGGCATGTCGCGGCGCCGCATGGGTTGGAGGTCCGCCACGATAAGCGCCTGCGCGAGCGGGCGTTCGGCGTCCATGAAGGCAAGCTCTGGACCGAGGTCGAGGCCGCGTTCCCCGAGGACGCGCTGCGTTGGCGCCGCCGCGATCCGGACTTCGAGCCGTCCGGCGGCGAGAGCCTGACCGCGCTCTATGCGCGCTGCATCGCCGTGGTGTCCGAGCTGGCCGCGGCGCACGCCGGGCAGACGATCGCCATCGTCGCGCACGGCGGCGTCCTGGACTGCCTCTATCGCGCCGCGACCCGCATCGACCTGCAGGCGCCGCGCAGCTGGGTCCTGGGCAATGCCAGCATCAACCGGCTGCTGCATTCACCGCAAGGCTTCAGCCTGGTGGGCTGGAACGACGACCATCACCTGCACGGCCTGGCGCTGGACGATCCCGGCGTGCCCGGATTCATGCCCACCGCGCCGCAGACGGCCAAGGCCTGAGCCTGCGGACCGCGGCGACCGGACGCCTCAGGCGTCGGACCGTGGCCGCGACATCGACAGAAGCGCCGCATCGAGCGCTCATCGAGGAGACACATGACCGACGCACAGATCATCGTGCTGGCCACGCCGGTGTTCTTCGCCCTGATCGGGCTGGAGTACTGGATCGGCCTGCGCCGCGGCCGCAACACCTACCGGCTCAACGACGCGATCAGCAGCATCGCACTGGGCATGCTCAGCCAGGTCGTGGGCGTGCTGACCAAGCTCTTCACGCTGGGCATCTACACCTGGGTCTTCGAGCATGCCGCGCTGGCGAAGCTGGACGCGGGGGCCTGGTGGGTCTGGCTGCTGGGACTGCTGTTCTACGACTTCCTCTATTACTGGCATCACCGGCTCGGCCACACCACGGCGCTGCTGTGGGCGGCCCATGCGGTGCATCACCAGAGCGAGGACTACAACCTGTCCACCGCGCTGCGCCAGACCGGCAGCGGCTGGCTGGTCGGATGGATCTTCTACATGCCGATGGCGATCCTGGGTTTCCCACCGCTGGTCTACGCCGTGGTCGCCCTGGTCGACCTGCTCTACCAGTTCTGGGTGCACACCCAGCAGATCGGCAAGTTGGGCTGGTTCGACCGCTGGTCCTGCTCCCCGTCGAACCACCGCGTGCATCACGCCGTCAACGACCCCTATCTCGATCGCAACTACGGCGGAATCCTGGTGATCTGGGACCGCTTGTTCGGCAGCTTCCAGGAGGAACTGGACCACGAGCCCTGCGTCTACGGCACCCGTGACGCGCTGCGGAGCTGGAATCCCTGGACGGCGAACGTCCAGGTCTACGCCCGGCTGATCGGCAAGATGCGACGCACGCTGCGCTGGCGGGACAAGCTGCGGCTCTGGTGGGAGCCGGCGCATTGGGAGCCCGGCCTCGGTGCTCGCATAGCGCCCGGCTACGACCCCCGGGCGCGGGCGCTCTTCGACCCGGCGGTCGCGCCCTCGCGCGCGTGGGCGGCCGCGGCGATGTTCCTGTTGATGCTCGGCGCGGTGGCGCTGTTCCTCTGGAACGCCCACAGGCTCGGGGCCGCAGGGCAGCTTGCCGTGCTGGTCGGACTGCTCGCCGGACAGGTGCTGACGGCCCGTCTGCTTACACCTTTGCCGCCTGGATCCCACCCCTAACGGGGAACTGTTGCAATTTCGCGTCGAGTGTTATGGGTGCGTGCAACGCACTTCTATACTCCGCACACCTTGCAGTACCGCCATTGAGCCAGACCGGCTGAAACCTCCAACTGATGAAGGTGGATATGAAGAAGATTGCAATCGCTGCGGCCATCGCGGCTCTCTCCGCACCGGTGTTCGCGCAAAGCTCCGTCACGCTCTGGGGCCGCATCAACACCTCGGTGGAAAGCATCAAGACCGGCAACCGCGACCGCGTTGCCTCGGTGATCAACAACAACTCCCGTCTGGGCTTCAAGGGTACGGAAGACCTGGGTGGCGGCCTGAAGGCCAGCTTCGCCCTGGAGCACGGCCTGAACTCGGACGACGGCCGCCAGACCAACTCGGCGTTCTGGAACCGTGAAGCCAGCGTGCAGCTGTCCGGTGACTTTGGCGCCGTCCGTCTGGGCCGCTGGACCCCGGGCTCCTACTACGCCACCGCCGACTACGTGTCGATGCACAACCACGACACCGGCACGTCGGAAGACAAGCTGTACTCGGGCGCCGGCTTCACGCAGACCAACAAGGTCGGCTACTTCACCCCGAACGTCAGCGGCTTCAACGCCGAGTTCGCGCTGCACGCCGGTGAAGGCGTCGATCCGCGCGGCTACGACGTGGCGCTGAACTACGACCAGGGCCCGCTGCACCTGGGCGCTGGCTACAGCAAGCAGGGCGACGCCAACCAGTGGGCCATCCGCGGCCTGTACGAACTGGGTGCCTTCACCTTCGGCGGCTACGCGCAGCGTGAAGACGACTCGCGTTCGCTGGGCAAGGACAAGCGCTGGATCGGCCGCGCCGCCGTGATGTACACGATGGGCCAGTCGGAATTCCACCTGAACGTCGGTGGCACCAAGGCCGGTGGCTCCTCGTTCAACAGCGGCCGCAACGGCGGCAAGCAGTACACGCTGGCCTACAACTACAACCTGAGCAAGCGCACCAAGCTCTACGCCTTCTACACCGCCGTGGACGCCACCACCGCGAACAAGGCCGACGACCTGAACTCGTTCGCTCTGGGCATTCGCCACAACTTCTGATCCCCGGATCAGGAACGACAAAGGCGCTCTTCGGAGCGCCTTTTTCATTGGTGCCGTCGTTCGGTGGCGCGGCGCTCGCCGCCGCGTGCCTTGCCCGGTCCCCTGATTCGATTACTCGAGGTCGAACAGCTGCCCCGCCTGCTTGGGCGGCGCCACGCCGAGGTGGCGATAGGCCGCCAGCGTCGCGATCCGTCCCCGCGGCGTGCGCTGCAGGAAGCCCTGCTGGATCAGATAGGGCTCGATGACGTCCTCGATGGTGCCGGGCTCCTCGCCGATCGCGGCGGCGACGTTGTCCAGACCCACCGGCCCGCCGTCGAAGCGATGCACCACCGCCTCCAGCAGCTTGCGGTCCATCAGGTCGAATCCCAGCGGATCGACATCCAGCATCGCCAGCGCCTTCTCCGCGATCGTGCGTGTGATGGTGCCGTCGGCCTTGACCTCGGCGTAGTCGCGCACGCGGCGCAGCAGCCGGTTGGCGATCCGCGGCGTGCCCCGCGAGCGCCGCGCCACCTCCAGCGCCCCGGCCGGCTCGATCGCCGCGCCGAGCAGCGAGGCCGAGCGCGTCACGATGCGCTGCAGCTCGTCGGCGGTGTAGAACTCCAGCCGCGCCACGATGCCGAAGCGATCGCGCAGCGGGTTGGTCAGCATGCCGGCGCGCGTCGTGGCCCCGACCAGCGTGAAGGGCTGCAGGTCCAGCTTGATCGAGCGGGCCGCCGGGCCCTCGCCGATCATGATGTCGATCTGGTAGTCCTCCAGCGCCGGGTACAGGATTTCCTCGACGACCGGCGACAGCCGGTGGATCTCGTCGATGAAGAGCACGTCGTTGCGCTCGAGGTTGGTCAGGATGGCCGCCAGGTCCTTGGGTTTCTCCAGCACCGGCCCGCTGGTCTGGCGCAGGTTCACGCCCAGCTCCGCGGCGACGATGTGGCTCAGCGTGGTCTTGCCCAGGCCGGGGGGGCCGAACAGCAGCACATGGTCGAGCGCCTCGCGCCGCTTCTTGGCGGCGCCGATGAAGATCTCCAGTTGCTCCCGCGCCTTGGCCTGGCCGACGTATTCATCGAGCAGCTTGGGCCGCAGCGCACGCTCGATCGCGTCCTCGTTGGGCGAGGCGGGATGGGCGCTGATCAGGCGGGCCTGCTGCGGCGCGGGGGTGAAGTCGTCGGTCTGGATGCTCATGGCGAGGGGCAGGGCGGCTGGGGGCCGATCATGACAGGTGCTTCATCGCCAGCTTGATGCCGTCGCTGACGCCGACGTCCGCCGGCAGCGTCTTGAGCGCGGCGCCGGCTTCCTTTTCGCTGTAGCCCAGGGCCACCAGCGCCTGCAGGATGTCCGCCTGCGCGTCGTTCGCGATCGCCACCGGTTGCGACAGGTCGGGGCTGAGCTTGCCCTTGAGTTCCAGCAGCAGCCGCTCGGCGGTCTTCTTGCCGATGCCCGGCACCTTGACCAGCCGTCCGGCCTCCTGGCGTGACACCGCCTGCGCCAGGTCGCCGACCGACATGCCCGACAGCAGCGACAGCGCCATCTTCGGTCCCACGCCGCTGATCTTGATCAGCAGGCGGAAGGTGGCGCGTTCCTCGGCGGTGAGGAAGCCGAACAGCACATGGGCGTCCTCGCGGATGCTGAGGTGGGTCAACAGCGTCGCGCGCTCGCCCAGGTTCGGCAGGTTGAAGAAGGTGCTCATCGGCACGTCGACTTCGTAGCCGACGCCTTGCACGTCGATGAGAACCTGCGGGGGCGACTTTTCCGCGATGACGCCGGTGAGCTTGCCGATCATGGGCGCGGATTATCCGCGTTCGGCGGCGCCCGGCGGGCGTTTCGCTGGATGTTTGTCCAGTATTTTCCCGAGGCCGGCGAACCCCGCCCGGCGCGCGGCCGGCGCGGCGCTCAGTTGCGGCCGAACAGGCCCAGGCGCTGCGCTTCGAGAGCCGCCTCGGCGCGCGAGCTCACGTTGAGCTTGCGATAGATCTGCTTGACGTAGTCCGCGATCGTGTGGCGCGACAGGCCCAGCTGCACGCCGATCTCCGGCAGCGTGAAGCCCTTGGCCACGCGCAGCAGCACCTCGGTTTCGCGGTCGGTCAGCGAGACCTCGTGCAGCACCTGCGCCGCCTGCGGCCGGCGCTGCGAGGTGAAGTAGGCGATGACCTTGCGCGCGATCGACGGCGACAGCGGCGGCTCGCCCTGGCTGATGCGCTGCAGCTGCTCGACCAGCAGCTCGCGCGACTGTTCCTTGAGCAGGTAGCCGAAGGCGCCGGCCTGCAGCGCGGGGAAGAGGTGCTCGTCGTCGTCGTGGATGGTGACGATGACCGACTGGACCTCCGGCTGCTTCTCGCGCAGCGCCGAGATCACGTCGACGCCGGAGCCGTCGGGCAGGCCCAGGTCCAGCAGCGCCAGCGTGAAGCGCTGCGTGCTGACCTGCTGCAGCGCGTCCTGCACCCGCGAGCATTCGGTGACCACCGCGTTGGCGAAGACCTGTTTGACCAGGACCTTGAGCCAGGCGCGGATTTCGGGAATGTCTTCGAGCAGCAGGATGTGGTTCATGGCGCGGGATTCTTGCTCAGGAATGAGGCGCCGGCAGCCTGCCTGGCGGGTGTTTGCAACGGTACGGCTTTCTCGGCGGGCTGACCATCCGGATCGGCGCCGGAGTGTGGCGTCGTCGGCAATGGATCACGCCGCGGGCGGCTTTGCAGCCAGCGCGCCTCAAAGCGGGATGGTCAGCCGGATCACCGTGCCCCAGCCGGGGCCGGACTCGACCAGGCACTGGCCATGCATCTGCTTGGCGCGCGCCTTCATGCTGGCCATGCCGTGTCCCTTGTCCAGGCGACCTTCCAGCTCGAGCGGGATGCCCTGGCCGTTGTCCTGGATCACCACCGAGAAGTAGCCGTCCTGGGCCGAGCAGCTGATCACGCAGTGCGTCGCGCCGCTGTGCTTGATGATGTTGCTGACCGACTCGCGCAGGATGCGCGTGGTCTGCACGTAGGCGCGCGCGGGGAAGGTGTGCTCGATGTCCTCGGCCGGCGATTTCCATTCCGCCAGGATGTTGGCCTGGGCCAGGCGGGACACCACCTCGGCGCGCCAGTCGCCGAGCGCGTCCAGCAGCTGGACCGGCTTGCCGGTCAGGCCGCGCACCGACAGCCGCATTTCCTCGAGCGCCTCGCGCGCCAGCGTCGAGATGCGGTCCGACTCGCTGGTGTGGACGATGGTGAGCAGCTTGGCGCCGAGGTCGTCGTGCAGGTCGGCGGCGATGCGCTTGCGCTCGCGCTCGGTGACCTGCTCCAGCTTGGCCTCGGCGACCTGGTCGAAATGGCGCTCCAGTTCCGCGATGCGCTCCTGCAGGCGCAGTTCCCCCTGCAGCACGGCGAGCTCGGCCTGCGTCAGCGCGCGGGCGAACTCGCGCACGCGATGCAGGCCCAGGCCCAGCAGCGACAGCGGGCCGAGGATGCCGGCCAGCCCGCTGCCCGGCAGGAACCAGGCCGACAGCACCGCCAGCGCGCCGAAGCCGATCAGCACGCAACTCAGGACGAAATCGAAGCGCGGGTAGCGCTCCTCGAGCGTCGGCAGGAACATGTCCTGCCACAGCTGCCAGAGATGCCATCCCATGGTCACCAGCAACTGGGCACCCAGCCACCACAGCGCGAAGCCGGCCACGCGCGAAGCCGGCACCGGCAGCAGCAGGGCGGCGGGGAAGAGCAGGGCCTGCGCCAGCAGCAGGCGATGCAGGCGCCGGTCGCGGCGCCGCGTGCGACGCATCAGGTAATGGACCGCGCACCAGAGCAGCCACGGCGCCAGGACCACCGCGATCGCCGTCTGCCAGGAGGACAGCGGCGACAGGCCGACCATGACCACCCAGCCCGGCATCAGCGCCAGCAGCCAGGCGATGTGGCGCTGGGCGCGGCGCTGCCAGATCAGCAGGCCCAGCGCGAAGGCCATCAACACCAGCGCGGACTGCAGGCCGTAAGCCAGCTGCGGCGCGAGCTTGCTCCAGAGCGTCGCGAAGGACCAGGTGGAGATGCCCTCGCCACCGGCGGCCGCGGCGCCCGCCACCTGGGCGAGGCAGACCGGCACCGCCAGGGTCAGGGCGGCCGCGGTGCCGGCGGCGAACTGCCTCGCGGCGCCCGGTGCCGCCGCGGCCGAGTTACGGCCGGCGGCCTCCCCGTGTTGTTCTGTGGTCCGGTGCATGGGGCGCGATTGTGCAGGCGCGGCACGCGCGTGGCACATCGACGCGCGACAATACCGCCCTCAACCCCCCTGAATACGGAGCTTCCTCCGCCTTGAACCTGCGCCACGCCTTCACCCCCGCCGACAACCGGCGCCTGTCGCACCTGTGCGGCCCGCTGGACGAGCACCTCCGCCAGATCGAGGCGGCCCTGTCCGTGCGGATCACCCATCGCGCCGAGCACTTCAACATCGAGGGCGAACGCGCCGCGGCGCAGCGCACGCTGGCCTTGATGGAGGCGCTCTACGCGCGGGCCGACCGGGCCATTCCCGGCGAGACGTTGCGGCTGGCGATCGTCGAGGCGGCCAACGACGTGGGCGCGCCGGCCCGGTCCGGCCCGGCCACGCCGGACGACGAGGACAACGTGGTGCTACGCACGCGCCGCGCCGACCTGGCCGGACGCACGGCCAACCAGCATCACTACCTGCGCCGGATCCTGTCGCATGACATCAGCTTCGGCATCGGCCCGGCGGGCACCGGCAAGACCTTCCTCGCGGTGGCTTGCGCGGTGGACGCGCTCGAGCGTTCGACGGTGCAGCGCATCATCCTGACGCGTCCGGCCGTGGAGGCCGGCGAGCGGCTGGGTTTCCTGCCCGGCGACCTGACCCAGAAGGTCGATCCCTACCTGCGCCCGCTGTACGACGCGCTCTATGACCTGATGGGTTTCGACCGCGTCACCAAGGCCTTCGAGAAGGGCCAGCTCGAGATCGCGCCGCTGGCCTTCATGCGGGGCCGCACGCTGAACCATGCGTTCGTCATCCTCGACGAGGCCCAGAACACCACGCCCGAGCAGATGAAGATGTTCCTGACCCGCATCGGCTTCGGCAGCAAGTGCGTGGTGACCGGCGACACCAGCCAGATCGACCTGCCGCGCGGCATGCACAGCGGGCTGGTCGATGCCGAGCAGGTGCTGGACGGCGTCGACGGCATCGCGATCACGCGCTTCAACCGGACCGATGTGGTGCGCCATCCGCTGGTGGCGCGCATCGTCCAGGCCTACGAGGACCGGGACGAAGTGGCGGCCCGCGAGGAGGCCCGCGAGCAGCAGGAGCGCGAAGCCCGCTTCGCCGAGGAGCGCGAGGAGCGCCGCCTGCGCGCCATCCAGCTGCGCGAAGCGTCGGCGGCCCGCTTTGACGACGCAGCCGCGCCGGGGCCTGCGCCTGCGAAGCCTGCTGCGAAGAAGGCGGCGGCAAGGCCGGCGGTCGCAAAGCCGGCGGTCGCCACGAAGGCCGTGGCCAAGGCGCCTGCCGTGAAGAAGCCCGCCATCAAGAAGCCTGCGCTGAAGAAGTCCGCGCCGAAGAAGCCGGCGGCGAAGACATCCGCCGCAAAGCCGGCTCGCAAGGGAGTCGCGCGATGAGCCGTCCGGAACTGAGCCTGTCGCTGCAATTCGCCGATCCGCGCCACAAGGCGCAGTTGCCGCGGCACAAGGTCATCCGCTGGATGCGCGCGGCGCTCGAGCTGCCGGGCGAGATCACGGTGCGCATCGTCGACGCGGAGGAAGGACAGGCGCTCAACCGCGAGTACCGGTCGAAGGACTACGCGACCAACGTGCTGACCTTCGACTACACGCACGAGCCGGTGGTCGCCGCGGACCTGGTGATCTGCGCCGAGGTCGTCGAGCGCGAAGCCAGGGAGATGGGACTGGACCTCGCCGCGCATTACGCGCACATGCTGGTCCACGGCACGCTGCACGCGCAGGGCTACGACCACGAGGAAGACGACGAGGCCGAGTGCATGGAAGCGCGCGAGACCGAGATCATGCTCGGCCTGGGTTTCGCCGACCCCTACGCGAAGCGCTGAGGCGGGGCGCCGAGGCCGGCGCCCGAGCGCTACTGCTCGCTACTGCTGGGAGCCGAGATAGCGCTTGCGCCAGAAGAAGGCGCCGAGCGCCAGCGCGGTGACCACCATCACGCCGACGGCGATCCAGAAGCCGGTGGCGGCGTGGATCAGCGGCAGGTTGTCGAAGTTCATGCCGAAGACGCCGGTGATCAGGTTCAACGGCAGGAAGATGGCCGTGAGCACGGTCAGCGTCCGCATGATGTTGTTGGTGCGCTCGCCGGTGAGCGAGAAGTGCATCTGCACCGAGGTCTCCGCGGAGGTCTCCAGCCGCCGGACATGGGTCAGCACCCGCTCGATGTGCTCGAGCACGTCCCGCGAGCGCACGCGCAGCAGTTCGCGCTCGCGCTCCGCGCGGGCATCGCCGGCCGGCCATTCGCCCAGGGCGTCGATCCACTCCTGCACCGCGCTGCGCTGGTCCTCGCAGAGGTCCTCCAGCCGCGAGAGCGTGTCGCGCGCATGCAGCACGACGGACCAGTCCCGGAAGTGGCCGCGGCGGTCCAGCAGCAGGCCCTGCAGCGTCGTCAGCTGGCGGGTCAGCAGCCGGCGCAGGTCCAGGTAGCTGTCCACCATGTGGTTGACCATGCGCAGCATCAGCTCGGCCGGGCTGGTCGGGAGCCGCGTGCTGCCGCGCAGGTCGCGGCCCTCCTGCTGCGCGCCGAGCTTGCCGGCGAAGTAGTCGCGCAGCGAGCACTCGCCCGGATGCACCGTGATCAGGATGCGGTCGAAGACGGCGAAACCGACGGGACTGGTGTCGATCGCCTTCAGCGCGTCGTTGACGCCCGCGGCGTTGCGCGGTTCGTCGTCGGCCAGGAGCTGCTGGCTGCCCGGTATCGTCGCCAGCCGGCGGAAGACCATGAGGTCGTACCAGCTGGTGTAGTCGAAGTGCGAGGGCAGCTGCGGATTCATCAGGTCCGAGACATGCAGGTCGAGCAGCTGCGCGCCCGACCAGCGTGTCAGCCGCTGCTGCAGCGCGCCGAGTTGCAGTTCGAACTCGCGTCGCGGCAGGCCGATCCACAGGAAGCCCTCCGGGGGGAGGTCCTCGGGCAGCGCGGCCAGTTCCTCGTAGAGCGCGTCGCTGAGATGGAAGATGCGCATGCGTCGGTCGGGCAGGCCGCGTGCCGCGGCCTCAGGCACCGGCGCGCAGCAGACGCGCCGCGTCCATCGCGAAGTAGGTCAGGATGCCGTCGGCCCCGGCGCGCTTGAAGGCCAGCAGCGCCTCGAGCATCACCGCGTCGTGGTCCAGCCAGCCATTGGCGGCGGCGGCCTTGATCATGGCGTACTCGCCGCTGACCTGGTACGCGAAGGTCGGGACGCGGAATTCCTCCTTCACCAGGCGCACGATGTCCAGGTAAGGCATGCCGGGCTTGACCATCACCATGTCGGCGCCCTCGGCCAGATCCAGGCCGACCTCGCGCAGCGCCTCGGCGCTGTTGCCCGGGTCCATCTGGTAGGTTTTCTTGTCGGCCTTGCCCAGGTTGGCGCGCGAGCCCACCGCGTCGCGGAACGGGCCGTAGAAGGCGCTGGCGTACTTGGCGCTGTAGGCCATGATCCGCGTGTGGATGTGCTCGTCAGCCTCCAGCGCGGCGCGGATGGCGCCGATGCGGCCGTCCATCATGTCGCTGGGGGCGACGATGTCCACGCCCGCGCGCGCCTGGACCAGCGCCTGCGCCTTGAGCAGTTCCACGGTGCGGTCGTTCATGATGTAGCCCTGCTCGTCCAGCACGCCGTCCTGGCCATGGCTGGTGTAGGGGTCGAGCGCGACGTCGGTCAGCACGCCCAGGCCCGGGACCTGTTCCTTGAGCGCTCGCACGACGCGCGGGATGAGGCCGTCGGGATTGGTCGCCTCGATGCCGTCGGGCGTCTTCAGCGCCGGGTCGATCGCCGGGAACAGCGCTATCACGGGGATGCCCAGTTCCACGCATTCCTGGGCGACGGGGATCAGCCGGTCCAGGCTCAGCCGCGACACCCCGGGCATGGACGCGATCGGTTCGACGCGGTTGTCCCCCTCATGGACGAAGACCGGAAAGATCAGGTCGCTGGCGTGCAGGCGGTGTTCGCGGACCAGCGCCCGGGTGTAGGCATCGCGACGCAGGCGACGTGGGCGGCTGGCGGGATAAGGTGCGGGAAGTTGCATGGTTTCCGAGAAATACCACCGGGTTGGGGGGCGCTAGGGGAAAGCCGAGATTCCGAAATTCGGCAGATCTGTTAAAGTCGCTCCTGAATGATAGCCGTTCGGCTGTCGTTCCCTGCTTTTCCTCCCTGAGCAGGAGCCTTAGCGTGATGACAGCGATAAGGCTTTCCGACCCCGGCTGTGAAGCCGGGGTTTTTTTTCGCGCCATCCATAATGCCGCGATGCTCTGGATCAAAGCGCTTCATATCATTTTCGTCGCCGCGTGGTTCGCCGGCCTGTTCTACCTGCCGCGGATCTTCGTGAACCTGGCCATGGTGCCGGCCGACAGCCATGCCGAACGCGAGCGACTGCTGCTGATGGCCCTGAAGCTCTACCGCTTCAGCAGCGGGTTGATGCTGCTGGCGCTGCTCTTCGGCGGCATTCTCTGGCTTTATTACGGCATCGGTCGCGGTCCGGGCAATGGCTGGATGCATGCCAAGCTGGCGCTGGTGGTGGTGGTGATCGGCTACCACCACATGTGTCGCGCCTTCCTGCGCAAGTTCGAGCTGATCGCCAACCGCCGCAGCCACAAGTGGTTCCGCGTCTTCAACGAGGTCTCGGTGCTGCTGTTCGCGGCGATCGTGATCCTGGTCGTCGTCAAGCCTTTCTGATCCCGTGATGCAGCGGCGCAGCTCCGCCACCTGGCTGGCCCTGTGCTACGCCGTGCTGGTGGTCTACGCCAGCCTCTACCCCTTCTGGCCCTGGCGGATGCCGCCGAGCCTGCCCTGGCCCGGCGTCATCGGCCTGCCTTGGCCGCGCTACTGGGGCAAGTTCGACCTCTGGATCAACGTCGCCGGCTACTGGCCGCTGGGCCTGCTGTGCTTTTCCGCGGTGATCCGCAGTGGCGGCGGCCTGTGGCGCGCGCTGCTGCTGACGCTGGTCGGCCTGCCGCTGCTGTCGTTCGCGATGGAGACGCTGCAGTACTTCCTCCCTGGCCGCGTTCCTTCTCTGGCGGACTTCCTGCTCAACAGCGCCGGCGCCTGGCTGGGCGCGTTCTGCGCCTGGGGCGTGCTGCGACTGGACGGTCTGGCGCGCTGGAACGGTTGGCGCGAGCGCTGGTTCGTGCCGCACAGCGCCGGCGCGCTGGCGCTGCTGGCGCTGTGGCCGGTGGGCCTGCTGTATCCGGCGCCGCTGCCGCTGGGCCTGGGCCAGCTGTTTCCCCGCCTGCGCGAATGGGCGGAGCTGCTGCTCCAGAACACGCCCTGGGAGCTGGTGCCCCGGGAACTAGCCGACGATCCGCCGCTGCCACCCGGCCTGGAAGCGATCGCCATCGCGATGGGGCTGCTGGCGCCTTGCCTGCTGGCCTTGTCGGTGGCCCGGCCGGGCCGGCGGCGGGCGCTGCTGGTGCTGGGCGCGGTGGCGCTGGGCGTGACCACCACGGCCTGGTCGACGCTGCTGAACTTCGGACCCGACCACGCCTGGGCCTGGCTGACGCCGACGACCGAGCCCGGCCTGATCGCCGGCGGCGTGCTGGCGCTGCTGGCGGCGTTCATGTCCCGGCGCGCCAACGCGGCCTGGGGCCTGGTGGTGCTGACCGCGCTGATCGCGCTGATGGCCGAGGCCCCGTCCGACCCCTACCTGCTGGAGAGCCTGCAGTTCTGGGAGCAGGGGCGCTTCGTCAACCTGTACGGCCTGGCGCAATGGGTGGGCTGGTTGTGGCCCTTCGCGGCGCTGGCCTGGCTGCTGTACGGGGTCACGCAGAGCGACCGGCCCCTGCCGCCGCGACCGCCGGAACCACCGCCGGGCGGGCGCTCTGAAGGACAAGCAGGTCGTGACGAAACGCACGAACGGCCGGTCGGTGGAAACCCTGAAACTACAATCCCGCGATGAGCTCCACCAGCTACTACCAACGCCACATCTTCTTCTGCCTGAACCAGCGCGAGGGCGAGAACGCCTGCCTGCAGCACGATGCGCAGGCCGCCTTCGACCACTGCAAGCAGCGGGTGAAAGCGGAGAAGCTCGCCGGCAAGGGCGGCGTGCGCGTGAACAAGGCCGGCTGCCTGGACCGCTGCGCCGGCGGGCCGGTGGCGGTGGTGTACCCGGACGCGGTCTGGTACTCCTTCGTCGACAACAGCGACATCGACGAGATCGTCGAGCGCCATCTCAAGCACGGCGAAGTCGTCGAGCGCCTGGTGCTCGACGATTCGGTCGGCCGCTGAGCGGGAGCCCGACTCGATGAATGCACAGACCCAGCGCCGGCAGATCGCCGGCCCGGCCGGCGAGATCGAATGCGCCGTCGACGAACCCGCGGTCGACGCCGGTCCGCTGCGCGGCGTGGTGGTGATCTGCCATCCCAATCCGACGCAGGGCGGCACGATGGACAACAAGGTAGTGCAGACGATCGCGCGCGCCTTCGTGCACCTGGGCTATCGCACCGTGCGCTTCAACTTCCGCGGCATCGGCAAGTCGCAGGGCGGCTGGGACGAGGGCCGGGGCGAGGTCGACGACGCGCTGGCCGTGATCGCCGCCTTCCGCGACGCGGCGCTGCCGCTGGCGCTGGCCGGCTTCTCGTTCGGCGGCTTCGTCGCGTCGCAGGCGGCGCTCCAGCTCGAGCAGCCGGCCGAGCGCCTGCTGCTGGTCGGTCCCGCCGCCAGCCGCTTCGGCGTCGCGACGGTGCCGGCCGATACCGTCGTGATCCACGGCGAACAGGACGATGTGGTGCCGCTGAGCGCGGTGCTGGACTGGGCACGCCCGCAGGCGCTGCCGGTCATCGTGGTGCCCGGCGTCGGGCATTTCTTCCATGGGCAGTTGCCGCTGCTCAAGAACCTCGTGCTGCGCAGCTGGCATGCCGTCGGCGAAGCGCGCGCCTAAGGATTTCCCTCGAATGAAACGCTTCCTCGCTTCCCTGGCCCTCGGCGTGGGCCTGTCCAGCTTCCTGATGGTGACCGGCGCGTCCGCGCAGGCGCCGACGCCGCCCGAGATCGCGGCCCGCAACTTCGTCCTGCTGGACCTGACCACGAACCAGACGCTCGCCGAGCGCGACGCCGACACCCCGCAGGATCCCGCCTCGCTGACCAAGCTGATGACGGCCTACATCGTCTTCGACGCGCTCAAGGCCAAACGCCTGACGCTGGAGCAGACGCTGACCGTCTCCAAGCGCGCCTGGGACGAGCGCAAGGGCGATCCCTCGCTGATGTTCATCGACACCACGATGACGCCCAAGGTCGACGAGCTGATCCGCGGGATGATCATCCAGTCGGGCAACGACGCCTCGGTCGCGCTGGCCGAGGGCGTGGGCGGCACCGTCGAGCAGTTCGTCGCGATGATGAACAAGCAGGCGCAGGCCTGGGGCCTGAAGAACACCTCGTTCAAGAACGTCACCGGCATCACCGAGCCCGGCCACAAGACGAGCGCGCGCGACATCGCGGTCATCTTCTCGCACGTGATCCAGGATTTCCCGCAGTACTACGCGGAGTACTACTCCAAGCGCGAGTACACCTTCAACAAGATCAAGCAGTCCAACCGCAACATGCTGCTGGGCCGCGACCCGTCGGTGGATGGCGGCAAGACCGGCTACACCGATGCCGCCGGCTACTGCCTGGCGGCCAGCGCCCAGCGCGACGTGCCCAACGGCAAGCGCCGCCTGCTGAGCGTGGTGATGGGCACCGCCTCCAAGGAAGCCCGCGCGACCGAGAGCCAGAAGCTGCTGAACTGGGGCTACGCCGCCTTCGACGCGGTGCGCCTGTTCGAGAAGAACCAGCCCATCACCACCGTGAAAGTGTGGAAGGGCGCGGTGCCGGAAGCCAAGCTGGGCGCGGCGGACGCGGTGTTCGTGGCGGTGCCGCGCGGCGAGGGCGGCAAGCTCAAGACCGACATCCAGCGCACCGATCCGCTGGTCGCGCCGCTGGGCCTGAACCAGCGCGTGGGCACGCTGAAGGTGACGACCTCGGGCGGCGCGCCGGTGGCCGAAGTGCCGCTGGTCGTGCAGCACGAGGTGCCGCTGGCCGGCATCTTCGGCCGCGCCTGGGACGCGATCCGTCTCTGGATCAAGTAAGCCGCGCCTGAGATCCTGACCGGCCAAGGCCCCTCGCTTGCCGGGGTTGGCGGGCCGGGCCGGCGGCGTACAGTCGACGGCTTGGGCCTGACCACTTGCGGGAGCCACCGATGACGATGCCCTGGGCCGACCTGCCCTGCTACCTCAACGGCCATCTCGGTCGGCTCGGCGATGCCCGGGTGCCGGTGATGGATCGCGGCTTTCTGTTCGGCGATGGCGTCTACGAGGCCATCCCGGTCTACGGCCGGCGCCTGTTCCGGGTCGACGACCACCTCGACCGCCTCGGACGCAGCCTGAAGGCGCTGCGGATCGAGGATCCGTATGAACGCGAGGCCTGGCTCGACCTGCTTCGCAGCCTGGTGGCGCACCTGCCGGAGGTCGAGGACCAGTCGATCTACCTGCAGGTCACGCGCGGCGTCGCGGCGCGCGGCCATGCGATGCCCAAGGACCTGGAGCCGACGGTGCTCGCGTACACGCAGCCGATGCATGCGCTGACGCCGGAGCAGCGTCACCAGGGATTGAGCTGCGTGACGGCGCGCGACTTCCGCTGGCAGCGCGGCGACATCAAGAGCATCTCGCTGCTGGGCAACGTGCTGGCGCGGCAGGTGGCGGCGGACCAGGGCGCCGACGAGACGCTGCTGATCCGCGACGGCTGCCTGACCGAAGGTTCCAGCAGCAACGTCTGGATCGTGCGCGACGGCGCGCTGCTGACGCCGCCGCCGGGCGAGGCCCTGCTGGAGGGCGTGCGCGTGCGGCTGCTGCAGGAGCTGTGCGAGGAACTCGGCATCGCCTGCAACCTGCGACCGATCGCGGAGACCGAGCTGCCCACCGCGGACGAGATCCTGCTGACCTCGGCCAGCAAGGAGGTGGCCCCGGTCACGCGGCTGGACCGCGAGCCGGTCGGCCACGGCGCGCTGCGCGGCAAGCCGGGGCCGGTCTACGCGAAGCTTTATGAGGCGTACCAGCGGGCCAAGCGCTTGCAAAGCCTCTGAGCATCCCCATTTGGATTCCCCATCATGACCTCGTTCACCAACGCCCCGATCCCGCCCGAGCAGTCGCTCATCGAATACCCGTCGCGCTTCCCCATCAAGGTGATGGGCGCGCATGTGGACGGCTTCGTCGAGGCGATCGTGAGCGTCGCCCGGCAGTTCGACCCGGGCTTCGACGCGTCCACCGTCGAGCAGCGCCCGAGCAAGGGCGGCAACTACCTGGGCCTCACCATCACCGTCACCGCGACCAGCCGCGAGCAGCTCGACGAGCTCTATCGCACGCTGACCACGCACCCGATGGTGAAGGTCGTCCTCTGACGCCTTGAGCCGCGATCAGACCGTGCCGGCGTCCGCGGCCAGCGCGTCGTCGACAGCCTTGAGCTTGTAGGGCGCCGCCTCGTCGCCGTTGCGGGCGGCGATGTCGTACCAGTAGCGCGCCAGGCGCAGGTCGCGCTCGACGCCCAGGCCCGATTCATACATCGACGCGATCAGGTACTGCGCGCCCACATCGCCGCCCTTGGCGGCCTCGCGGTACCACTGTGCGGCCTGCGCGAAATCCTTCGCCGCGCCCCGGCCCAGGTAGAACGCCGTGGCCACCGCGACCTGCGCATCGACGCTGCCGTGTTCCGCCGCCTTCAGGTACCAGGACTGGGCCTGAACCAGATCGGGACGCCCATCCTCGCCCTGCTCGTGGAACTGGCCCAGCGCCAGCTCGGCGCGCACCAGGCCCCGGCCGGCGGCGCGCACGAGCAGCGAGCGCGCGAAACGCGGATCCGGCTTCGGCACTTCGGACCTCAGATGCATCATCGCGAGGTTGTAGTCGCCGAGCGCGAGGCCTTGCTGCGAGAGCAGCCGGAACTGGCGCTCGGCGGCGGGCAGGTCGCCGCGCTCGTAGGTGGCGAGCGCCTGTTCGAGCGTCACGCGCGCGGCCGGCGCGGAGGCCGCCACGGCGGGCAGCGCGAGTCCGAGGGCGATCGCCGCAGCGGCGAAGCGCATGAGGTGGCGCGACATGGCGCACTCCTGAATGTCCCGATGCGGCCGATGCTAGGTCCATCGCGGCTAGCATGCCGGCATGCTGATCAAGACCCTGGGCCGCGTCGACTATGCGGCCACGCTGGATGCCATGCGCGCCTTCACCGACGCGCGCGGTCCAGAGACGCCGGACGAGCTCTGGCTCTGCGAATTCGACCCCGTCTACACCCAGGGCCTGGCCGGCCAGGCCGACCACGTGCTCGACGCCCAGGGCATCCCCGTCGTGCAGACCAATCGCGGCGGCCAGGTCACGTACCACGGCCCGGGACAGGTGGTCGCCTATCCGCTGGTCGACCTCAAGCGGCTGGGTATCTTCGTCAAGGAATACGTCTTCCGCCTCGAAACCGCCGTCATCCAGACGCTGGACGGCTTTGGTGTGACCGGCCACCGCGTGGCCGGCGCCCCCGGCATCTACGTGCGGCTGGACGACCCCGGGGCGCATGCCGCCCTGACCGGACCGGCCGATCCGGCCGACCCGTTCCGGGGGCTGGGCAAGGTCGCGGCGCTGGGCATCAAGATCAGCCGGCACTGCACGTACCACGGCGTCGCGCTCAACGTGGCGATGGACCTGAAGCCCTTCCTGGGCATCAATCCGTGCGGGTACGCAGGGCTCCAGACGGTGGACCTCGGTACACTCGGGGTTTTCACGGACTGGGCCACGGTGGCCCAGCGGTTCGCTGAACGGCTCGCCGCGCAGCTGGAACCCTGAGGCTCGAACCCGGAACCGAAAGAGCGCCTGATGGCAACCGAGAACGTCACCCACGAAGCCAAGAGCGCGTCCGACTACGACGCGACCGCCAAGCAGAAGGCGCAAGCCAAGACGGCGCGGATCCCGATCAAGATCATCCCGGCCGAGCAGCTGAAGAAGCCGGACTGGATCCGGGTGAAGGCGGGCAGCCCGTCGACCCGCTTCTACGAGATCAAGCAGATCCTGCGCGAGCACAAGCTGCACACGGTCTGCGAGGAAGCCTCCTGCCCCAACATCGGCGAGTGCTTCGGCAAGGGCACGGCGACCTTCATGATCATGGGCGACAAGTGCACCCGGCGCTGCCCGTTCTGCGACGTCGGCCACGGCCGGCCGGATCCGCTGGACGTCGACGAGCCGCTGAACCTGGCCAAGACGATCGCGGCGCTGAAGCTGAATTACGTGGTGATCACCAGCGTGGACCGCGACGACCTGCGCGACGGCGGTGCCGGCCATTTCGCCGAATGCATCCGCAAGGTGCGCGAGCTCAGCCCCACGACGCAGATCGAGGTGCTGGTGCCCGACTTCCGCGGCCGCATGGACCGCGCGCTGGACATCCTGAAGGCGGCGCCGCCGGACGTGATGAACCACAACCTGGAAACCGCCCCGCGCCTGTACAAGGAAGCGCGTCCGGGCTCGGACTACCAGTTCAGCCTGAACCTGCTCAAGCGCTTCAAGGAAGCGGTGCCGGGCGTGCCGACCAAGAGCGGCATCATGGTCGGCCTGGGCGAGACCGACGAGGAAATCCTCCAGGTCATGCGCGACATGCGCGCCCACGACATCGACATGATCACGATCGGCCAGTACCTGGCGCCGTCGGGCCACCACCTGCCGGTGCGCCGCTACGTGCATCCGGACACGTTCAAGATGTTCGAGGAAGAGGCCTACAAGATGGGCTTCACGCACGCGGCGGTGGGCGCGATGGTGCGGTCGAGCTACCACGCGGACCAGCAGGCCCACGCCGCGCTGGAGAAGGCCGAAGCGGAGAAGGCCTCGGCGGCTTGAGTTGGTGAGGCCGCGCGCGGCTGACGCGCCGAACGAATGACGGCTCCTTCGGGAGCCGTCATTCGTTGCGAGGTCGAACCCGCAATTCAGGTGGCGGGAATCTGCAGCCTTTCGAAGAAGGCACGGTTGCGCTTCTTCGCATCGTTGAGCACCTTGTCGTAGGACACGATCTCGATGTAGCAGCCCTGGCTCTGGTGGTACTTGAAGTAGCCCTCGTTGTCAGGCGTCCGCACGAAGTCGTGGTCTTCCGCGATGGCGCGCATGCGGGGCGTGAGGCTGCACAGGATGTAGGCGTAGAAGGGGATCGCGCCGACGTTGATGGTTTTCAGGTCGCGGTCCTTGGCCTGGCCCTCCTTGATCTTGCGGACATAGCGCAGGACCTGCTCGACCGGGTTCTCCTCCCGGGCGGGGTACTCGTTACGTTCGGGACGCTTGAACTCGACGATGACGACCGACTGGTACGGGCTCTTGGTGTCGGCGAAGGCCCGCGGGGTGTTGAACACCACGAGATCCGGTTCATCGCGGTCCGCCACGGCGATGGGCGTGAGCCGGCTCATCGGCAGGTCCGACGCCAGGTGCGTGTGATACGCGAGCCGTTCATCGACGACCCACAAGTTCTGCCTCGTGAAGTCCACTTCATCCGACGTCGTCCGCATTGGAAAGATCAGGCCGTGGATGAGGTCCTCGCGCGCGTAGGCGCCGGAGTCCTGGATCTTCAATGCGCCCTCGAGCATCTCCAGGATCGTGCGGCGGTGCACGACGTAGCGCGCCAGCGCCGCCTTCCCGAGTTCGTTCTCCTCGTCCAGGTATTGCCGGTAGAGCGCTGCGTACTCGCTCGACCCGGTTGCGGAGTCCAAGGGCATCGACTGGATGCTGGCGGCTCGCTGGCGATGTTCCAGTTCAATGTCCTTCTGGATCTTGAACAGCTCGATGTCCAACTGCTCCTTGCCCAGGTCGGCGGGAATGGTGGACAGGCGCTCGCGGTACTGCGGGCGCAACTGGATCCGGTATTGCGGCGCGTGTTGGGTGATGTAGGTCTCGACGGCGTGATACCGCTCGAGATCCTCGGCCCTCGTCGGTGGGGGCAGGGCGCCGCGCACGGCCGCCCTCGCTGCGGGATCGATCTGCATGCCTGTTCCTTTCGCGGACGTCCGCCGCGGTCAGTCTCACGGGCGTCAAGGCGCCCAATGAGAGGCATGCTAGGAGCGCTCAATTCCGACTGAATTCAAGGGTCAGTCGCCTTGTTGCGCAGCGAAGACAACCGGACCACTCGCCCACTTGGGGGACGCCGCAGGCCGCCTCACGCCGCCTCGGGTCGCCTCAAGCCGGCGTCCACCGCCCCGCCACGTTCTTCAACAGCAGGCTGATCGCGGCCAACTGCCGGTTGCGCACCGACAGCAGCGAGGCCTCCGCATTGAACGCGCTGTTCTGCGCGGTCGTGACGTCCAGGAAGGACACCGTGCCCGCGCGGTACTGGTCCGTCACCAGTTCCAGGTTGCGCTGCGCTGATGCCAGCGCCTCCTGCTGCAGCCGCGCCTCTTCACGCAGGTGGTCGGCCAGGATCAGGTTGTCCTCGACCTCCTGCAGCGCCGTCAACACCGTCTGCCGGTAGGTCGAGGTCGCGACCTCCGCGCTGGTGCGGGCCTGCGCGCTCGCCAGCTTGCGCTGGCCGCCGTCGAAGATCGCCTGCGCCAGCGACGGGCCGAGCGACCAGAACAGGTTGGGCGCCGACAGCAGCTTGCTGAGCGTGCTGCTTCGGTAGCCGCCGCTGCCCGACAAGGTCAGCGACGGGAAGTAGGCCGCGTCCGCCACGCCGATCTGCGCATACGCCGAGGCCACCCGCCGCTGCGCCGCGGCGATGTCGGGCCGGCGCTCGAGCAGCTGCGACGGCAGCATCATCGGGACCTCCGGCGGCGTGGGCAGCGCGGCATTCTTCGAGAGCTCCAGCGCCGACGGCGGCAGACCGAGCAGCACCGCGATCGCATGCGCCAGCTGGGCGCGCGTGGACCGCGTCTCCAGCAGTTGCGCCTGCGCCGAGCGCAGCTGCGTCTGCGCCTGCAGCACGTCGCTGCGCGCGGCCACGCCGCTCTGGTAACGCGCCTGCGTCAGGTCCAGGAAACGCTGGTAGGCCTGCACGCTGCGGTCGTACAGCGCTTCCTGCGCCTCCGCCGTGCGCAGCGAGAAATAGCTCTGCGCCAGCGTCGCCTGCGCGCTCAGCCGCGCCGCCGCCAGGTCGTCCGCGGTGGCCTGCAGCGTCGCGCCCGCGCCCTCGCTGGCCAGCCGCAGCCGGCCCCACAGGTCCGGCTCCCAGCTCGCGTTGAGCGAGGCCTGCACGCTGTTGGTCGGGCCGCGGTTGATCGTCCCGTTGGTGACGTTGCCATCCGGGCTCGCGCTGCGCGTGCCCGACACGCCGACCGACAGCGTCGGCAGCAGCGCCGAACGGCTCGCCTCCAGCGCCGCGCGCGCGCCGGCCAGCTGCGCCACGGCGGCCTTCAGGTTCTCGTTGCCGATCACCAGGCGGCGCTGCAGGTCGTTCAGCACGGGGTCGTCGAACAGCGTCCACCACTGCTCCGGGACCGGCTCGGCGGTGGCGGGCCGGGCCTGCTTCCAGAGCCCGTCCTCCTTGTACTGCGCCGGCGCCGTCACCGGCGCGGGCGGATCGACGCGCGTCACCGCGCAGCCGCTCAGCAGTGCGACAAGCACCGCCGCCGCCACGGCCGGCAGCGAGGGACGGAGGAATGAAGTCGAGGTCATCGAGGTCATCGGGGTCGGCATGTCTCAGCCCTGCAGGGTCGGAGCCGCGGGCGGCTCGGGAGTCGTCGGGGGCGCCTCGTGCGGCGGCCGCGCGGCGCTGGCGGCGCGTTTCGCCGCGCGGCGCCGCATCACGCGCTGGCGCAGCCTTTCCATCATCACGAACACGACCGGCGTCGTGTACAGCGTCAGCAGCTGGCTCAGGATCAGGCCGCCGACGATCGCGATGCCCAGCGGCTGGCGCAGCTCGGCGCCATCGCCGCTGCCGATGGCCAGCGGCACCGCGCCGAAGATCGCCGCGAAGGTCGTCATCAGGATGGGCCGCAGCCGCAGCTTGGCCGCGCGGAAGATCGCCGCGCCCGCCGTCAGGTGCGCGGTGGTGCGCTGCCGCGCGATGGCGAAGTCGATCATCATGATCGCGTTCTTCTTCACGATGCCGATCAGCAGGATCACGCCGATCAGGGCAATGATCGAGAACTCCGTGTGGAACATCATCAGCGCCAGCAGCGCGCCCACGCCCGCCGACGGCAGCGTCGACAGGATGGTCACGGGATGCACCAGGCTCTCGTAGAGCATGCCCAGCACCAGGTAGATCGCGATGATGGCCGCGCCGATCAGGATGGGCTGCGACTTCAGCGCATCCTGGAACGCGTTGGCCGTGCCCGCGAAGGTGCCCCGCACCGACACCGGGATGCCCAGCTCCGCCATCGCGTTGTTGATCGCGTCGGTCGCCTGCGACAGCGACACGCCCTCGGGCAGGTTGAAGCTGATCGTCGAGGCCGGCGTGCCGCTCTGGTGGTTCACCGACAGCGGCGTGTTGGTGGTCTCGAAGCGGCTGAACGCCGACAGCGGCACCTGCGCGCCCGAGCTGCTGGTCACGTAGAGCTTGCGCAGCGTCTCCGGCCCCTGCAGGTACTCCGGCGCGAGCTCCATCACCACGCGGTACTGGTTCAGCGGGTTGTAGATCACGCCGACCTGGCGCTGGCCGAAGGCGTTGTTGAGCGTCGTGTCGATGGTGCTGACGCTGATGCCCAGCCGTGCCGCCGCATCGCGGTCGATCACCAGCGAGGTCTGCATGCCCTTGTCCTGCTGGTCGGTGTTGACGTCGGTCAGCTCCGGCAGGTTGGACAGCGCATTGCGCACCCGCGGTTCCCATTCGCGCAGCACCGCCAGGTCGTCGGCCTGCAGCGTGAACTGGTACTGAGCGTTGGCCTGCCGGCCGCCGATGCGGATGTCCTGCACCGGCACCATGAAGAGGTTGGCGCCCGGCTCGTGCGCCATCTTGTCGCGCAGCCGGTTCACCACCTGGTCGGCCGAGACCTTGCGTTCCTTCAGCGGCTTGAGGGTGATGTAGAAGTTCGCCGAGTTGCGCTGCCCGCCGCCGGTGCTGCCGTTGACGTTCTGCACGGCCGGGTCGGACAGGATGATCTCCATGAAGCGGTCGACGCGCTTGCGCATCATCTCGAAGGAGCTGCCCTGGTCCGCCTGCACGCCGCCGATGAGCACGCCGGTGTCCTGCTGCGGGAAGAAGGTCTTGGGGATCACGCCGTACAGATGCACGTTCAGGGCGATCACCGCCACCAGCGAGAGCAGGGCCACCGGCTGGTGGCGCAGCGTCCACATCAGCGAGCGCCGGTAGCCCCGCGCCAGCGCGCGGTTGAAGCGGCCGGCCGCGCGCGCGAGCCGGCCCTGGCGCCGCGCCGCCGCGCCGTGCGCGGGTTCCGGGCGGGCCCGGAGCACCCGCGAGGCCATCATCGGCGTCGTCGTCAGCGAGACCACCATCGACACCAGGATGGACGCCGACAGCACCACCGCGAACTCGCGGAACAGCCGCCCCACGACGCCACCCATCAGCAGGATGGGGATGAAGACCGCCACCAGCGACAGGCTGATCGAGATCACGGTGAAGCCGATCTCGCGCGCGCCGCGCAGCGCGGCCGCGACGGGTGTCAGGCCCTGCTCGATGTAGCGGGTGATGTTCTCCAGCACCACGATCGCGTCGTCGACGACGAAGCCGGTGGCCACCGTTAGCGCCATCGCCGACAGGTTGTCCAGGCTGTAGCCGCACAGGTACATCACGCCGAAGGTGCCGGCCAGCGAGACCGGCACCGCCACCGCCGGCAGCAGCGTCGCGCGCCAGCTGCGCAGGAACAGCAGCACCACCAGGATCACCAGCCCGACGGCGATCGCCATCGCGCGCTGCACCTCGTCCAGCGAGGCCCGGATCGTCGGCGTGCGGTCGCTGATGACCTTGAGCTCGATGGCGGGCGGGATCGAGGCCTGCAGGCGCGGCAGCAGCTCGCGCACATGGGCGACGGTCTCGATGATGTTGGCGCCCGGCTCCTTCTGGATGAACAGCAGGATCGCCGGCTGGCCGTTGGACGCGCCGTAGTTGCGCACGTCCTGGACCGAGTCGCTGACCTCGGCCACGTCGCGCAGCCGCAGCGCCGCACCGTCGCGGTAGGACAGCACCACCGGCGCGTACTCCGCGGCGGTGCGGGCCTGGTCATTGGCGCCGACCTGCCAGTAGCGGCCGCCTTGCTCGACCGCGCCCTTGGGCCGGTTCGCGTTGGTGTTGGTGATGGCCTGGCGCACCTGGTCCAGCGCGATGCCGTTGGCCGCCAGCTTGTCCGGATTGAGCTCCACCCGCACCGCCGGCAGCGCGCCGCCGCCGACGTTGACCTGCCCGACGCCGTCCACCTGGGCCAGCCGCTGCGCCAGCACCGTCGAGGCGGTGTCGTACATCTGGCCGCGCGTCAGCGTCTTCGAGGTCAGCGCCAGGATCATGATCGGCGCGTCGGCCGGGTTGACCTTGCGGTAGGTCGGATTGCTGGGCAGGCCCGAGGGCAGCAGCGTGCGCGCGGCGTTGATCGCCGCCTGGACGTCGCGCGCGGCGCCGTTGATGTCGCGGCTCAGGTCGAACTGCAGGGTCACGCTGCTCGAGCCCAGCGAGGAGCGCGAGGTGATCTCGGTCACGCCGGCGATGCTGCCCAGCGCGCGCTCCAGCGGCGTGGCCACCGTGGCGGCCATCGTGTCGGGGCTGGCACCGGGCAGCGAGGCGGAGACCGAGATCGTCGGGAAGTCCACCTGCGGCAGCGGCGCGATCGGCAGGAAGTGGTAGCCCAGCATCCCCGCCAGCGCGATGCCGATGGTGATCAGCGTCGTCGCGACCGGACGCGCGATGAACGGCGCTGAAATATTCATCGCGGCGCTCCGCCGTCATCGCCCGGTTGCCGGAGCAGGCTCGGACCGGCGGGCGCGAGCGGCGCGGCCGGATCGGCGATCTCCGGCGCGTCGGGACCGCGGTGCTGCGCCGCGGCGCGCGTTTCGCGCTTCACGCCACGGCGTTCGCGCCAGCGCTGCGCCATGCGCGCGAAGCCGAGGTAGATCACCGGCGTCGTGAACAGCGTCAGCAGCTGGCTCACGATCAGGCCGCCGACCATGGTCACGCCCAGCGGATGCCGCAGTTCATGGCCGACGCCGGTGCCCAGCATCAGCGGCAGCGCGCCGAGCAGCGCGGCCATCGTCGTCATCAGGATCGGACGGAAGCGCAGCAGCGAGGCCTGGTGGATCGCGGCGCGTGGATCGAGGCCTTGCTCGCGCTCGGCCTCGAGCGCGAAGTCGATCATCATGATCGCGTTCTTCTTCACGATGCCGATCAGCAGCACGATGCCGATGATCGCGATGATCCCCAGGTCCAGCCCGCCGATCAGCAGCGCCAGCAGCGCGCCGACGCCGGCCGAGGGCAGCGTCGACAGGATGGTGACCGGATGGATGTAGCTCTCGTAGAGCACGCCCAGCACGATGTACATGGTGACCACCGCGGCCAGGATCAGGAACAGCGTGCTGGACAGCGAATTGCTGAAGGCCTCGGCCGCGCCCTGGAAGCTGGTCTCGACGCTGATGGGCAGGTCCAGCTTCGCCTGCTCGGCCTTGATCGCCTGCACCGCGTCGCCCAGCGCGACGCCGGGAGGCAGGTTGAACGAGATCGTCGCGGCCGGGAACTGCGCCACATGGTTGATCGCCAGCGCCGCCGGCCGCTCGACGATCTGCGCCACCGAGCTCAGCGGCACCTGCACCGTCGTGGTGGCGGCCGTGCCGGTCGCACTGGTCGTCGTTGTGCTGCCCGGCACGTACAGCCCTTCGAGCGCGCGCGGGCCGCTGCGGAATTCCGACGCCGCCTCCAGCACCACGCGGTACTGGCTGGCCTGCGTGTAGATCGTCGAGATCAGCCGCTGGCCGAAGGCGTTGTAGAGCGCGGTGTCGATCGACGAGACCGTGACGCCGAGCCGGCCGGCCGCCTCGCGGTCGATCTGCACCCAGGCCTGCAGGCCCTGGTTCTGCAGATCGCTGGCGACGTCGGCCAGCTGCGGCAGCTGCTTGAGCCGCGCCAGCAGCGCGTCATTGGCCTTCTGCAGGTCGGTCGAGTCCGGCGAGCTCAGCAGGAACTGGTACTGCGTCTTGGAGACGCGATCCTCGATGGTCAGGTCCTGCACCGGCTGCATGTAGGCGGTGATGCCGGGCACCTGGCGGTTCAGGTCGCCCAGCCGCGCGATGACCTCGGTGGCCGACGCGTGGCGCTGCGCGAAGGGCTTGAGCGTGATCTGCATCCGGCCGGTGTTCAGCGAGGCGTTCGCGCCGTCCACGCCGATGAAGGACGCGATGTGGTCGACGTCGGGATCCTTCAGGAAGACCTCGGCGAGCCGCTGCTGGCGCTCGCTCATCGCATCGAAGGAAGTGCTCTGCGTCGCCTCGGTGATCACCTGCACCAGGCCGGTGTCCTGCACCGGGAAGAAGCCCTTGGGCACGACCACGTACAGCAGCGCGGTCAGCGCCAGCGTGGCGGCGAAGCCCAGCAGCGTCAGCACCGGGCGGTCCAGCACCCAGTCCAGCGCGCGGCCGTAGCCCTGGATCATGGCCTCGAATTTCTCGCCGAACCAGGTGCCGAGCCGCGAGTGCTTCTGCTCGGTCTCCGGCCTCAGCAGCCGCGCGCTCATCATCGGCGTCAGCGTCAGCGACACGAAGGCCGAGATCAGGATGGCCACCGCCAGCGTGATCGCGAATTCATGGAACAGCCGGCCCACCACGTCGCCCATGAACAGCAGCGGGATCAGCACCGCGATCAGCGACACCGTCAGCGAGATGATGGTGAAGCCGATCTGGCGCGAGCCCTTGAAGGCGGCCTCCATCGGTGAGTCGCCTTCCTCGACGTAGCGGGCGATGTTCTCGATCATCACGATCGCGTCGTCGACGACGAAGCCCGTGGAGATCGTCAGCGCCATCAGCGTCAGGTTGTTGATCGAGAAGCCGGCCAGGTACATCACGCCGAAGGTGCCCACCAGCGACAGCGGCACCGCGACGCTGGGGATCAGCGTGGCGCTGCCGCTGCGCAGGAACAGGAAGATCACCGCCACCACCAGCGCGATGGCGAGCAGCAGCTCGATCTCGGTGTCATCGACCGAGGCGCGGATCGTGGTGGTGCGGTCGGCCAGGATCTGCACGTCGATGGACGCCGGCAGCGTGCCCTGCAGCTTGGGCAGCAGCGCCTTCACCCGGTCGACGGTCTGGATCACGTTGGCGCCGGGCTGGCGCTGCACGTTCAGGATCACGCCCGGCGTCGTGTCGGCCCAGGCCGCCAGGCGCAGGTTTTCGGCGTCGTCGACGATCTGGGCGACATCGCTGAGCCGCAGCGGGTTGCCGTTCTTCCAGGCAATGATCAGGTTCTGGTACTCGGCGGCGGAGCGCAGCTGGTCGTTGGCGTCGATGGTGGAGGCGCGCTGCGCGCCGTCGAAGCTGCCCTTGGCCTGGTTGACGTTGGCCGAGGCGATGGCGCTGCGCACGTCGTCCAGCGACAGGCCCAGCGCGGCCAGCGTGCTCGGGTTGGCCTGGATGCGCACGGCGGGCCGGCGGCCGCCGGCGATGCTCACCAGGCCCACGCCGTCGACCTGCGACAGCTTGGGCGCGAGGCGGTTCTCCACCAGGTCATGCACCTTGATGACCGGCAGCGAGGGCGAGGTCACCGCGATCGTCATCACCGGCGCGTCGGCCGGATTGACCTTGCTGTAGACCGGCGGCATCGGCAGGTCGGAGGGCAGCAGGTTCGATCCGGCATTGATCGCGGCCTGCACCTCCTGCTCGGCCACGTCCAGCGACAGGCCCAGCGAGAAGCGCAGCGTGATCACCGAGGCGCCGCCCGAGCTCGACGAGGTCATCTGCCCCAGCCCCGGCATCTGGCCGAACTGGCGCTCCAGCGGCGCGGTGACGGTGGTGGAGATGACGTCGGGGCTCGCGCCCGGATAGAGCGTCGTGACCTGGATGGTGGGGTAGTCGACCTCGGGCAGCGCCGACAGCGGCAGCAGCCGGTAGGCCAGCAGGCCCGCCAGCAGGATGGCCAGCATCAGCAGCGAGGTCGCGACCGGCCGCTCGATGAAGGGACGGGACGGGTTCATGGCCATGGCCTTGCCCTCGTCGCGGTCAGCGGGCGTTGCCGGAGGCGGCCTGGCGCTTGGCGCGTTCGGCGCGTCGCTCGGCGATCCAGGCCTCGCGCTCGGCGGGACTCATCTTCATGACCTTGTCCTGCAGGTCCGGCGGCAGCCGGTCCAGCCAGGCCGGGCGCTCGCCGCCGGACTGGGCCGCGTCGTTGCGCGCCTCGGCGGTGGGCGCGCGCAGCGCCGCATCGGCCGGGTTGCCGCTGTCGCCGGGGGCCGCGGAAGTGGCGGGAGCGGAGGCGCCCGAGGCGTGACGGCTGCCGCCGCGCGCGCCGGAGGCCGCGCCGCCCGGTGCGCTCGCGCCGCGGCCGCGTCGCGGCGCCGCGTTGGCACCGGCGCGCTGCTTCGGGTCGTTGGCGATGACCTCGACCTTGGCGCCCTCGCGCAGGCGGTCGACGCCGTCCACGACGATGCGATCGCCGGGCTGCAGCGGGCCGTCCACCGCCATCCAGTCGCCGTCGACCGCGCCGGTCTGCACGACGCGCGTGCTCACGGTGTTGTCCGGGCCGACGACGTAGACGTAGAAGCCCTGCGCGCCGCGCAGCACCGCGGCGGCCGGCACGGCCAGGCGGTTGGCCTCGGTGGCGAGCTGCAGCTTCACGCTGACCGACTGGTTGGGGTAGAGCGCGTCGTCCTCGTTCGGGAACAGCGCCTTGAGCTTGATCGTGTCGGTGCTCAGGTCGATGGCGTTGTCGGCGGTCGCGAGTCGGCCGGTCGCCAGGCGCGTCTTGCCGTCGCGGCTCCAGGCTTCCACCGTCAGCGACGCCTTGTCCTTCAGGCCGGCGGTCACTTGGGGCAGCAGCGCCGACGGCACGGCGAAGGTCAGCGCGATGGGCCGCGTCTGCGTGATGCTGACCACGCCGTTGGCGTCGCTGGTCTGCACGACGTTGCCGATGTCGACCTGCTTCAGGCCGACGCGGCCCGAGATCGGCGCCAGCACCCGGGTGTAGGTGACCTGCAGCCGGGCGCTGTCCACGGCGGCCTGGTCGGCCTTCACCGTGCCATCGAGCTGGCGGACCGTCGCCTGCTGCGTGTCGACCTGCTGGCGGGCGATCGCGTCCTTGGCGAGCAGGTCCTGGTAGCGGGCGAGGTCGATGCGCGCGTTGTCCAGCGTGGCCTTGTCGCGGGCCAGCTGGCCCTCGGCCTGGCCCAGCGCGGCCTGGAAGGCGCGTGGGTCGATCTGCGCCAGGGGCTGTCCGGCCTTGACCTGCTGGCCCTCGGTGAAGTGCAGCTGCTGCAGCACGCCGCTGACCTGCGCGCGCACGACGGCGGTGTTGGAAGCGCTGATGGTGCCGATGGCGGAGGCGGTGTGCCGGATGTCCTGCAGCCGCGCGGGCGTCACGGAGACGGGCTGCACCCGGTTGGCGGCGAAGCGGCCGCCCCGTCCGCCGGCGCCGGCCGGGCTGGCGCCGCCCGGACCGCTGGCGGCGCGCGCGGGTCCGCCGCCGGCCTCGCCGTCCGCGGCGCGGCCCTTCCACCACCACCAGCCGCCGGCGGCCGCGGCCAGCACGACGAGGGCGACGATCCACGGCGTCGCGCGGCCTTGTTGTCGGCGGCGCCTCGGGACGCCAGGGATGCGGACGGGGCCGGGGACCGGCGGGCAGGGCAGCTTGTTGTTGGTGTTCATGCGGGTCGGTCGCTGGTGCGGAGGGCCTCTGGCGGGCCGGGAGCGGGACGCGGGCTGGCCGTCGCGGCGCCGTCAGGGCGCAGGGTCGGCGGGCATGTCGACACCCTAGTATCTGGCGACAGCAGCCTGGTGTCGCCGACGAAAAGAATCGCAAAGCGTCCGGCCCCGCCCGAGGAGCGGCCAAGAAAAATGCCGCTCGAGGAGCGGCATGCTTCGGGGCGGCGAGGGCGGATCAGCTCTCGGCGAGCAGCTTCTCGATCGTGCCGTGCAGCGCAGCGAAGTCGGGCTCGCCGACGAAGCGCTTGACGATCTCGCCACGCTTGTTGATCAGGAAGGTGGTGGGCGTGAGTTGCACCTTGCCGAAGCGGCGCGCGATCTCGCCGGTGCTGTCCATCGCGACGCCGAAGGGCAGCTGGCGGGTCTCGGCATAGTTCGCGACATAGGCCGGCGGGTCATAGCTCATGGCCACCGCCAGCGTGTCGAAACCCTTGTCCTTGTACTTCTGGTGCGTCGCGATGACGTTGGGCATTTCCTTGACGCAGGTGGTGCAGGACGTGGCCCAGAAGTTGACCAGCATCACCTTGCCGGACCAGGCCTGCGCGGACGCGTGCTTCGAACCGTCGAGCAGCACGTAATCCACCTGGGGGGCGGGTTCGGGCTTCAGGCCCTCGTAGGCGAGGCCGGCGCCGACACCGACGGCGGCGACCAACAACAGGAGTCCGGTCCAGCGAGGCAGCTTCATGGGGGGCGAGTGTATGCCGGTCGTCCGTGGCCCGTCACCCGGCAGGGGCTTGGGTGGCAGGTCGCCTCACAGCGCCTTGGACAGCTCGAAGAGCAGCACCGACGGCAGCGCGTCCTGCAGGTTCTGCCGCGAGATCCGCGCCATATGGTCGGCCGTCGCGGTCGAGAGCTGCGTCTGCTGGTCGCCTTCCATCACCTCGACGAAGCTGAAGTTGGGCACCTCGCCGGTGATGTCGGCGCGCAGGCGATCGAAGTCCGCGTCACGCAGCGACTGCTCGAAGGCGATGCCGTGCGGCAGGCCTTCCTCGCAGAACTGCAGGGCTTCGTCCATCGAGCCCACGGCGTCGATGATCAGCCCCATGTGGCGCACCGCGGCCTGGATCTCCTGCCGCAGCTCGCGGCGCGGCGAGACGATCAGCAGGTGGCAGCCCGCCAGCGGCTTGGAGTTGTGCGACGGCGTCGGATCGTCGAGCTCGGGCCGGTCCGGCGGCGCGACCGGCGCGGGGCCGTGCTGCGCGCCGGGCTCGTCGCCGGCCAGGTGCGGGAACTCCAGCGTCAGCATCGTGATGCCGGCCTCGTCCTCGCGCAGCGGCAGCGCGCCGATCGTCAGCGCGGTCTGCTCGATCAGGCGCCAGGTCAGCGAGTTCAGCGATTCGGGCGGTTCATTGATCGCCGACGAGGGCGCGCTGCCCAGGTCCAGCGAGCGGTGGGCGAAGCGGCACATCAGCCGCGCCTTGGCGGGCCAGGGCGTCAGGTCCAGCCGCATCTCCAGCGAGGAATGCGTGTTCGTGAGCGCCCAGTCCATCACCGCGTTCAGCAGCGAGAACAGCAGCGACGCGTCGGTCATCACCTCGATCGGCTGCAGCAGCTGGCGGATCTGGATGCCGCGCGCCTGGGTCTCGCGGCTGCGCTGCGCCAGCACGCCGCGCAGCACCTGCGTCAGCGACACCTGCTCGCGCGACAGCCGCAGCCGGCCCGACGCCAGCCGGGCCAGTTGCTGGCTGACCATCCCGGCCTCGCGGGCCTGCGCCACCGCGTCGCGCAGCGCCCGCAGGCCCTGGCGGTCGATCTGGCCGCTGCTGATCAAGGCGTGGATGCGCTCCAGGGCCCCGCTCAGCGGGCCGGCGATCTCGGCGCCGAGCTGCTGGACGATGTCGCCCCATTGGGAATCGCTGGGGCGCTGCACCATGTCATTGGCGGCCAGCGGCGCGGCCACGGTGGGGGGCGGGCGGGACATGCTCTCTCGTTCGGGTGGGCCGCCGGCGGCATGCCGGGGCGGGGAGGCGCCATGGTTCCGCGCGGTCCTGGGGGAGGCCATCCCGTGAGTCGGGGGCAACCGCCCCCCTGGGGGGATGCCGTGAAATGGCTCACGTTTCCCAGGGGGACGGGGGCGGATGGCGGACGATCCGTCAGCCCTGGGCCTGGCGGTCGGCCAGCATGAGCAGGCGCTCGATGAGCGCCTCGGGCGCCGAGATCATCACCTGGTGGCCGGTCGGGATCTCGAAGCGTTCCCAGCCGGGCTGACTGCGGGCGCGCTCGCGTGCGGCCGCGATGGTGAGCAGGGCCGGCCGGTTGCAGTCGATGAAGGTGCGCGGCCGCGCCAGCCAGGCCTTCTTGTCGAAGTCCAGCGGGCTGTCGTAGACGCCGCCCGGCTGCGGGCGCTGGCAGCGCATCATCCAGTCGAAGTCCTCCGGCTTGAGCCCCATGCCGTGCGGCTCGGTCACCGGCAGGTGGCCGAATTTCGCGATCAGCTCGCGCCGCTGCGCCTGCGTCTCCGGCGTGTGGCGGCTGGACCAGGACTCGCCCGGTTCCGGCACCACCGCGTCCAGGTAGACCAGCCGCGCGATGCGGGTCGGCAACTGGTCGGCCACGCCGGTGATCACCATGCCGCTGTAGCTGTGGCCGACCAGTAGCACGTCGCTCAGTTCTTCGCACTCGATGACGGCCTTGACGTCGTCGATGTGGGTTTGCAGGCGGATGCCCTCGTGGGGCTGGTGCGCCCGCTCGCCGACGCCGCTCAGCGTCACCGGGAAGACGCGATGGCCGGCCGCCCGCAGCGGCGCCAGCACCCGCCTCCACGCCCAGGCGCCCAGCCAGGCGCCGTGCACCAGGACGATGTCCACGCCCCGCGCTCGATCCGCGCCGTCTCGATCGGTGCTGCTCATGCGATGACTCCTTCCTCGCGCCAGGCGGCGATGGCCTCGGGGCCGTGGCCGAGCTCGGCCAGGACCTCGTCGGTGTGTTGTCCCAGCAGCGGCGGGGGCAATCGGTAGGCCACCGGCGTGCCGGACAGCTTCATCGGGCTGGCGACGACGCGCAGCGCGTCGCTCAGCGGATGCGCCATCGGCACGACCATGCCGCGATGTCGCACCTGCGGATCCTCGAAAACCTCGGCCAGGTCGTTGATCGCGCCGCCCGGCACCTTGGCCGCCTCCATCGCGTCGAGCCAATGCTGGCGCGGGCGCGCGGCGATGCGCTCGGCCAGCAGCGGGACCAGCGCCTCGCGGTGCCGCACCCGCTGGGCGTTGGTCGCATAGCGCGGATCGCGGGCCAGCTCGGGCACGCCGAGCAGTTCGCAGAACTTGACGAACTGGCCGTCGTTGCCGACCGCGACGATCAGGTGGCCGTCACTGGCCTGGAAGACCTGGTAGGGCACGATGTTCTGGTGGGCATTGCCCATGCGGCGCGGCGCCTGGCCGGTGCTCAGGTAGTTCGCGCCCAGGTTGGCCAGCATCGCCACCTGCGTGTCCAGCAGCGCCATGTCGACGACCTGGCCCTCGCCGGTCGCGTCGCGGTGGCGCAGCGCGGCCAGGATCGCCACCGTCGCATACATGCCGGTGAACAGGTCGGCCACCGCCACGCCGACCTTCTGCGGTCCGCCGCCGGGCAGCGCGTCGGCCTCGCCGGTGACGCTCATCAGACCGCCCAGGCCCTGGACCGCGTAGTCGTAGCCGGCGCGGTCCCGGTAAGGGCCGGTCTGGCCGAAGCCGGTGACCGAGCAGAACACCAGCCGCGGATTGAGCGCGCGCAGCGCCGGCGCATCCAGGCCGTAGCGGGTCAGGTCGCCGACCTTGTAGTTCTCGACCACCACGTCCGCGCGCAGGGCCAGTTCCCGGATCAGCGCCTGGCCCTTGGGACTGGCGATGTCGACGCCGATCGAGCGCTTGTTGCGGTTCGCGCCCAGGTAGTACGCCGCCTCGGCGGTGTCCTGGCCGTCGCGGTCCTTCAGATAGGGTGGCCCCCATCCGCGGGTGTCGTCCCCGCCGGGATGGCCGCCTCTGGGGGGGCGTTCGACCTTGATGACGTCGGCGCCGAGGTCCGCCAGGGTCTGCGTGCACCAGGGTCCGGCCAGCACGCGGGAAAGATCCAGAACGCGCACGCCCTGCAGGGCCATGGCGGAGGGACGGGGGGAGTTCGCTTCGCTCATCGGGGCATTGTGGGGGATGCCGCCGGGGTCGCCCGCGAGGCAGGCGCCGGTCGCACGGCCGCCATAATCGCCCGATGCGACGACTGGCCCCGCTCGTTCCGATCCTGCCGCTGGTGCTGGCCGCCGGCTGCAGTCCCGCGTTGAACTGGCGCAAGGTCGATCCGGAAGGCGCGCAGGTCTCGCTGATGTTCCCCTGCAAGCCCGAACGCGAGGAACGCACCCAGCCCGGACCCGCCGGCCAGCCGGTCGTCGTGCGCTCCATGAGCTGCAAGGCCCGCGGCGGGCAGTTCTCCTTCACCTGGACCGATCTGGGCGACGCGCGCGCGACCTCCGCGGCGATGCGCCGCATGCACGACGGCATCGCCCGGCAGATGGCCCCCGGCGCCTCGGCGCCTCTCGGCGTCCGCGGGATCGCCGTCGATCCGGAAGCGTTCCAGCAGGCCTTCGAGGCCCGGCCGGGCCAGCCGGCCCAGCAGGTGCGCCAGGCCGTGTTCTCCCGGGAGGGGCGCCTGTACCAGCTGCTGCTGCAGGGCGAGCGCCTGGACGCGGAAGCCTGGGACGTGTTCCTGGGGTCGGTGCAACTGCCCCTCTGAGGGACCACCAAGGCGTCCTCCCCCGGATTGAGGATTTGTGCGGGCCCCGCCCGCGCCATGCTGCGCCGCACGATAATGCGGCCCATGTCCGGCCTGCTGCTGATCGCCCATGCTCCGCTGGCCACCGCGCTCAAGCAGGTGGCCGAGCACACGTTCCCGCACTGCGCGCTGCAGCTCAGCGTGCTGGACGTGACGCCGGAGATGAGCGCCGACGATGTCGAGTCGCTGGCGCGGGCGCTGATCAGCGCCTCCGGACATCTGCAGACCCTGGTGCTGACCGACGTCTATGGCGCCACACCGACGAATGCCGCGCTGCGCCTGCAGGGCGAGCAGGTCAAGGTGCTGACCGGCGTCAACGTGCCGATGTTGTGGCGCTCGCTGTGCTACGCCGGCGAAGGACTGGATGCGCTGCTGCAGCGCGCCAGCCAGGGCGGTACCCAGGGGATCCTGTGCGACGCGACGGCGCCGTGCTCCACCCACTCCTCGTCCCAACCTTCCTGCTCATGATCAAGTCGACCCTCACCATCAGCAACAAGCTGGGCCTGCATGCCCGTGCCTCGGCGAAGCTGACCAAACTGGCGGGGGGATTCAAGGCGGAGGTGTTCATGACCCGCAACGGCCGGCGCGTGAACGCCAAGAGCATCATGGGCGTGATGATGCTGGCCGCCGGGATCGGCGCCGAAGTGGAACTCGAGACCACGGGCGAGGACGAGCAGGCCGCGCACGAGGCGATCACCGCGCTGGTCAACGACAAGTTCGGCGAAGGCCAGTAAGGCGGCCACGTCACGAGAAAGGGCTGCCGAGGCAGCCCTTTTCATTTCTGCATGGACGGGCGTCCTCAAAGACCGCCGAGGAAGTGCTTGCGGTAGCGCGCCGGCAGGTCCGCGATGCGCATGATCATTGGCAGGTCGGCGGTGTTGAAGTCCGGATCCCAGGCGGGACGGCCCAGGATGCGCGCACCGACGCGCAGGTAACCCTTGATCAGTGGCGGCGGCTCGACGACCAGGTCCTGGCGCAGGTCGTCGACCGGCAGCGGCAGGCGGGGGCGCACCTGCCACGCGATGTCGGCCAGATGGCTGCCTTCGAGCTGGCGCCACAGGCTGGCCGCGTAGTGGCCGCCGTCGCGCATGCTGATGGAGGCGCAGCCGATCATCGTGTCCAGGTCGTTGCGGACCATGAATTCGGCCAGCGCGCCCCAGAGCGCCATGATGGCGCCGCCATGGCGGTGGTCCGGATGCACGCAGGAGCGGCCCAGCTCGACCATGCGGGGGCGCAGCGAACGCAGCCGGGTCAGGTCGAACTCCGTCTCGCTGTACAGGCCGCCGGCGCGGCGGGCCGCCTCCGGCGTCAGCACCCGGTAAGTGCCGATCACCTCGGCCGGTTGGCCGTGCTCGTCGAGCGTGCGCACCAGCAGGTGCTCGCAGAAGGGATCGAAGAGGTCGATGTCATGACCGGCGGGCGCACCGGCGGGCACGCTCAGCCGCGCGCCCATTTCGTCGACGAAGACCTGGTACCTCAGGCGCTGGGCCTGCCGGACCTCGTCCTCCGTGCGCGCCCAACCCACATGGAAGCGAGCGCGCGCAGCGTCGACAACGACGTCTTGGGAGCTGGCTGGAAGTGACCTCCGGGGCGCCTCGGCGGGGCGCAGATCGGAGAAGGGCAGGGTGGGCAGCGGCAGATCCCTCATGGCAAAGCCTCGCTGAAGTGATGCCGGGATGCTGAGCGGCGGCGGTGACGCGTCGGTGACCCTCAAGTGAACGAACCATGACAGTCGTGCCGTCGTCACGCTCGCCCGCACGGACGATTGACGCCGGGCTCACAGGGGTTTTCGCAAGTTCACCTGCGGCTCAAGAGGGCTTCGACACCCGCTGCTAAAGTCGGCGCATGAGTTTCCAGGTCTTCGGCATTCCCGTTTCCCGCGGCGTGGCGATCGGCCGAGCCGTGCTGGTCGCGTCCAGCCGCGTCGACGTCGCCCACTACTTCATTGGCGCCGCCGACGCGGAGCAGGAATATGCGCGGCTGGTCCGCGGTCGCGACGCGGTGACGCGCGAGCTGCAGGCCCTCAAGGCCGAGCTGCCGGAGGACGCGCCGCATGAGCTCGACGCGCTGCTGGATGTCCACCTGCTGCTGCTGAACGACGAGGCGCTCGTCGATGCCGCCCGCGACTGGATCGTCGACCGCCACTACAACGCCGAGTGGGCGCTGTCGGCGCAACTCGAGGTGCTGGCGCGCCAGTTCGACGAAATGGAGGACGACTACCTGCGCGAGCGCAAGGCCGACCTGGAGCAGGTGGTCGAGCGCGTGCTGGCTGCGCTCGCCACCGAGCAGGACGAGTCGCCCAGTGGCGCCTCGGCCGTGGTCGCGCGCGACTTCGCCGGCGAGGATCCCTTGCTGCTGGTAGCCGCCGACATCGCGCCGGCGGACATGATCCAGTTCAAGCGCAGCGTCTTCCAGGGCTTCATCACCGACATCGGGGGGAAGACCTCTCACACCGCCATCGTGGCTCGCAGCATGGCCATTCCCGCCGTGGTGGGAACGCGCGAGGCCTCGCGGCTGATCCGCCAGGACGATTGGGTGATCATCGACGGCGATGCCGGGACGGTCATCGTCAATCCTTCCCCCATCGTGCTGGAGGAGTACCGGTTCAGGCAGCGCCAGGCGGAGCTCGAGAACGCGCGGCTGGCCCGATTGCGCCACACGCCGGCGATCACGATGGACGGGCAGCGCATCGAGCTTCACGCCAACATCGAACTGCCGGGCGACACCGTGGCGGCGCTGGCCTCGGGCGCGACCGGCGTCGGCCTGTTCCGCAGCGAGTTCCTGTTCATGAACCGCGAGGGCGACCTGCCCAGCGAGGAAGAGCAGTTCGCTGCCTACAAGAGTGCCGTCGAGGCGATGGCCGGCCTGCCGGTGACGATCCGCACGGTGGACATCGGCGCGGACAAGCCCCTGGATCGGATGTCGGTCAATGAACTCCGCCACGAGCATGTGCTCAATCCGGCGATGGGCCTGCGAGCGATCCGCTGGAGCCTGGCGGAGCCGAGCATGTTCCGTCAGCAATTGCGGGCCATCTATCGGGCAAGCGCCTTTGGCAAGGTGAAGCTGCTGGTGCCGATGGTGGCCCACCTGGGGGAGATCCGTCAGATCCAGGAAACCATCAAGCGGGTCAAGGGCCAACTGGACGAGACCGGCCAGGCGTACGGCGAGGTGCAACTTGGCGTCATGGTGGAGGTGCCGGCGGCGGCCATCATGCTGCCGCAGTTGCTCAGGCACGTGGACTTCGTGTCCATCGGGACCAACGACCTGATCCAGTACACGCTGGCCATCGATCGCGCCGACGAGGCGGTCGCGCATCTGTATGACCCCTGGCATCCCGCGGTCCTTCACCTGCTGGCCAATGCCATCGCCCAGGCTCGGGCGGCCGGCAAGGAAGTCAGCGTGTGCGGCGAGATGGCGGGGGACTCGGCCTTCACCGACCTGCTGTTGGCCATGGGGCTGACCTGCTTCTCGATGCACCCTTCCCAGATCCCGTCGGTCAAACAGCGGATCCTCCGGGCGGACGTGCCGCGTCTGTCGGCGGCGCTGCCGCGGATCCTGGAGAGCGATGAGCCCGCGAAGGCGGCGCTGGAAGCGCTGGCGCCGCAGTCACGGCTGCATTGACGCAGGACGACCGGCGCTCCCTATATAGGAGGGCCCGTCAAACACGCGCCATGACGATCAGATGACGAGAGAGTTGCGCGAGCGAAAAAACTCGTGCTAGACTCTCGGTCTTCGCTGCTCACGACAACGTTTTGAGCGGCGGCCTCGGAGGATATGCCGAGGTAGTCAAATGATTGGACTGGGTTTCCCGGTTTTCATTTGGCGGCGAGATTCTCGCAGTCGACGCTGAAAATAATTTCGCAGACTGCTTGACGGATTCAAAAAGAATCGTTCATAATCTCACTTCTGCGCTGCTGACGACAAATCAGCGACGCGACGAAGTTGGCGAAAGCGGCTTCGATGTTCTTTAAGAATTTACAGCCGATAAGCGTGGGCGTCTGAACGAGCGACCTGAGAAGGTTAAATCTTTAGACGCTC
>NZ_JACHYS010000004.1:0-817750 GCF_014193045.1 Mitsuaria sp. BK037 | reverse complement strand
TGCCGCAAGTTGCGGCAGGCTAGGGTTCATACGTGGGTCAGGTTTGAACGGAAATCAGTGCGGTCGGCGGGTCAGGATTCGGCGGCAATCAACACTCCATTCATACAACGTTCCAAGAGCCGTACTACAACCGCTCGTCCATCTCATCCGTGTCGTTCAGCTGCGAGCTTCCTCTGGAGGATCCACGCTGAGCGGATCGAGACAGGATCGATGCCCTTTGATGTGCTACCAACGAGAGCCGCCGACCTCGTCTTCCGCTCGACATAATGGCCGCCAACCAATTGATTTTTATTAGGTTTTTGATATTTAACCGTTGCCGGCATCTATGCTTGGCTCGGATTTAGGTCGGTAATCGCCATAGGGAGACCTCGACATCGGCGGGCCGCCTTGAGGATCTTGGACTTACGGAGGACGAGCACGGGCCGGAAGCTGGACTGTTAATCCGTAGGTCCCTGGTTCGAGCCCAGGTCGAGGAGCCAAACTGAAGCCCCGTTGCAGCGATGCATCGGGGCTTTTTCTTTTGGTTCGCTTCGCCCGCCGACACCGACCGTCGCACTCCCCTACCCTGGGGGGATGTCCTGCGCATGCATTAATGCTCTACAACACCAGCCCCGACCAATCTGTCTCTTGCCATGAACAACGCATTGATCGATGGTATCCGAATCAAAATCGGTGCCATGGGCTCCGACGAGTTCGAACGATTCATGAGCAGCCTGCTGCCGAGCATCTATCCCGGCTTTGATCGTTTGGAACCGTCCTTCAACTTCATTGGCAAGACGACGACCGGGAAATGTGACGCTCACGTGTACCACGCATCGGATGACACATATACCGCCATCATTTGCACGACTCAGCAGACAGATATTCCAAAGAAGATCATCGAGGACATCGGGAAGCTGCCGTCGACAAAATTTGCGAGCAAGATTCGGCGCGTACTGATCTGTGTCAACACACCCCTCAAAGATGAAGTAGAGGACTATCGGTCCGCCTGCGCGGCGCTGGGTTGGGAGCTCGATCCTCTTTCGCTCGAACGCATCACCAAACACACTGCAGGGAATTCGTCCCTTCTCCTCAACTATTTCGGCGAGTCGACTTCTTCAGATTCTCCAGCCTCTCGCTCAGTGCGATATTTCGACTGTGGACATCGAATCAAGGAAGCCCGAGAAGATGCATCCATACCCGCCTCTAGAATCATTGAACATTTGCATTTCCCAAGCGAAAGAGCTTGGAAAGCAATCGAATCCGGCGAAGTCGAGATCGCAGAGCACGACATCGACTCCTTATCCGCGCTGACCGGAATATCGACGGCCTGGTTGAGGCACGGCGCCGGCAAGAAGTACCCCACCGAATCCATCTACGACTATCAAGTCGAGAAGATTAAGGCAATTGCCGCAGAATCGCCTCTCGCCTCGTATATGGCCATCGAACCCGATTCGATGGATCTGGTGTTGATAAGTCAGTTCTCAGAGTTCCGATGGAAGGTCTACCCCTTCGGATTCAACATGGATTTCTGGAACTGGCATGGTGACCATCACCACATCCCGTTGATCTACGACCTGCTCGAAACGGCGAACGACCGGCTTGGGCATCCGTACGGCCGAATCATCAAGCCCGCGCTGATGAACGAACTACGCAGCGGAGACATCCATCCCTTTATCCTTTTCCAGAAAACTGGATCAAACAATTATTGGTTCGAGGATCTTTTCGACCTGAACCACAATTACCCCGTCGCCAAGGACAAATATCGCCATTACGGCGAATGGTTCGTGAAGCTACAGGACGAGTTCCGAAACAATACGGGTACAGCCGACTAGGTCGAGGCAAATCACTTCGAGAGGTCATAACTCCCACTCCCGACATACACACTCCGGCCATTCCCATCGACCGGAAAACTGAGTAGCCGCTCCTCATGTCCGTCGTCATAGGTCAGCGTGATCGCGTAGCCGCTCAACTGATACCGACCTCTCCGGCTCGCCCCATCGTCCTTCGTCCGTGTCCCGCTGGTCGCACCGACCGTCCCTAGCCCCGTCCCCACCGTCCCGCCGCCGGTGCTGCTGCTCCCCGATCCGTCCCCCTGCGACGACCCCGCGATCACCGTCCCGGTGATCGCTTGCAGGCTGCCCGTGCTCGACAGCGCGCTGTAGCTGCGCTCGAAGCGACCGTCCTTCGTGAACCGGATCCCGCGCGTCGCTGAGGTCCCGCCCGTGACCATGCTCCCGTTGAAGCTGCTTCGGCTGAAGCTCCCTTCCAGCCTCGCATCCTTCGGCCACGGCTTCATCGCGACATGCTTCTCCAACTTCCACTCGCCGAGCGGCCGCCCGTCGTCGTCCTGTTCCTGCATCTCGTAGCCCTTGCCGGTGCTCCTCCACCGCCCCCAGCGCCGCGGCTCCAACTGCCTCGACGCGGCGACGTTCAACTGATCCGGCGGCATCTCCGTGCGGCGGTACACCGTCCCGTCCTTCAGCAGGAACCTGACGTCCTCCTCCCAACGGGTGCCGTAGTTGTAGTTGGCCTCCCCATGAAGCACGACCGCGACCAGATCCTTCTCGCTCAAACCTTGACCCGGCGCGCTCATCACGCGCTGCAGCAGCACCTCCTTCCGCGCCAGTGGCGCCTGCTGCAGCGGCGACACCGTCAGCCCCGACGCATCATTCACCAGCGCGGCATCGGCCAGGTCCATCGACAGCCGGCTCAGCGAGGTCACCACCCCGCGCAGCACGATCTCGCGGCCCACCCACGGCTCGGCGTTGAACTTCAGATGGATCAACTGCTCGGCCTGCCGGCCGCCCCGCTCCTGCACGAGGTGGAAGCGCTCGGGATAGCGGATATCGCGCGCCACCCGGCCCTTCACATAGACCTGCCCCATCTTGCGAAGTGCCGCCTCATCGGAGATCGCCAGCCAACTCCCCCGCTGCGCCGTCAAGGCGACCACCTGGCTCGGCAGCAGGAGCTTGCCGCGCGCCGGCTCGACAGCCACGGGCAGCGGCGTCGGCGGCGCCACGAGCTTCGCCTGTACGAGCGCCCGCGCCACCGGCATGGCCTGCGGATACTTCGCAGCGATGTCCATGCCGGGGCCGTCCCATTCGCGCGCCATCGCGACGCAGGCCTGATCGGGCGTGGCGTTCGTGAGAACCCGCTTGCGGACCGGATCGACCAGCTTGTCCCATGGAGGATCGCTGCTCTTGCGCGTCATCACGCGCGTCACGATCACCCGCAGCGGCGGGAGCTGGTAACGCGTCCGCCAACCCACCCACGCGTCCCGCATCTGCGGGGCCGAGGGCGCGCCCACGTCCTCGCACGCGGACACGGAGAGCTCGGAGATGACGTCGAGGGTGACCGCCTCGACCAGTTGCGTCATCGCCGCCGGATCGGTGGCGAGCGCGGCGGAATCTGGCGCCGCGATCGCGCCACACGTCATCCATGCGCAGGCGGACGCCGCGAGCGTCCGCTGAAGGGAGATCAAGGCCATGCTGTCGGTCCACGCCGCGGCTTCGGAGGACCGCATGCTGCCCGCTTCATCCGCGGTCGGCCACGGCCAGGACGGGGAAGCGGCGGGAGGGGACTTGACGGGCTCGCGCTGGTTCCGGACCTGCGGCGATCGCCGCCTCCGATGCCGAGCTGCCTGCCGACGCCCCGTGCCTCCGGCCTGTCAACACATGCGAGAGTTGGCGCGTTCGATTCGCTTCAGGGAGACAAGCACATGCCACAGATCCACCGGACCGCCTTCGCCGGCCTGCTCGCCGCCGTCGCGATGGCGGCGCCCACCGCCCAGGCCCAGGCCCAGGTCTGGAAATGCACCATCGACGGCAAGGTCCAGTACTCCGACCAGCCCTGCCCGGCCAAGGGCGAAGCGATGACGTCGCGGTCGCTGCAGAGCAATGTGATCGACACCTCGGCGGACCGCGCCGCAATCGAGCGCGCCAAGGCTGCCGCCGCGGAGCAGCAAGCCGCGACCGCGACGCCGTCGGCGGCACCGGCCGCACCGATCGCTCCCGCCAACGTCTGCCCCTCCGACCGCGACATCGCCGGCATGGAGACCAAGGCGAGTTCGATCTCGCTGAGCCCCGAGGCGAAACGCTTCGTCCAGGACGAGATCCGCCGGGCGCGCCAATGCCAGAAGGGCCAGGGCAAGTACAGCGCCGCGGACTGGACCGTCAGCAAGCAGGCGGTCGACGCCCAGAGCAGCCTGACCGGCGGCCCTGACGCCCGCCGCCGCGCCGAGGCCGTCCACAGCGCGGCCGATCCCGCGGAAGGCGACCGGATCGCGCGGCAGCGGGAGGCGGAGGAGCGTGAGGCGGCTCGACGCGAAAGAGACTTGCGCCTGCGATCCACGCGCTGACGCCTGTCCAGCCCCTCACCGCTGCCGCGCCAGCACCCCTCTCCACCGTCCCCAGTCCCGCGTCACCGGCGGCAGCGCCAGCACGAACAGCACCGTGGCCAGCGGCACCACGCAGATGAAGCCCAGGTGCTTGAACCCGAGCGCCCCCGCCACGCCGCCCAGCACGAAGGCGGCCAGCAGGCCGCCCGCCCGCAGCGCCCGCTCGCGGTCATGCCGAACGCCGGGCCGCAGCGCCTTGGGCTGGCGATTCCAATAGAGCATCTTGCCGAGCTCCATCCCCAGGTCGGTGATGTTCCCCGTCATGTGGGTGGTGCGGACGCTGCCTCCCGAGGTCTTCGATCCGACCGCGTTCTGCAGGCCCATGATGAAAGCCAGCAGCAGCACCGTCAGCGGCACCGCGAAGGGCGTGTGCCAGGTCAGCGTGATCGCGCCCATCAGGCCGAACGGGAACAGCAGCGCCGCCTCCAGCATCAACGGCAGCGCGTAAACGCTGCGCAGGCCATGCCGCCGCGCCCAGTTCACCAGCACCGCGCAGACCGCCGCGCCGCACACGAACGCGAGGATCGCGCCCAGCGCGTTCAGCACCAGCGTGCCCTGTCCCATCACCGCGCCGTCGGCCAGCTGCGAGGCGAATCCGGTCATGTGCGAGGTGTAGCGCTGCAGGATCAGGAAGCCGCCCGCGTTCACCGCGCCCGCATTGAACGCGAGCAGCAGCCCCAGCGCCCGGTTGGTCGACGGCGCGCGGTGGCGGCTGGTCAGGTGCAGCAGCCGCCTCATCGCTCCGGCCGCCGGCTCGGGTCCGTCGGCGCCTCCAGCGATACGTCGGCGCCGTCATCCGCGCCGAACAGCTGCGCACCGCCCGGCTCGACCAGCTTCGCCCCATGCCGCGTCAACACCGCGTGCAGCCGGGCCCAGTTGAGCGGCTTGACGAAGTAATCGTCGAACACGAGGTCCTCCGCCGACTCGAAATCCGTGTTCAGCGGCGTGCCGCTGACCGCGATCGCGACCAGCGCCGGCAGGCTCAGCTTCAGACGGCTCGCCACGTGCCGGCCGTCGGCGTCCGGCATCGCGATGTCCGTGATCAGGAGGTCCGGCTCCCACTTCAGGCCGATGCGGATCGCCTCGAGCCCGGTGGGCGCGACCTTCAGCTCGAAGTGGTAGACCGTCAGCAGCTCGCGCAGCAGCTCCAGCGAATCGGGCTGGTCATCGGCGATCAGGACTTTCAGGCGATCCTGCATGGTGTCGTTCGGAAATGGTTGGAGCCGCCATAGCAATCGGCGGGCCCGCATCGCGCCCGGCAAGGATTCCAACGAGCCGGAGCGGGCATGGGCCGCATTCTTCCATCCCGGCGCCCGTTCCACAGCCTGGCGCTCGCAGGAGTAGGATGGCGCGTCCATGAAAGCGCTTTCCAATGAAGAGAAAGAAGCCTCTCCTATCGACGTCCAGCGAGGTGACGCTGGGCATGGTGGCCGCGGCCAGCGGTGTGTCGCCGAGCACCGTGTCGCGCGTGCTGAGCGGCAGCGCGCAGGTCAGCGCCGACAAGACCGAGCGCGTGCGGCAGGCCATCTCGGCCCTGGGATTCGTCCCCAACACCATCGCACGGGCGCTCGCGGACGGGCGCACCTTCAACGTGGGCTTGCTCGTCCAGTATTTCGAAAGCCCGTTCTACGCGCTGCTGCTGCGCGGCATCGAGGAAGTGCTGACGCCTGCAGGCTACGCGCTGGTGGTGTCGAGCGGCCACTGGCAGGCGGAAGAGGAACAACGCTGCATCGCCTCGCTGCGCTCCCGGCGCGTCGACGGGATCATCGTGTTGACGGGCGGCCTGGACAACGCCTTCCTGGCGGCGCTCGCGCGCGAGTTGCCGGTCGTGGTCACCGGACGGGCGCTGCAGGCGCCGGGCCTGCACGCGCTCAAGACCGATGACGCCGCCGGCGCACAGGCGGCGACCGCCCACCTGATCGACCGTGGCCATCGGCGGATCGCGTTCATCGGCGGCGATGCGACGCATGCGGACGCGAAGGAGCGCGAGACGGGCTACCGGGCGGCGCTCGCCGAGGCCGGGCTGGGGCTCGACGAAGCCTTGATCGCGAACGGCGACTACCTCGAGGCCGGCGGCGCTGCCGCGATGGGGCGCATGCTGGAGCGCGGCACCACCTTCACCGCGGTGTTCGCGGCGAACGACCAGATGGCCGCCGGCGCCGCGCGCGTGCTGCACAGCCGCGGGATCCGCGTGCCCGAGGACGTCTCGCTCGTCGGCTACGACGACCTGCTGAACACCGCCCATGCCAGCCCACCGCGCACGACGATCGATGTCCAGATCGCCGAGCTCGGTCGGCGCGCCGCCGCCGCGATGCTGGATCTGCTCCGGCATGGCAGTTCCTCGGTGCAACCCCCGGTGCCGCGCCTGATCGTGCGGGAGTCCACCCGTCACCTGCACGGCGACACGGCACCCGCCTGCTGAGCCGCTGCGATCGGTCACGGCACGCACCGGACGCCCGCCGATGAACTGACCCGGACTCGCCTCGCTTTTCGTCAACTGGCCGTCACACAGCCTCGGCACAATGCCATGCATCCGAGACAAACAACCGACTGCGACATAGGGCAGAAAGCTGGAACCCGTCACCAGCGTCCGGATACCCTCTTCAGAAAGAAGCCACCCCGACGGGTGGCTTCTTTCATTGGGGCGCCGCGGAGCTCGTCGCAGACTGTCGCTGGTCAGGTCTGACCGCCACGCTGCTCGCCGGCATCACCGTGATCGGGCGGCGGCGATCGCCAGAGGTCCCATCCGAAGATGGCCGTCATGAGGAAGCCATACGCGAGGCTGACCACCAGGAAGCCTCTTCGCGCCACGTATTCCCCGTCGATCAGCACGCCGATCGCCACGAACAGGCCGAAGAACATCGCCGACACGGCCAACGCGAACAAGACGAGAAATCGCTTGGCGCCGAGCCGTTTCACCTTGTCGAGATTCAGAAGTCCAAGCATTGCTGCTCCATGGGAAGAAAGGAAGAGGGCCGCATCGGCGTCGAGCCGCACGATCTCAACGTTATCGATCGTCGCCCGCCGTCCTGATCGGGCGTGCCCCCACTCTCTCCTCTGCTCGCGAGCGGGCCAATGGCCCACTCCAGTAGCAAGCCGATCGTCTGCCCCCCATTCAGGGACTTCAACCACCTGGCTGTCGAATCGCCGACGCCGTGGACCCGCCTCCGCTGCGGGTTTTCCCTCAACGCCGTCGCGCCCGCCCATCACCTTGGGTAAAGAACTTTGAAAGTCCGCAGCGGCGCTGCTTCACGAAACGTACACCGTGCGATGCTTCGGCCCGTTCCGCGACCGGCCGCCTCGGCCCGGCTGACGACCCCCATACAAATTCCCCGCGCTTCCGTCCCAGCCATCGCCAGATCGGCCGCGCTTGCCTCGCACTGGCCTGCCCGATGACAAGCTCCCGCCGCCCCGCCCCGCGTCCGCTCTCCGTTGCCTTGATGCTGGGCCTGAGCGCCCCCGCCTGGTCCCAGTCCGCGCCTCCCACGCCCCCGGCCCCGCCGGCGACCGCGCCCGCCACTGCCCCCTCCCCCGCGCCGGCCGCGACACCGCCCGCCCCCCGCCCCGCGCCGTCACCAGCCCGGCGCGACGCCGCCGACAACCCCGCCCAGCTCGACCGCGTCGAGATCCAGGGCACCTCGCGCGACGACGACCAGCGCCGCGCCGCCACCGCCTCCAAGATCGTCATCGGCCGCGAGGAGATCGAACGCTACGGCGACGCCACCATCGGCGAGGTGCTCAAGCGCCTGCCCGGCGTCACCACCGGCGGACGCCCCGGCCGCGGCGGCGAGATCCGCATGCGCGGCATGGGCGGCGGCTACACCCAGATCCTGGTCAACGGCGAACGCATGCCGCCGGGCTTCTCGCTCGACGAGCTCCCGCCCGAACAGATCGAACGCATCGAGGTCATGCGCGCGCCCACCGCCGAGTTCGGCGCGCGCGCCATCGCCGGCACCATCAACGTCGTCCTGCGCGAGGCCCTGCAGCGCCGCCTCAACGAACTGCGCCTGGCCTCCACCTTCGAGCGCGACCACGTCACGCCCCACCTGAGCTGGACCCGCAACGACAAGCTCGACGACCAGGGCACCGCCTACAACCTCACCGTCAACGCGATGCAGCACAAGCGGCTCGACGACATCGCGTCGCAGTCGCTGACCAGCCGCTTCGACACCGGCACCGGCGCGCTGCAGAGCCAGACCCTGCTGCAGACCCGCGGGCAGAGCGCCGACGAGCGCAAGTCGCTCAACCTGACCGGCCGCCTGCAGCTGCGCCTGGCGGGCGGCGACACGCTCGCGCTCCAGCCCTTCGTGATGGTCAACCGCGGCCGCGGCGCCAGCAGCGCCCGCCAGACCCAGTCGGCGGTGCCGGACGAGAACGCGTTCGAGCGCATCAAGTACGACAGCTACACCAGCGACAGCAGCAACCGCGCCACCATGGCCCGGCTGAACCTGCAGTGGAACAAGCGCCTGGACGAGCGCACCCGCCTGGAGACGCGGCTGGGCGCCGGGCGCATGACGATGGACGGCGATGCCCACCGCGAGGAGGACCTCGACGCCACGCCGGGCCTCTTCTTCCGCACGCAGGACGACACCACGAAAAGCCGCGACACGCAGTGGAGCGTCAACCTCAAGCTCAACCACCAGATGGACAACGAGCACAGCCTGGTCGCCGGCGTCGAGGGCGAAGGCACCACGCGCGACCAGACGCGCGGCTGCACCGAGGTCTACGGCAGCACCATGCGCCGCGACAACTGCGCCTTCCTCGCCGACTTCGGCGAGAACGTCTCCGCATCGACGCGCCGGCTCGCCGCCTATGCGCAGGACGAGTGGAGCGTCGGCAAGCAGTGGGGCTTCTACGCCGGCCTGCGCTGGGAAGGCATTCAGACCGAGAGCAGCAACAACCAGGGCCCGGTGAAGAACACCTCCAGCGTGCTCACCCCGCTGCTGCACGGCGTCTACAAGATCGACGAGAAGAGCCGCGAGCAGATCCGCGCCAGCCTGACCCGCAGCTACAAGGCGCCCAACCTCAACGACGTCATCGGCCGGCTCAGCATCAACAGCCAGTTCACCTGCCAGCCGCCGGCCACGCTCTGCGGCAGCAACCTGATCAACTACCCCGACCGCTTCGGCAACCCCGACCTCAAGCCCGAGATGGCGACCGGCGTCGAGATCGGTTACGAGAAATACCTTTCGAAGGGCGGGCTGCTCAGCGTCAACTTCTTCTATCGCCGCATCACCGACCTGATCCGCGCCCAGGCCCAGCTCGAGACCGTGCCCTACGCCACCGAGCCGCGCTGGGTCATCCGGCCGCGCAACATCGGCAACGCCACCACCCGCGGCGTCGAGCTCGAAGCCAAGTTCCGCCTCGACGAATACTTCGCCGGCGCGCTGCCGATCAACGTGCGCAGCAACCTGTCGCTGTTCGACTCCTCGGTGGACGGCATCCGCGGCCCCGACAACAAGCTGGACCAGCAGCCCCGCTACACCGCCAACCTGGGCGCCGACTACCGGCTGCGCTCGCTGCCGCTGACGCTGGGCGCCTCGCTCAACTACACGCCGACCACGCTGCTGCAGCAGAGCGACCAGGTGCTCAACGAGATCGACAAGAAGCGCGTCATCGACGTCTCGGCCCTGTGGACCTTCTCGTCCGCCGTGGCGCTGCGCCTGGCCGCGAGCAACCTGGTGCCGCTGAGCTACGGCAACGGCAGCATCGCGGTCACGCCGGGCCGGCTGGTCACCAGCGAAAACACCGGCCGCAGCTTCACCGTCTGGACCGTGCGCCTGGAACTGAAGGTCTGAGGACGCAAAAAAGGCTGCCCGAGGGCAGCCTGCAAAAAGCGGAGCAACAGGCCTCCGCGAGGGCGACGGGGCCGCAAGGGCCGGCCCCAAGGAGTCAACTGGTTCAGCGCCGCGACGGTTCGCTCTGGGCCTTCGCGCCGCCCAGCGCATGGCTGGCCGGCGTCCACACGGTGGCGCCGACGCCCAGCGCCAGCAGCACCAGCACCATCCAGGTCAGCGGCGACGTGCGGCGGCGCGCGATCGGCCGCGGCGGGCGGGAGGCCATGCGGGGTCGCAGTTGCGAGGGTAGCCTGTGGGCCTGCAGGCGCTGCAGGCGCACCGCCTGTTTGCTGCCGTCACTCCTGGACACAATCTCGAAGCTGATGCGCTCGCCCTCCTGCGGCGGCTGGCCGTCCATCGGGAAGGCCGACACATGCACGAACAGCGTCTCGCCGCCCTGCTCGGGCCGCACCACGCCGTGGCCGCGCTCGGCGTACCAGCTGTCCAAGGTTCCTTCGAATCGCATGACTTGTTCCCCCGTCTTGTGGATCGCCCGACGCCGCGTCGCGGACTTGTGGTCCGCTGGACGCCCTCCATCGGGCGCTTCTCTCTCTTCGGACAAAAGAGCCCGGCACGGGGCCGGGCTTCTGGGGGTGCATGCTGCCCAAGCCGTCACGGCCCCGGGCAACAGCCTGTAAGCCGTGCAACTTCACACGGTTTTAGTTCTTCAAGCCGGGCTTCAAGTACTTGTCGAGGAACTCCAGCGTCTTCTGGTTGGCCTCGATCTGGTTCTTCTTCTTGGAGAAGCCATGGCCTTCGTCGTCGAAGACGACGTACTCCACCGGCACGCCATTCTTCTTGACGGCCTCGACGATCTCGTCGCTCTCCGGCTTGATCACCCGCGGATCGTTCTTGCCCTGGATCACCAGCAGCGGCTTGCGGATCTCCTTGGCATGGAACAGCGGCGAGGTGGCGACCAGGAAGTCCTTGTCCTTCACCGGATCGCCGATCTCCAGGTACAGCGCCTTGCGGAAGCTCTCCCAGTAGGGCGGGATGGACTCCAGCGTGCGCAGCCAGTTGGACACGCCGAAGATGTCCACGCCGACCTTGAAGGCCTCGGGCCGGAAGGCCATCGCCGCCAGGGTCATGTAGCCGCCATAGCTGCCGCCCATGATGCCGATGCGCTCGGGATCGATCACGCCGGTGCTGGCGAGGTAGGTCTTGGCCTCGATGCAGTCCCACAGCGGCTCGCGGCCGTGCTTGCCGTCGTCGGCGGTGAAGAAGCTCTTGCCGTAGCCTGAGCTGCCGCGGTTGTTGATGCCCAGCACCGCGTAGCCGTGGTTGACCAGGTACTGGACCATCGCCGAGTAGCCGCGCGTCGTCTGCCCGCCGGGGCCGCCATGCACCAGCACCACGGCCGGCACCTTGTGGGTCGGGGAAGCTTCCTTGGGCTGGTAGTAGACCGACGGGATCACCATGCCGTCGAAGGAGCGGAAGCGCACGATCCGCGCCTCCACCAGCTCTTCCGGATCGATGTCCCGGGACAGGCTGCGCGACAGCTGTTTCACCTGCTTGCTGCCGAAGTCGTAGACATACAGGTTGCTCGGCGAGCGGTCGCCGTTCAGGTAGAAGGCCATGCGCTGGCTGGTCCGCGAGAAGGCCACGCCGCGCAGCTCGCCGCCCGGCAGCCGCGGCAGGGTCACCGGCTGGCCATCGGCGGTCTGGACGATGCGCAGCTCCAGGCTGGCATCGTTGTTGATGCCGGTGACGCGGTAGCGCCCGTCGCGGGAGTAGCTGCTGTAGACGATGTCCCAGTCGGCCTTCTCGAGCTCGCGCGTCTGGCCGGACGCCAGGTCGTAGGCCAGCAGGCGCTGGAATTCCGCGCCCTCGTTGGACAGCATCAGCAGGGTCGTCGACGCCGGGTCGAAGCCGGTCACGCTGAAGGACGCGACGCCCTGGTGCGGGGTGAGGTGCTTGGTCTCCTTGGACTGCGTGTCGTAGAGGTAGACGTCGGAGTCGGCCGTCGTGTTGGTCTTGCCCAGCGCGACCCAGCGGCCGTCGCCGCTGACGCCGAACACCGCGTTGCCCTCGTTGTTCTGGTAGACCAGCGTGCGCGCGTAGGTCTTGGCGTCGTAGCGGTAGACGTCGATGTAGCGGGCGTCGCGCTCGTTGGTCGTGACGAAGAAGGCGTCGCCGTCGCGGCTCCAGCCGTTGAAGCCGGCCTTGACCTTGTCGCCGGGCGTCAGGTCGCGCTCGCTGCCGTCGAGCTCGCGCACGATCAGGTGGTTGTTCTCGTTGCCGCCCTGGTCGCGGGTGAAGAGCACCCGGTCGTCATTGCGGAAGTAGCTGACGGCGTAATGGCTGTCGGTCTTGGAGGCGGTCAGCGCCACCGGCTCGCCGCCGTCGACGCTGATGCTGTAGACATTGAAGATGCCGCTGGCATTGCTGCTGAACAGGATGCGGCGCTCGTCCTGGGAGAAGGACGCCCCGCTGATCGAGGTCGTCGCCATGAACTGCTCGATCGTGTAGCGCTTGGCCGGGCGCGGCTGGGTGGCCTTGGCCTCGGAACGGGCCGGCGCGGCCTTCTGGGTCGCGGCCTGGGCGGGCATCGCCATCGCGGCCGCCAAGGCCAGGCCCAGCAGCGTCAGTGCCTGCCGCGGGGCGGCCTTCGGGAACGACTTCCTCATCGGGTTCTCCTCTCCTGATCGGGCCCGGGACCATCCCGGGATCCGGCGACTGTAGACGCCGGGGTCAGTCCTTGCCCATCCCGTGGCCGACTGGCGGCGGAGCGCCGCGACGGGGCGTCGATCCGGCGGGATGGACGGAGGAACCGGCCGCTCACTTGCCGGCGGGCACCTGCCCCTCCACGCCCTTCACGTAGAACCGGATGTTCTGCAGGAACGCGTCGTCGGCGACCGCGTCCTTGGCCAGGACCTCCTTGCCGTCCTGGCCGGCGATCGGCCCCTTCCAGATGACGAAGCTGCCGTCCTTGAGCCCGGCCTTCACCTGGTCGGCCCGGGCCTTGACCTCGGCCGGCACCGCGGCGTTCAGCGCCACCAGGTCGATCGCGCCCTCCTTGACGCCCCACCAGCTGTGCTTGCCCGCACCGGCGCTCCAGCTGCCGTCCAGCGCCGCCTGGACGCTGGCGATGTAGTACGGCGACCAGTCGATCACCGCCGAGCCCAGGTGCGCCTTGGGCGCGTACGAACTCATGTCCGAGTCCCAACCGAAGGCGTACTTGCCGTTCTTCTCGGCCGTCTGCAGCACCGCGCTCGAATCCGTGTTCTGCATCAGCACGTCGGCGCCAGCGTTGATCAGCGTCTGGGCGGCGTTGGTCTCCTGGGGCGGGTTGAACCACTCGTTGACCCACACGACCTTGACCGTCACCTTCGGGTTGCTGCTCTGCGCGCCCAGCGTGAAGCTGTTGATGTTGCGGATCACCTCCGGGATGGGGATGGAGCCGACGACGCCCAGCGTGCCGGTCTTCGTCATCGCGCCGGCGACGACACCCGCCATGTAGGCGCCCTCGTAGGTCCGCGCGTCGTAGCTGCGCAGGTTGGCGGCCTGCTTGTAGCCGGTCGCATGCTCGAAGCGGACCTGCGGACTGTCCGCGGCCACCTTCAGCATCGGCGCCATGTAGCCGAAGGTCGTGCCGAAGACCAGGGTGTTGCCCTGCTGGACCAGGTCGCGGAAGACCCGCTCGGCATCGGCCGCCTCGGGCACCTTCTCGACGAAGCTGGTCTGGATGCGGGACCCGAAGGTCTGCTCGAGCTTCTTGCGGGCGTTGTCGTGGGCAAAGGTCCAGCCGCCGTCTCCCACCGGGCCGACGTAGGCGAAGGCGACCTTGAGCGGCGCGGCACCGGACGCGGCGCCACCCGCCTGCGGCGTGGACGCGGCGCCGGCGGGCGCGTCGTCCTTCTTGCCGCACGCGGCCAGCGCGAGCGCGGCGGCCGCCGACGCGGCGATCAGCAGGGAACGGCGGAGCATCGAACGCGGATATCGGACGGACATGGGTTCTCCAGCGAAGTCGTGATCGGAAAGCGGAAAGCGGGGATCGCGGCGCCGCGCGCGGCTATCCGCCAGGATGGAACGGCCGCCCCAGCGAGGCCGGCATGTTGGCGCGGATGAAGCCCTCGTTGCGCGAGATCAGCACCAGCACCACGATCGTGGCCAGGTAGGGAAGCATGCTCAGGAACTGGCTCGCCACCTGCACGCCCTGCCCCTGCAGGTGGAACTGCAGCATGGTGACGCCGCCGAACAGGTAGGCGCCGAGCAGCACGCGCGCCGGCCGCCAGGTGGCGAAGCTGGTCAGCGCCAGCGCGATCCAGCCCTTGCCGGCGATCATCCCTTCGACCCACAGCGGCGTGTAGATCACCGAGCAGTAGGCGCCCGCGAGCCCGCACAGCGCCCCGCCGGCGACGACCGCCAGCAGCCGGATGCGCCGCACCGGATAGCCCAGCGCATGCGCCGATTCCGGCGACTCGCCGACCGCGCGCAGCACCAGGCCTGCGCGCGTGCGTGTCAGTCCCCAGGCGAGCAGCGCCGTCAGCGCGATCGCGCCGTAGACCAGCGGATGCTGCTTGAAGAGCGCCGGCCCGATGAACGGGATGTCGGCCAGGCCCGGCACCGCGAACGCGGGCCGCGGTCCGAGCTTCGCCTGCACGTAGTTCTGGCCGACGAAGGCCGAGAAGCCCGCGCCGAACAGGCTCAGCGCCAGGCCGGTCGCGTACTGGTTGGTGTTGAGGTAGACCGCGAGCGCGCCGAAGACCAGCGCCATCAGCGCGCCCGCGCCGATCCCGGACAGGAAGCCCACCAGGTCACTGCCGCTGTGCACCGCCGCCGCGAAGCCGGCGATCGCGGCGACCAGCATCATGCCCTCGGCGCCGAGGTTCACGACGCCGGCCCGCTCGTTGATCAGCAGCCCGAGCGCCGCGAGCGCGACCAGCGTGCCCGCGTTCAGCGTCGCGGCGATCAGCAGGGCCCAGGCGTCCATCAGCGTTGCTCCTTGTCGACGCCTCGGGCGCCGAGCCCCGCGACGCGCCGCACGCGGTAGTGGATCAGCGTGTCGCAGGCCAGCAGGCAGAACAGCAGCAAGCCTTGGAACACGCCGGTGATAGCCTTGGGCAGTCCGAGCCGCGATTGCGCCAACTCGCCGCCGATGTAGAACATGCTCATCAGGATCCCCGACAGCACGATGCCCACCGGATGCAGCCGGCCGACAAAGGCCACGATGATGGCCGCGAAGCCGTAGCCCACCGGCACGTAGGGCGTGAGCTGGCCGAGCGGCCCGGCCGTCTCGAGCGCGCCGGCCAGGCCGGCCAGGCCGCCCGACAGCGTCATCGCGCCCCACAGCGCCGCGCGCGAGGAGAAGCCCGCGTAGCGCGCCGCCATCGGCGCGATGCCGCCCGTCTGCAGCGCGAGGCCCGCCATCGAGCGCATCAGCAGCCACCAGCAGCCGATCACCGCCGCCAGCGCGATCCACACGCCGATGTGCAGCCGCGTGCCGGTGAACAGCTTGGGCAGCTGCGTCGCCGGCAGGAAGGTGATGGTCTGCGGGAAGTTGTAGCCCGCCGGGTCCTTCCACGGGCCGTAGACGAGGTACTGCAGCAGCAGCTCCGCGACATAGACCAGCATCAGGCTGACGAGGATCTCGTTGGCATGGAAACGGTCGCGCAGCGCCGCGGTGATCGCGGCCCAGGCCACGCCGCCGAGCACGCCAGCGAGCAGGATGGGCAGGACGATCAGCCTCGTGCTGCCGGCGTCAGCCTGCATCGCGACCCAGCCGGCGGCCAACGCGCCGGCGACGAACTGGCCCTCCGCGCCGATGTTCCAGACGTTGGCGCGGAAGGCCACCGCCAGCCCCAGCGCGATCAGCACCAGCGGCGTCGCCTTCAGCCCCAGTTCCCCGAGCGCGTAGCCATTGCGCAGCGGCTCCCAGAAGAACATGCGCAGGCCCTGCAGCGGGTCCTTGCCCAGCGCCACGAAGATCGCCACGCCGATCAGCGTCGTCAGCGCCAGCGCGATCAGCGGCGACGCCAGCGACATCGCCGCCGACGGCTGCGGGCGAGGTTCAAGCTTCAGCATGCGCGCCCTCCCCCGCGGCCGCGTCCCACAGCCCGCTCATCCACTGCCCGATCTGCGCGACGCTGGCCTGGGCCACCGGGATCGCCGGCGACAAGCGCCCGCGCGCCATCACCACCAGCCGGTCGCTGAGCTCGAAGAGCTCGTCCAGTTCCTCGCTGACCACCAGCAGCGCGCAGCCGGCGTCGCGCAGCGCGAGCAGTTCCGCGCGGATCTGCGCCGCGGCGCCGACGTCCACGCCCCAGGTCGGCTGCGCGACCACCAGGGCCTTCGGCGCGGCGTCGATCTCGCGGCCCATGATGAACTTCTGCAGGTTGCCGCCGGACAGGCTGCGCGCCGCGGCCTGCGGCCCGGCAGCGCGCACGCCGAAGCGCTCGATCAGCCGCCGCGCCAGCGCCGCGGCTTTGGCCGTCGACACATGACCGAGCCGTCCCACCGGCTCGCGCCGCGTCAGCAGCGTGTTCTGCGCCAGCGACATCGACGGCACCGCGCCGCGTCCGAGCCGCTCCTCCGGCACGTGGTGCAGCCCGAGCGCGCGGCGCTTGGCCGGCCCGAGCGGTCCGAGATCGATGGTGCGGTTCACGGCGCCAGCCGCGGCCCGCGAGTTCGACGGGTCATTCGAAGCCTCATTCGATGGGTCATTCGATGGGTCAGTCGACGGGTCATCCGCGATCCAGGTGACGACGCCGCGCTCAGCGCGGCGGTCCTCGCCGGACAGCACCCGCAGCAGTTCCTGCTGCCCGTTGCCCGACACGCCGGCCAGGCCGAGGATCTCGCCGCGGCGCAGCGCCAGCGCGATGTCCGCGAGCGCCGTGCCATGCGGCGTCTCCGGCGCCAGGCTCAGGCCGCTCACCCGCAATCGCGCCGGCGCGTGCTCGCGCACGGCACGCGCGGCGAGCCGGGGCGGCTCCGCGCCGATCATCAGCCGCGAGAGGCTGGCGTTGCTCTCCTGGCGCGGATCGACCTCGCCCGTCACCCGGCCCGCGCGCAGCACCGTGCAGCGATGGCACAGCGCGCGGATCTCGTCGAGCTTGTGGCTGATGTAGAGGATCGCGCAGCCCTGGTCGGCGAGCCGGCGCAGCGTGACGAACAGCGCCTCCACCGCCTGCGGCGTCAGCACCGAGGTCGGCTCGTCCAGGATCAGCAGCCGCGGCGCGGTCATCAGCGCGCGCAGGATCTCGACCCGCTGGCGCTCGCCCACCGACAGCGCATGCACCGGGCGCTCGGGATCGAGCGGCAGGCCGTACTCGGCCGAGAGCGTGCGCACGCGGGCGCGGACCGCGTCCAGCGTCATCGCCTTGTCGAGTCCCAGCCAGATGTTCTGCGCCGCGGTCAGCGAATCGAACAGCGAGAAGTGCTGGTAGACCATGCTGATGCCCAGCGCGCGCGCCTGCGCCGGCGAACGCGGCGCCCGCGGGGCGCCGTCCCACAGCAGTTCGCCGGCGTCGGCCTGCACCGCGCCGGCGATGATCTTCATCAGGGTGGACTTGCCGGCGCCGTTCTCGCCGAGCACCGCGTGGATCTCGCCCGGCGCCACCGACAGCGACACCGCGTCGTTGGCCTTCACGCCGGGGTACTGCTTGCTGATGCGGCGGAGTTCCAGGCGTGGCGGCGTCATGGGGACAGGCAGGTTCCTAGGGTCTGCGGTAGCGCAGCTCGCCCGCGACGTAGCTGGCCACCAGGTTGCGATCGTCCGACAGCGTCATCCAGGCGAAGGCCCGTTCGTGCGGGTCGCGCGCCAGGTCCATGCGGGCCTCGGCGACCGGCCCCGCGGCCCAGTCCCAGATGCAGACGTCGGCCAGTGTAGCCACACCGAAGTGGCCCAGTTCCTCCGCCAGCCCCAAGGCCTCGGCAGCGCCCAGCGTCGCCGCATGCAGCCCCGCCCAGGCGGTGAGCCGCTGGCCGCGCAGCGCCTGCACCTTGTAGCCGTCCGCCAGCGTGCGCTGCGCCGACAGCGAGGTCCCGCCGCCCACGTCGCTGGCCGCGCTGACGCGCACGCCCGCGGCCAGCGCGCCGGGCCAGTCGAACAGCCCGCTGCCCAGGAACAGGTTGGACGAGGGGCAATGCGCGATGTGCGCGCCGGTGCGGGCCAGCACGCGCCGGTCCTCGTCATCGAGCCAGATGCCATGCGCCAGCACCGCGCGCGGATGCAGCAGGCCGACGCGGTCGTAGACGTCCAGGTAGCTGCGCGCCTCGGGGAAGAGCTGGGCCACCCACTCGACCTCGCCGCGGTTCTCCGCGACGTGGGTCTGCATGTAGAGGCTGGCATCGGCGCGGCACAGCGCGCCGGCCATCGCGAGCTGCTCCGGCGTGCTGGTCGGCGCGAAGCGCACCGTCACCGCGTAGGCCAGGCGCGCACGCCTGTGGTGCTTCGCGATCAGGTCCAGGCAGTCGCGCTCGGCCTGGACGACGTCGTCGCGCAGGCCCTCGGGGGCGTTCCGGTCCATCAGCACCTTGCCGGTGATCAGGCGCATGCCGCGCTCGGCGGCCGCGTCGAAGAGCGCGTCGGCCGAGACCTTGTGCACCGTCGGGTACACGACGGCCGAGGTCGTGCCGTGCGCCAGCAGCGCGTCGAGGAAGCGGTCCGCGCCGTAGCGCGCGACCTCCGGGTCCATGTAGCGCTGCTCGGCCGGGAAGGTGTAGGTGTTGAGCCAGTCCAGCAGCTCCGTGCCGTAGGACGCGATCACGTCCAGCTGCGGGCTGTGCACATGCGTATCGACGAAGCCCGGCAGGATCAGCCGGCCGCTGTGGTCCTCGCGGACCCAGCCCTCGCCCGGGTCCTCGGCCTGCGCGCCGGCGATGCGGCCGTTGTCGATCAGCAGCCAGTGGCCGGGACGGAAACGCACGGCGGGATCGTCGACGCGGCCCCATTGCGGCGCGGCGGTGAAGTCCAGCAGGTCGCCCTTCAGGGCCAGGCGTGCCGGAGTGGCGGAACGGTCGGTCGTCATGCGTCGGGAATCAGGCGGACAGGAGAGAACGGAAAGGCGGGAACGTCGGCGGCTGCGGTGCCACGCCGCTCACGGCACGAGCTCGCGCGCGACTTCGCGCACCTGCTCGCGCAGCCAGCGCAGCGGCGCGCTGTTGTGGCTGACGTCGTGCCACAGCTGGTAATAGGTCATCGGCGGGAAGGCCACCGGGCATCGCAGCACGGTGACCGGCAAGTGATCGAGATAGCGGTGGCAGAACAGCCGCCCGGTCGTCAGCACCAGCAAGCTGCGCGCCACCATCTGCGGCAACTGCCCAAAGTGGGCGCAGCGCACCGCGATGCGGCGCTCCAGGCCCAGCGAGGCCAGGTGCTGCTCGATCACGCCCGGCTGGCCGCGGCTCAGCGGCATCGGCGCCAGGTGCTGGCAGTCGAGGTAGCGCTCCTGGGTCCAGGCCCGCGGCGCCATGCGCGCGGCCGGATGCTCCTGGCTGACCAGGCAGACGACCTCGTCCACCAGCAGCCGGCCCAGGTGCAGTTCCTCCGGCGGCTCCAGCCAGTTGCCGATGACCAGGTCCACCTCGCCGCGCGCCAGCGAGGCGCGGTAGTCGAAGTCGGCATTCAGCGGCTGGAAATCGAGCTGCACGCCGGGCGCGTGGCGCTGCAGGTGCGCCACCAGCAGCGGCAGGAACAGCGGGTCGAGGTAGTCGCTGGCGGCGACGCGGAAGCGCAGCTCGGCGCTGGCCGGATCGAAACCGGACTTGCGCAGCCGCGCGCCGAAGAGCTCGTCGGCCTCGCGCAGCAGGCGCTCGGCGGGGGCAAGCAGTTCCAGCGCCGTCGCGGTGGGCGTCATGCCCGCGCCGCTACGCACCAGCAGTGGATCGCCCGTCAGGGTGCGCAGGCGCCGCAGCTGCGCGCTCAAGGCGGGCTGCGTGCTGCCGAGCCGCATCGCGGCCCGAGACACACTGCGCTCGGAAATCAAGGTATGCAGGACCCGCACCAGAAGGAGGTCGATCTTGTCGAAGTTCAGCTCTTCCGACATGGTCAATCGCATATAGAAGCCATACGGCGCATCGTATAACCATAGGACGCCCACAGGAGTACCGTTCGGGGTAATTGCATCCGCCCGCCAGCCGTGCCTGCTTCTTGCTTGGCCGCCCGCGTCCGTCCCGCACCGCCCCTGTCCATGACCGCACCCCGTCCGATCCGCTTCTTCCACCAGGGCCAGCTGAAGTCCGTGACCGGACTGCCGCCCACGACCACGGTGCTGCAGTACCTGCGCGAGCACGCCCGCTGCGCCGGCACCAAGGAGGGTTGCGCCGAGGGCGACTGCGGCGCCTGCACGGTGCTGGTCGGCGAGCTCGATGCGGACGGGCAGTCGGTCGAGCTTCGCAATGTCAACGCCTGCATCCAGTTCCTGCCGATGATCGACGGCAAGGCGCTGCTGACCGTCGAGGACCTGGGCGCGAGCGACGACCTCAACCCGGTGCAGCAGGCGCTGGTCGACTGTCATGGCTCGCAATGCGGCTTCTGCACGCCGGGCTTCGCGATGACGATGCAGGCGATCTATGAGCGGCATCAGGCGCAGGGCACGCGTCCGGACCGGCAGGCGCTGGCCGACGACCTGGCCGGCAACCTGTGCCGCTGCACCGGCTACCGGCCGATCCTGGACGCGGGCGAACGCATGTTCGATGCGCCCGCGCGGACCCTTGATCGCGCGCCGATGGTCGCGGCGCTGCGGACGCTGCGCGAGGATCCGCCGCTGCAGTACGAGGCCCCGGCGCGCGACGGCACGCCGCAGCGCGTTTTCGCGCCGCACTCGCTGGAGGACTTCGCCGCGCTGCGCGAGGCCCTGCCCACCGCGCGCCTGGTCGCCGGCGCGACCGATGTCGGGCTGTGGGTCAACAAGCAGCAGCGCGAGCTCGGCGACGTGATCCTGACCGGCCGCGTCGACGCGCTGCGCCGCATCGAGGCCGGCGCCGACAGCAGCTTGCGCATCGGCGCGGCGGTCTCGCTGGAGGACGCCTGGGCCGCGCTGAGCGCACAGGTGCCGGCGCTGCGCGAGCTGTGGCTGCGCTTCGCCTCGCCACCGGTACGCCATGCCGGCACGCTGGGCGGCAACATCGCCAACGGCTCGCCGATCGGCGACGGCGCGCCGGCGTTGATCGCGCTGGGCGCTCGCCTGGTGCTGCGCCGCGGCAGCGCCACCCGCACGCTGCCGCTTGAGGATTTCTATCTGGACTACATGAAGAACGCGCTTCAGCCCGGCGAGTTCGTCGAGGCGATCGAGGTCCCGCGCCCCGCGCCTGGCACGCGGCTGCGCGGCTACAAGCTCGCCAAGCGTTATGACAGCGACATCTCCGCCGTCTGCGCGGTGCTGAGCCTGCGGCTGGAGGACGGCGTCGCGCGCGAGCCGCGCTTCGCTTTCGGCGGCATGGCCGCGATCGTCAAGCGCGCGGCGAAGGCCGAGGCGGCCGTCAACGGCCGCAGCTGGGACGAGGCCGCCGCGCTGGCCGCCGCTCAGGCGCTGCGCGAGGACTTCACCCCGATGACCGACCTGCGTGCCAGCGCCGCCTACCGCGAGCGCGCCGCCGCCAACCTGGTCCGTCGCTTCTGGCTGGAAACCCGCGCCAACGCGCCCATCGACGCCCGATCGGCCAGCGTCTGGCAAGCGGTCAACCTGCAGCGGAGCGTCGCATGAACAAGCCGCTGGAACTCCCGCCCGGCGTCGGCGCCGAGGCCCTGGCCGCCGCGCCGCGACCGCAGGTCGGCATCAGCCGCGCGCATGAAGCTGCGCACCTGCATGTCAGCGGCGAGGCCGTCTACATCGACGACATCGCCGAAGCCCACGGCACGCTGCATGCGGCGCTGGGCCTGTCGCCGATCGCGCACGGGACGCTGGTGTCGGTCGACCTCGAGCTGCTGCGGCGCCAGCCCGGCGTGGTGGCGGTGCTGACCGCCGCCGACATCCCGGGCGAGAACAACTGCGGCCCGCTGCTCCATGACGACCCCCTCCTGGCCGACGGCGAGCTGCGCTATGTCGGCCAGCCGGTCTACGCGGTCATCGCGACCGACCGCGAGCTCGCGCGCCGCGCGGCCGCCCTGGCGAAACAGGCCATCGTCGCCACGCCGCTGCCGGCGGTGCTGACCGCGCGCGAGGCCCATGCCATCGGGCAGTACGTGCTGCCGCCGATGCATCTCTCGCGCGGCGATGCGGCCGGCGCGCTGGCCGCGTCGCCCCATCGGCTCGATGGCGAGTGGGCCGTCGGCGGCCAGGAGCAGTTCTACCTGGAGGGCCAGATCAGCTACGCGCTGCCGCAGGAGAACCAGGCGCTGCTGATCCACTGCTCGACGCAGCATCCGTCGGAGATGCAGCAGCTGGTGGCGCATGCGATGGGCTGGCAGGCGCACCAGGTGACGGTGCAGTGCCGGCGCATGGGCGGCGGCTTCGGCGGCAAGGAATCGCAATCGGCGCTGTTCGCCTGCGTCGCCGCGATCGCGGCGCAGCGGCTGCGTCGGCCGGTCAAGCTGCGCGTGGACCGCGACGACGACTTCCTCGTCACCGGCCGTCGCCACGGCTTCGACTACCGCTGGTCGGTCGGCTTCGACGACGAGGGCCGGATCCTCGGCGCCGAGATCGACCTGATCTCCAACTGCGGCCACAGCGCCGACCTGTCCGCGCCGGTGATGGCGCGCGCGCTGTGCCACTTCGACAACGCCTACTGGCTGCCGCATGTGGCGATGCACGGCTACTGCGCGCGGACCAACACCCAGAGCAACACCGCCTTCCGCGGCTTCGGCGGCCCGCAGGGCGCGCTGGCGATCGAGATGATCCTGGACGGCATCGCGCGGCGACTGGGACTGGATCCGCTCGTGGTGCGGCAACGCAACTTCTACCGCGACGGCCAGGACCTCACGCCCTACGGCCAGCGCGTCGAGGACAACCTGATCCAGCCGCTGACCGACCGCCTGATCGAGACCTCCGGCTACGCCGCGCGGCGCGCCGAGATCGCGGCCTTCAACGCCGCCAGCCCGGTGCTCAAGCGCGGCCTGGCGCTCACGCCGGTCAAGTTCGGCATCTCGTTCAACGTCGTCCACCTGAACCAGGCGGGCGCGCTGGTCCATGTCTACACCGACGGCTCGGTGCTGGTGAACCACGGCGGCACCGAGATGGGCCAGGGGCTCAACACCAAGGTCGCGCAGGTGGTGGCGCACGAACTGGGCGTGCCCGCCGCGCAGGTGCGGGCCAGCGCCACCGACACCAGCAAGGTCGCCAACACCTCGGCGACGGCGGCGTCCACCGGCTCGGACCTCAACGGCAAGGCGGCGCAGGACGCGGCCCGCAGGATCAAGCGGCGGCTGATGCCGCTGGCGGCGCGGCTGCTGGGCTGCGACGAAGACGCGCTGGTCTTCGACGGCGGCGAGGTGCGGGGCCACGGTCCCGAGGGCGCGCGATCCATCGGCTTCAAGGCGCTGGTGGCGCAGGCCTACCTGGAGCGCATCCAGCTGTGGAGCGACGGTTTCTACGCGACGCCCGGCCTGCACTGGGACCGCGCGAAGCTGCAGGGGCATCCGTTCTACTACTACGCCTTCGGCGCCGCGGTGGCGGAGGTGCTGGTCGACACGCTGACCGGCGAGACGCGGGTGCTGCGCGCGGACGTGCTGCACGACGTCGGCCAGTCGCTGAACCCGGCGCTGGACATCGGCCAGGTGGAAGGCGCGTTCGTGCAGGGCCAGGGCTGGCTGACCAGCGAGGAGCTGGTCTGGCATCCGCGCTCCGGCCTGCTGCTGACGCACGCACCCAGCACCTACAAGATCCCGACCGCCAACGACATGCCGCGCGACTTCCGCGTCGCCCTGTACGACGCGCCCAATGCGGTGGACAGCATCCACCGCTCGAAGGCGGTGGGCGAGCCGCCGCTGCTGCTGCCCTTCTCGGTGCTGCTGGCGATCAAGGACGCGGTCGCCGCCTGCGGGCCGGCCCGCTGCGACCCGCCGCTGCGGGCGCCTGCAACGCCGGAGGCGGTGCTGGACGCGGTGGAGGCGGTGCAGGCAATGCGGTAGTGGCCCGGTGCACTAGCCGCCACCTCCGCGATGTCGCCATCACCGCGGATGCCGCGGGCCCGGCGCGCTGAAGCCCGGCCCTACTTGCGCTTGTTGTAGACGTCGACGAACACGGCGGCCAGGAGCACCAGGCCCTTGATGACCTGCTGGTAGTCGATGCCGACGCCCAGGATGGACATGCCGTTGTTCATCACGCCCATCACGAAGGCGCCGATCACGGCGCCCATGATCTTGCCCACGCCGCCCGAGGCCGAGGCGCCGCCGACGAAGCAGGCGGCGATGACGTCGAGCTCGAAGCCCAGGCCCGCCTTGGGCGTGGCGGTGTTGAGCCGCGCGGCGAAGACCAGGCCGGCCAGCGCCGCCAGCGCGCCCATGTTCACGAAGGTCAGGAAGGCGATGCGCTGCGTGCGCACGCCCGACAGGCGGGCCGCCTTCTCGTTGCCACCGACCGCGTAGACGCGCCGGCCCAGCGTGGTGCGGCCGGCGATGAAGTCATAGGCCAGGGTCAGCACGACCATCAGCACCATGACCGTCGGCAGCCCCTTGTAGGAGGCCATCAGCCAGCTCATCGCGGCGATCGCGGCGACCAGCAGTCCCTGCCGCGTCCAGAAGACCACCCCGGGCTCCGTCTCCATGCCGTGCCGCGCCGCCGCGGCGCGATGCCGCCACGCGACCGTGAGCGAGACCGCCGCCAGCAACAGACCCAGGCCCAGCGTCGTCGGACGCGGATCCTCCTGCCCGAAGAGCTCGGGCAGGAAACCGGCGCTCAGCGCCTGGAAGCTGTCGGGGAAGGGACCGAGCGACTGGCCCTGCAGCAGCGCCAGCGCCAGGCCCTTGAAGACCAGCATGCCGGCCAGCGTCACGATGAAGGACGGGATGCCCAGGTAGGCGACGAACCAGCCCTGCGCGCCGCCGATCACCGCGCCCGCGAGCAGGCAGACCAGGCCGGCGGGCAGCGCGGCCCATTCGTACTGCACCATCAGCACCGCCGCGAGCGCGCCGATGAAACCGCATACCGAGCCCACCGAGAGGTCGATGTGGCCGGTGACGATCACCAGCAGCATGCCCAGCGCCATGATGACGATGTAGCTGTTCTGCAGGACCAGGTTGGTGAGGTTGAGCGGCTCCAGCAGCGTGCCGTCGGTCAGCACCTCGAAGAGCGCCATGATCGCCACCAGCGACAGCAACATGCCGTAATCGCGCAGATGGCGCTTGAGGAATTGGCCGAGGCCCGCGGACGCGGCGGCCGGCGGCGTCACGGACGCCGCGATCGGTTCAGACATGAGCGACTTCTCCGGCGCCGACGATGGCGCCCATGATCATTTCCTGGGTCGTGCCGGCGGCCGGGAACTCCGCCACCATGCGCCCCTCGTTCATCACATACAGCCGGTCGCACAGGCCCAGCAGCTCCGGCATCTCCGAGGAGATCAGCAGGATGCCGCAGCCGCGCGCCGCCAGACCGGCGATCAGGCTGTAGATCTCGTACTTCGCGCCGACGTCGATGCCGCGCGTCGGCTCATCCAGGATCAGCAGCCGCGGCCCGGCGAACAGCCACTTGGCCAACACCACCTTCTGCTGGTTGCCGCCGGACAGGTGCACGACGCGCTGGTCCACGCCCGCGCAGCGGGTGCCGAGCTGGCGCCGGAAGTCCTGCGCGACCTGATGCTCGCGCGCCCGGTCCAGCACGCCGCCGCGCGACACGCCGCCCAGGTGCGCCAGCGAGGTGTTGACCGCGACCGACTCCTCCAGCAGCAGGCCCAGCGACTTGCGGTCCTCGGTCACGTAGGCCAGGCCGGCGGCAATCGCCTTGGGCACCGTGGACACATCGACCTCGCGGCCGTCCATCCAGGCGCTGCCGCTGATGCGCCGGCCATAGCTGCGGCCGAACACGCTCATCGCGAGCTCGGTCCGGCCCGCGCCCATCAGCCCGGCGATGCCGACGATCTCGCCGCGGCGCACCGTCAGGTCGACGCCCTTGACCACCTCGCGCCCGGCCTGCACCGGGTGGAACGCGCGCCAGTCGCGCAGCTCGAAGAGCAACTCGCCGATCGCCGGCGTGCGCGGCGGGTAGCGCTCGGACAGGTCGCGGCCGACCATCGCCTGGATGATCCGCGCCTCGGAGATCGGGTCGGTGGCGCAGTCCAGGCTGAGGATGGAACGCCCGTCGCGCAGCACCGTCAGGCCATCGGCGACGCGCGTCACTTCCTTGAGCTTGTGGGAGATCAGGATGGACGCGATGCCCTGGCGCTTGAGCTCGAGCAGCAGGTCCAGCAGCGCGTCGCTGTCGGTGTCGTTGAGGCTGGCGGTGGGCTCGTCCAGGATGAGCAGCCGCACTTCCTTGGCCAGCGCCTTGGCGATCTCCACCAGCTGCTGCTGGCCGACGCCGAGCTCGCCGACCGGCGTCTGCGGCGAGGCCCGCAGGCCCACCCGCGCTAGCAGCTCGACCGCGCGCTGGTGCATCGCCATGCGGTCGATGACGCCCAGCCGCGCGGGCTCGTGACCGAGGAACAGGTTCTCCGCGATCGAGAGCTGCGGCACCAGCGCCAGCTCCTGGTGAATGATGATGATGCCCAGCCGCTCGCTGTCGGCGATGCCGGCGAAGCGGCGCACCTCGCCGTCGAAGCAGAGCTCGCCGCCGTAGTCGCCGCCATGGTCGGGGTGCGGGTAGACGCCCGACACCACCTTCATCAGCGTCGACTTGCCGGCGCCGTTCTCGCCGCAGAGCGCATGGATCTCGCCGGCGCGCACGGACAACCGCACGTCCTCCAGCGCCGCGACGCCGGGGAACCGCTTGGTAATGCCGCGCAGCGCCAGCAGCGGGGCCGGAGCCGCGCTGTCGTGGGTTGTCGCGTTCATGGACCGATGACCGCGCCGCTCAGCGCAGTTGCGTGTCCTTGTAGTAGCCGCTGTCGACCAGCACCGGCTTCACGTTGGCCGCGTCGACCGAGACCGGCTTGAGCAGCACGCTGGGCACGACCTTCACGCCGTTGTTGTAGGTCTTGGTGTCGTTGACCGCGGCAGGCGTCTTGCCGGCCAGCATCTCGTCGCTGACGGTCGCCGCCGCCTGCGCCAGCTGGCGTGTGTCCTTGAAGACGGTGCTGGCCTGCTCGTGCTTGAGGATGGACTTGACCGACGGCAGCTCCGCGTCCTGGCCCGAAACGACCGGGCACGGCTGCTTGGCGGTGCAGTAGCCGGCGCCCTTCAGCGAGGACAGGATGCCGATGCTGATGCCGTCATACGGCGACAGCACGGCATGCAGCTTGTCCTTGCCGTAGAAGGCCGACAGCAGGTTGTCCATGCGGGCCTGCGCGGTGGCGGCATCCCAGCGCAGCGTGCCGACCTTGGCCATGCCCAGCTGCTTGCTGCGCACGACCAGCTTGCCGCTGTCGATGTAGGGCTTGAGCACCGACATCGCGCCGTCGTAGAAGAAGGCCGCGTTGTTGTCGTCGGGGGAGCCGCCGAAGAGCTCGATGTTGAACGGTCCCTTGCCCTGGGCCAGGCCCAGCTTGTCGATCAGGCTCTGGCCCTGCATCACGCCGACCTGGAAGTTGTCGAAGGTGACGTAGTAGTCGACGTTCTTCGTGCCCTTGATGAGCCGGTCGTAGGCGACGACCTTGATGCCGCGGTCGGCCGCCTTCTGCAGCACCGGCGACAGCGCCGAGCCATCGATGGACGCGATCACCAGCACCTTCACCTTGCGGGTGATCAGGTTCTCGATCTGGGCGAGCTGGTTGGGGATGTCGTCCTCGGCGTACTGCAGGTCGACCTTGTAGCCCTTGGCCTGGAAGGCCTTGACCATGTTGTCGCCATCGGCGATCCAGCGGGCCGAGCTCTTGGTCGGCATCGCGATGCCGACCAGGCCCTTGTCCTCGGCGCGGGCGCCGCCGGCCAGCAGGCCCAGCGTCGCACCGCCGACGATCAGCACCGCGCGAACGAGCGCGGCACGCCGGCTCCAACCTGTATGAAACATTTTTGTCTCCTGAATGTTTTATGAACGCCGGTTTTTACTGCCGCGCGCCGGCTTTGTCGATCCCAGTTTGGATATCGAGCGAGGCGCGCCGGTTATCGGTCCCCCGCGATGGCGGCTTGTGTGCGGCAGCGCACAGCGGGCGCGCGTGCGATTGGCCGAGAGTCATTTGCCGCGGCGTCCGCGAGCGGGCAACATCGTCGGATCGCCGGGAATGCCACCGGCATCCCTCGCTGAAAGGCTCCCATGGCACGTGCCCTTGCTCCGGGCCCGATTGGGCTGGACGTCCGCCAGATGCTGTCCGACCCCGGCACACGGTGCCTCGGCCCCTCGCCGCGCCCCGGGCCGATCGGCCTGGACGCCAGTATCGGCACGAGTCTCGACACTTCCTGGACGATGCTGGCCGGGGAGGTCATCCCTCCAGCACGGGCCGTCAATGTCCCAGCACCGCTGCGGCCGTTGGCCACGCCAGAAGGCGGGGTCCGCCCTCTCACCAGCGGCGAGATCGCAATGGCGCGGCTGCTCTTCAAGGACGCGATCGACTACAGCCGGGTGAAGGTCCACAACGACGAGTACCTTCCCTTCGGCTTGCAGCCCGACGACACGGCGATGACGCCCAACGGGGAGATCTATTTCAACAAGAAGCACTTCAAGGAAGACTTCTCATCAACCGACGTCTACACCAAGCAGTGGTTCATCCACGAGATGGTGCATGTCTGGCAGTACCAACTCGGTTACCCGGTGCGGCTGCGTGGTGCCATCCGCATCGGGTTGGGCTACGACTACGAGCTCAAGGCTGGCGCCAAGCTGGGCGACTACAACATGGAGTCACAGGGCGACCTGCTGGCCGACTACTTCGCGCTCAAGCACCTGAACGCGCCGCAAGCGATGCGCCAGGCGCAGTTCGCGCAACAACTGGCCCTTTTCGAAGAGGTGCTGAATGCCTTCCTCACCAACCCGTCCGACACCGCGAACCTGCCTTGACGCGACGCTGGCGCTGGCCTTGTGCGCCGCGCTCGGCACGGCCTGCGCGACCTCGCGGGTAGGCGACGCCGAAGTGCGGCTTCAGGAGGGGCAGCCCTGCTTCACGATCAGCGCCAAGGAGGCTGCGCGCGGGCCCACGATCCGCTTGCAGGCGGTGATGGTCAGTGACGTGTCGGTCAGCCCGGTCGCCGAGGTCTGGTCGGTACTGCTGGATGCGCAGCGCCTGGAGACGATGTCGTCGGCCAGCTGCTTCGCCTACGGCCAGGCACCGGACGGCGCAAGCGCGCGGCCCGCGACTGCACCGATGCTGCAGCCCGGCCGGGTCTACCAGGTCTACCTGAACATCCGCTCATCGGACCGGTCCGATCCCACGCGGGGCTACATGGCCAAGTTCTGCCTGGCGGCCGATCCAGCCGATCCCTCCGGGCCTCGCCGTTTGATGCCAGTGCTCTACGGCACGCGCGCCTGGGACGAGGGCTTCTGCCGCTGAACCGCCTCACGGCGGCCTCACCCCGACGTCAAGTCGACCTCACGCCGGAGCGTGGCAGACCATCTCGATGTTGTGCCCGTCCGGATCGATGACGAAGGCCGCGTAGTAGTTCGGGTGGTACTTCGGACGCAGCCCGGGCGGTCCGTTGTCCCGGCCGCCGGCGGCCAGGGCGGCGCGATGGAACGCATCGACCTGCTCGCGCCGCGGCGCCACGAATGCGATGTGCAGGTGGGCCGGCGTCTCGGTGGTCTCGAACAGGCATAGCGAGGACTCGCCGCCGGCGCTCAGTTCCGCGCCGTAGGAGGGCTCGCCCTCCCCGACCACCGACACGCCGATCGGCGCCAGCGCCTGCAGGTAGAAGGCCTTGCTGGCGGCGTAGTCGCGGACACCGAACTTGACGTGGTCGAACATGAAAGCTCCTGTGCTTGGAATGACGCGACGCGGCGGGGAAGCGATGGCGCCGGCCCGGCGCTCAGCCCCAGTGCTCCGCGTCCGGCGGCGGCACGACCCAGGCGTGCATGCGGTCCTCGTAGACCGACACGGTGGGCGCGGGGAAGGTCGGATCGGCGAAGGCGCCGACGGGAATCGCGATGAAGTCCGGCAGCGCCTCGGGCTCGTAGAAGACCGTCGAGCCGCAGTCTGGACAGAAGTGGAAGCGGGCCCGCGTTCCCTCGTCGCCGACGCGCACGTATTCGGTCGAGCGGCCGGCCACCGTCACCTCCTCGCGGCGGAAGCGCGCCTGCTGGCCGAAGACGCTGCCGGTGCGGCGCTGGCAGGCCAGGCAGTGGCAGATGGACACCCGCACCGGCTGGCCCACGACGCGCGCGCTGAGCTGGCCGCAACAGCAGGCCGCGAGGCGCTCGGGCCCGCGATCGGAAGGGGATGAGGTCATGGGGCTCGACGATAACGGCCTGCCGCCGCAATGCAAGACGCGCCGCGATCTCCCGACAGGCGGCGCGTCCATTCAGCTCGACGTCGAGGCCGAAGGCCAGGCGCCAAGGCCCCGGCCTCTGGCTCGGTCCGGGCTCAGCGCGACAGCTCGACGCGCTGCGCGTTCAGGCCGTCCGACACGATGAACTCGAAGCGACCGCCGGTCGGCAGCTCCTGCGTGTCCAGCGTCACCTCGCCGCCCTGCAGGTCCTGCGCCAGGTTCAGGCGGCGGGTGCCGTCGGTCCAGGTCACGCTCAGGAAGGGCGTCGCCTCGGCATCCCAGCGCAGCGTGGCCTTGCCGCCAGCTTCCTTGACCTGCACCTGCGCGCGGCTGCTGCCGGTGGCCAGCGCCTTCTGGCGCGCGTTGCTCACCCGGGCCTGCGCCTGCGCCAGCGTCGCGCCGTCGCTCAGCACGCTGATGCTGGCGATGTTGTCGACCTTGGGCACCAGCACGCTAAAGTGCAGCAGCTCGCCGTCATGGTCCACCGACTGCGGCGTGAAGCGCTGCTCGACGATCTGGCCGCCGGCCGTCTGCACGCGCAGCAGGTAGGCGCCGCCGCTCGCGTCGGGCCTGGCCACCAGCGTCTTGACCGGGTTGATCTCGACCTGCTTGCCCCGGATGCTGCCGCTGACCAGCAGCACGTCCTGCGTCGCCACCGGACGGTCGCCGTCGGCGCCCGCGGCCGTGCCCTTGACCTGCGCAGCGGCCGTTTCGGCCGGCGTCAGGAAGGTCTGCATGCGGCGGTAGTTGTAGTCCGAGAACACCGTGCCGCCGCAGTAGCTCATGATGTCGTGGCGGTCGGTCGGGCGCGGGTCGTAGAACGCGTTCACGTCCGACAGGTAGCTCCAGACGTAGCGGCCCGGCTTGCCCAGGTTGGCGTCCGGATACGGATAGTTGGGGTCCGGCGAACCCGCGCCGCCGCAGGCCGCGTGCGGCAGCGAGAAGTTGTGGCCCAGCTCGTGCGCCACCACGTCGCGCACGGTGTCCGGTGCGCTCGGCATGTCGAAGCCGACGGCCGAGCTGCCGGGCATGTAGCCCAGGCCCGCCAGGCCCCAGGTGCGCTTGGGGATGAAGCCGAAGTAGTAGTCCTGGCGCGCGGCGCCCTCGATGCGGTGCAGGTCGTTGAGCTCGCCCAGGATCTTGCCGAAGGCATCGCTCCAGCCCGAGTCCGTGGTCGGCAGCGTGGTCACCTTGGACGACACGAAGGTCGGATGCGAGCGCAGCGTCACCGACGACACCGGGAACAGCGCGCGCAGGTGCGCGGTCTGGTCGGCCGGCAGCTGGCCGGTGGTGCCGGCGATGCGCACCGGGATCGGGATGAAGCGCATCGGCGTGCCGCCGCCCACCCGCGGCGTGAAGCTCTGGGCCGCGGCGCCGGCCACGGTCACCGTGACCTTCAGGCCGCTCTTCACCAGCTCGGCCGGGACGGTGACGCTGTAGGCGTCGTCGAAGGACTGCGTCTCCGACACGGTCGTCGGCAGGCCGCGCCGCGGCGCTGCCAGCGGCAGGTCGCGGCTGCTGCCGTCGACGGTGTTGTCGACGCGCACGACGCCGGTTGGCGCGGTGGTGCCGGCCGGCGCGGTCACGTTGACCTTCAGCAGCGTGGGCTTGTTGGCGACCAGCACCAGCTGGCTGTCACCGCTGGCGTAGAGCATCGACTGCGCGAACTGCACCGAGGCCAGGGTCACCTTGGACGGCGCCGCGGGCGGCGTCACGCGCATCGAGGACACCGCGTCGTTCAGGCCCAGACCGACCAGGTTGGCGCTGTCCGCCGTCAGCGTGACGGTGGTGCCGCGCAGGTCCCTGTCGGCGAAGAGCTCGACCTTGTAGCCGGCCGGCACGCGGATCGACGAGATGCGGTCGTTCCAGGCCGCGCCGATCCAGCTGGTGCTGGTGCTGGTGCACAGGCTGGCGCCGGCATAGTTCACATGCTCGTAGAAGCACACTTGCGCGCCGGCGGCCGCCGCGGTGGCGCCGGAGGTGGCGCCGCCTCCGGGCAGACGCGCCTCCTGGACCGACGCGTCGTCGGAGGATCCGCCGCCGCAACCGGCGAGCACGCCGGCCAGCGCCAGCGACAGGGCCAGCGGATGCAGGCGGGGAGCGCCACCGGGGCGCGTCGAAGTGATCGTCATGGAATCCGTCCTCCGGGGATGTGGGGTGCCTCAAGGGCGGCGGATTATTCGGAGCGCCCCTCACACGCCCTGCAACCGAAGGCGCCGATTCGTAAGCGGCAGCAAGCGGCGGCCGGGCCACGTGCTTTACAGGACAGACACGAAGGGCCGCGCGCCCGCAACGCCCGGTTGCATCGGATACGACGCGCGCGTCGCCGATTCAGGGGAGCGCGGCAGCGTCACCGGCTCACTCGGCGCTGAAGCCCTTGCCGGTGGCGGCCCAGTAGATGCCGCCGAACAGGTGGTGCTGGAACCGCTCGTCGCCGTAGGAGGCGGGCAGGTGGCCGAGGGCGGTGTAGAAGCTGCGCCCGCCGTCGACCTGCTGGTACCAGCTGATCGGGTGGCTGGCGCCCATGGGCGCGACCGGCTTGCCACCCCATTCGGTGGCGGGCTGGTAGGTCCGCTCGTCCACCGTCAGCAGCACCTTCAGGCCCTCCGACCGGGGCGGCCCGAACTGGTACCACTCCTCGGTGAAGAGGAAGCGCCGCGGGAAGCGGTCCATGCCGGGGAAGTTGCTGTCCTGCACCACCAGCGTCGCCGTCTGGTTGGCCGGATGCGCCTGGAACATCCGCCCCACCAGGCGCCCATACCAGGGCCAGCCATGTTCCGTGTCCGCGGCGCTGTGCACGCCCACGAAGCCGCCGCCGGCGCGGATGTAGCGCTCGAAGGCCGCCTGCTGCGCCGCGTCCAGGACGTCGCCGGTGGTGAGGAGGAAGACGACGGCCTGGTACTTCGCCAGTTCCTGGTCGTTCATCACCCGGTTCGCATCCTCGGTCCAGCACACGCCGAAGTCGTGCAGCTGCCCGAGCCGCTGGATCGCCGCCACGCCGGCCGGGATGGACTCGTGATGCCAGCCCGCGGTCTTGCTGAAGACCAGCACCTTGAACTGCTCGGCCAGTGCCAGCGGCGTCACGGCCAGCAGGCCCAGCGCCATTGCGAAGAAGCGGAGACGCTGGCCCATGGAGCTTCCTGGTCGAGGGGACGAAGGCGCGATGATGCCAGGACCGCGCGCCCGGCGAGCGCCGCGGGCGGCGCAGAATCCGCCGCATGAGCACCGACATCCCCCGCCCCCTCACCCTCGTCACCGGCGCCAGCCGCGGCATCGGCGCCGCCACCGCCCGGCTGCTGGCCCGCCAGGGGCACGACCTGGCGCTCAACTACCGGCACGACGCCGCCGCGGCGGAGGCGGTCGCGCAGGACGTCCGCCGCCTGGGCCGGCGCGCGCTGACCGTGCAGGCGGACGTCGCCGATCCGGCGCAGGTCGAGGCGATGTTCCGGCAGGTCGACGAGGCGCTCGGCCGCGTCACCGGGCTGGTCAACAACGCCGGCATCGTGGCGCCCGCCACCTCGCTGGACGGCATCACGCCCGAGCGGCTGCGTCGCATGTTCGAGGTCAATGTCTTCAGCGTCGTCTTCTGCACGCAGCAGGCGGCGCTGCGCATGAGCACCGCCCGCGGCGGCGCCGGCGGCGCGATCGTCAACCTGTCGTCGCGCGCGGCGCAGCGGGGCTCGGCGGATCTCTACAGCGACTACGCCGCCAGCAAGGGGGCGGTCGACACGCTGACGCTGAGCCTGGGCCAGGAGCTGATCGGCCAGGGCATCCGGGTGAACGGCGTCCGGCCCGGGATCATCGAGACCGAGATCCATGCCGACAGCCGGCCCGCCGCCGACTTGCCGGCCCTGCTCGCGGCGGCCGCCGCCACCGTCCCGATCGGGCGGCTGGGCCGGGCGGAGGAGATCGCGGAGGCGATCGCCTGGCTGCTGTCCCCGGCGGCGAGCTACACGGTGGGCGCGACCCTGGACGTGGCGGGCGGCCGCTGACGCGGTCTTCCTGGAGCGCCAGCGCTGCTTCGACGGAACCGATGGGCGCCGGCTGCCGACGGTCTGTCCGGCGCCGATGCAGTTCGCGCCGTCGCGATGCGGCTTCGTCGCCCGCCGCTCGAAAGGCGCGGCGGCGATGACGACACTGACTCCATCGACACCGCACACCGCTTCAGGAGATCGACATGAGCACCACCCGCCGCCTCGCCCTCGCTTCCGCCACCCACACCACGGTCAAGGCCGTCGCCTTCGGCGCCGTCGCCGCCCTGACGCTGGCGCTGGGCATGGCCCACGCCCAGGGCCAGCGCGAGTTGCGCGCCTCGGTCATCACGCTCGATCCGGTGGTGATCTCGGTCAAGCGCGAGCAACTGCCCACCGTCGTCATCACCGGCCGCCGCGACGCGTCCGCCGACACGCAGGTGGCCTCGATCCAGTGAGCCCGCGGGCCGCTGTGTCGGCGGCGCGATCCGCGCCCGGACGCCGTCGGATCGCTCCCTGCAGAACGCCCGGCATGCCGGGCGTTCTGTCGTTCCGGGCGGCCGATTTCCGGTCGTCCGCTCGTCCGCGGATTTGCGCGTCCGATCAGGCGGTCACGCCGGGCCGGACGGCAGCGGGCAAGGTCCAGGGTCGGACACCCCGCTCGCGGGCGTCCATCCGATGACGCCCTGGGCATTGCGGACCTTCACGGCGGTCGAGGAGCACGAGCTGCGCCCCAGCACGACCAGGTCGGCGCTGCGTTCCAGCGCGAGCGGCACCGGCCCGAACCGTCCCGCCACGACGTCGAGGGCGTCCGCTTCCGTCCGATAGATCGAGACGGCCTGCGTGGTCCAGGACGGATCGTCCGATGGCGCGGGCGACTGGCAGGCCGTGAGGCCGAGGGTGGCCAGGCCGGCCGCCGCCATCCGAAAACGCTGCATGTCGAGGTCTTTCATGTCCAGGCACCAGGGGTCGCGGGCAGCCGCCGTGGACAGCGCCGCCCGAGCGACGCGCATTCTCCCCTGCCGGCGTCCCGCCCTCACCGTGACCGACGGCCGGCCTCCCTGCCTTGCGGCATCATCGCGGGCCATCGGTCCAACCCTCTTCCGGAAGCCAGCATGAGCACAGCGCGCTTTTATCCCATCGGCACCCCCGGCGTCCCCTGGGGCGACGCGGAACGGACTGCCTGGCGCGAGCGCCAGGTCCGGCATCGCCGCCACGACCAGGACGTGGTCCCGCGCGTCGAGGCGCTCGCCGACGATTTCGAGATCGTCCGCTATGGCGAGCTCGCCTACGGCGACGACCGCTACCCCCTGCTGGCGCTCAAGAGCCGCGACTGGCGGCCGGACCTGCCCGTCGCGCTGGTCACCGGCGGCGTCCATGGCTACGAGACCAGCGGCGTGCTGGGCGCGCTGGGTTTCGCCGAGGACCACGCGGCGCGCTACGCCGGCCGCGTCAACCTGCTGGTCGTGCCCTGCGTCAGCCCCTGGGCCTATGAGCGGATCTGCCGCTGGAACTACCACGCGGTCGATCCCAACCGCAATTTCGGCGCGCGCCGCGAGGCCGCGGAGTCGAGCGCGCTGATCGCGCTGGTCGAGCCGCTGGCGGGCCGGTTCCTGCTGCACATCGACCTGCACGAGACCACCGACACCGACGCCACCGAATTCCAGCCGGCGCTGGCGGCCCGCGACGGCAAGGAGCCCGACCGCGACGGCGTGCCGGACGGCTTCTACCTGGTCGGCGACAGCGAGACCACGCGGCTCGATTTCCAGCAGGCCGTGATCGAGGCCGTGCGGCGGGTGACCCACATCGCGCCGCCCGACGCGCAAGGCCGGATCATCGGCTTCCCGGTGATCGCGGACGGCGTGATCGAGTTCCCGGTGCGCCAGTCCGGCCTGTGCGCGAGCCTCACCGGCGCGCCCTTCACCACCACCACCGAGGTCTATCCCGACAGCCCGCGCACCACGCCGGACGAATGCGTCGCGGCGCAGGTGACGGCCGTGTGCGCGGCGCTGGATTTCGCGCTCGCGCACGCGCATTGAAGCGGGGCTCGCCCCCGCTCAGTTCACAACACCGGCCGCCGGCGCGAACAGCCGACATTGGCGGACGTGTGTGCCGATTCGCCGCGGCCTTCACTGACCGAAGAACACGCGCCGCACGAAGCGCGTCGCATCCTCGCGCGAGGCCTGGAAGGCCGCCTCGTTGCGGCCGACGTGCGCGCCGCGCGTCATGCACGCGTTGATGAACGCCGTCAGTTGATCCGACGGGATCACCTGCCCGGTGCGCTCGGAGGTCACCACCCAGGTCGGGATGTCGGTGCGGATGACGCCGCAGGCGTAGCCGCTGGTCGCATCGGCCCGGTAGCGCACCGGCAGCAGGCTGTCCCACGCATGATGCGCATCGGCGTAGCGATGCGTCTCCACCGGCGTGCCCAGCGTGGCGTACTCGGCGGCCAGAGCCTCGCAGGGCTCCGGATGCGTGTAGTCGTCGGCGGCCCCGACGAGGTTGAGCAGCGGCGCGCGCGTCAGGTTCGGCGAGGTATAGATCTGCGAGCAGCCGGCATAGGTCGCGATGTGCAGCGCGAAGGCCTGGCCGGTCTTCACCACGGCCCGCAGAAACGGCAACTGCGCCGTCTGCAGCGCCACGGTGCCGCCGCGCGAGAAACCCATGACGCCGATGCGCCTGGCGTCGATGCGGGGGTCGGCCGACAGCAACCGCAGCGCCTGGAAGGCGTCCATCACGTTGGCCGCGGCCGGCACGCTGGTCTGGTCCGCCGCGGTCGACGACACGCCTCGCGGCGCGAAGCTGTCGACAATGAAGGTCGCCACGCCGATGCCGTTGAAGGCCTGGACCCACTGCTGCAGACCCGGCCCCACGCCATCGCTGCCGTGCGCGAGCACGATCGCGGGCACCGGTCCGGCAACACCGGCCGGCAGGCTCAGATCGCCCCATACCGGCGTCGGCACCCATTGCGCACGGCGCTCGCGCGCGAGGTCGAAGAGCGACTTGGGCGTGAAGCTGTCGAACGCGATGCGGGTGCTGTCGTCGGCGCGCGCGGCCGTGACGGACAGGCCGAGCACGCACACGGAGACCAGGACTCGGAACAGTCGATGCATGAAGCCCTCGGGCAGTGAAGGAACGCGGCGGGGCGCCTGGCCGGCGCTCCTCGTGAGCGAGGCCGCCACACGGGACGTGAGCGACCGCCGGAGGTTAACCGCGTGCCGCCGCGCGGCCGACTCTTCGGTTGTCCCACCCTTCGGGCACACGAGACCGCGCCACGGCGCTGCAGCCCTTCGAAGCAGCCGCTCTCCCTGCCCTTTCCCTCCTCGCGGGGGCGAGGGCGTTCATGCCGATACAGACATTCCCCGCCGAAGGCACCGACACTCGCGTCCCATGAACAAGTTGAACCGGCTCCTGCACGATGTCCTGCCCGCCTGGGCCGCCGAGTGGCTCGACCTCCTGGTCCCACTGATCGAGGTCATCCTGATCGGTCTGGGCGCCTGGCTCGTGATGCGCATCGCGCGCCACCTCACCCGCAAGCTCACCAGCGCCTACGCCTTGCCCGTGACCGTCGCCACGGTCTTCCTGCGCTCGGTCGCGGTGCTGATCTATGGCGGCGCCGTGCTCTGGTCGCTGGAGCGTTTGGGCGTCTCCGGCGCCGTCCTCTGGACCGCCTTCACCGGCTTCGCGACCGTGGGCGCGGTCGCGTTCTTCGCCGCGTGGAGCGTGCTGTCCAACCTCTTCTGCGCGCTGCTGATCTACGTCACCCGCGCCTTCCGCATCGGCGACGTCGTGGAACTGCTGGAATCTGGCGACAAGCCCGGCGTGAAGGGCCGCGTGGTCGACATCAACCTGGTCTACACGACGCTGCTCGAAAGCGGCGACCCGGCCAGTGGCACCAGCCTGCAACTGCCCAACAGCCTGTTCTTCCAGCGCGCGCTGCGGCGCTGGCACGGCTCCGCGGCCGACGGCGCGATCCTGCCGGCGCAACAGATCAGGCTTGAATGACTGTCGGGTGTGAGCCCGGACATGGCTGGAAGTTCAGGGTTTCTTCAGGAAGGGCTGCGTAACCTGCCGCTCGTCGCGTCGCACTGGCGGCCCGGCCTGTCCGCTTGCCCGTCCAGTCCCCAAGGAGCCCCCATGGATCCCGACCCCAGTTGTCGACGCCACGCGGCACCCGCCGCCGCCCCTCGCCGATTCCCTTCGCCGCGAGCGACGACCGTCCGGATCCCTCCAGCCCACGCTTGAGGGGCGTCCTGCGGCCGTCGCCCGCAGGAGCCCCTCATGCTGCCTCTCCGTTTCCTCCGCATCACCGATCGCGGCACGCCACGGTCGTTCACGACCCCGGCCTGCCTGCTCCTGCTCGCCAGCGCGCCGCTCTGGCTCGCCGGCTGTGACGACTCCCCGGCCCACGCCGCCTCCGCCCCGCCCGCCGCGACCGCCGCGACGGCATCCGCGCACCGCGAGGGCGCGGACATCGTGGTGCCGGCGGACTCGCCGCTGCGCGAGCGCCTCGTGGTCGCCGCGGTGCGGAGCCAGGCGGTCGAGCAGCCCATCGCCGCGCCCGGCACGATCGAGGCGCTGCCCGACCACCTCGCCCGCATCGCGCCGCCGGTCACGGGTCGCGTGGTGGGACTGCACCGCGCGCTGGGCGATCCGGTGCGCGCGGGCGACGTGCTCTTCACGCTGGACTCCTCCGACCTGAGCGCGGCCCGCGGCGATGCGGCCAGGGCGCGCGACGCGGCCGCCCAGGCGAGCCGTGACCTCGACCGCCAACAGCTGCTCTTCGACGCCGACATCGCCGCGCGCAAGGACCTGGAGGCCGCGCAGCTCGCCCGCGCGCAGGCGGCCAACGACCTGCGCACCGCGCAGGCCCGGCTCGCGCAACTGGGCGCGAGCGCGGAGGACAACGCCGGGCGTCGCCTGTCGGTCCGCGCGCCGCTGGCTGGCCGCGTCATCGAGATGAACGCCGCGCCGGGCGGCTACTGGAACGACGTCAATGCGCCGCTGATGACGATCGCGGACCTGAGCCGGGTCTCGGTGACCGCCGCCGTGCCGGAGAAGGACCTGGCCAGGATCTTCGTCGGGCAGTCGGCCCAGGTCGTGCTGAACGCCTATCCCGACGATCCGCGCGCCGGCACGGTGCGCTACATCGGCGAGGTGCTGGATCCCGACACCCGCACCGTCAAGGTCCGCCTGATCCTGGACAACGCCGACGGCCGCCTGCGGCCCGGCATGTTCGTGAAGCTGCGCTTCGCCGGCCCCTCGCACCCGGCACCGGTGGTGCCCGCCTCGGCGCTGCTGCAGGAGGGCCTGTTCACGCGCGTCTTCGTCGAACGCGCGCCGGGTCGGTATGTCGCCCGCGAGGTGAGCGTCGGCGCCGCGCTGGGCGACCAGGTGGAGATCGTCTCGGGCCTGCGGCCCGGCGAGCGCGTGGTCGTGCGCGACGGAGTGCTCCTCCATGATTGAGCGCCTCGTCACCCTGTGCTTCGACCGCCGCGGCATCGTCTGGCTGGTCTTCGCCTTCGCCGCGCTCTACGGCGTCCACAGCTTCCGGCAGCTGCCCATCGAGGCCTATCCGGACATCGCCGACGTGACCTCGCAGATCGTCACCCAGGTCAACGGCCTGGCCGCCGAGGAGGTCGAGCAGCAGATCACCATCCCGATCGAGCGCGCCCTGCTCGGCACGCCCGGCATGCAGGTGCTGCGCACGCGCAGTCTGTTCGGCCTGTCGCTGGTGACTGTGGTGTTCCAGGACGGCGTCGAGGGCTACTGGTCGCGCGAGCGGCTGCAGGAGCGCCTGGCCGAGCTCTCGCTGCCCTATGGCGCGCGGCCGGGGCTGGACCCCTACACCTCGCCCACCGGCGAGATCTACCGCTACACGCTGGAGAGCCCCACGCGCAGCCTGCGCGAGCTCTCCGAGCTGCAGGCATGGACCGTCATCCCGCGGCTGAAGAAGGTGGCGGGCGTCGTGGACGTCACCAACTTCGGCGGACTGACCACGCAGTTCACGCTCTCGCTCGATCCCGCGCGGCTGACGCAGTACGGCCTGACGCTGAGCCAGGTCGTGGACGCGCTGAACGCCAACAACAGCAGCGGCGGCGGCAGCGTGATCGACCGCGGCGAGCAGTCCTACGTCGTGCGCGGCGTCGGCCTGCTGCGCTCGCTGCAGGACATGGGCCACGTGGTGGTGAAGACGGCCGCCGGCGTGCCGGTGCTGGTCCAGGACCTGGGCGAGCTGCGCCTGGGCGAGGTCGAGCGCCGCGGCATCCTGGGCAAGGACACCGACGGCGACACGATCGAGGGCATCGTGCTGCTGCTCAAGGACACCAACCCGTCGCGCACGCTCGATGGCCTGCATGCGGCCGTCGACGAGCTCAACACCGCGCTGCTGCCGGGCGACGTCAAGGTCGTGCCCTACCTCGACCGCGCCACGCTGATCGAGGCGACGGCCCACACCGTCGGCCACACCCTGGTGGAAGGCATGGTCGTCGTCACGCTGGTGCTGCTGCTCTTCCTCGGCAGTCCACGCGCGGCGCTGGTCGTGGCCGTCACCATCCCGCTGGCACTGCTGGCGGCCTTCATCTTCATGCACCACGCCCATGTGCCGGCCAACCTGCTGTCGCTGGGCGCGATCGACTTCGGCATCCTCGTGGACGGCGCCGTCGTGGTCGTCGAGCACCTGCTGCGCCGGCGCGAGCAGGCGGCCGACCGGCCGCTGACCCCGCGCGACGCGATCGTCGCGACGCTGCAGGTGGCGCGGCCGATCTTCTTCGGCATGGCGGTGATTGCCGCGGCCTACCTGCCGCTGTTCGCGTTCGAGCGCATCGAATACAAGCTCTTCAGCCCGATGGCCTACGCGGTCGGCGCGGCGCTGGTGGGCGCGCTACTGGTGGCGCTGACGCTCACGCCGGCGCTGGCCTGGCTGGCCTTCCGGCGACCGCGCCCGCCCTTCCGCAACCGGCCGCTGGAGGCGCTGCAGGCGCGGTATGCCGCCTTCCTCGCGCGCGCCGTCGGACGCGGCCGCTGGCTGGCGGCGGCCCTGGCCGCGTCGGCGCTGGCCCTGGCCGCGCTGGCCGGCACGATCGGGCGGGACTTCCTGCCCTACCTCGACGAGGGCTCGATCTGGCTGCAGGTCCAGATGCCGCCCGGCATCACGCTGGAGAAGGCCGCCGGCATGGCCGATGCGCTGCGCCGCGCGACGCTGGAGTTCCCCGAGGTCGCCCACGTGGTCACGCAGACCGGCCGCAACGACGACGGTACCGACTACTGGACGCCCTCCCACATCGAGGCCAGCATCAGCCTCACGCCCTACGAGCGCTGGACCGCGCCGGGCGGCAAGCAGGGCCTGATCCGGCGCCTGGCCGAGCGTTATGCCCGCATGCCGGGCTACAGCGTGTCCTTCATGCAGCCGATGATCGACGGCGTGCAGGACAAGCTGTCGGGCGCGCACAGCGACCTGGTGGTCAAGGTCTTCGGCGACGACCTCGACGAAGGACGCCGCATCGCGGCCCGGGTGGCCGAGGTGCTGCGGACGGTGCCGGGCGCCGCCGACGTGGCGGTGGACGTCGAGCCGCCGCTGCCCAACCTGCGCATCGACCTGGACCGCGCCGCCGCGGCGCGGCTGGGCATCAACGCCGCCGACGTCGCCACGCTGGTGTCCACCGGCATCGGCGGCGCGGCCATCGGGCAGGTCTACGTCGGCGAGAAGAGCTACGACATGACGGTCCGCTTCACGCCCGAGTCGCGTGCCAGCCCGCAGGCGATCGGTGATCTGCGCCTGACGGGGGCCAATGGCGCGCAGGTGCCGCTGTCGGACGTCGCGCGCATCCGCACCACGGTGGGCGAAAGCGTCATCGTGCGCGAGATGGGCCAGCGCCATCTCATCGTGCGGCTCAACACGCGGGGCCGCGACCTGTCGAGCTTCCTGGCCGAGGCCCAGCCGGCGCTCGAGCGGCAGGTCCGTTTCGACCGCCAGCGCTGGCGCCTCGAGTGGGGCGGGCAGTTCGAGAACCTGCAGCGCGCGCTGCAGCGCCTGGCGGTGATCCTGCCGCTGACGCTGGGGGTGATGCTGCTGTTGCTCTTCGGCGAGTTCCGCAACCTGCGCCAGCCGCTGCTGGTGCTGGGGGTGGTGCCGCTGGCGATGATCGGCGGCTTCGCGGCGCTGCACCTGCGCGGCATGACGCTCAACGTCTCCAGCGCGGTGGGATTCATCGCGCTGTTCGGCGTGGCCGTGCTCGGCGGCGTACTGATGGTGGCGCAGATCAACCGGCTGCGGCGCGACGACGGCCGGCCGCTGCGCGAGGCGGTGCTCGAAGGCGCCGCCGGCCGCATGCGCCCGGTGCTGATGACGGCGGCGGTCGCGGCCTTCGGCCTGACGCCGGCGATGCTGGCCACGGGCCTGGGCAGCGACGTCCAAAGGCCGCTGGCCACGGTCGTCGTCGGTGGGCTGGTGACGGCGACGCTGCTCACGCTGCTGCTCCTGCCGGCCCTCTACCACGCGATCGAAGCGCGCGTGGAGCGCGCCGCCGCCCGGCGTGCCGCGCAGGCGCCGCTCGATCACGACCACGACCCCGCATCGGAACCCCTGGCATGAAGCGCCTCATCTTTCTCTCCCCTCGCCGCGAAGGCGCCGGCATCAGCGCCAAGACCACGGGCCAGCGACAGCGTTCGACCAGCCGCCGTGACACCCTGGTCCTGGCAGCCGCGCTCATGACCGGCTTCCCGATGACGTATGCGTCAACGCCGGACGCCGACACCAACGCCACCGGCGTGCCCTTCGCCGCCTACCTGGACGCCGTGGAGCGCTTCAGCAATACGATCGCCGCGCAGCGCGAGGCGGTGGCGGCCGCACGCGCGGGCGTGCCGATGGCGGGACTGCGGCCCGATCCGTCGCTGTCGCTCGGTGTCGGGCCGGCGGAACTCGGCCGGGAGGTGCGCCCCAAGCCGCGTCTGGCGCAGAGCATCGGGCTGAGCTACACGATCGAGACCGGCGACAAGCGCGAGCGCCGCGTCGCGGCCGCGCGCAGCCAGGTGAGCGCCGACGAGGCCGCGCTGGCCGGCGCCGGTCGCCAGGCCGCCGCCGACGCGGCCGCCGCCTTCATCGAGGCCTGCCGCACGCGCGAGGCGCTGCAGCGGCAGGAGGTCTCGCTGGCCGCGCTGGGCGACATCGTCCGGATGAACGAGCGACGCCATGGCGCCGGCGATCTCGGCGGCCTGGAACTGCTGCAATCGCGCAACGAGCGCGATCAGTTCCTCGCCACCGTCGTGCGCGCGAGGGCCGACGCCCGGACCGCGATGGAAGCGCTGGCCGCGCCGCTGGGTCGCCGCTGGCGCGAGGCCTTCGGCGACGCGTCGCCGCTGTGCACCTTCCGGGACGGACAGGCGCCCGAGGGACTCGACGGCGTCGAGGGCATCGAGGGCACCGGCGGCTCGGTCGGCATTCAGGAGAGCCATGAGGACGAGGCGCTCGATGCCCTCGTGGCGCGAGCGCTCGATCAGCGCGACGACGTGCGCATCGCCCGCGCGGCGGTGGACAGCGCCCGTGCCGCCGCGGACCTGGTCCGCGCCAACCGCTGGGTCGATCCGAGCGTCAGCCTCAGCTACGGCTACACGCCACAGGGACGTCGCGGCGTGGCGGCGGACGGCTCGGCGGTCGATCCCTCGCCGCGGTCCAACACCGTGTCGGTCTCGGTCTCGGTGCCGATCCCGCTGTCGCGGTTGGACCGCGGCGACCTGGTGCAGGCCGAGTCGGCCGTCACCCAGGCCCTGCTCGCGCTGCGCCAGACCGAGCTCCAGGCGCAGGCCGACGTCCGCGCGACCCACGCCCAGTACCGCGCCGCGCTCGAGAACCTGACCCGCTACCGCGACGCGACCCTGGGCGACGCGCGGCGCGTGGTGGAAGGCTTGCGCCTCTCGTACCGGCACGGCGCTGCCTCGCTGCTGGAGCTGCTGTCGGCCCAGCGCGCGGCGGACGACACCGAGCTCGCCTACCTGCAGGCGCGCAGCGAGCTCGCCGCCGCCACCGTGCGGCTGCAGCTCAGCCTCGGCCGCGCGCCGGCGCCTTGAGCCAGCGGGGAAGCCGACGGGGAATCGCGCCGGCATGCGAGACTGCCGCCCATTCGGAGAGAGGCGATGAGGATTCTTCTGGTCGAGGATGACCGCAAGGCCGCGGGGCTGCTGGTGCGCGGCCTGCGCGAGGAGGGTTTCGTGGTGGACCACGCGGCCAGCCTGGCCGAGGCCGACGAGGCTGCCTTCGTGACCACCCACGACCTGATCGTGCTGGACGGCATGCTGCCCGACGGCGACGGCGTCACCCTGTGCCGCACGCTGCGCGCGCGCGGCCAACAGGTGCCGGTGCTGATGCTCACCGCCCGCGACGCGCTGTCCGATCGCGTCGACGGCCTGAACGCCGGCGCCGACGACTACCTGACCAAGCCCTTCGAGTTCGAGGAACTGCTGGCGCGGCTGCGCGCGCTGCTGCGGCGCTCGGACATGACGCGGCCGCCGGTGCTGGTCGCGGACGACCTGCGCCTGGACCCGGCCTCGCTGCAGGTCACGCGCGCGGGGCGGCCCATCGAGCTGACGCCCAAGGAATTCGCCCTGCTGCAGGCGCTGATGCGGCAGCCCGGCGCCGTGGTTCCGCGCCAGCGCCTGGCCGAGCAGATCTGGCACGGCGACCCGCTGGCGATCGACAACCTGATCGACGCCCACATGAGCAAGCTGCGGCGCAAGATCGACGCGGCCGGCGCCCGGCCGCTGATCGAGACGGTGCGTGGTCGCGGCTTCCGGCTGCGGGGACCGGACGATGCTTAGCTTCCGCCGTCGGCTGGCGCTGCTGCACGTGGTCGTGGTCACCACGGTGCTGGCGGTGGCGGCGACGCTCACCTACCTGAGCCTGGTCACCGCCCTGCGCGCCCAGCTGGACGGCGCGCTGCTGGCCCTGGCGGAGCAGGAAGCCAGCATCCTCGCCGCCAGCCCCGGCCTGCCGGTCGCCGTGCACGAGCCCGGCACCACCGCCGCGCCACCGCCCTACGCGCGGCTGGACCGGCTGGTGCAGATCATCGGCCCGCGCGGCGAGGTGCTCGCGCGCAGCGCCAACCTCGGCGCCGCGTCGCTGCCGAACGAGGCCGCGCTGCTGGCGCGCCTGGCCCGCGGCGAGACCGTCTTCGAGCACCTGGCCTTCGGCGACGAGCCGACACGCCGCGTGTCGGTGCCGGTGCATGGCGGCCGCGCGCTGGCGGTGCAGGTGGCCGGCTCGCTCGACGACGTCGACCATGCCGTCGCCTCGGCGGGCTGGGTGTTCCTCGTCATGAGCCTGGTGCTCGTGGTGGTGCTCACCACCGCGGGCGCGCAGCTGACCGGCCGCGTCTTCGGCGCCGTCGACGACATCGTCCGGCAGGCGCGGCGCATCGGCGGCCGCACCCTCGCCGAGCGGCTGCCGCATCCCGGCACGCGCGACGAGATCGGCCGGCTGATCGACACGCTCAACGACATGCTGGCCCGGCTCGAGCACGCCTTCGAGGCGCAGCGCCGCTTCACCGCCGACGCCTCGCATGAGCTGCGTTCGCCGCTCTCCCGGCTGCGCACGGAGCTCGAGATCACCCTGCGCCGGCCGCGCGGCGCCGACGAGTATGTCCAGGCGCTGCGCTCGGGGCTGGAGGACGTCGCGCGGCTGACGGCGCTGGTGGAGGAACTGCTGACGCTGGCGCGGCTGGATGCCGGGCAGGACTCGGCGCCGGTCGCACCGGTGGCCATCGGCCCGATCGTCGAGGCCGTCGTGCGGCGCGCCCGGCCCGCGGCCCAGGCACGCGGCATGACGCTGAGCCTGGCGGGCGCTGAGAACCCAGGTGCGGATGCGCTGGAGGCAAACGCGGCGGCCCGCGTGCCGCGCGAACTGCTGATGCTGGTCGCGACCAACCTGGTGGAGAACGCGGTCAAGTACGGCGCCGCCGGCGGCTCGGTGCTGGTCTCGGTGGTCGCGCGGCCGGACGGGACGGAACTGGTCGTCGAGGACGATGGCCCGGGCCTTCCCGCCGAGGAGCGCGAGCGCGTGTTCGAGCGCTTCTACCGGGGCGCCGCGGCGCGCGCGGCGGACATCGAAGGCACCGGCCTGGGGCTGGCGCTGTGTGACCTGATCGTGCGCGCCGCCGGCGGGCGCATCGAGGTGGGCGTCTCCCGCTGGGGCGGCGCGCGGTTCTCGGTGCATCTGCCGGCCGGCGACGCCTGAGCGCCGCCGCGCCGGCGCCCGTTCACATGTCGCGTCCGTTGAAGTGCGTCACCGGAATGCCGTCGAGCTCGATGCCCTCCAGGCAGCGGACGTTGATCGCCGCCATCGCGTTGCCCTTCGGGTCGGTGCCCTCGGCATAGGGATGGATGCCGCACACCGCGCAGAAGCGGTGCTTGATGGCGTGCTTGTTGAACTCGTAGGTGCTGGCCGCCGCCTCGTCGGTCTTCAAGCGGAATTGCCCGCGCGGCACGAACCACAGCAGCGAACCCTTGCGCTGGCAGATCGAGCAGTTGCAGGCCATCGCCCCGTCGATCTCGCCGTCCACCTCATAGGCCACCCGGCCGCAATGGCAGCTGCCCTGGTACGTCGTCATGTCGTCTCCGCTCGGTTTTATTGAAGCGGCCGACCTTACCTCAGCCGGGCGCGCGCCGCGCGTCACTTGAGCATCAGCTCGACGTCCTGTCCCGGATCACCGCAGCCATCCAGGCGCAGCCGCAGGAAGTCCAGGTCCATGTGCAGGTGCTCCACCAGCTCCGGCACCGCGAGCTCCAGCGCGGCGATGCGGTCGGACTGCTGGTCGCAGGCATCGGCGAGCACCTCGGCCAGGTGCAGGATCGCCGCCAGCATCGAGAACGGCCGGATCTCCAGCGGCGCGTTGGCGTCCTTGAAGGCCTCGACCAGGTCGGCCGGGAAGTGCCAGTGCGCCGCCAGCGCCGCCGTCACGTCGGCATGCGTGCAGCCGAAGCGATGCATCTCCAGCGAGAACCGGCTGCCCGGCTCGGCCGCGTGGGCCTCGACGTCGGCGACCTGGTCCGGCTCGCTCATCGCCATCATGAGCTGCCCGGTGCGCAGCATCAGCCCGGCGAGGTAGGCGGTGTCGGCATCGCCCTGCAGCAGCTTGGCCAGCAGGCGCGCGTAGCCGGCGGTGCGCACGCTGTGGCGCCAGAAGCGCTGGCGGTCCAGGCCCTTCACCTCGGGGAAGGTGGCGGAGATGCTGGCCGCCATCGCGAGGTTGCGCAGCGTCTCCAGGCCCAGCGCCATCGCGGCGTCCTGCAGCGTGCCGATCGTGTGGGAGGGGCTGTAGCGCGCGGAGTTGGCCAGCCGCAGCACCTTGGCCGCCAGCGTGGAATCCTTGCCGATCAGCTCGGCGATCTGGCCGAGCGAGACGCCGTCGTCGTCCAGGCTGCGCAAGAGCTTGCGCCCGACTTCAGGCATCACCGGGAGGCTGGCGTGCCCCCCGAGGAAACGCTCCGCGCTGGCGGAAACGGGAGTCGTGGGGGTCATGCTGGCAATCGTCACGGCGGCCTCCTCTGGACGCGACGGCAGGTGGAGGCGAGTCTATGCCGCCCGGCCGCAGCGCGCCAGCGCCAGCAGCGCCACCGGGTCCAGCAGGCCGATGCGGTAGCCCTGCACCGCCAGGATGCCCCGGTCGGCGAGCTGCCGCAGCGCGCGCGACAGCGTCTCCGGCGAGATCGACAGCCGCGCCGCCACGTCGCGCTTGCGCTCGGCCAGCCGCACCTCGGCCGACCCGCCGGCCTGCGCCAGCAGCCAGGCGGCGATGCGCGCGGTCGCGTCCTTCGTGGTCAGCCCGCGCAGCGCGTCCTGCGCCTCACGCAGCTGCGCCGCGCTGGCGCGCAGCAGCGCGGCCAGCACCGGCGGCTGCGAGCGCAGCCACAGGGTCGCCGCCGCCATCGGCCACTCCATCACCAGCGCGGTGGCCGAGACGATCCGCGCGTCTTCCTCGTAGCGCCCGTCCAGCCAGGCGGTGTGCAGGTCCAGCCAGCACGGGCCGGCCAGCGGGCCGCCCGCCACGACCCGCCCTTCGCAGAGCGCCACCATCGCCACCGCCGCGTCCCCGCGGCGGAGCGCCAAGTCGCCGGCCCGGCAGCGGCGCACCCGCGCCATGCTGGCCAGCGCGGACCAGTCGTCGGCCTCCAGCAGCACATCGCCGAGCAGTGCGCGCCACGGCACCGGATGGGCGGGACCCGGCATCAGGGCGGCGTTGTGGGCCGCATCGCCTTCCGCGGCGGCGGGCGACGAGACGCCGCGAGCAACGGGCGCGGCGGGATCGGACAGGAAGTCGGCGGTCACGGGGCATTCTCGGAAACCGGGGATGCCGGACTGTCGCGGGACTGGCCGGAAATTGCCATGAGGGAGGTCAACATCCGAGCGATCGGACGCCTCCCGGATCAGCGGATCAGCAGCGCGCGGAAGTCGTTGACGTTGGTCTGCGTCGGACCGGTGATCAGCAGGTCGCCGAGCGCCTCGAAGAGCGCGTAGCCGTTGTTGGCGGCCAGCAGCTCGGCCGGCTTCAGGCCCAGCGCGCGGGCGCGCTGCAGCGTGCTCGGGCTGAGGAAGGCACCGGCGTTGTCCTCCACGCCATCGATGCCGTCGGTGTCCGCGGCCAGGCCCCAGACGCCCTCCTGCCCGTCCAGCGCGATCGCGCAGCCGAGCACGAACTCGCCAGCACGACCGCCGCGCCCGGGCTGCGGCACCAGCGTCACCGTGGTCTCGCCGCCGGAGAGGATCAGGCAGGGCCTGGCGAAAGGCTCGCCATGCCGCGCCACCGAGCGCGCCAGCGCCGCATGCACGCGGCCGACCTCGCGCGACTCGCCCTCGATCTCGTCCGAGAGCACGTGCGCGGTCAGGCCGAGCGCGCGCGCCGCCTCGGCCGCGGCCAGCAGGCTCTGACGCGGCGCGGCGATGATGCGCTGCTCATGACCGTCGAAGCAGGCGTCGCCCGGCTTGGGCGTCTCCCAGTCGCCGCGCTCCAGCGCCTCGACCGCCTGCGGCGGCAGCGCGATGCGATAGCGACGGCAGATGGCCAGCGCGTCGGCGCAGGTCGTCGCGTCGGGCACGGTCGGGCCGGAGGCGATCACCTGCGGGTCGTCGCCGGGCACGTCGGAAATCATCAGCGTGAGCACCTTGGCCGGCGCGCAGGCGGCGGCCAGCCGGCCGCCCTTGATCGCGCTGAGGTGCTTGCGCACGCAGTTCATCTCGGCGATGTTGGCGCCGCTGGCCAGCAGCGCGCGGTTCACCGCCTGCTTGTCGGCCAGCGTCAGCCCGGGCGCCGGCAAGGGCATCAGCGCCGAGCCGCCCCCGGAGATCAGGCAGATCACCTGGTCGTCGGCGGTCGGCCGGAAATCGCGCACCAGCTGCATCATCCGCGCCGCGGCCCGCTCGCCGGCGGCGTCGGGGACCGGGTGCGCGGCCTCGACCATCTCGATGCGCCGCGGCTGGTAGTCCGGCGGGATGTGGCCGTAGCGCGTGATGACCAGCCCGCTCATCGGCGCGGACGCGGGCCAGGCCGCCTCCATCGCCTGCGCCATCGAGCCACCGCCCTTGCCCGCGCCGATCACCAGCGTGCGGCCCTTGGGCGGCGGCGGGAGATGGCCGGCGAGGATCTTGCCCGGCAGCGCGCGATCGACCGCGACGCGGTAGAGGTGCTTGAGCAGCGCGCGCGGGTCGTCGAGCGGCGCCCGGGTCCGTGCGTCCGTAGCTTCCGGGGCGTCCGCCGCGTTCGATGACGCCGAGCGCGCCGATGAAGCCACCGGCGACGAGGATGCGTCGCCGGACGCCAAGGAAGCAGCAGGGCCGGCGGCGCCGGAGGCGGCGGCCCGCGCCGCGTCGGAGGTGGAGCTCATGGGCGCCGATTGTGGGCAGCGACCGCTCAGCCGGCGTCCGTAGTGCTACCGACCTCGTGGTTGCCCATGACCTCGAGCGCGCGCACCAGCGCCGAGTGGTCCAGCTGGTCCCAGCCCTGCGCCGCGGCGGCCTGCATCAGCTGCGCGGTGCCGGCGGTGTTGGGCAGCGCCAGGTTCATCGCCTTGGCGCTCTGCAGCGCCAGGTTCAGGTCCTTCTGGTGCAGCGCGATGCGGAAGCCCGGGTTGAAGGTGCGCTTGATCATGCGCTCGCCATGGACTTCCAGGATGCGGCTGGAGGCGAAGCCGCCCATCAGCGCCTCGCGCACCTTGGCCGGATCGGCGCCGGCCTTGGAGGCGAAGACCAGCGCCTCGCCGACGGCGGCGATGTTCAGCGCCACGATGATCTGATTGGCGACCTTGGTCGTCTGGCCGGCGCCCGCGCCGCCGACCCGCGTGATGTTCTTGCCCATCAGCTCGAACAGCGGCTTGATGCGGGCGAAGGTGGCTTCCTCGCCGCCGACCATGATGGACAGCGTGCCGGCCTTGGCGCCGACCTCGCCGCCGGAGACCGGCGCGTCCAGCCATTCGGCGCCCAGTGCCTCGATGCGCCGCGCGAAGTCCTTGGTCGCCATCGGCGAGATGGAGCTCATGTCCACGACGGTCTTGCCGGCGCTCAGGCCCGCGGCCACGCCGCCCTCGCCGAACAGCACGCGCTCGACGTCCGGCGTGTCCGGCACCATCGTGAAGATGACGTCGGCGCGCTGCGCGACTTCGGTCGCGCTGGCGCAGACGGTGGCGCCGGTGGCGGTCACTTCCTCGCGGACCTGGCTGCGGGTGTGCACGAACAGCGCATGCCCGCCCTGCGCGAGGCGCACCGCCATGGGCGCGCCCATGATGCCCAGGCCGATGAAGCCGATCTTGATGCTCATGAGGGTCTCTCTCTTTCAGTCCTTGAACTTGTCTCGCAGGGCCTGCGTCGCGGCGCGGAACACGCCCAGGTCGCTGCCGACGGCCACGAAGGTCGCGCCCTGCTCGAGGTAGCGGCGCGCGTCGGCCTCGACCGGCGCGAGGATGCCCACCGGCTTGCCGGCGGCGCGGCAGGCGGCATGGATGCTCGCCATCGCGGCCTGCACCTCCGGATGCTGCGGATGGCCGAGGTGCCCGTAGCCGGCCGCCAGGTCGGAGGGGCCGATGAAGACGGCATCGACGCCCTCGACCGCGGCGATCTGCGCGGCGGCGGCCACGCCGGCCGGGCTTTCGATCTGCACGATCACGGCGATCTGCTCGTTGATGCCCTGGAAGTAGCCGGGCACGGTGCCGTAGCGGTTGTTGCGCTGCGAGACCGACACGCCGCGGATGCCCTGCGGCGGGTAGCGCGTGGCGGCGACCGCGGCGGCGGCCTGCTCGGCGGTCTCGACGAAGGGGATCAGCAGGTTGGAGAAGCCCGCGTCGAGCAGCCGCTTGATCTCGACGGCGTTGTTGCTGCTCGGCCGCACGACCGGCGCGCTGACGCTGTCCTTGAGCGCCATCAGCTGCGGCACGAAGCTGCTGACCTCGTTGGGCGAATGCTCGCCATCGAGCAGCAGCCAGTCGAAGCCGGCCACGCCCAGCACCTCGGTGCTGATCGGGTTGGCCAGCGAGCACCAGCAGCCGATCAGGCGCTCGCCGGCGCGCAGGCGCTGGCGCAGCGTGTTGGGGAAGCTCGAATAGGGCGTGGTCGGCGTCGGCATGACTGGACTCCTCACTGCGTCATCAATCGAGCTTGAGCCCGCTCTTGGCCACGACGCCCGCCCACTTCTTGCGCTCGGCATTGAAGAAGGTGTCCATCTCGGCCGCGTTCATCGTGTTGACCTCGGCGCCCTGGGCGGCCAGCCGCGCGCGCACGTCGGGCGAGCGGATGATGCTGATCAGCGCGGCGGACAGCTTGTCGACATGGGCCTTGGGCATGCCGGCCGGGGCCAGGATGCCCTGCCAGGTGCCGGACTCGAAGCCGGTGGCGCCCTGCTCCGCCAGCGTGGGCACGTTGGGCAGCAGCGGCACGCGGGTGGCCTTGCTCACGCCGATGACCTTGAGCTTGTTCTGCTGCACGAAGGGCAGCGTCGCCAGCATGCCGTTCATCAGCACCTGCGTCTGGCCGGCGATCGTGTCGGTGACGGCCTGCGAGCCGCCCTTGTACGGGATGTATTCCCACTTCGCGCCGGTCAGGCTGGCGACCTGGTAGCCGGCCAGGTGCGGCGCGCTGCCCATGGCGGTGACGGCGAAGTCGATCTTGGACTTCTTCGACAGCTCGACCAGTTCCTTCAGGTTGCTGGCCGGCACCGAGGGATGCACCACCAGCATGTGCGGCGAGTAGGCCAGCATCGCCACGCCGCGCAGGTCCTTGGACGGATCGAAGGGCAGCTTGGTGTAGAGCGAGGGGCTGATGGCCAGCGCGCTGACGTCGCACAGCATGACGGTGTAGCCGTCGTTCGCCTTGGCGGTCTGGTCCGCGCCCATGTTGCCGCTGGCGCCGGGCTTGTTCTCGACGATGACGGTCTGCTTGAGCTGCTCCGACAGCAGCGGCGACAGGATGCGCGCGATGATGTCCGAGGAGCCGCCCGGCGTGTACGGGACGATGATCCGCAGCGGCTTGGCGGGCCAGTTCGCCTGCGCGAAGGCGCTGGGCGCGAGGCCGGCGATCGCGCCGGCGGCGGCCGCGGCGAGGACCGCGCGACGCGCGACGCGGGCCTGCCCGGTCGTCATGGACTTTTTGGTGTTCGTGTTCTTGGCGGTCTTCTGATCGTGCATGTCTCTCTCCATGTGGGAAGCCGCACTCGCGCCCCGCGTGGGAACGGTGAGGCTCCGGGGGTTGGTCCTCAGCGGACCATGCAAGGCTTCTTCGGATCGAACTTCCAGCCCGGAATCAGGTGCTGCATCGCGACCGCGTCGTCGCGCGCGCCCAGCCCGTGCTTCAGGTAGAGCTGGTGGGCGGCCTCGACGGCCTGCATGTCGAGCTGCACGCCCAGGCCCGGCGCGGTCGGCACCGCGACCTCGCCGTCGACGATCTTCAGCGGCCGCTGCGTGAGGTGCTGGCCGTCCTGCCAGATCCAGTGGGTGTCGATCGCGGTGAGGCGTCCCGGCGCGGCGGCCGCGGCATGCGTGAACATCGCCAGCGAGACGTCGAAGTGGTTGTTGGAATGCGAGCCCCAGGTGAGGCCGAAGTCACGGCAGGTCTGCGCCACGCGGACCGCGCCGGACATCGTCCAGAAGTGCGGGTCGGCCAGCGGGATGTCCACCGACTGCAGGCTCAGCGCGTGCGTGAACTGGCGCCAGTCGGTGGCCACCATGTTGGTCGCGGTGGGCAGTCCGGTGGCGCGGCGGAACTCGGCCATCACCTCGCGGCCGGAGAAGCCGTCCTCGGCGCCGCAGGGGTCCTCGGCATAGGCAAGCACGCCGCCCAGGTCGCGCAGCAGGCGCACCGCGTCCTTGAGCAGCCAGCCGCCGTTCGGGTCGAGCGTGACGCGCGCCTCGGGGAAGCGCGCCTTCAGCGCGCGGATCGCCTCGACCTCTTCCTCGCCGCGCAGCACGCCGCCCTTGAGCTTGAAGTCCTTGAAGCCGTAGCGCGCCTGCGCGGCGACGGCCTGCTCGACGATGGCCTCGGGCGTCATCGCGACCTGGTGGCGCACCCGCAGCCAGGCGTCGGCGGGGGCGTCGCTGCCCGGCTCGTCGTCGGGCGTCTTGTAGGCCATGCCGGTCCTGGCGCGGTCGCCGACGAAGAACAGGTAGCCCAGCATGGCGACGCGGTCGCGCTGCCGGCCCTCGCCCAGCAGCTCGCACACCGGCACGCCCAGGTGCTGGCCCAGCAGGTCCAGCAGCGCGCATTCGACGGCGGTCAGCACGTGGATGGTGGTCCGCAGGTCGAAGGTCTGCAGGCCGCGGCCGCCGCTGTCCAGGCCCTGGAACCGCTCGCGGACCTGCGCCAGCAGCGCGTTCCACTTCGCCACCGGCTGGCCGACGAGCAGCTCGCCGGCCTGTTCCAGCGTCTTGCGGATGGGCTCGCCGCCGGGGATCTCGGCGATGCCGACGTGGCCGGCGTTGTCCTCCAGGACCAGCAGGTTGCGGGTGAAGAACGGCGCGTGCGCGCCGCTCAGGTTCATGAGCATGCCGTCGTGGCCCGCGACGGGGATCGCGCGGGCGGACGTGACGAGGGGACTGCTTGCGCTCACAGGGGGCTCCTGGTCGGGATCGCGGGAACGGGGATCAATCGGCGGTGATCTTGCGGGTCTCGATGACCTGCTTCCAGCGGGCGAATTCGGCCTTCTGGAAGCTTTGCGCCTGGTCCGGCGTGTTGGCGACGATCTCGATGCCGATGTCGGTGAACTTCTGCTTCACGGCGGGCTCGTGCAGCGCCGCGACCAGGTCCTTCTGCAGCTGCGCGCGCACCGCCGGCGGCAGGCCGCGCGGGGCGGCCACGCCCTGCCAGGAGTAGACGTCGGCGCCCTTGATGCCGGACTCGGCCAGCGTCGGCACGTTGGGCAGCACGGCCGAGCGCTTGTCGCCGGTGACGGCCAGCGCGCGCAGCTTGCCGCCGACGATGTGCGGCAGCACCGCGTTGACGTTCTGGAAGGAGGCGTCGACCTGCGCGCCGAGCAGGTCGGTGATGGCCGGCGAGCCGCCCTTGTAGGGCACGTGCAGGCCGTTGGTGCCGGTCTGCAGCCAGAAGAGCTCGGCGGTGAGGTGGTCGGAGGAGCCGTTGCCCGAGGAGGCGAAGGTCATCTTGCCCGGGTCCTTCTTCAGCGCGTCGATGACGTCCTTGACGCTCTTGAGCGGCGAGGCCGCCGGCACGACCAGCACGTTGGGCGCCTGCATGGCGACGGTGAGCAGGTCGATGTCCTTGAGCGCGTCGTACTGGACCGCCTTGAGCAGGTGGGGCGCGATCACGAACGGACCGAGCGAGGACACCAGCAGCGTGTAGCCGTCGGCCGGCGCGCGTTTGACCTGCGAGGTGCCGAGCGTGCCGGTGGCGCCGGGGCGGTTGTCGACGATGACGGTCTGGCCCCACTTCTTCTGCAGCTCGGCGCCCAGGGCGCGGGCGAGCATGTCGGTCGACCCGCCGGCCGGGAAAGGCACGACGAGGGTGACGGGGTGGTCGGGGAAGCCGTTGGCGTGGGCCAGGGTGGCGGTGCACAGGGACAGGACGGCGGCGCCGAGGGCGGCGCCGGCCTTGACGGCCAGGCGGCGGGTCAGGACGGTCATGGTTTGTCTCCGGGAAGGAACCGTGGAAGCCGCTCTTGATGCGCCCCGTGCTCAGTCCGAAGCGGCGGTGGCGGCCTTGTTGTCAGTCATCATACAAGTTGAGTTCCGGCGGTGACAAGGCGCGTACACCGCTCCGCTGCTCAGGGAAAACGCGCACAACCCCCTATTGCAGTCGCCACGCAACCCATAAAAACTATGGCATCGGCGCGACACGAATGCCGCAGTGCTTCCTGGGAAAGCCTACGATGCAACCCATAAAAATTACGGGGAGCAACGAGGCACGGAGGCACGACCGTCGTGACGTTCAAGCGACTGACCCTTCCTCAACTACAGCGGCACATCCGTCAGACGGCGCGAGACACCGGTCTGATCTTCCTGACCACGCACGCGAGGGTGCGCATGCGCGAGCGGCAGGTCGGCAATGAGGAAGTCTTTGACTGTCTTCGACTCGGACGATTGCTCACGCCAGCAGAGGAAGACCTGAAGACGGGCCATCTGGTGTGCCGGATGAACTGGTATGGCTCATGGCGCGAGCTGGCGGTCTGCGTGGCCCTGGATGACGCAAGGCCCGGGCTTCTCGTGGTGACCGTGATCGCCTAGCAGGGAAATGAAGATGTATCACTACACCGAATGTGGACTCGACAACGTGTGGCTCGTGAATGGCTACAACGAGATCGACACCGCCTACGGAAAGGCCTACTCGGTCACCGCGGCCGACGAACTGCTGCGGGAGATCGCCATCCAGGTCGCCCGTAAACCTGGGCGTCTCACCGGGAAAGAGTTCCGCTACCTGCGCGTTCATATGCGGCTCTCGCAGGCCGCGATGGCGAAGGTCCAAGGCGTCAGCGAACAGAACGTGAGCCTCTGGGAGCGACACGGCAAGATTCCCAAGGCCAATGACACGCTGCTGCGTCTGTACTTCCTGGCGCACGCGTCGGGAGACGAGTCGGTGAGGTCCGCCTTCGACCGGATCATGACCGTCGAGCGCCTGGTCAATCAGAAGATCGTCGCCACTTCCGGCCGGAAGGGGTGGAGGTTCAAGGTGGAAGAGGCGAAGAAGGACGACGACGTGGCGAAGGCCAGCGCCTGAGCCGCCGGCAAGGTCCGGTCAGCGCTGTTCCTGCAACGCCAGCGCCGCGCGCCGGCGGCGTTCGCGGCTGTTGGCCAAGTGGGTGCGCATGGCCGCGCGCGCGGCCTCGGCGTCGCGCGCGGCGATCGCGTCGAGGATGCTTTCATGCTCCGCGTTCACGCGCAGCAGATAGTCGCGCTGCGCGATCGGGTCCTCGTCGCCGGCGGCCTGCAGGCTGGCCAGGCGCGCCCGCGGGATGCTCGGCGCGCCCAGCGTCGCCATCAGTTGCTCGAAATGCGGATTGCCCGTCGCGCGGGCGATCTCCAGGTGGAACTGGAAGTCCGCCGCCACCGCGTCGCGGCCCGCCAGCGCCGCTTCCGCGAAGGCGCCCACCGCCGCCCGCATCGCGTCCAGGTGCGCGTCCCCGCGCCGCTGCGCCGCCAGCGCCGCGGCTTCGGTCTCGACGCCGATGCGCAGTTCCAGCACCGCGACGACATCGTGCAGCGTCGCCATCTGCTCGGCACCGATGCGGAAGGGCCCGCCCTCCCCCAGCCCCAGCACGAAGGTCCCGATGCCATGCCGCGTCTCGACCAGCCCGGCCGCCTGCAGCTTGGAGATCGCTTCCCGGACCACCGTCCGGCTGACCTCGAACTCGGCCATGATCGCCGCTTCGGTCGGCAGCTTGTCACCGCTGGCCAGCGCGCCCGCGCGGATGCGGTCCTCCAGCGCCCGGACAAGTCCGAGGGCCAGCGATTTCGGGCGGGTACGGGTCAGCGGCACAGTCATCAGGGGCTCAGTTGTACGACAACATCGGTCCACGCGACAACCGCGTTATCGCGGTGTCGCGCCGATGCAGCGCGAAAAGGGAATGGGACGGGAACGAAGAAGGCCGCGATTGTCCCGTGCCTGAGCCGCCCGGGTTCAGGTGTCGAGCGGGAACTTCGCGCAGCCCAGCCGCGCCGAGATGTCGCGGCTGGCCGCCTGCAGCATCGCCACCACCTCGGGCGCCTTGGCCTCGTCGTAGCGGAAGGTGGGGAAGCTCACGCTCATGCCGGCGATGGGCTGGCCCAGCCGGTCGAAGATCGGCACGCCCAGGCAGCGGATGTGGTCGTCGAATTCCTCGCGGTCCTCGCCGAAGCCCTGCGCCTTCACCCGCTCCAGCTCGGCCTGGAAGGCGGCCGGCTCGGTGATCGTCTTGTCGCGGAAGCGCTGGAACTCCGCGCCGGCCAGCACGCGCGCGCGGCGCTCCGGATGCTCCCAGGCCATCAGCACCTTGCCGATCGCGGTGCAGTGCAGCGGCGCGCGGCGACCGATGCGCGAGTACATGCCCAGCATGTGCCGGGAGTCGACCTTGTGGACGTAGATGATCTCGCTGTCGATCAGCGTGCCCAGGTGGACCGTCTCGCCGGTGGCGTCGGCCAGCATCTGCATGTGGTGCTTGGACAGGTCGACCAGGTCCGGATACTGCAACGCCTTGGCGCCGATCTCGAAGACCTTCATCGCCAGGCCGTAGCGCTCGCTGTCGGACTCCTGGTGCACGTAGCCCAGGGTCTTCATCGTCTGCAGGAAGCGGTAGACCGTGGCCTTGGGCATGGCCAGCCGCACCGAGAGCTCCGAGATGCCGGTGTCGCTGCGTTCCGACAGGGCCTGCAGGATGGCAAAGACCTTGAGCACCGCGGCCACCGACTCGGGCTGCTGCTTGCCATCGTTCAGATCGTCATCCATGCGCAACGTGTTCCTGGAAAGGGAAGATTTCACCACAGCCGGCCGGTGCCCGCGCCCGCGCGAACCCGGGCCGGCACCTCGGTCGCGGCCTCGATGGGCAGGCGGTACGGCGGCGTCCAGCCGGCCTCGCCGGCGACCGGCCGGTCCGGATTCGCGGCACGGAGCATGCCCACCAGGTCGATCGGCTCGCCGTTGAAGCGCGAGCCGCGGTCCTCGATCCGGTCGCCCTTGAGCAGCCGCGCCACCCGCCCCGGCGCGATGCCGGCCGCCGCCTCCCAGGCGTTGGCCTCGCTCAGCACCTGCGACTCGAGGCCCGCGCCGATCGAGTAGGCGTAGGGATAGTCCCCCGCCGGCGCCGGCAGGTAGAGGTTGTTGGCGACATGCACCTGGCCGTAGCGCACCCGCGGCGCGCGCTCCTTCACCTGCTCCCACAGGTTGTGATGCAGCGTGACGCGCAGGTGCCCGCGGTCGTCGCGATGGCCGTCGCCGCCGCCGATCAGCATGGTCTTGTCGTGGCGGCGGAAGACGTTCCAGGACACGGTCACGAAGTCGGAGCGCCGCGTGATGTCCAGCAAGCCGTCATGGCGCTGCATCCGCTGGCCGAGCACCACCGGCTCGCGCGGATCGGGCCGGGCGCCGTCGTCGAAGACGCAGTGGTCGATCCACACCTGCGTCGCCTCGCGCAGCGAGACGGTGTCGTACTCGGAGTTCCATTCGCCATGCCCGTTGTCGTTCGGGTCCCAGGCGGGGAAGAAATCGTAGGCATCGGAGAAACGCAGGTTGCGCAGGATCACCTGCGAGACCTTCTCCAGCATCAGCGAGCCGTTGTCGAATCCGGCATCGGGCGTGAGGCCGACGATCGTCGTGTTGGACGGCACCTTGACGACGACCTGCGCCGCCTGGCGCCGCGCGGACCGCTTGCGCGCCTCCTCGAGCGGCCCTTCGGGCGGGCGACGACCCCAGGTGGCCGGGTCGTACTGGCGCGCGAAGGCGTCGAGATCGAAAGCCGGATCGCGGAAATCCTCGATGCCCAGCGGGCGGCCGGACGCGTCCGCCGCCAGGTCGATGCGCGCCGCCAGCGCGATCAGCTTGGGCGTGTCGCCGAGCGCCAGCGCGGCATCGAGCTCGGCCCGCGTGCGCACGACGCGGATGGCCTCGGCCTTCGCCTTCGCGCCGCCTGCCGTGCCGCCGTTCATCGAGGCCCAGCCATCGCCGGGCGCGATCGCGTCGAAGGCCGCGGCGGGCACCGCGTCGGGGGACGCGGCTGGCGACGCGGCGGTCGACGCGACATTGCGGTACTCGGCCATGCGGTTGGCCGCTTCGCCGGTCGCGGCGAAAGGGCGGCGCGAGGTCGAGGCCGCCCAGGCCGTCAGATGAGGACCGAGCTGGCTGTCCCGGATCACCGCCTGGCCGTTGGGCGCCGACGGCGACCGGCGCCATTCGCCGGCCTTCACGCCGCGGTCCCAGGCCCGGCCCAGGCGCACGCTGCCCGGCGCGACGCCGGGCTCCGCCACCCAGCGTGTGCCCTGCACGAGGAAGCCGCGCGGCACGCCATCGGGCGTGCTGGGCGCGAGCACGACGCCGCCCTGCCCCGGCGAGCGCCGTCCGGCGCGGCTCACGATGACGCTGTCGTCGATCACCAGCGTCGCGCCGCCGAAGATGAAATCGACGTCGCCGCGGATCTCGCCCGCATGCACGAACACGCGCGATTCGCTCGCGAGGTCCTCACTGGCGCGCTCGGCATAGAAGGTGTCCTGGTGCCCGAGCAGCCGCACCTGCTCGAGCTGGATCCGGTCGCCGCGCGTCATCAGCGCGACGGCCTGCGCGCCGCCGCTCTCGCCGACGCCCGGCGGGTACCCCTGCCCGGCGCGCACGGGGTCCATCGCATCGTTGGCGATGGTCAGCCGCGCGAGCTGCACGTCGTCGCTGAACAGCATCACGCTGGCGCTGCCCGGTGTCCCGAAGGTCTCCGCGTCGAGCAGCGGCATGCAGCGGTGCGCGACGGCGCCGCGCGCCTTCGGCAGCGCGTTGTAGCGGCACTCGACGATCACGACCTCCGCGGGATCGCCACGCCCATACAGCGTGAACGGCGCCTTGTCCTGGATGCAGAGCGGCTCACGATAAGTGCCCGGCTTGACGAGCACGTAGGCGCGCGCCGGGGCCGCCGATCCGCCCTGCCCCTTGGCCGGCAAGGCATCGATCGCGGCCTGGAGCGTGCGGTGCGTGCCGCTCCCATCGGCGGCGACGACGAAGGTCGGCGTCCAGCGCGCGGGATCGAGCGTCTGCGGCCGCCAATCACCGAGGTAGCGCGCGGCCGTGGCCTGGGCGGCCGCGTCGTCGCCGAGTTGCGGCCGGTCCTGCGCCCACGCGGCCTGCAGCGCCGCCACGCACAGCCCCGCCATCACCGCGCCACGCCAGCCCCGCATCACAGGTCCGCCAGGTACAGCGCCGGCTCGCCCTCGGCATCGGCGCTGAACAGCACCTGCCGCTCGTCGGGCGTGAACGACGGATGCGGATGCGTGACCTGCCGGTTGCCCTTGTAGACACGCCACGAGCTGTCATGCCGCGCCACGCGCCGTTCGGTGCCGGCCTTCAGGTCGAACAGGTGCAGGAAGGGATCGGTCGCGATCTGGTGGCTGCCGGTGTCGGCGACATCGGCTGGCGAGTCGCAGCCATCGCCGATCAGCAGCGTGCCGTCGTGGTTGCTCATCAGGTGCGAGCAGGGTGGCATCTTCGTGAGGCGCCGGGATTGAAGCGTCATGGGATCGAGCGCGCAGATCCATCGATCGCGCTGCCCCTTCAGGTAGGAGACGTAGATCATCGCGGAACCGTCCGGCACCCAGAACTCATGGGTGCAGCTTTCGCCCTTGTCTTGACGCCGCCCGCACCGGACGTTGCCGCCGTCCTCGTCGACGAACCACATGCGCGCATCCACCAGGTCGTGCGGCCCTTCGTGGCAGTACGCGACCGTGTGGTCGTCGCCGGGTCGGTACTGCGGATGGCCCAGCCAGCCCTGCTGCTCGAGGATCACCTCGCGCGCACCGGTGGCCAGGTCGATGCGGATCAGCCGGCAGCGCGGCTTCGCATGGAACATCTGGTGGAACTTCTGCCAGTCGCTGAGCGGGAACCAGTCGCTCGCGGCGATCTCGATGCCGACCATCTTCGTGCAGGCGCTGTTCGAGACCCAGGTGCCGTAACCCACCCAGCCCTCGGGCACGGTGTAGACGACCTCCTCGCTCAGGTCGCGCAGCGCCAGGCGGATCAGGCGCCGCTCCGCGCGGACGAAGTACAGGTGCTGGTCGTCGGGGCTCAGGAAGCCGCCGAAGGTGTTCTCGCCCGCCTGGTCGGTGAGCTGCGTCGCGACCTGCGAGCCGAGGTCCAGCAGGTGGTAGTTCCAGCTCGAGCCGGGCCCGAACTCGGCGCCGAAGATCAGCCGCTGCCCATCGTTGGTGAAGCACTTCTGATAGAAGTAGTTGCGGTGGCAGGTCACGTCGGTGGGCGTGAGCCGGGTGACGCGCGCACCGGTATATGGGTCCTCGCGGGTGACGAAGCGCAGCTGGCGTTCGGTGGCTTTCATGGTCGCTTTGATCCTCGGGAAGACAGGTTCACTTGATCCGTTGCAGCAGGGCCTGGCCTTCGCCGACCAGGCGGCGCGCGGCGTCGACCTCGGTGGTCTTGCCATAGGCGACGGTCTCGAAGACCTCGCGCATGAACTTGTGCAGCCGCGCATGCTCGAACAGCGGCGCCGGGCGCTTGAGCCGGCCCGACTCGCGCTGCGCCTTGATCTGCTCATGCGCCGCGACCTCCAGCGGCGGCAGGGTGCCGGCCGCCTTCAGCTGCTCGAAGGGGCCACGCGCCGACGGCAGGCCGCGCGTGCGGCCGAGCACCGTCGCGGCCTCGGGGTCGGTCAGCAGGAAGTTGACGAGCCGCGCGGCCAGCTCGGCCCGGCCGTTCTTCTCGGCATGGCGGCTCACCGCGTACATCACCGTGGGCCGGCCGAACATGCCGCTGTCCAGCGCGCCGGGCAGCGTCGGGAAGTCGCCGAGCACCAGCTTCTGCTGCTTGTCCAGCGTCGACGCGCGCAGCCCGATCACCGAGTCCCAGGTGTAGTTCCCCGCCCAGCGGCCGACCACCCAGTCGGGTTGCTGCTCGGTCGGCTTCTCGGCGCCGCCCAGGCTCGCGCGCAGCGGCAGCGGCGTGGCGACGTGCTCGGTGACGAGCCGCTTGTAGATGCGGACCCAGTCCAGCGCGGCCGCCTCGTTCATCGCCACGCGCGGCGACGCGGGATCGACATAGGGCGTGCCGTGGCGCTGCTGCACCCAGGCCTGGGAGAGCAGCATCATGTCGTACAGCTCGCCGTCCAGCGGGTAGGCGTCCTGGCCCAGGAGGCGGCGGAAGGCCGGTCCGGTGGCGAAGAGCTCGTCCCAGCTGCGCGGCAGCGCGAGGCCCGCACGATCGAAGGCCGCCTGGTTCCACAGCATCACCCGCGCGCTGAAGGACACCGGCAGTGCGTTGAGCTTGCCCGCGACCTCGCCATACGCGAGGTCTTCCCGGTCGAACTGGGCCAGGTCCAGCAGCGCCGCATGCCGGTGCAGGTCGGCGAAGCCGTTGCCGCGCTTGCTGAACATCGCCAGCCAGGCCCAGTTGATCTGCATGACTTCGGGCTCGGAGCCGCCGGCGATCTGCGTCGTCAGGCGCTCCAGGTAGCCGTTGAAGCCCATGTATTCGGCCTTCACCCGCACGCCGTGGCGGCGCTCGAAAAGCGCCAGCGCCTTGAGCGTCGCTTCGTGCCGGCCCGCGCCGCCCCACCAGGCGAAGCGCAGCACGGTGGCCTTGTCCTGCGCGCGCAGCACCGCCGGCGCCGTCAGCGCGGCGCCCAGCCCCGCGGCGGCGACCGCGGCGCCGCCTGCCGCCAGACCCAGCACCTGTCGTCTCGGCAGGCTCATGCGCGCGTCCCCAGCGCGGCGGACATCAGGTTCACGCCACTGCCCGCGTCGAAGAGGTGGCAGGCCGACAGCTGCAGATGCAGCGTCAGCGCATCGCCGCGCGCCAGGCCCTGCAACGCGATCGCCTGCTCGGCCGGGATGCGCGCCGTGATCGGCAGCGCGCCCAGCTCTGCATGCAGGTAGACCTCCGAGCCCATGTGCTCGGTGAAGCGCAGCCGCGCCGTGACGCCGACGCTGTCGCCCTGCACGCGCGGCGCCAGGCCGATGTGCTCCGGCCGCAGGCCGAAGGTCACCGCCGCATCCGCCAGGCGCGGCAGCGCCGCGATGCCCGCTGCCTTGTCCGCGGGCAGCGGCAGCCGCGCGCCGCCGACCTCGACGGCCAGCCCGGTGTCGGTGGCTTGCAGGCGCGCCTCGAGCAGGTTCATCTCCGGCGAGCCGATGAAGCCGGCGACAAAGGCGTTGGCCGGCCGGTCGTAGAGCGCCGTCGGCGTGTCGACCTGCTGGATCACGCCCTCCTTGAGGACGCAGATGCGCTCGCCCATCGTCATCGCCTCAACCTGGTCGTGGGTGACGTAGATCGTGGTGGCGGGCTGCTGGCTGTCGCGCAGCGTGCGGTGCAGCTCGGTCAGCCGCACCCGCATCGCGGCGCGCAGCTTGGCGTCGAGGTTGGACAGCGGCTCGTCGAAGAGGAAGACGTCCGGCTTCTTCACGATCGCCCGGCCCACCGCGACGCGCTGCGCCTGGCCGCCGGACAGCTGCTTCGGATAGCGGTCCAGCAGGTGCTCCATCTCCAGCAGCTTCGCGGCATGGCGCACGCGCTGGTCGAGCTCGGCCTTGGGCGTGCCCGCCAGCTTCAGGCCGAAGGCCAGGTTGTCGTAGACCTTCATGTGGGGATACAGCGCGTAGTTCTGGAACACCATCGCGATGCCGCGCTGCTTGGGCGCCAGCGCGTTGACGGCGCGGTCGCCGATGCGCAACTCGCCGCCGGTGATGCTCTCCAGCCCCGCGATCATCCGCAGCAGCGTCGACTTCGCGCAGCCCGAGGGGCCGACGAAGACCATGAACTCGCCGTCGCGCACCTCCAGGTCCACGCCGTGCACGGCCTTGAATCCGTTGGGGTACACCTTCTCGACCTTGTTGAGGCTCAGTCTTGCCATGCCGATGTCCTTGTCAGCCTTTGACGCCCGAGGACGTCGCGCCCTCGATGAAATGCTTCTGCGCCGCGAAGAACACGGCGATCGACGGGATCAGCGCCACCACCGAGATCGCGATCACGTTGGCCCACTCGACCTCCTCGGTCGCGCCGATGCTCATCTTCAGCGCCAGCGAGACCGGGTACTTCTCCACCGAGGCCAGGTAGATCAGCGGGCCCATGAAGTCGTTCATCGTCCAGATGAACTGGAAGACGATCACCGAGATGATGGCCGGCTTGAGCAGCGGCACGATGATGTGCCACAGCAGCTGCAGCGCATTGCAGCCGTCGATCTGGGCGGCCTCCTCCATGTCGCGCGGGATGCCGCGCAGGAACTGCACCAGCATGAAGACGAAGAAGGTGTCCGTGGCGAAGGCCGAGGGCACGATCAGCGGCAGGTAGGAGTCCAGCCAGCCGATCTCGCGGAACACCAGGTACTGCGGCAGGCGCAGCACGATCAGCGGCAGCATCATCGTGGCGATCATGATGCTGAACAGCAGCTTGCGGCCCCAGAACTCGAAGCGCGCGAAGGCGTAGGCCACCAGCACGCAGGAGATCACCGTCACGACGATGCGCGGGATCGTGATCAGGAAGCTGTTCAGGAAGTAGGTCGCGAAGGTGTACTCGGTGCTGGTCTTCCAGCCCTTGGCGTAGGCGCCGAAGTCGAAGCGGTCGGGCCAGAAGCCGGCGGAGCTGAAGATCTCGGCGTTGCTCTTGAAGGAGGCGCCGACCAGCCACAGCAGGGGGTAGAGCATCACGATGGCGACCGCGGCCAGCGCCAGGTAGCGCAGCGGGCGGTTGCCGCGGTCGCGGCCCAGGGTCAGGGTGGGCGCGGTGCCACTGCCGCGGCCCTCACCCCCGCCCTCTCCCGCAAGCGGGAGAGGGGGTTGGATGGGCGTACTGCGACGCTGGGGGGAGGGAAGGCGGCTCATCGCTTCGACTCCTTCTCGCCCGAATAGAAGACCCAGTACTTCGAGCTCCAGAAGGACAGCGCCGCCAGTCCGCCGACGAGCGCGAACAGCACCCACGACAGCGCCGCGCCGTAGCCCAGGTTGAAGAAGCGGAAGCTCTGGTCGTAGATGTAGAGCGCCAGCACATAGGTCGAGTGCAGCGGGCCGCCCTCGGTGATCATGTACGGGCCGTTGAATTCCTGGAACGCGTGGACCATCTGCATGATCACGTTGAAGAAGATCACCGGCGTGATCAGCGGCACGGTGATCTTCCAGAACTGCTGGGCCTTGCTGGCGCCATCGCACTCGGCCGCCTCGTACAGCGAGATCGACACGTTCTGCAGCGCCGCCAGGAAGATCACCATCGCCGAGCCGAACTGCCACGTGAACAGCAGCACGATGGTCCACATCGAGTAATGCTCGTCGGCAAGCCACGGGATCGGCTCGAGGCCGAGCTTCACCAGCACCAGGTTCACCAGCCCGTTGCGCGCGAAGACGAAGCGCCACAGCACCGCCACCGCGATCGAGCCGCCGAGGATGGACGGGATGTAGAACGCCGCCCGGAAGAAGTTGATGCTGCGCAGCTTGAAATTGAGCACGTGCGCGATGAACAGCGCGAAGCCCACCCGCAGCGGCACCGCCAGCAGCGCGAAGAGCAGCGTCACGCCCAGCGACTTGCGGAACAGCGGGTCCGCGGTGGCCAGCTCCTCGTAGTTGCGCAGTCCCACGAATTGGGGCGGGTCGATCAGGTCGTACTGCGTGAAGCTGAGCGCGAAGCTCATCACGAAGGGGAAGAGCTTGAACAGCAGCACGCCCAGCACGAAAGGCAGGACGAACAGGAAGCCCAGTCGCTTGTTCTCATACATGAGCCGTGTCTCCGTCGGCGGGCGCGCGGGGCCTCTGCGGGCCCCGTCGCGCCGAACATGGCGTCAGCGGGCGAGCCACCCGCCGTCGACCGCGACGGTATACCCGTTCACGTAGTCCGAGGCCTTGGAGGCGAGGAACACCACCGGCCCGGCCAGGTCGTCGGGCACGCCCCAGCGGCCCGCGGGGATGCGGTCCAGGATCGCGGCGTTGCGGCTCTCGTCCTGGCGCAGCGCGGCGGTGTTGTTGGTGGCCATGTAGCCGGGCGCGATCGCGTTGACGTTGATGCCGTGCGCCGCCCATTCATTGGCCATCAGCCGGGTGATGCCCATCACGCCGCTCTTGCTGGCGGTGTACGAGGGCACCCGCACGCCGCCCTGGAAGGACAGCATCGACGCCACGTTGATGATCTTGCCGCCGCCGCCCTGCGCGAGGTACTGCCTGGCCACGGCCTGCGAGAAGAAGAACACCGTCTTGAGGTTGAGGTCGACGACGTCGTCCCAGTCCTTCTCGCTGAAGCGGATCGCATCCTCGCGCCGGATGATGCCGGCGTTGTTGACCAGGATGTCGACGCGGCCGGTCAGCGACTTGGCCTCGGCCACCAGGCCCTCGATGCAGCTGATGTCGCCGAGGTTGGCGCGCAGGTCCAGGAAGCGCCGGCCCAGGCGCTCGACCTCGGTCCGGGTCTCGACCGGGTCGGACACGTTGACGCCGACGATGTGCGCGCCGGCCTGCGCCAGCGCCACCGCCATGCCCTGCCCCAGCCCGGTGTTGCAGCCGGAGACGATGGCCACGCGGCCATCGAGTTGGAAGTTGTCCAGGATCATCTCGTTCATTCCCTTGGTCGGGTGGGGTCGCGAGCCGCGGCGCTTCAGCGCAGCGTCGTCATCGGCACGTGGTCCATGTCCTTGAAGACCTGGTTCTCGCCGACCATGCCCCAGATGAAGGTGTAGGCCTGGGTGCCGACGCCGGAATGGATGGACCAGCTCGGGCTGATCACCGCCTGCTCGTTGCGCACGACCAGGTGGCGGGTCTGCGTCGGCTCGCCCAGCATGTGGAAGACCACCGCGTCGGCCTTCATGTCGAAGTAGAAATAGACCTCCATGCGGCGGTCGTGCTGGTGGCAGGGCATGGTGTTCCACAGGCTGCCCGGCTCCAGCTGCGTCATGCCCATCAGCAGCTGGCAGGTCGGCAGCACATCGGGCACGAGGAACTTGTAGATGGTGCGGCGGTTGCTCGTCTCGGGTGCGCCCAGCGTCTCGGGCGAGGCCTCGGCCAGCGTGACCTTGCGCGTCGGATAGGACGTGTGGGCCGGCGCGCAGTTGAAGTAGAGCTTCGCCGGGTTGGCGCCGTCGACGCTCTTGAACTCGACGATCTTCGCGCCCTGGCCGATGTAGAGCGCCTCCCGCGGGCCGACTTCGTACTGTGTGTCGTCGACGAAGACGCGGGCCGCGCCGCCGATGTTGATCAGCCCCAGTTCGCGGCGCTGCAGGAAGTAGTCGGTGCCGGTGTGCTTGCCCAGGTCCGCCGAGAAGGTCACCGGCTGGGTCACCGGCATGATGCCGCCGACGATGATCCGGTCGATCTGGCTGTAGGTCAGCGTCGCGCGGTCGGGCTGGAACAGCTCCTCGACCAGGAACTGGCGGCGCAGGCCTTCGGTGTCCAGCGTGCGGGCATGCTCGCTGTGGATGGGTTGGCGGATGTCCATGTCTTCCTCGGTGCGGTGGGGGTGTCCGAGCCGCGCGGCATCGCGCGGCGGCGGAAGGAAACACCCGGCATCGGGGTGCTTCCGGCGACTGATGGGAGCGAAGCGTACGGGCCTGCGGACTTTCCCGGAACTATGGTTTCTATGTAGTGAACCGCTGTTTCAATTTTTCGCGACCTCGCTATAGTTGCTCGCAACGACGGCCGGGACCCTCCCGGCGCCAGCCGCACCGGCGCTTGCCGGGATCGCGAGGAGACCGCCCCGATGAATCCGTATTTCCTGAACGACGACGCGCCCTGGACCGAGCTTGGCGACGGCATCCGCCGCAAGATCGTCGGCCACACGCCGGAGCTGATGTCGGTGCTGGTGCAGTTCGACGAAGGCGCCATCGGGACGCCGCATGCGCACGACGCGCATGACCAGATCGCGTTCGTCCTGAGCGGCTCCTTCGCCTGCGAGGTCGGCGGCGTGAAACGCACGCTCAAGCCGGGCGACGCCTTCGTCGCGCCGCGGCTGACGACGCATGGCGTCGTCGCGCTGGAGCCCGGCAGCACGCTGCTGGACCAGTTCTCGCCACGGCGCGAGGACTACCTCTGACCCCGACCTGACCCCAGGGTCCGCGCGCGGCGCGGATCGCAGACATCCGCAGTACCGAGGCGGCGATCGCACTGCAGCGACGGCCGCTCCCGACCTGCCGGCGCCCTGCGTGCGCCCGCGACCGACCGATGCCGCGAGAGCGAGGGCCACGATCCCGAGCCCGCGGCCGCAGAAGCACCTTGGAGACAACGTCATGCCCCACCGTCATGGGACTCGCCTCGGGACGACCTCGTCCGATCGTCAGCGCCGCGCGCATCGCGCCGCGTCGCCCACGCCCCGCCTGACCCGCCTCGCCGCCTGCCTGCTGGGCACGGCGACGCTCACGCTGCCCGCCTGGAGCCAGGACCAGGCCGCCCCGGCACCGGCCGCGCCGGCGGCCTCCGCCGCCGCCAGCGACAAGGCGCTCGAGACGGTGGTCGTCACCGGCATCCGGGCGTCGCTGGAAAGCGCGCTGAACGCCAAGCGCCAGGACCGCGGCATCGTCGACGTCATCAAGGCCGAGGACATCGCCAAGTTCCCCGACACCAACCTGGCCGAATCGCTGCAGCGCGTTCCCGGCGTCGTGATCGACCGCGACGCCGGCGAAGGCCGCAACATCACGGTGCGCGGCCTGGGCGCCGACTTCACCCGGGTGCGCATCAACGGCATCGAGGCGCTCGCCACCACGGGCGGCACCGACAGCTCCGGCGGCGCCAACCGCTCGCGCGGCTTCGACTTCAACGTCTTCGCCTCCGAGCTCTTCAACACCATCACCGTGCGCAAGAGCAGCTCGGCGGAAGTGGACGAAGGCTCGCTCGGCGCGACGGTGGACCTGCAGGCGGCGCGGCCCTTCGACTTCAACAAGCGCGTGATCACCGCCTCGGTGAAGGCGCGCTACAACGACCTGGCGCGCGAGACCGACCCCCGCGCCGCCTTCCTGATCAGCGACGTCTTCCTCGACAAGCGGCTGGGCGTGCTGGTGTCCGGCGCGTACTCGAAGCGCCGGCTGTTCGAGGAAGGCTTCTCCACGGTGCGCTGGGACAACGGCCCATCCTCGGGCGGCTGGTGCTCGCCGCAGGGCACGACGCCCGCGAATCCCGCCACCACCGCGGCCAACTGCGGCCCGGCCGCGCAGGGCGTGCCGCGCCTGCCGGCGTCCGCCGGCGCGAGCTCGGCCTACAGCCTGGCCAGCAGCGCCGACAACTTCCACCCGCGCCTGCCGCGCTACGGCCGACTCACCCACGACCAGGACCGGCTGGGCCTGACCGGCTCGGTGCAGTTCAAGCCCACCGACCGCACGCTGCTCACCTTCGACATGCTGTATTCGAAGCTGGATGCGACGCGGCGCGAAGACTTCCTCGAGGCGATCTCCTTCAGCCGCACCGCGAGCCAGGGCGGCAAGCCGCAGACCAGCGTCGTCGAGGCGCAGTACGCGCCCAACGGCGCGCTCCAGTACGGCGTCTTCAACGGCGTCGACATCCGCGCCGAGTCGCGCTACGACGAGCTCACCACCACCTTCCGCCAGCCCAGCCTGACGCTGGAGCAGGAGCTCACCGACCACCTCAAGCTCAATGCCAAGGTGGGCCGCGCGGACTCCAAGTTCCGCAACCCGGTGCAGACCACGGTCACGCTGGATGCGCTCAACGTCAACGGCTACACGCTGGACTTCCGCAACGACGACCGCCTGCCGGTCATCAAGTACCCGTTCGACCCGACGGTGTCGAACGGCGCGCTGCAGGTCGTCGGCGTCCCGCAGGTCAGCACCGGCACGCAGCCCACCACGGTCGCCAACACGACCACCAGCGAGGTCCGCATCCGGCCGCAGGGGGCCAACAACCGCAACGACATCGCCCACCTGGATCTGGCGTGGGAGGTCCTGCCCGACACGCTGACCCTCAAGGCGGGCTACGACTACAAGAAGTACAGCTTCGACACCTACGAATTCCGCCGCATCAACCAGAACGACACCATCTTCTCGCCGGCCGCCGGATCGGGCGTGCTGACGACGATGCTGACCAACTTCGGTCGCGGCCTGAGCCTGCCGGCGGGCACGCCCACGTCCTGGGTCATTCCCGACCTCAAGGCCATCGCCGCCGCCTACGACATCTACTGCAACTGCCTCAAGAGCGGGCCGGCGGGCGGACCGGGCGACTTCACCCTGTCCTCCATCACCAACGGCAATGCGCGCGGCAACAACCGCGCGGTGGTCGAGCGCGACCGCGGCGGCTTCGTGCAGGCGGACTTCGAGGGCCGCGTGCTGGGCCTGCGGATGCAGGGCAACGTCGGCGTGCGCTACGTCGTCACCGAGCAGGAGGCCACCGGCTACCTGGCCACCGGCGGCGGCACCGAGGTCGTCATCGGCCAGAAGTACAAGGACTGGCTGCCCGCGCTGAACGTCTCGGCCAACCTCACCAAGGACCTCATCGCGCGCTTCGCCGCGGCCAAGGTCATGGCGCGTCCGCAGCTGGGCAACCTCAACCCGGGCGGCACCATCAGCACCACGGGCACCTTGTCGATCACCACCGGCAATCCGTATCTGAAGCCCTTCCGCGCCAAGACCTTCGACGGCAGCCTGGAGTGGTACTTCGGCCGCAATGCCTTCATCGGCGTGGGCGTGTTCCAGAAGAACATCGACACCTACATCCAGAGCCTGCGCACCAACGCGCCGTACAACCAGACCGGCCTGCCGCTCTCGCTGCTGCCCTCCAACTTCACCGGCGAGGAGGTCTTCCAGCTCACCACGCCGATCAACACCCCGGGGGGCAAGCTGCGCGGCATCGAGCTGAACTACCAGCAGCCGTTCACCTTCCTGCCGTCGTGGGGGCGCAACTTCGGCACGGTCCTCAACTACACCTACGTCAAGTCGAAGATCACCTACCTGGTCTCGCCGACCAGCAACGCCACCATCACCGACGACCTGCTCAACATGTCGCCGAAGTCTTGGAACGCCACGCTGTACTACGACGACGACACCTTCAGCGCCCGGGTCTCGGCCTCCAAGCGCTCGTCCTTCCTGACGCGGGTGCCGGGTCAGAACAACAACGACGTCGAAGGGAAGAACGCCACACTCAACGTGGACGCGTCGATCTCCTACAAGATCAACGACCGGCTCACGGTCACGCTGGAGGGCGTCAACCTGACCAACGAGGCGAACGACCAGTTCATCTCGCGGGCCCGCAACAGCCCGGTGGTCTATCACGTCACCGGCCGCGAGTTCCTGCTGGGCGCCAGCTACAAGTTCTGAGCCACCTCCGCCCTCCCCGCAGCCAGCGAGCCCTTCCACGAAGTGCACGCTGGTCATGGGGTCCGGGAAGGGCTGGGGGTTCCCGGACGGGACGCCCCCTGCCCTGGCCGGGCCCGCGCTCAGAAGTCGCGCAGTCGAGGAACGTTTCGGAGTACAACAACGACCGCCCACCGGCGCTGGCCAAGCGCCGACTCTCCACGGGGCATGGGGCTCCCTCCGGGACCCCCAAGCCCCATTCCGGTCGCACACCCTTGGAGGACTCATGAAGAAGGCATGGCTCGCTGCGCTCAGCGTCGTGGCTGGCGTCGCACAGGCGCAAACGCAAGCACCGGCGCCATTGCCATCGCCGCCGTCGTCGCTGCGCGTGATCCTTGTCGGCGATTCGACGATGGCCACGAAGAGCGGCTACGGCGACGCGCTGTGCGCGCGCTTCCAGCCCGAGGTGAGCTGCCTCAACCTCGCCAAGGGCGGCCGCAGCACGAAGAGCTTCCGTGCCGAAGGCCTGTGGGACCAGGTGATGGCGCTGCTGCGCGAGCGGCACGAGGGCCTGGCCGACGTGGTGCTGATGCAGTTCGGCCACAACGACCAGCCCGGCAAGCCGGGCCGCTCGACCGACCTCCAGACCGAGTTCCCCGCCAATCTCGCCCGCTACATCGACGACGTCGCGCCGACCGGCGCGCGCCTGGTGATGCTGACGCCGCTGACGCGACGCAGCTTCGACGCACAGGGGCGGCTCGACAACGCGCTGCGTCCCTGGGCCGAGGCGATGATCCGCGTCGCCACCGAGCACCGCGTGCCGGTGATCGACCTGAACGCGATCAGCCATGCCGCGGTGCAGGCGATGGGTGAAGCGGAGGCCGACACGCTCGCGATGGCGCCCAAGCCGATCGATGCGCCCGCGCAGGGCGCCTCCTCGCCCGAACGCGCCGGCGCGGCCAATCCGGTGTTCGATCGCACCCACCTGGGCGCCAAGGGCGCGCAGGTGTTCTCGGCGATGGTCGCCGGGCAGTTGCCCGTCGCGATGCCGGAACTTCAGCGTTGGCTGCGCTGAGCGAATCAGCCATGGATGGGAGATCTCCGATGACTCGACGCGTCGCCGTGATCGGCGAATGCATGCTGGAACTCAAGGGCCAGGCCTTCGGGCCCATGACCCAGGGCTATGGCGGCGACACCTTCAACACCGCCGTGTACCTCAAGCGCTGCGGCGATGCGGCCGGCGTGCAGGTGGCCTATGCGACCGCCCTCGGCGACGACGGCCTGAGCACCGGCCTGCTGGAGCGCTGGCGCGACCAGGGCATCGACACCCGGCTGGTGCGGCGGATCCCCGGACGCATGCCCGGGCTGTACCTGATCGAGGTCGATCCTGCCGGCGAGCGCAGCTTCCACTACTGGCGCGACACCGCCGCGGCGAAGGCGTATTTCGATGAGGCCGTCAGCCCGCTCGAGCGCCATGCCGAGGACTTCGACGCGCTCTACCTCAGCGGCATCACGCTGGCCGTGCTGCCGCCCGCGGGGCGGGAGCGGCTCTTCGCGCTGATGGAGCGCCTGCGCGCACGCGGCGCGCAGGTGGTGTTCGACAACAACTTCCGCCCGCGCCTATGGCCCGACCGCGCCGCGGCACGCGCCGCCTTCGAGCGCGCGTTCTCGCTGGCCACGATCGCGCTGGTGACCGCGGACGACCATCAGGCGCTGACGGGCCTCGACTCTTTGGAGGCTGCGATCGCGCAGGCACAGTCGCTGCCAACGCCGGAGATGCTGATCAAGCGCGGTGCATCGCCCACGCTGGTGCACAGCGCGCAGGCGCCCGGGCACTGGGCCGAGGCGCCGACGGAGGAAGTGGCGCGCGTCGTCGACACGACCGCCGCGGGCGATGCCTTCGCGGGCGGCTACCTGGCGCGGCGCCTGGCCGGCGCGGATGCGGTGAGCGCGGCGGTCTTCGGCAATCGCGTCGCGGCGCGGGTGATCCAGCATCCGGGCGCAATCATTCCGATCGAGGTCATGGGCGATCTGGTCTGAGCGAGTGGCTCCGGCCAGGAGCCTGCGGCGGCGTCAACGCTCCTTGAACCAGCGTCCGAGCGTCGCCCGCTCCTCGTCGGTGATGCCGGTCGCGTTGTTGAGCGGCATGCTCTTCTGCACGACCACCTGCTGGTAGATCTCGGCCGCGTGCTGCTCGATCAGCCGCGGCTCGTGGAACTGGATGCGCTTGGGCGCCAGCGCCGCGTTGTGGCAGGCCAGGCAGCGGGCGGCGACGATGGCCTTCACCGTCTCGAAGGACACCTTGCCGTCGGCCGCCGTCGCGGTTGCCCCCGTCGAGGCGGCGCCGGGCGTGGCCGGGGCGCTCAGCGCGGGGGCCGCGGTCACGGGCACCATCGCCGGTTGCGGTGCGAGCCACGCGATCAGTCCCGCCAGCAGCATGACAACGGCCACCAGCAGCGGCCAGGCATCGACGCCCTTGTGGCGCTTCACGAACCAGGTCCGCACCAGCGCGCCCACCAGCATCAGCAGCACCAGCACCAGCCAGTTCTGCGGATGGCTGTAGAGCATGCCGTAGTGGTTGGACAGCATCGCGATCAGCACCGGCAGCGTGAAGTAGGTGTTGTGCACGCTGCGCTGCTTGCCGCGCTGGCCGTGGACCGGGTCCACCGGCCGACCGGCCCGCATGTCGGCGATCACCTGCTTCTGGCCGGGGATGATCCAGAAGAAGACGTTCGCGCTCATCATCGTGGCGATCATCGCGCCGGTGATCAGGAAGGCCGCACGCCCGGCGAAGAGCTGGCTCGCGCCCCAGGCCGCGGCGACGATCGCCACGGCGACCAGTCCGAGCACCACGCCGTCGTTGCCGATCGAGCCGTCGGCCTTGCGACCGAAGCGCCGGCAGATCTGGTCGTAGACGATCCAGCCGCCGGCCAGGAAGCCCAGCGCCGCGGCCACCGCCGCGCCGGCGCTCCAGTCATGGACGCGCTTGTCGATCAGGTAGGTGTCGGCGTTGAACAGGTAGAGCAGCGCGAACAGCGCGAAGCCGCTCATCCAGGTCCAGTAGCTTTCCCAGTAGAACCAGTGCAGCTCCCGCGGCAGGTTGGCGGGCGCCACCATGTATTTCTGCGGGTTGTAGAAGCCACCGCCGTGCACCGCCCAGAGCTCGCCGTCCACGCCCTTGGCCTTCAGGTCCTCGGCCTGCGGCTTGAGCAGGTGGTTGTCCAGCCAGACGAAATAGAACGAGGCGCCGATCCAGGCGATGGCCACGATCACGTGCAGCCAGCGCAGCAGCAGATTGGCCCAGTCAAGCAGGTAGCTGTCCATCAACGAACGTTGAGCAAGTTCCGGACCACCACTGCGGGCGCTGTGAACCGGCAAGCGTCGCGCTGAGAAAAACTGGGCGCCGCGGCGACGTTGAGGAGCGGAGTGTATACAGTTTGGTGCGCTAAGGAGGTCGCTGGCCCTCACCCCTGCCCTCTCCCGCAAGCGGGAGAGGGAATAGATGGCGGGCCTGCGCCAGGAGGGAGAGGAGTCGGGCGGAGGGAGAGCTCAGCGGGGCTCGGTCGGCGTCTGCATCGCCTGGGCGACGACCGAGAGCGCCACGATCTCCGGCTGCTTGCCCACGATGCCCGGAATGCCGATCGGGCAGGTCACGTGGGCGAGTTCGGCCGGGCTGAAGCCCCGTGCCTCCAGCCGGTGCCGGAAGGTCGCCCACTTGCTCCTGCTGCCGATCAGACCGATGGAGGGCAGGTCGCGGGCCTCGCGCTGGCGCTTCAGGCACGCGGCCACGATGTCCAGGTCCTCCGCGTGGCTGAAGCTCATGATCAACACCTGCGAGCCGGCCGCCAGCGTCGGCACCGCGCCCTGCACCGGCTCGGACTGCTCGGCGCGGACGTTGTCGGGCAGCGTCTCGGGGAAGACGCCCTCGCGGCTGTCGATCCAGTGGACCCGCACCGGCAGCCGGGCCAGCAGGTCCACGATCGCGCGGCCCACGTGGCCGCCACCGAACAGCGCGATCGGCCGCCAGCCGCTCTGGTCGCCCAGGCGCTCGGCAAGGCCCGCGATCGACCGGGCGTCCAGCCACTCGAAGCCCAGCCACACGACGCCGCCGCAGCACTGGCCCAGCGACGGCCCGAGCGCGAAGCGCTGGCGCGCCTCCATCACCCGGCCCGCCGCAAGCGCGGCGCGCGCCTTGGCGATCGCATCGAATTCCAGTTGACCGCCGCCGATCGTGTTCACCACCTCCGACGCGGTCACCGCCATCCAGGCCCCGACCTCCCGCGGCCCGCTGCCCTGCAGCGTCTCGACGCGCACCAGCACCGCCGGCTCGCGCGCGAGCTTCAGGGCCAGGGTCTGCCAGGGCCGCATCGGTCGCCTCAACTGCCCCGGTAGGTGGAGTACGACCAAGGGGTGGTCAGCAACGGCACGTGGTAGTGCGCCGCCGGATCGGCGATGCCGAAGTCCAGCGGGACCTCGTCGAGGAATGCGGGCTCGGGCAACTCGACGCGCTGGCCGCGGAAATAGGCGGCAACTTCGAACACCAGGCGGTAGCGGCCCGCGCGCAGCGCCTCGTCCGCCAGCAGCGGCGCGTCCGCGCGGCCGTCGGCATTGAGCGTCAGCGCCTGCAGCAGTTGCGGCCCGCCCGCCTCCAGCCGGTACAGCCGCACCGCCATGCCGGCCGCCGGCCGGCCGTGCATCGTGTCCAGGACGTGTGTGGTGAGCTTGCCCATCGGCGCCTTCGATGAATGGGAGGAATGAAAGCGCAAAGTGTATACACTCTGGGACACACCGCCCACCCCATCATGAACGCCCGCGACCTCGACGCCAGCGCTTCCGTCACCGAGCGCATCACCGCCGCCATCACGCAGGCCATCGTCGAGCGCCGCCTGATGCCGGGCACCAAGCTGGTCGAGCAGCAGCTGGCGGACATCTTCGACTGCTCGCGCACGCTGGTGCGCCAGGCGCTGAACCAACTCAGCCGCGACCGGCTGGTGAAGCTGGAGCCGGCCCGCGGCGCCTTCGTCGCGCAGCCCAGCGTCGAGGAGGCGCGCCAGGTCTTCGAGGTGCGCAAGATGCTGGAGGCGGCGATGCTGACCCACCTCTGCCAGCGCATCACCCCGGCGCAGATCAAGCAGCTGCGCGCCCACCTGAAGCAGGAACGCGACGCCATCGGCCGCACCGACGTGCCGGGTCGCACGCGGCTGCTGGCGGACTTTCATGTCGTGCTGGCCCGCATGCAGGGCAACGAGGTGCTCGCGCAGTTGCTGACCGACCTGCTCTCGCGCAGCTCGCTGATCGCGCTGATGTACCAGAGCTCCCATTCCGCCGCCGAATCGCAGTCCGAGCACGAAGCCATCGTCGACGCGCTCGAGGCCCGCGACAAGCGCGCGGCGCTGAAGCTGCTCGAGGCGCATCTCGGCAACGTCGAGGCCAACCTGCGGCTCGATCCTCGCGTGCAGGACCTGAAGTCGGTCCTCCAACCCTGACCCCGCCCCGCCCATGAAGCCCGTCGTCTCCCCTGGTTATCCCCGCGACCTCGTCGGCTACGGCGAACACCCGCCGCATGCGCAATGGCCCGGCCAGGCGCGCATCGCGGTGCAGTTCGTCCTCAACTACGAGGAAGGCGGCGAGAACTCGGTGCTGCACGGCGACGCCGGCAGCGAGCAGTTCCTGTCCGAGATGTTCAATCCGCCCGCCTTCCCGGCGCGCCACCTGAGCATGGAGGGCATCTACGAATACGGCTCGCGCGCCGGCGTCTGGCGGCTGCTGCGCGAATTCGAGAAACGCGCGATGCCGCTGACCGTCTTCGGCGTGTCGATGGCGCTGGAGCGGCATCCGGAGCTGACACGGGCCTTCGTCGAGTTGAATCACGAGATCGCCTGCCACGGCTGGCGCTGGATCCATTACCAGCAGGTCGACGAGGCCACCGAGCGCCAGCACATGGACATCGGCATGGACATCATCCAGCGCCTGACCGGCGAGCGGCCGTCGGGCTGGTACACCGGCCGCGACAGCCCGCACACGCGGCGCCTGGTCGCCGACTTCGGCGGCTTCGAGTACGACAGCGACTACTACGGCGACGACCTGCCCTTCTGGCTCAACGTGCGCAAGACCGATGGCACGCTGGCGCCGCAGCTGGTCGTGCCCTACACGCTGGACTGCAACGACATGCGCTTCGCGCTGCCGCAGGGCTTCAGCCACGGCGACGAGTTCTTCGAGTACCTGCGCGACAGCTTCGACGTGCTCTACGCCGAGGGCGCCGAGGCGCCGAAGATGATGAGCATCGGCATGCATTGCCGGCTGCTCGGCCGGCCCGGCCGCATGCGCGCGCTGCAGCGCTTCCTCGATCACGTCGAGAAGCATGACCGCGTCTGGATCGCCCGCCGCGTCGACATCGCCCGCCACTGGCGCGCGACGCATCCATTCGATGCGGACAAGGCCTTCGTCTGGGGCTGAGGCCCCGGATCCTTCGAGTCTTCCGAGCCGCCGATGAGCCCCACCGCCGTTCCGCCCTCTCCCGTCCTGTCCCTGCCCGCGCTGAACGCGGCGGGCGAGGACGCCTTCGTCGCGCTGCTGGACGGCGTCTACGAGCATTCGCCCTGGATCGCGCGACGGGCCTTCGCCGCGCGGCCCGCCGAAGGCTTCGCGAGCCTCGCCGCGCTCAAGCATGCGCTGGCCACCGTGGTTCGCGAGGCCGCGATCGACGAGCAGCTCGGCCTCATCCGCGCGCACCCGGAACTCGCCGGCAAGGCGATGGTCGCAAAGTCGCTGACCGCCGAGTCCACCCACGAGCAGCGCACCGCCGGCCTCACCGCCTGCACGCCCGAGGAGTTCGCGCGCCTGCAGCAGCTGAACGCCGACTACAACGCGCGCTTCGGCTGGCCCTTCATCCTGGCGGTGCGCGGCCCGCGCGGCGACGGCCTGTCGCGCCAGCAGATCATCGACACCTTCGCGCGGCGCCTGAACGCGCATCCGGACATCGAGCGCGCCGAGTGCCTGCGCAACATCCACCGCATCGCGGAGATCCGGCTCAACGACAAGTTCGGCGTCGAGCCCCAGCTCGGCAACCAGGTCTGGGACTGGGCGGAATCGCTGGCGCGTTTCTCCGATCCAGGCTTCGCCGAGAACGGCCAGCTCACGGTGCTCTACCTGACGCAGGCCCACCGGGCGGTCGCGGCGCAGCTCGCCGACTGGATGCGCGAGTGCGGCTTCGACGAGGTCCGCATCGATGCCGTCGGCAATGTCGTCGGCGTCTACCACGGCGAGGACCACGGGCAGCCCGGCGAGGCGCCGCGCCTGCTCACCGGCAGCCATTACGACACGGTGCGCAACGGCGGCAAGTACGACGGCCGGCTCGGCATCCTCGTGCCCATGGCCTGCGTGCGCGAGCTGCATCGCGCGGGCCGTCGGCTCAAGCATGGCATCGAGGTGGTCGGGTTCTCGGAGGAGGAAGGGCAGCGCTACAAGGCGACCTTCCTCGGCTCCAGCGCGTTGGTCGGCCGCTTCGATCCGGCCTGGCTGGACCAGGCCGACGCCGATGGCGTCGTGCTGCGCGACCTCATGCGCGACGCCGGCCTGCCCGCGACGATGGACGCCATCGAGGCGCTGCGGCGCGATCCGGCGCGCTACCTCGGTTTCGTCGAGGTCCACATCGAGCAGGGGCCGGTGCTCAACGAGCTCGACCTGCCGCTGGGCATCGTCACCTCGATCAACGGCAGCATCCGCTACCTCGGCGAGGTGCGCGGCCTGGCCTCGCACGCGGGCACCACGCCGATGGACCGGCGCCGCGATGCGGCCGCGGCGGTCGCGGAGCTCATCCTGTATGTCGAGGAACGCGCCGGCGCGGTGCCTGAAGTCGTCGGCACCGTCGGCCAGCTGCAGGTGCCGAATGGCTCGATCAACGTCATCCCCGGCCGCTGCCGATTCAGCCTCGACCTGCGCGCGACCACCGACGCCGCGCGCGATGCGCTCGATGCCGACGTGCGTGCGCGCCTGGCGCAGATCTGCGAGCGGCGCGGTCTGAGCTTCACGCTCGAACGCACCGAAGCTGCCGCCGCCGCCCCGAGCGACGCGCATTGGCAGTCGCGCTGGGAGCGGGCCGTGAACGCCCTCGGCCTGCCCGTCCACCGGATGCCGTCGGGCGCGGGCCACGACGCGATGAAGCTCCACCAGGCGATGCCGCAGGCCATGCTGTTCCAGCGCGGCCTGAACCTGGGCATCAGCCACAACCCGCTGGAGGCGATCAGCAACGACGACACCGAGCTCTGCGTGCGCGCTTTCCAGGCGCTGCTCGACGACCTCTGAATCCCGTCAGGTCGCCGCGCCAGCTCGCCCCGTCCGATCGTCCGCCGCCACACCGTCCAGGCCGCATCACCTTCCGTCATCGCTCCGCGCTTCAGGATTGCCTCCCCATGACCGCTTCCCCGCCCTCCCTGCATGACGCGCTCGACGCGTGGATCGACGCCCACTTCGACGACGAAGTGCGCTTCCTGCAAGCGCTGGTGCGCGTGCCTACCGACACGCCGCCGGGCAACAACGCGCCACATGCGGAGCGCACGGCCGAGCTGCTGGCCGAGATGGGCTATGTCGCCGAGCAGCATCCCGTGCCGCAGGCGCAGGTCCGTGAGTACGGCCTGGAATCGCTGACCAACCTCATCGTGCGACGCCGCTTCGCGGACGGGGGGCCGGTGATCGCGCTGAACGCGCATGGGGACGTCGTGCCGCCCGGAGAGGGCTGGACACACGACCCGTACGGCGCCGAGGTCGTTGACGGCCGGCTGTACGGGCGCGCGTCGGCGGTCAGCAAGAGCGACTTCGCGACTTACACCTTCGCGCTGCGGGCGCTGGAGGCGCTGGGCGCGCCGCTGCAGGGCGGCGTCGAACTGCACTTCACCTACGACGAGGAATTCGGCGGCGAACTGGGTCCGGGCTGGTTGCTCCGGCAGGGGCTGACGAAGCCGGACTACCTGCTGGCCGCTGGCTTCAGCTACCAGGTGGTGACCGCGCACAACGGCTGCCTGCAGATGGAAGTGACGGTGCACGGCAGGATGGCGCATGCCGCGATTCCGGACACCGGCATCGATGCGTTGCAGGGCGCGGTCGTGATCCTCAATGCGCTGTATGCGCGCAATGCCGAGTACCGGCGCATCACGTCGCAGGTCGAGGGCATCAAGCATCCCTATCTGAATGTTGGCCGCGTCGAGGGTGGCACCAACACGAATGTCGTGCCGGGCAAGGTGACCTTGAAGCTGGACCGCCGGATGATTCCGGAGGAGGACCCGGTGGTGGTCGAGGCCGAGATCCGCGAGACGATCGCGACGGCGGCGGCGTCGTATCCCGGCATCGAGGTGGACGTGAAGCGCCTGCTGCTGGCGCGCTCGCTGAAGCCGTTGCCGTCCAACCGTCCGCTGGTCGAGGCCTTGCAGCGTCATGGCGAGTTGATCTTCGGCGAGCCGATTCCCACCTCTGGCACGCCGCTGTACACCGATGTCCGTCTGTATGGTGAGCACGGCGTTCCTGCGGCGATCTATGGTGCGGGTCCGCGCACGGTGCTGGAGTCGCATGCCAAGCGTGCGGACGAGCGGGTCGAGCTGTCGGATCTTCGTCGTGCGACGAAGGTGGTTGCCCGCACCTTGCTGGACCTGCTCCAGAAGCGCTGACCGCCGCCTCCCGGGCCCCTCACCGTACGCCGCGGTGTCTGAGGCGTGCATGGCGGGGGCCGGCGGCGAAGCCGAGCGTTCCATCTGACTGGAGCGCCGTCTGTGTGAGCGACGCGAGCCGAAGGTGAGCAGAGCGAGTTGGCGCGTCCGCTCGGCTTCGCCGCCGGCCCCCGCCATGCTCGCGCGCTCGGCCCTAGAATCCCCCGCGTCATGCGTCTGCGATTCCCCTCTGCTTCCACCCGCTGGATGGCCGTCCTGGTCTTCTGGTTGGCGGCGGTATTGCCCTCAGCCTCGATGGCAGCGCAGGCCTTGAGCGGGGAGTTGGCACCGTGGACGCAGATTTGCCGATCCAGCGTGGTGGGTCCGCGGGCTGCCGAGTTGCGTGAGGGTTTGGCGGGCAGTGGTGTGGAGGATCAGGATCACGTGCTGTTCCAGCACTGTGCGTTCTGTCATTTGCATCAGGATGCGTTGCCGCTGCCGCCGGTACCGGGTGTGTTGGCGCTGCGGGTTGAGTTGCGTGAGGGTTTGCCGGAGCGGTTCTTCAGCGCGGCGATCACTGCGCATGTGTGGCGGAGGGCGCCGGCGAGGGCGCCGCCTTCGGTGGTTTGAGGCCGCTGCATCGGTGAGGTTCTGCAGCAAGGGGCACCGCATCGGGCGGGAGCTCCCACCCTCACCCCTCCCTCTCCCGCCCTGCGGGAGAGGGTGAAAAACGGGGAGCTGAGGGAGAGGCCCGACCGTGGGCTCTGCAGGAAACAGCTTTTCCGGTGCTCCTTCATTCCGTTGGAGTCCCTTCATGCAAAGACATTTCCGTGCGCGCCGCCTGCAAGTCGGCGTGCTTGCCCTGCTTGCGGGCGCCTGCGCCGCCACCGCCGCGGCAGACGACACTGTGCGTCGCACCGCGTCCCCCAGCACCGACCGAGTCGACGACACCGGGCTGCGTGCCGCATCCCTCGGCGTCGTCCGGGTCGATGGCGCAGCGCCGACCTCCCTCCCCAGCCGCATCCCCACGACGATGGAGGGCGTTTCGGGCGAGGACATCGCCCGCGACATCAACGCCACCGATGCCGAGGATGCGCTCAAGTACCTGCCCAGCCTGCTGGTGCGCAAGCGCTACATCGGCGACTACAACCACGCGGTGCTGTCCACGCGCGCCTCCGGCACGGGCAACAGCGCGCGATCGCTGGTCTATGCGGACGGCATCCTGCTGTCCAACCTGCTCGGCAATGGCGCCACCTTCGCGCCGCGCTGGGGGTTGGTGTCGCCCGAGGAAATCAGCCGCGTCGACGTGATGTACGGGCCGTTCTCGGCGGCGTATCCGGGCAACGCGGTGGGCGCGGTGGTCGACTACCAGACCCGCATGCCCACGCGCTTCGAAGCGCACGCGCGGGTTGGCTACAGCCATCAGCCCGATGGCCTGTACGGCGCGCGGCGGAGCTACGACGCGAAACAGGCCAGCGCCTCGATCGGCAGCGCCGACGGCGCGTTTGCGTGGTGGCTGCACGCCGGTCGCACCGACAGCGAGGGCCAGCCGCAGACCTTCGCGACCCGGTCTGTGAGCAGCTCGGCCGCCAATCCGGCCGCCCCAACGGTGACAGGCGCAGTGCCAGGGCTGAACCGCACCAATCAGCCGTGGCTGCTGCTCGGCAGCGGCACGCAGTACGACACCGTCCAGGATCAGGCGAAGCTGAAGCTGGCCTACGAGCTGGCGCCGGGCCTGCGGGCGCTCTATGTCTTCGGGCTGTGGAGCAACCGGTCGGATGGCCGCTCGCGAAGCTTCCTGATTGACGCCAGCGGCCAGCCGGTCGACCACCGCTACGGTGGCGGCCTCACGCAGCCGGTCAACATCGACGGCCAGAGCTACACGCTGGCCGCGAGCGACTTCCCGCAGACACGGGATGAGCTCGAACACCGCATGCATGCGCTCTCGCTGAAGCGGCGCGTCAGCGACGGGCTCGGCTGGGAGCTGTCGGGCAGCGTCTACGACTACCTCGCCGATCGCTCGCGCGCCTATGCGCCGACGCAGAAGGCCAGCGACGGCGGCCGCCTCACCGACCAGGCCGGCACGGGGTGGAACACGCTGTCCGCCAAGCTGACCTGGACGCCGGCGGGCAGCGATCACGCGATCGATGCCGGCCTCTCGCAGGAGCGCTACCAGCTGCGCACGCGGGTGTCCGCGCTCAGCGACTGGCGCTGGGGGGCGGCGGGCGCGCAGACCTCGCGCTTCGAAGGCGACACGCGCGTGCGGGCCGTCTTCGCGCAGGACGCCTGGAGCTTCGCGCCGGACTGGACCGCGGTGCTGGGCCTGCGCGGCGAGCGCTGGCAGGCCTTCGACGGTCTCACGCAGGCCGCTGCCGACGCCACGCCGCATCGGCACGAGGATCGCGCCCGCACCGCGTGGTCGCCGAAGGCGGCGCTGTCCTACGGCCTCTCCGAGCACTGGGTGCTGAAGGCCAGCACCGGACGCGCGGTGCGCTTTCCCACGGTGAGCGAGTTGTTCCAGGGCGGCTTCGACCCGGCCGGCAACTTCATCAACAGCAACCCGCTGCTGAAGCCCGAGCGCAGCTGGACCAGCGAGCTCAGCGCCGAATGGACGGGCCGAGGACGCGACAGCCTGAGGATCACGCTGTTCCACGAAGACAGCCGGGATGCGCTCTATTCGCAGATCAATCCGGGCGTGAGCACCTCGACCAGCACGGTGCAGAACATCGATCATGTGCGCACGCGCGGAGTGGAGTTCAGCGGCACGGCGACGTTGCCACAGCGGGTCACGCTGACGGGCAGCCTCACATTCGCGGACTCGATCATCCTGGCCAACAGCGGCTACGCGGCGGTGCCCGGCGACACGATCGGCAAATGGCAGCCGCGCGTGCCGCGCTGGCGGGCGACGCTGCTGGCGCAATGGCAGGCGCGGGACGAGCTGAGCCTGAGCCTGGGGGCGCGCTACAGCGGCAAGCAGTTCAGCGCCCTGGACAACAGCGACGTCAACGGCTTCGCCTACATGGCGGCGAGCAAGTACTTCACCGTCGATACGCGGGCCCAGTGGAAGATCGACCGCCAGTGGACGCTGGCCGCAGGCGTCGACAACCTCAACAACTGCCGCTACTGGAACTTCCATCCGTATCCGGGACGGACCTTCCAGGTGGAAGCGAGGTGGGATTACTGAGGGGCTGCTTCAGCCAGGTGGCCACAGCCTCGCCGTGTGGATGATCCGCGCGATCCAGAGCACCTCGTCTTCCACGCGATAGACGATGCGGTAGCGTCCCTTGACAAAAGTCTCTCGAGTCTCGAAGTCTTCCCCTCGCGTCCCCAAGCCTGGCTGGAACGCCAGCAGGGACAGCTTCCTGAGGAACTCCTTCCGCATCTTTCGGGCGGCGAAGGGGTTCTCGTGGAAGATTCGAATGAGGATGTCGAAGAGTTCTGTCTGGGCAACTCGGCTGAAGGCGACCTTCACCGTTTCGACGGGAGGTCCTCGGACCCCGCCGCTCCGAGAAGCTGGTCCAGCGACTTCTCGACGTCCTCCCACGAGACCGTCTCGCCGCGATGGATCTCGGCCAGGCCGGCCTCGATCATGCGGAACTCCTTCGCACGTTCGCTGGAAGGATCGTGGTACTCGGCTGAGCTTCGGAACAGCGCGGCGCGGATCATCTGCTCGACCAGTTCGTCGACCGTGAAGCGAGCGCGCCGCGCTCGCTCCTCAAGTTCGCTTTTCAGTTCCGCTGCAATGTGAACGGTCAATGCGGAGAGCTTGCTCATATACGGACTGAAGTCGATGCGCTCAAGGAGGGCATTCATTCTGCACCTGCACTTTCCAACAAGGAGGAGAAGAGCAGTCTGAGCGCGCTGGCGACAACCCGGATTCAGCCAGCCGCCCAAAACGACTGGGACCAGTCAGCGCTCGCCGAAAGTCGACCACTTTGAGCCAGTCCCTCACGCCACAGCCCGGCGCGGTCGCCGCTGGCCGACGCCCTCCGAGCCCCTCGGTGTTTCCCCGCCCTGACCAAAGGCACCCCCGGGTGGGCCGGGCACAATGCCGGCCCACCGCCCCGCCCGGCCACGAGCCCCGCGGGGCGGCTCCCCGACTCTCAGGAGCACACCGCATGCATTCCCGTCTCACGCTGACCGCCGCGCTGGTGGTCGGACTCGGCGCCAGCGCGGCCGCCACCGCGCAAACCCCCGCGCCCGCCGCTGCCTCCGCCACCGCCTCGCAGGGCCTGAGCTACCCGGTCACCCGCAAGGTCGAGCAGACCGACAACTACCACGGCACCACCGTGGCCGATCCGTACCGCTGGCTCGAGGACGACAACAGCACCGACACCAAGGCCTGGGTCCAGGCCGAGAACGCGGTCACCGACAAGTTCCTCGCCGCGATGCCGCAGCGCCTGCCCGCGCGCAAGCTCTACACCGACCTCTACAACTTCGAGAAGTTCGGCGTCCCCTACAAGGAAGGCGGCCGCTACTTCTGGACCCGCAACGACGGCCTGCAGCAGCAGGCGGTGCTCTACACCGCGCGCAGCCTGAAGGACACGCCGCAGGTCGCGCTCGATCCCAACACGCTGTCCAAGGACGGCACCGTCGCCCTGACCGGCGGCGCCGTGTCGCGCGACGGCAAGCTGATGGCCTACGGCACCGCCGGCGCCGGCTCCGACTGGCAGACCTGGAAGGTCCGCGACCTCGACACCGGCAAGGACCTGCCCGACACCATCGAGTGGGTCAAGTTCTCCAGCGCGTCCTGGACGCCCGACGGCAAGGGCTTCTTCTACTCGCGCTACGACGCGCCCAAGGCCGGCGCGGCCCTCACCGGCGCCAACTACTTCCAGAAGGTGTACTACCACCGCCTGGGCACGGCCCAGTCCGCCGACGTGCTCGTCGCCGAGAACCCGGCCGAGAAGGAATGGGGCTTCAACGTCGAGGTCACCGACGACGGCCGCCTCGCGCTCATCAATGTCTGGAAGGGCTCGGCCCGCAAGAACGGCCTGATGCTGCTGCCGCTGGACGGCCAGGGCGGCTACGCCGGCGCCAAGCCGGTCCCGCTGACGCTGAGCTTCGATGCGGAGTACAGCCCCGTCGTGCTCGACGGCCAGCGCCTGATCGTCAAGACCGACAAGGACGCGCCGCGCGGCCGCCTGATCGCGATCGACCTCGACAAGGACTGGACCGCCAAGGATCCCAAGACCTGGACCACGCTGGTGCCCGAGACCAAGGACGCGCTGACCGCCGCGAGCGGCGTCGGCGGCCACCTGGTGCTGAGCTACCTGCAGGATGCCTCGACGCTGGTGCGCCTGCATGCGCCCAGCGGCAAGCATGTCCGCGACCTGCAGCTGCCGGGCGTCGGCACCGCCGCCGGCTTCGGCGGCAAGTGGAACGATCCCGAGACCTTCTTCAGCTACACCAGCCTGACCACGCCGGGCGAGATCTGGCGCCTGGACGCGAAGACCGGCCGCGCCGAGCTCTTCAAGCGCACCCAGACCGCGTTCGACGCCAGCCAGTTCGAGAGCAAGCGCGTCTTCGTCACCAGCAAGGACGGCACGAAGCTGCCGATCTTCATCGCGCACCGCAAGGGCCTGAAGCTGGACGGCAGCAACCCGACGCTGCTCTACGGCTACGGCGGCTTCAACGTGCCGATGACGCCCGGCTACGGCGTCACCGCCGCGACCTGGATGAAGATGGGCGGCGTCTACGTGCTGGCCGTGCTGCGCGGCGGCGGCGAGTACGGCGCCGGCTGGCACGAGGCCGGCACCAAGCTCAAGAAGCAGAACGTCTTCGACGACTTCATCGCCGCCGGCGAGTACCTGGTCGCCAACAAGTACACCCAGCCGGCCAAGCTCGCCATCAACGGCGGCTCCAACGGCGGCCTGCTGGTGGGCGCGGTCGTGAACCAGCGTCCGGAGCTGTTCGGCGCGGCGGTGCCGCAGGTCGGCGTGATGGACATGCTGCGCTTCCACAAGTTCACCATCGGCTGGGCATGGACCTCGGACTACGGCAGCTCGGAGAACGCGGACGAGTTCAAGGCGCTGCTGGCCTATTCGCCGCTACACACGATCAAGAGCGGCCCCGGCGTGCGCTACCCCGCGATCCTGGTCACCACCGGCGACCATGACGACCGCGTCGTGCCGGCCCACAGCTTCAAGTACACCGCGACGCTGCAGGCCGCCGAGACCGGCCCTGCACCCAAGCTGATCCGCATCGAGACGCAGGCCGGCCATGGCGCCGGCAAGCCGACCTCCAAGATCATCGAGGAGCGCGCGGACATCCTGGCCTTCATCGCCAACACCTTCGGCATGGACGTCAAGTGAGCTGAGGACCTCCGCGTCCCGATCGGCGCCGGTGCGCGCGCCACGGCGCCCTGCCAGCGGAAATGGCGGTGAAATCCGGCCAGTTGTTTGGCCGGATTTGGGGCCTGTTCTTCGCGGCTCGCCGGCGCGCCCGGCGGCGATGATGCGAAGCATGAAGACACGCCGCACGCCCGCCTGCCCGCAGACCACGCTCCCGCGTCCCTGCTCGCATACCTGCCCGGCCAGGCCCGCCCCGGCGCGGTCGCGACGCGACTGACGTCCTCCCCGATCCACGCGCCCAGGCCGCGGCCCCTCGCGGGTCGCCTCATGGCCGGCGCGCACGCGCTTCCGAATCGCCACGCCGCAGCGCCACGCCCTCGCAGTCAGGGTGTCCAGGCGGCGTCCCAGCGCTCTTGCCCGGCCCTTCTCACGAGGGGCCGGGCTTCTTTTCTTCCGGCGCTCAGCGCTTTTCCAGCGCGTAGGCGCGCACGTGGTCGCCAGGCTTGGTGCCCGTGGACCCATGCCCACCGGCGACCACCAGCAGGTACTGTCGCCCGTCCGCGCCGAGATAGGTCATCGGCGTGGCCTGGCCGCCTGCGGGCAGACGGCTTTCCCACACCACGCGGCCGTCGTTGACGTCGTAGGCGCGGACGTAGTCGTCCATGCTGCCCGACAGGAAAGCCAGGCCGCCGGCGGTCATCAGCGGTCCGCCCAGGCTGGGCACGCCCAGGCGCAGCGGCAGGGGCAGCGGCGAGAGGTCGCGCACCGTGCCGTTGCGGTGGCGCCAGACGATGCGGCCCTCGTTCAGGTCGACACCGGCCACCGTGCCCCACGGCGGCGCCTGGCACGGCACGCCCAGCGGCGAGGTGAAGGGCTTCATCCGCGACGCGAAGGGCGCGCCGAAGTTCTCGTTCAGCGCCGGCAGCGAGCCGCTGGGCGGTCCCTCGTCCTGCACCAGCTGCGAGCTGTCGTCGCGGCGCGGCACCAGCTGCGAGGTGAAGGCCAGCACCGCCGGCGTCGTGAAGGCGATGCCGCGCACCGGATCGACGGCGATGCTGCCCCAGTTGAAGACGCCGAAGTTGCCGGGGTTGATCAGCGAGCCTTGCGTCGACGGCGGCGTGAAGCGGCCCTCGTAACGCAGGCGGTGGAAGGCGATGCGGCACCAGAGCTGGTCGAACATCGTCACGCCCCACAAGTCGCGCTCGCGCAGCACCGGCGGGTTGAAGGAGATCGCCGAGACCGGCTGCGTCGGCGCGGTGAAGTCGCCCGCCGCGGCGCCCTGCGGCGCCGGCGTCTCGGTCACCGGGAACACCGGCCGGCCATCGCGGCGATCCAGCACGAACAGCTCGCCCTGCTTGGTCGGCTGCACCAGCGCCGGCACCCGGGCGCCGCGCACCGTCAGGTCCACCAGCACCGGCTGCGCGGGCACGTCGTAATCCCACAGGTCGTGGTGGACCGTCTGGAAGACCCAGCGCAGCCGGCCGGTCGCCAGGTCGAGCGCCACCACCGAGGACGAATGCCGCTCCACCGCCGCCGAGCGCTTGCCGCCCCACTGGTCGGGCGGCTGGTTGCCCATCGGGAGGTAGACCAGGCCGAGGTCCTCGTCCACGCTGGCCACCGACCAGCTGTTGGGCGAGTTGGCCGTGTAGGTCTGCCCGGCCGGCAGCGGCGCGGTCGCATCCGGGTTGGCCGAGTCCCAGTTCCAGACCAGCGCGCCGGTCTCGATGTCGTAGGCGCGGATCACGCCGGACTGTTCCTTGACCGACGCGTTGTCCAGCACCGTGCCGCCGACGATCACCAGCCGCCGCGTGACGACCACCGGCGAGGTCGAGTAGTACGCGCCCGGCTTGGCGTTGGGCATGCCGGCCCACAGGTCGACCGCGCCCTGCCGGCCGAAAGCGGGGCAAGGCTTGCCGGAGGCGGGATCCAGCGCGATCAGGCGCGCGTCGGCCGTCGGCATGAAGAGCTTGGCCGCGCAGGCCGGCGCTTGCGCGCCGGCGGCGGCCATCGGATCGGGCGGCGGCTGGTAGGACAGGCCCCGGCAGGTCAGGTGCTGCAGCGCGAGTTCACCGCGCACCTGCGGATCGAAGCGCCAGAGCTCGCGGCCCGTCGTCGCGTCCAGCGCCAGCACCGTCTGGTGCGGGGTGCAGAGGAAGAGCCGCTCGCCGACCTTGAGCGGGGTGACCTCGAAGGTGGTCTCCTTCGGGTCGCCGGGCCGGCCGCGGACATCGCCGGTGCGGAACTCCCAGGCGAGCTTGAGGTCGCCGACGTTGGCCGGCGTGATCTGCGCCAGCGGCGACCAGCGCTGGCCGAAGCCGGTGCGGCCGTAAGCGTGCCATTCACCATCGGGCACAGCCGCGGCGCCCGAGGCCGCCACGCCCGGGGGACGCGCCGCGCCATTGGCCGGCATCGTGCCCTCCAGCGCGTGCAGGTCCCGCGTCCAGGACACGACGGCCACGACCACGAAGGCGCCCAGCGCCGCGGCCAGCACCAGCGCCGTCGGACTGCGCCACGCGACGCGCCGCGGATCGTCCACCGGCAGGTGGCGGCGCATCGTCGGCACCAGCGCCAGCAGCACTGCGCCGAGGACGAAGGGCACGCCCAGCCGCGCGCCCAGCGGCCACCAGTCCAGGCCCGCCTCCCACAGGCTCCATGCCAGCGTGGCGAGGAAGTAGAGCGCGTAGCCGAACACCGCCTCGCGCAACCGGCCCCACATCAGCGCGCCGATGAGGGCCCAGGCCAGGCCCGACAGCGCATAGAACCAGCTGCCGCCCAGCGAAGCCAGCAGGCCGCCCGCGGCCAGCATGACGAATCCGAGGATCAGCAGCACCACGCCGAGGACGCGGGCGAGCCAGGGCACCGGGGCGGGAATGGGGGCGAGGACATTCGACATGTCGCCGAAGCGGCAATCGACATGCCGATTGCCCACGGCCGCTGTGGACAAGTCGTGGGAAAAGCTGAGGCCGGCGCCTTCAAGCCCTTGATCCGCCAGGACCTTTCTTGCGCTGCCTCAATTTCAGGCAGCACCCTCGGCGCAGCGGCCTTCCGGGGAGCTTCACGCGCGGTTCACGCCGCCGTCGACCTCGAGCCGCCCTTCGACGCGCAGCAGCGTCTCCAGCGCCTGGCTGCGCAGGCCGTAGAAACGCTTGATCTCGTCGAGCTGCGACAGCAGCTCCACGCGCCGCGCCGGGGACAGGTCTTGCGGCCGCTTCACCGCCAGCACCATCTTGTTCTTGCTGGTGTGCTCCAGCGCGATGAACTCGATGACCTGCGTGTCGTAGCCCATCAGCTCCAGCAGCAGCGCGCGCAGCGAGTCGGTGACCATCTCGGCCTCCTGGCCCAGGTGGATGCCGTGCTGCAGCAGCGGCCGCAGCGCGGCCGGCGTGTTCATCTGCGGCCGGATCTCCTTGTGGCAGCAGGGCGCGCACATGATGATCCGCGCGCCGCTGCGCAGGCCGAAGTGCATCGCGTGGTCGGTCGCGATGTCGCAGGCATGCAGCGCGACCATGACGTCCAGCGGCTGGTCGCCGCGCTCGCGCACGTCGCCATGCTCGAAGCTCAGTCCCGCCAGCCCGTGCCGGGCCGCGGCCGCGTTGCCCAGCGCCACCATGTCCTGCTTGAGCTCCACGCCCTGCACCTGTGGCACCAGGCCCTGCGCGCGCAGCCAGTCGTGCATCGCGAAGGTCAGGTAGCCCTTGCCGGAACCGAAGTCGGCCACCCGCACCGGGCGGTCCGCGCTGGCCGGCGCGTCCAGGCCCGCCTTGCGGACCGCGGCGCCGAAGATCTCGATGAACTTGTTGATCTGCTTCCACTTGCGAGCCATCGCCGGCACCAGCGCGGCCTGGCCCTTGAGCTCGTGGGTGACGCCCAGGTCGCGCCAGAAGGGCTGCGCCATCGACAGCTCGCGCGGCTTGGCGCGGTCATGGCCGCCGGGCGCGATCGAAGCGCCCTCGCCGGCCGGGCCGTCGGGGCCGGCCGGGCCGCCCGCCTGCGGCGCGGCCTTCTTCCCCACCTGCAGCAGCGGCTTGCCCTTGCGGCTGAAGCGCAACTGGACCTCCTCGCCGAGCGTGTCCAGGTGGGCCTGCTGGAAATCGCGGCCCAGCAACTGCTCCAGCAGCGCCAGGCCTTCCTCCAGCGGATGGTTCTTGGTCACGTCCTTGGTCTTGTGCCGCCACAGGAAGCTGAGCGCGCGCTCGCCGCGCAGTTCGATGTCGCGCACCGTCAGGCGCTCGATCGAGGCGTCCTCGCCCTCATGGCGGCCCAGCAGCAGGCGCTGGAAGCGGCGCTCGGCCAGCGCGGTGCGCAGCAGGCGCAGGAAGCGCTGGCGCTCGTCGGGCGCAGGCGTGTCGGGAACAGGGGAGCTGAACAGGGGATTTCCGGCGGACATGGGGCCGGATTGTCCCCTGTCCGGCTCAGGCCGGCCGGTCCAGGACCTGGCGGGCGCGCTCGAGCGCCTGCATCAGGTCGCTCACCGCCAGGCGGCGGCACAGCGCGTCGACCCGCGTCCCGTAGGCCGCCTCGCTCAGGCCCAGGGCCTCGGCCTGCTGGTCCGGGCGCGGGCGGCCCAGCAGCCCGAAGAGCAGTTCGGCGTCGGCCTGCGGCAGGTCCAGCGCCTTGGCCAGCATCGCGATGCTGGCGGCCTCGTCGGCTTCGCGCAGGACCAGCAGCCAGTGGCCGTCGCCGATGACCTCCGGGTCGGCGGCCATCAGCGCGAAGCTCAGGCGCTGGCGCGGCGCGCCGGAGGGCGGCGCCACGGTCAGCGAGGACGGCGGCGCGCCGGCGCGCCGACGCAGCGTCTCGCGGTGCAGCCAGGCCAGCACCTCCGGCGGCAGGCGCGCATGGTCCGACCACGGCGGCGGGAAGTAGGCGCCCATCAAGGCCCGCGCCTGCGGCGTCTGCCAGGCGCAGTGGCCGTCGCGCTCGCGCACCGTCATGCTGGCCGTCGGCCGGCGCGGCGCCGCCGTGCCCGTGCCGCGCGCCGGGCGCAGCAGGCGCTCGATCCGCATCAGCAGCTCGCTCATGCGCACTGGCTTGATCAGGCACTCGGCCGCCCCGGCGGTCAGCAGCGCGCCGATCCGCGGCGGGTCCTGCGGCCGGCTCAGCGTCAGCACCGGCGCCGGGCCGGCGGCCAGCCGCCGCAGCAACGCCAGCGGGCCGTCGCCCGGCAGGTCGGGCAGGGTCATGTCCATGATCACCAACGAGGGCCGCGCGCCCAGGCCGTCGACCGCCGCGATCGCATCCGCGGCGCGGAGCAGCTCGTAGCCGCTCTCCTCCAGCACGGCGGCCAGCGGCTGCACGCTCAGCGCCTGCACGACCAGCAGGCGGGTGCGGGCGTCGGCGCCAGTGCCAGTGCCAACGCCTGCGCCATCACCCATGCCCGAGGAGCCAGGAGATCCGGTTCCCGTCCCGGAAGCGCTGGCATCGACGGCCTCTTCGGTGCGGGCGGGCGGCATGTCGGCGCGCGGCTGGGGGGGGCGAGGTGGCGGGAGCGGCAAGGACGGCATGCGTTCCACCATACAAATCCCATGCCCGCTTCTCAAGGGGACGGGACCGGGCCGAAGCCTCGAATTCCAGGGCCTTCGCCCCGGTCGCGCGGCGATCGGCCCGCAGGGGCTGACGCACAATGGCCGGCGCCATGGACGATACCCCCGCCTCGCCCGACGTCGACCCGACCGCCCCGCCGCCCGACGGCGGCGCGGTCGCGCCCGCCGCCACGCCCGCCCCCGCCGCGCCGGCCGCGCCGTGGGAAGGACCGTCGCCGGACGTCGTCGCCTGGCTGCTGGTGAACTGGCACAACAAACATCCGCTGGCGCGTCGCATCGGCATCGCGGACGTGCACACCGTCGGTGCCGTCGCCCTGCCCTTCATGGCGCAGGCGCTGCCCAAGGAACCGAGCCTCGAGGCCGCCACCGCGCCGCCCGAGGGCGCCGCCCCCGCGCCGGCGAAGCGACGCCTGCCGTGGCAGCGCAAGGCCGCCGCGAACGGGCCTCGGCCGGCGTGGGTCGATGAATTCATCCCGGGGCTGAAGACCTCGGCGGTGGCCGCGATGGCGCTGGACCACGGCTTCACCGCCGCGCCGGAGGAACTGCCGCTGCGGCGCGTCGAGATCGATGAACGCGCGCTGGCCGCCGACGCGAACCAGGCTGGTGCATGGCCGATGGAATTGGTGCTGCTGAGCGCCGCCTTCGATGCGGGGCCGGCGCGACGGCGGGTGCTCGTCGGCCGGCGCGACCGGGTGCTGGGTCGACGCGCGCTGGATCCGGCGCGGCTGGGCGTGGCTGCCAGCGTTGGCGCACTCGTGCTCATCGCCGCAGTTTGGGCGCTGTGGCCGTCGTCCAAGCCATCGGAGGAAGAGCGCGCCGCGCAGGCCGCGGCCGAGGCCGCGTCGGCGGCGTCCGCGGCCCTGGCGACGCAGGCGGCTTCCGCCGCGTCGGCATCGGCATCGGCATCGGCATCGGCATCGGCATCGGCGCCGGCTGCCGCGGCGTCCGAGGCACCGACGGCCGCGAGCGCCGCTGCCTCGCAAGTCGCTCCCTCGGCCGACGCTTCGGCCGCCTCAGCCACTTCCGCCGCTGCGGCGTCTTCGGCCCCCGCGAGCGCCGCGACCGCCGCCACGGCGCCGAGCGCACCCGCGATCCCGAGCATCCGCCCGACGCTGCAAAGCGGCGTGGAGCGGGCCCAGCGCGAGCAGGCGGCCGCCGCCACCGCGAAGGAGAGCCCGGCACCGGACACCGGCAAGCCGGCCGCCTCGTCGCCGGAGGCCGAGCGCCGGGTGAGCGTGGACGACGCCGGACTGGGCAACCTGATGAAGCGCGACGCCGCGCCCGGCGGCAAGCTGGTGGCGCTGGTCGGTCAGCCGCAGAAGAACAAGGCCGATGCCGAGGCCCAGCTGGCGCGCATGCGCGAGATGATCGGCCAGACGCTGGGCGGCAACGCCGTGCCCAACGGCGAGGTCTTCCAGACCAAGGATGGCTGGCGCGCGGCCGTCTGGCCCTTCGGCAGCCGCGAGGAAGCGCAGCTCATCAACGCGACGCTGCTGGCGCGCGGCGTTCGCGGCACGCGCGCGGTCGATTTCTGACGCGGCAGACGACAACGGCGGCCCTCGGGCCGCCGTTCGCGCTTCATGCACCGCCGTCGGCGGCTTCGATCAGGAGCGGTAGTCCGCGTTGATCGTCACGTACTCGTGGCTGAAGTCGCAGGTCCAGACCGTCGTCTCGGCCGGACCGCGGTTCAGGTGCACCCGCACCGTGATCTCGCTCTGCTTCATCACGCGCTGGCCGTCCTCTTCCTTGTACTCGGGGCGGCGGCCACCCTTGGTCACGACATGCACGTCGTCGAGGAACAGGTCGATCAGGCCCTGGTCGAGGTCGTCGATGCCGGCATAACCGACCGCCGCCAGGATGCGGCCCAGGTTGGGATCGCTGGCGAAGAACGCGGTCTTCACCAGCGGCGAGTGCGCGATCGCGTAGGCCGCCTTGCGGCATTCCTCTTCGGTCTTGCCGCCCTGCACCACCACCGAGATGAACTTGGTCGCGCCCTCGCCGTCGCGCACGATGGCCTGCGCCAGCTGCTGCGAGACCGCCACCACCGCGTCGCGCAGCGCGCGGCCTTCGGCACTGGTCAGCGAGGTGATGCGATCGTGGCCGGCCTGGTGCGTGGCGATCAGCACGAAGGAATCGTTCGTCGAGGTGTCGCCATCGATGGTGATGCGGTTGAAGGACAGGTCGGCCGCTTCCTTGACCAGCGGCTGCAGCAGCTCCGGCGCGAGCACCGCGTCGGTGGCGACGAAGCCCAGCATCGTCGCCATGTTCGGGCGGATCATGCCGGCGCCCTTGGACACGCCGGAGATGGTGACCGTCCGGCCGCCGATCGTGAGCTGGCGCGAGCAGGCCTTGGGCAGCGTGTCCGTGGTCATGATGCCGGCGGCGGCCTCGCCCCAGTGGTCCGGCTTCAGCGCGGCGATCGCGGCCGGCAGGCCGGCGACGATGCGGTCCACCGGCAGCGTCTCCATGATCACGCCGGTCGAGAACGGCAGCACCTGCTTCGCATCGAGCTTCAATTCGGCGGCGAGCGCGTCGCAGGTCTGGCGCGCGCGCGCCAGGCCGTCGGCGCCTGTGCCGGCGTTGGCATTGCCGGTGTTGATGACGATCGCGCGGATCGCCGCGCCCGACGCGAGGTGCTCGCGGCAGACCTGCACCGGCGCGGCGCAGAAGCGGTTGGCGGTGAAGACGCCGGCGACGCTGGCGCCCTCGTCGAGCGCGATCACCGTGAGGTCGCGGCGGTTGGCCTTGCGCACGCCGGCCATCGTGACGCCCAGGCGCACGCCGGGCACGGGCAGCAGGGTTTGCGGATCGGGAGCGGTCAGGTTGACGGGCATGGTGGGCGGTCGTTGAGGGTCGGCGTCCGGACGCGGCGGTCCGGTGCGAGCGCGAGCGTCGGCGCCCGCGCGCGGGATTGTAGGAGGCTCGGCCCCTCACCCCCGCCCTCTCCCCGCAAGCGGGCCGAGGGAGTTTCTTTGCGGGACCGCGAGGAGCGGGCCAAAACAAACGGCGCCCGCGAGGGGCGCCGTTCATCAGCGGGAGCCGGACCGGATCAGGCCAGCTTGCCGTGGCAGCTCTTGAACTTCTTGCCGCTGCCGCACGGGCAGGGATCGTTGCGGCCGACATGGCCCCACTCGCTGGGCACGGCCTGCGTGCCGCCCGCCACCGGTGCCGCGTCCTGCGACACCGAGCCATCCTCGTTCGGATGGGTGTAGGTCACGTTGCTGACGTTCTCGGCGCGCTGCTCGATCGCGTCGGCGGCGGCGGTGGCCTCCTCCTGCGACTGGATGCGCACGTTCAGCAGCACGCGCGTCACTTCCAGCTTCACCGCGTCCAGCAGCTGCGAGAACAGCTCAAAGGCCTCGCGCTTGTATTCCTGCTTGGGGTTCTTCTGCGCGTAGCCGCGCAGGTGGATACCCTGGCGCAGGTAGTCCAGCGACGCGAGGTGCTCGCGCCAGTGCTGGTCGATGCTCTGCAGCAGCACCATGCGCATGAAGGGCGTGAACTGCTCCAGGCCGACGCGGTCCAGCTTGTCCTGGAAGGCGGCGTCGCCGGCCTTGAGCACGGCGTTCAGCACATCCTCGTCGGTCAGCGTCTCGCTCTTCTTGAGCATCTCGCCCAGCGGCACCTCGAGCTTCCACTCGTCGCGCAGCACGCGCTCCAGCGCCACCAGGTCCCATTGCTCCTCGAGCGATTCCTCCGGCACGAAGCCGCGCACCACGTCGGTCAGCGTGCCGGTGCGCAGATGCGAGATCTGCGCCAGCAGGTCCTCGGCCTCGAGGATCTCGTTGCGCTGCTGGTAGATGACCTTGCGCTGGTCGTTCGACACGTCGTCGTACTCGAGCAGCTGCTTGCGGATGTCGAAGTTGCGGGCCTCGACCTTGCGCTGCGCGCTCTCGATCGAGCGCGTCACGATGCCTGCCTCGATCGCCTCGCCCTCGGGCATCTTCAGGCGGTCCATGATGGCGCGCACGCGGTCGCCCGCGAAGATGCGCATCAGCTGGTCGTCCAGCGACAGGTAGAAGCGCGACGAGCCCGGGTCGCCCTGGCGGCCCGAGCGGCCGCGCAGCTGGTTGTCGATGCGGCGGCTCTCGTGGCGCTCGGTGGAGATCACGCGCAGGCCGCCGGCGGCCTTCACCTGCTCGTGCAGCTGCTGCCATTCGGCCTTGAGCGCGGCGATCTTGGCCTGCTTCTCGGACTCGGACAGGGCCTCGTCGTTCTCGATCGCGACCACGTCCTTCTCGATGCTGCCGCCCAGCACGATGTCGGTGCCACGGCCCGCCATGTTGGTCGCGATCGTGATCACGCCCGGACGACCGGCCTGGGTGATGATGTCTGCCTCGCGCGCATGCTGCTTGGCGTTCAGCACCTGGTGCGGGAGCTTGGCCTTGGTCAGCAGCTCGGAGACCTTCTCCGAGTTCTCGATCGAGGTCGTGCCCACCAGCACCGGCTGGCCGCGCTCGTGGCAGTCGCGGATGTCCTGCGTGACGGCGTCGTACTTCTCCTTCGTGGTCTTGTAGACCAGGTCCAGCTCGTCGCGGCGCACCGTCGGGCGGTTCGGCGGGATCACCACGGTCTCCAGGCCGTAGATCTCCTGGAACTCGTAGGCCTCGGTGTCGGCCGTGCCGGTCATGCCGGACAGCTTGCCGTACATGCGGAAGTAGTTCTGGAAGGTGACCGAGGCCAGCGTCTGGTTCTCGGCCTGGATCTGCACGCCTTCCTTGGCCTCGACGGCCTGGTGCAGGCCATCGCTCCAGCGGCGGCCCGTCATCAGGCGGCCGGTGAACTCGTCGACGATCACGACTTCGCCGTTCTGCACGACGTAGTGTGTGTCGCGGTGATACACGTGGTGCGCCCGCAGCGAGGCGTACAGGTGGTGCATCAGCGTGATGTTGGCGGCGTCGTAGAGCGACGCGCCCTCGGTCAGCAGCCCGGCCTGCGACAGCAGTCGCTCGGCGTTCTCGTGGCCGTCTTCCGTCAGGTAGATCTGGTGCGACTTCTCGTCGACGGTGAAGTCGCCCGGCTCGATCACGCCCTCGCCGGTGCGCGGGTCCAGCTCGCCGATCTGGCGCTTGAGCTGCGGCGCGACCGCGTTGATCGCGACGTAGAGCTGGGTGTGGTCCTCGGCCTGGCCGGAGATGATCAGCGGGGTGCGCGCCTCGTCGATCAGGATCGAGTCCACCTCGTCGACGATCGCGTAGGCCAGACCGCGCTGCACGCGGTCGCGGACCTCGTAGACCATGTTGTCGCGCAGGTGGTCGAAGCCGTATTCGTTGTTGGTGCCGTAGGTGACGTCGGCGTTGTACGCGGCCTGCTTCTCGTCGCGCGGCAGGCCCGAGTAGTTGATGCCCACGGTCAGGCCGAGGAAGCGGTACAGGCGGCCCATCCACTCGGCGTCGCGACGCGCGAGGTAGTCGTTGACCGTCACGACGTGCACGCCCTTGCCGGTCAGCGCATTCAGGTAGACCGGCAGCGTGGCCATCAGGGTCTTGCCTTCGCCGGTGCGCATTTCAGCGATCTTGCCGGCGTTCAGGACCATGCCGCCGATCAGCTGCACGTCGAAGTGGCGCATCTTGAGGACGCGCTTGCTGCCCTCGCGGCAGACGGCGAAGGCCTCCGGCAGGATGTCGTCGACGGTCTCGCCCTTGGCGATGCGCTGCTTGAACTCCTCGGTCTTGGCGCGCAACTGGTCGTCGCTCAGGCCTTCGAACTGCGGTTCCAGCGCGTTGATCTGCTGGACGACCTTGCGGTAGGTCTTGAGCAGGCGCTCGTTCCGACTGCCGAAAATCTGGGTCAAAAGCTTGGGCAACATGCGGCTTCGTGAAGTTCTTTTGTGGGGCCCGGTCGACCGGGCTCGGACGCCCGCCGGACCGCCTCGTGGGCGGCCTCCGAGGGCAGTTCCGCGCGACCGGTGCAGTTGGGGACGCAAACCCCGGCCTGCAAGCGCCAGCGCGGAAAAAAACCGGCGGAGTTTAGCACCCGCCCCTCGCGCGCCCGGGCCGGCCCAGGCGCGCGCCCTCCCGGTCCTGATGCGGGTTTTCCAGTGCCGGGACTACACTGCCGACCCATGCCGCCCCGCTACCTGCCACCCCGCGTCAAGCCCGAAGCGCCCGATCCGCTGGACTTCGGCCGGGCGATGTCGCAGCACGGCGTGCTGGCGCGGCTGGGGCAGCAGCTGGCGCTGTCGCAGCGGCACCTGGCCGCGGTGAGCGTGGCGCTGCCGGGCGCGATGAAGCGCTTCGTCCAGGCCGGCACGCTCGACGAGCAGGGATGGACCCTGGTCGCCGACAACGCCGCCATCGCCGCCAAGTTGCGGCACCTGCAGCCGACGCTGCTGCGGCTGCTGCGCGAGGAAGGCCTGCTGCTCGAGGGCGAACTGCGCATCCGCGTGCGCCAGTCGTGAAGCGGCGCGCCGGGCCTTTGACGGCGTCCGGCCCCTGCGTTGACAGTCGTCAACACGCGGCATGAGGCTGCGGCGAAGAATCGCCGCCCATGTTCCCCGCAACACCTGCCCCCGTCGGGACGACCTGCGCGCGATGTCCCTGTGATCGGGGCCTTGGGCCGGTTACACGCGGGTTCTCGTTGACAGTCCGAGGAGGCGGCCGCTATAACCGGTTGGTCGCCCCGCGCACAAAACAGAAACCGCCAGGTTCAAGGGGCCGACCGCCAGGGAGAAGCCGTCATGCCATTGTTCCCTCCGACCGACGCCTCGCCGTCGACGCGCACCGAAGAGCTGCGCAGCTTCCTGTTCCTCGCTGTCGTGATGGCGCCCGTGCTGGCCGTCGTCACCGTCGCGGGTTATGGATTCACCGTCTGGGTCTACCAGATGTTCGCCGGCCCGCCCGGCGGGTAGCAACCGCCCCCCACCGCCGCCGCCGCGGCGTCTCCACGCGATCCGTCCGGCTACACGCCGCCGATCGCGGCCCTGAACCCCTTCCGAGGCATGCCATGCCCGCAGAGATGCACATCGCCAGCGTGGTGGTGCAGGTGTTGCCACGCCTGCTCGACGCCGCCGCCGCCGCGGTCGACCGGATGCCGTCGGCGCGACTCCACGGTCGCTCGGCCAGCGGCAAGCTGGTCGTGACGCTGGACGGCAACACCGCCGGCGAGATCCTGGACCAGGTCGGCGAGCTGCAAGGCCTGCCCGGCGTGGTCAACGTCGCGCTGGTCTACCAGCACATCGAACCCGAGCCTTGCCTTCAAGAGGAACCCCGACCATGAGCACTCGCCGCGACTTCGTCCGACATTCCGCCGCCGTCGCCGCCGGCGCCGTGGCGGGCGTTCCCATCGAGGTCCTGGCCCAGGACGGCAACGCCTACGCGCAGGCCTCGAAGCTGACCTGGTCCAAGGCGCCGTGCCGTTTCTGCGGCACCGGCTGCCACGTGCAGGTGGCGGTCAAGGACAACCGCGTCGTGGCGACCCAGGGCGACCCCGAGGCGGAGGTCAACCGCGGCCTGAACTGCGTCAAGGGCTACTTCCTGTCCAAGATCATGTACGGTGCGGACCGGCTCACCACGCCGCTGCTGCGGATGAAGGACGGCCAGTACGCCAAGGACGGCGAGTTCCAGCCGGTGAGCTGGGACCGCGCCTTCGACGTGATGGCCGAGCAGTTCAAGAAGACGCTCAAGGCCAAGGGACCGACGGCGGTGGGCATGTTCGGCTCGGGCCAGTGGACGGTCTGGGAGGGCTACGCCGCGTCCAAGCTGATGAAGGCGGGCTTGCGCAGCAACAACCTCGATCCCAACGCGCGCCACTGCATGGCCTCGGCGGTGACCGGCTTCATGCGGACCTTCGGCATGGACGAGCCCATGGGCTGCTACGACGACATCGAGAACGCCACCGTCTTCGTGCTGTGGGGCTCCAACATGGCCGAGATGCATCCGGTGCTGTGGACCCGCGTCACCGACCGGCGGCTCAGCGGCCCGGACGTGAAGGTCGCGGTGCTGTCGACCTTCGAGCACCGCTCCTGCGAGCTGGCCGACATCGAGCTGATCTTCAAGCCGCAGACCGACCTGGCGATCCTCAACTACATCGCCCACCACATCATCTCGACCAACCGCGTCAACAAGGAGTTCGTCGAGAAGCACGCCAACTTCAAGCTGGGCAATCCGGACATCGGCTACGGCCTGCGGCCGGAGCACCCGCTGCAGAAGGCCGCGAAGAATGCCGGCGACCCCAATGGCGCCAAGCCCATCACCTTCGACGAGTACGCGAAGTTCGTCAGCAAGTACGACCTGGACTACACCGCCGAACTGACCGGCGTGCCGAAGAACCGGCTCAAGGCGCTGGCCGAGCTGTACGCGGACCCCAAGACCAAGGTCACCTCGTTCTGGACCATGGGCTTCAACCAGCACACGCGCGGCACCTGGGCCAACAACCTCATCTACAACATCCACCTGCTCACCGGCAAGATCTCGACGCCGGGCAACAGCCCGTTCTCGCTGACGGGACAGCCCTCGGCCTGCGGCACCGCGCGCGAGGTCGGCACCTTCGCCCACCGGCTGCCAGCGGACATGGTGGTGACCAATCCCAAGCACCGCGCGCACGCCGAGGAGATCTGGCGCCTGCCCGAGGGCACCATCCCGGCCAAGCCCGGCTATCACGCGGTGGAGCAGAACCGCAAGCTCAAGGACGGCGCGCTCAATGCCTACTGGGTGATGGTCAACAACAACATGCAGGCCGGCGCCAACCTGATGCAGGAGACCTACCCGGGCTACCGCAATCCGGAGAACTTCATCGTCGTCTCCGACGTCTACCCGACGGTGACCGCCGTCGCCGCCGACCTGATCCTGCCCAGCGCGATGTGGGTCGAGAAGGAAGGCGCCTACGGCAACGCCGAGCGCCGCACCCACTTCTGGCACCAGCTGGTGAAGGCGCCGGGCGACGCGCGTTCCGACCTGTGGCAGTTGGTGGAGTTCTCCAAGCGCTTCAAGGTCGAGGAGGTCTGGCCGCAGGAACTGATCGACCAGAAACCCGGCCTGCGCGGCAAGACGCTGTATGACGTGCTCTACCGCAACGGCCATGTCGACAAGTTCCCGCTGGCGGACGTCGACAAGGCCTACGCCAACGACGAGGCGCAGGCCTTCGGCTTCTACCTGCAGAAGGGCCTCTTCGAGGAGTACGCCAGCTTCGGCCGCGGCCATGGGCACGACCTGGCCCCGTTCGACGAGTACCACAAGGCGCGTGGCATCCGCTGGCCGGTGGTCAACGGCAAGGAGACGCGCTGGCGCTACCGCGAGGGGGAGGATCCCTACGTCAAGGCCGGCACCGGCTGGCAGTTCTACGGCAACCCGGATGGCAAGGCCAACATCTTCGCCCTGCCCTACGAGCCGCCGCCCGAGTCCCCGGACAAGGACTATCCGTTCTGGCTCTCGACCGGGCGGGTGCTGGAGCACTGGCATTCGGGCTCGATGACGCGCCGCGTGCCGGAACTGCATCGCGCGGTGCCCAACGCCTACTGCTACATGCATCCGGACGACGCCAAGGCACTGGGCGTGCGGCGCGGCTCGCTGGTCGAGATCTCGTCGCGACGCGGGAAGATGCAGACCCGGGTCGAGACCCGCGGCCGCAACCGGCCGCCGCAGGGCCTGGTGTTCGTGCCCTGGTTCGACGCGAGCGAGCTGATCAACAAGGTGACCCTGGACGCGACCGATCCGATCTCGCTGCAGACGGATTACAAGAAGTGCGCGGTCAAGATCACCAAGGTCGCCTGAAGGAGAACGCGCGATGACCCCGATGCACACTCTCCCACGCCGGCTCCTGGCGATCGTCGCCCGTGTGGTCCGTCATGTGGTCGGTCACGCAGCCGGCATGGCGGGCGCCGCGCTGCTGGCCGCAGGCCTCGCCGCGGCGCAGCCCGCCGGCCCGAAGCCAGGCCAGCCCTTCATCGACGCGGCGCGCGGCCCCACGCCGATCACCGAGACCACCAAGCCGCCGTTGCTGGGCAACCAGATCAACGACGACCTGCGCCGCACCCGCAACTACGCGATGCAGCCGCCGACGATCCCGCACCGGATCGACGGCTACCAGCTGGACAAGAACTTCAACAAGTGTCTGGACTGCCATGCGCGCGCCAACACCTCGGTGTCGCAGGCGGTGCCGGTGAGCATCACCCACTACATGGACCGCGAGGGGCACATGCTCGGGCAGGTCTCGACGCGGCGCTACTTCTGCGTGCAATGCCACGTGCCGCAGGACGCCGCGCCGCTGGTGGTGCCCAACACTTTCGTCGACATCGACACGCTGATCCGGCGCGACACCCTGAACCCGCAGACCCGCAAGGCCGCCCCGGCGCCCGCGGGCCGCAAGTGAGCCCCGGGAGCGGACCATGCTGCAAGCCACGATCCGGCTCCTGGGGCGCTACTGGACCGTCCTGCGACGGCCCAGCGTCCATTTCAGCCTCGGCTTCCTGACGCTGGGCGGTTTCATCGGCGGCGTCGTCTTCTGGGGCGCGTTCAACACCGCGATGGAAGCGACCAACACCGAGGCCTTCTGCACCGGCTGCCACGAGATGCGCGAGAACGTCTACGCGGAGCTCAAGAGCACCATCCACTACACCAACCGCTCGGGCGTGCGGGCGATCTGCTCCAACTGCCACGTGCCGCACAACTGGACCGACAAGATCGCCCGCAAGATGCAGGCGTCCAAGGAGGTCTGGGGCAAGATCTTCGGGACCATCAGCACGCCGGAGAAATTCCACGACAAGCGGCTCGAGCTGGCCAAGCACGAGTGGGCGCGCTTCAAGGCCAACGACTCGCTGGAGTGTCGCAACTGCCACAACTACGAGTCGATGGACTTCACGCGGCAGAGCGCGCGGGCGCAGGCGATGCACTCGACCTACCTCGCGAGCAAGGAGAAGACCTGCATCGACTGCCACAAGGGCATCGCGCACCGGTTGCCGCACATCCCGCCGGGCGAGGGCCCGTCCGACAGCCCGGGCCAGCATGTGCCCAAGGGCGACGACGCGGCCAGAACGGGCGCGGCCCCCCAGGGCCGTCCGGGCGATGGCGCATCGTGAGCGCGGCGACCTCGACGGTCGCGCCGCCACCGACGCGTCCGACGCGCCCGACGCGGCGCGCCGCGCGCTGCGCGTCGAACGCCTGGGCTGCGCGCGCGGCGGCCGCTGGCTCTTCCGCGACCTGAGTTTCGAGCTTCACGCCGGGCAGGCGCTGGCGCTGCGCGGTCCCAATGGCAGCGGCAAGAGCAGCCTGCTGCGGCAGCTCGCCGGCCTGCTGCCGCGGGAGCACGGCGTGGTCGAGGGCGCCGCCCCGGCGAGCCTGGCCTACCTGGCGCATCAGAACGGCCTGAGCCTGGACCTGAGCGCGCGCGAGAACCTCGCGCTGGCCACGCGCATCGGCGGCCACGCCCTGTCGCCAGCCGCGCTGGAGACCGCGCTCGAGGACGTCGGCCTGCGGCAAGCGGCGGCGATGCCGGCGCGGCGGCTGTCGCAAGGCCAGCGCCGCCGGCTTGCGCTGGCGCGGGTGCGAGCCAGCGCACGCCCGCTGTGGTTGCTCGACGAGCCGACCGCCGCGCTCGATGGCGACGGCGAGCAGGTCTTCGCCCGGCTGCTGACGGCTCACCTGGAGGCCGGTGGCCTCGCCGTCGTCGCCACCCATCAGCCGCTCGCCTTGCCGCTGCCCCGCTGCATCGTGCTGACACTGGGTCCCGCATCCCCTCGGCCCGCATCCTCCCGGCCCGATCCGGACATCGCCTCGGCGACGGCCGTCAGCGCCATGGAGTCCGCGCCGTGATGCTGGCGCTGCTGCATCGCGACCTGCTGCTGGCGGCGCGCCGGCCGGCCGACGCGCTCGGGCCTCTGGTGTTCTTCGCGCTTGTCGCCTGCCTGTTCCCGCTGGCGATCGGCCCCGATCCGGCCTTGCTGGCGGTGCTCGGCCCGGGCGTGATCTGGGTGGCGGCGCTGCTGGCAATGCTGCTCTCCCAATACCGGCTGTTCGAAGCGGACCTGGCCGACGGCAGCCTGGAACAGGCGGTGCTGGCGCCCGGCGGCGCGCTGGCCGTCGTGGCCGCAAAGACGCTGACGCACTGGCTGTCGACTGGCGCGCCGCTGGTGGTGGCCGCGCCGCTGCTGGCCCTGCAGTACGACCTGGCGCCCACGGCCACCGGCGTGCTGGCGCTGGCGCTGCTGATCGGCACGCCGGCCCTGTCGCTGCTCGGCGCCTTCGGCGCGGCGCTGACGCTGGGCCTGCGGGGGCATGTGCTGCTCGCGCTGATCGTGCTGCCGCTGTGCGTGCCGACGCTGATCTTCGGCAGCGGCGCCACCACCGCCGCGCAGCAGGGCCTGGCCGCCGGCCCGCAGCTGTCGCTGCTCGGCGCGGCGCTGCTGGTCTCGCTGATCACCCTGCCCTGGGCCACGGCCGCCGCGCTGCGCCTGGCCGTCGAATGAGGAGGTCCCCGCCATGTCGATGACCGGCATCGCCCCGCTCGCCACGACGTCGACCGACGCCGTCGGCGACATGACGCGCAGCGGCGCGCCTCACGCTCGTTCCGGCGATCCGGCCGCCGCACCCGCGTCCCACGCACCCCAGGCTGCTCGCCCGCGTGCCCACCCGCTCGATCACCCACTCAATCCCCCCCTCGATCAGCCACTCGCTCGCCCACGCCGCTGGCGCGCGCTCGCCTCGCCCGTCGTCTTCGACCGCTGGGCCGCCCGCGTCGTCCCGTGGTTCGCCGGCGCCGCCGCGCTGCTGGGCGCCGCGGGCCTGTGGATCGGCTTCGTCGTCGCGCCCACCGACCACCAGCAAGGCGAGGTCTATCGCCTGATCTACCTCCATGTCCCGGCGGCCTGGATGTCGATGTTCCTGTACCTGGTGGCGGCGCTGCATGCGGCGCTGGGGCTGATCTACCGCACGCGGCTGTCGCCGGTGATGGCGCGCGCGCTGGCGCCCACCGGCGCCGTCTTCACCGCCATCGCGCTGTGGACCGGCGCCGCCTGGGGCAAGCCGACCTGGGGCACCTGGTGGGTCTGGGACGCGCGGCTGACCTCGGAGCTGCTGCTGCTGTTCCTCTATCTCGGCTACCTGGCCCTGGTCTCGGCCATCGACGACGTCCGCCGCGCCGATCACGCCGGGGCCTTGCTGCTGCTGGTCGGTGTCGTCAACGTGCCGGTCATCTACTTCTCGGTGAAGTGGTGGAACACGCTGCATCAAGGCGCGTCGATCCGCTTCGATGCCGCCCCGTCCATGGCGAGCTCGATGCTCGCCGGCATGCTGCTGATGGCGCTGGCCTGCTGGGCCTACGCGATCGCGGTCTCGCTGGCGCGCGCCCGCTGCCTGCTGCGCGAACGCCACCTGGAGGCACTGCCATGAGCCACGCGTTCTACCTCGCCATCGGCTGGGCCGCGGGCCTGCTGCTGCTGGTTGAAGTCCTGGAGCTGTGGCGCCGTGCCCGCCAATCGTCTCCGCTCCCTGAACCGGCCGGCGAGGAGGAGTCCGCTTGAAAGCCCGTCAACGCCGCCTGCTGGCCGTGCTGCTCGGTGTCGGTGCCCTCGGGCTCGCGACCACGCTGGTGCTGCGCGCGCTGGGCGACAACGTCATGTTCTTCTTCAGCCCGACCCAGATCGCCGCGGCGCAGGCGCCGCGCGACGCGGCCTTCCGCCTCGGCGGGCTGGTGGAGCCGGCCTCGCTGCATCGCGACGCCGTCGACAGCCTCACCGTCCGCTTCGTCGTCACCGACCAGGTCCATCGCGTGCCGGTGCGCTATCGCGGCGTGCTGCCCGACCTGTTCAAGGAGGGCAAGGGCGTCGTCGTGGCCGGCCGCCTGCGCGAGGACGGCGCCTTCGTCGCCACGCAGGTCCTGGCCAAGCATGACGAGAACTACATGCCGCCGGAAGCGGCCGCGGCGCTCGATCACGCCAGGCAGGCCGGCGCCACCGGCGGGGCCCGCCACGCTGGCGGTGTCGCGGCGGACTCGCCCGCGCTCGTCCCGGGAGCCGCGCCATGATGCCGGAGATCGGCCTGTTCGCGCTGGTGCTCGCCCTGCTGGTGGCCGTCGTGCAGGCGGTGCTGCCGCTGGTCGGCGCGCACTGCGGCGTGGCTCCATGGATGCGCGTGGCCCGGCCCGCCGCGCTGCTGCAATGCGCGCTGTGCCTGCTGGCCTTCGGCGTGCTGGCCGCCTGCTTCCTGAGGGGCGACTTCTCGGTGCTGTACGTCGCGGCGAACTCGCATTCGACGCTGCCCGCGATCTACCGCTTCACCGCGGTCTGGGGCGGCCACGAGGGCTCGATGCTGCTCTGGCAGACGCTGCTGAGCGTCTGGGGGGCGGCGGTGGCGCTGCTCAGCGGCCGCCTGCCGCGCGATTACGTCGCGCGCGTGCTCGCGGTGCTGGGCGCGCTGAGCATCGGCATGCTGGTGTTCCTGCTGTGGCTGTCCAACCCCTTCGCGCGGCTGTCGCCGGCCGCGCCGGAGGGCCGGGACCTCAACCCGCTGCTGCAGGACCCCGGCATGGTCGCGCATCCGCCCTTCCTCTACATGGGCTACGTCGGTTTCTCGGTGGCCTTCGCCTTCGGACTGGCCGCGCTGCTGTCGGGACGCCTGGACGCAGCGTGGGCGCGCTGGTCGCGGCCGTGGACGCTGGCCGCCTGGAGCTTCCTCACGCTGGGCATCCTGCTGGGCAGCGCCTGGGCCTACGGCGTGCTCGGCTGGGGTGGCTGGTGGTTCTGGGACCCGGTCGAGAATGCGTCGCTGATGCCCTGGCTGGTCGGCACGGCGCTGATCCACTCGCTGGTCATCACCGACCGCCGCGGCGCCTTCCGCAGCTGGACCGTGCTGCTCGCCATCGCGGCGTTCTCGCTGAGCCTGCTGGGCACCTTCCTCGTGCGCTCGGGCGTGCTCACCTCGGTGCATGCCTTCGCGGTCGACCCGGGTCGCGGCCTCTACATCCTGTCGATGATGATCGCCGTGGTCGGCGGCTCGCTGCTGCTCTTCGCCTGGCGCGCGCCGCAGGTCGGGCTGGGCGGCCGCTTCGCGGCGCTGTCGCGCGAGACCCTGCTGCTGCTCAACAACGTGCTGCTCGGCGTGGCCGCGCTGGCCGTGCTGCTGGGCACGCTCTATCCGCTGGCGCTGGACGTGCTGCGCGGCGAGAAGATCTCCGTCGGCCCGCCCTACTTCGAAGCGGTCTTCATGCCGATGCTGGTGCCGGCGCTGGTGCTGATGGGCGTCGGTCCGCTGGCGCGCTGGAAGCGGGCGCCGGTGCCGGAGCTGCGCCGCCAGCTGCGCGGCGCGCTCATCGCCAGCGGCGCCTGCGCGCTGGCGCTGCTCGGGCTCACCGGCGGCCGCTTGTCCGGCTGGACGCCGCTGGCCGGCTTCGGCGTGGTGCTGGCGGCCTGGTGCATCGGCTCGGCGCTGTCCCACGCCCACGACCGGCTGCGCACCGCCGGCGAGGGCGGACTCGGACGCCGCGCGCGGCGCCAGCCGGCCGGCTGGTGGGGCATGCTGGCCGCGCATGCGGGCCTGGGGGTGTTCGTGCTCGGCGCGACGCTGGCCACCGGTTTCGAGCAGCGCCAGGAGGCGGCGCTCGCGGTCGGGGAGGCCGTGGTGCTCGATGGCGTGCGCTTCCAGTTCGAGTCGCTGGATCCGGTGGCCGGTCCCAACCACGACAGCGTGCGGGCGACCTTCCGAGCCGGCGCGGCGACGCTGCATCCGGAGAAGCGCGTGTTCCGCGCCGACGGCACGGCCCTGAGCCAGCCCGCCATCGACGTCGGCTGGCGGCGCGACCTGTTCGTCGTGCTGGCCGATCCGGTGGGGGACGGCCGCTGGCATGTGCGGCTGCACGTCAAGCCGTTCATGGCCTGGATCTGGGCCGGCGTGGCCTTGATGGCGATCGGCGGGCTGCTGGCGATGGCGGACCGACGGCTGCGCATGCCCCGGCATGAGCGCGATCCGGTGTCGTCCCATCCGGCGGCGCCCGCACGGGCCACGGCGCCCGGCCGCGCGCGCTCGCCGGGCTCGGCGCCCGCCGGCGTCGCCTTGCCCGGCGGTCCGGCCCTCACCCGGGAGGAGACCGCCTGATGCGCTACCTGTTGCCACTGCTGCTTTTCCTGGGCCTGGCGCTGATGCTGGCCCTCGGGCTGGAACGCGATCCGCGCGTGCTGCCTTCGGCGCTGCTGGATCGCCCGGTCCCGGTGTTCGAGCGTCCAGTGCTCGAGGACCCCGGCCAGCAACTGGGAAGCGCCGCGCTGCGCGGGCAGCCGTGGATGCTCAACGTCTGGGCGTCCTGGTGCGAGCCCTGCCGGCAGGAGCTGCCGGCGCTGCGCCAGCTGTCGGCGCGCGACGGCGTGCCGCTGTACGGCCTCAACTACAAGGACCGGGACGACGCGGCCCGCGCGCTGCTGGGCGCCGTGGGCAACCCGTACCGGGCGTCGGCGATCGACGCCGATGGCCGGGTCGGCCTGGACTTCGGCGTGCAGGGCGTGCCGGAGACCTTCGTCATCGACGCCCGCGGGCGCGTGCGCTATCGCCACCAGGGACCGGTGACCGCCGAGGTCTGGCGCGACAAGCTGCTGCCCGCGCTGAAGGCGGCGCGATGAGCACGCGCCTGCGTCGTGCCGCGAGACGTCTGGCGCCGGTGGCGCTGGGCGCGCTGATCGCCTTGACCGCGTCGTCGGCCTCGGGTGCGCCGGAGGACGGCACGGCGACGGTCTCGGCCGCAGCGCCGGCCGCCGCGATCGCGGAGCTCGAGGCGCGCGAATCGCGCCTCGCCCACCAGCTGCGCTGCGTCGTCTGCCAGAACCAGACACTGGCCGAATCCAACGCGCCGCTGGCCGCCGACATGCGCCAGGCCATCCGCGAGCAACTGCGCGACGGTCGCAGCGACGCCGAAGTCGTCGCCTTTTTCGAGGCGCGTTATGGCGCCTTCGTCCGTTACTCGCCGCCGTGGCAACCATCGACCTGGCTGCTGTGGACCGGCCCCTTCCTGCTGCTGGGCGCCGGCCTGGCCGCGCTGGCCGCGGCGCTGCACCGGCGCGGCGCTTTCGCACAGGGCGCGGCGCTCGATGCGCTCGCGGACGAGGCGCCCTTCGATCCCGACAACGATGAATTCGAGGAAGGACGGCCCGCATGAACGCGATGTTTCCGCTCTGGGCCAGCGCGCTCGTATTGCTGCTGGCGGTGCTCGCGGTGCTGCTGCGGCCGCTGCTGCAGGGCGACGAGCGGTCCTCCGATGCGCCGGACGAGGCCTTCGCGATCGAGGTCGCCGTGCCGGCAGGGTCGACCCGCCGCGCGCGTGGCGCCGTGTGGCGGCAGGGGACGGCGGCGGTCTTGAGCCTCACCTTGCCCGTGGCGGCGCTGGCGGTGTACCTGGAGGTCGGCGATCCGCGCGCGGCGGCCGAAGCGAACACCGAGGGCGGCGCCACGCATGCGACGCAGGGGGTGGATGTCGAGGCGATGGTCGAAGGGCTGGCGGCGCGCCTGCAGGCCTCGCCCGAGGATCTGCAAGGCTGGATGGTCCTGGCCCGGTCGCGCGAGGTGCAGGAACGTTATGCCGAGGCGGCGACAGCCTATCGCCGCGCGATCGCCCTGGCGACGGCGCCCGACCAGACCCTGTTGCGGGCAAAGCTGCAGGCCGACCTGGCCGACACCTTGGGCTCGCAGCAGCAAGGCGACCTCGGCGGCCCGGCGCTGGCGGCGATCGAGGCGGCGCTCGCGCTCGATCCCGACCAGCCGAAGGCGCTGGCCCTGGCTGGCGCGGCCGCAGTGCGCCAAGGCGACCTGGCGCTGGCGCGTCGGCATTGGACGAGGCTGCAGAGGCTGCTGGAGCCGGGTTCGGACATGGCGCAGCGCGTTGGCGCCGACCTGGCGCGGCTTGCCGAAGACACCTCGCCGGCCTCCGCTCGGCCGGCCGCGCCCGCCCCGGCGGCGGACCGATAACAGTCGCGCAAATGACCGAAGCCCCGGTTCGTCGTGCGACGAACGGGGGCTTCTGCGTGTTGGATGGTGCCGGCTATCGGATTCGAACTGATGACCTACCGCTTACAAGGCGGTTGCTCTACCAACTGAGCTAAGCCGGCACACGGAGAACTGGTGCGTCGCAGCACTGCGACGCGGGCTGCATTCTAGACGCAGCGATGAGGGCCGATGAACGAAAACAGCTCGCTCATCCCCTCATCTGGACGATCACTTGATGCGCTTGAGCGCCGGGCGACCGCCCGACGGACCCGCGCCCGGATCGTCGTCGTCCGGTGCGGGCGCCACGACCGGCGCCGGGGAAGCGACGGGTTCGGGTTTGGTCTCGCTCTGGCCCTGGCCGTCGCCCTCGGAGGCCAGGCGCAGGCCTCGGGGAGCGCTCCCGGACGGAGCCCGCGCGGCAGCGCTGGCTTCTTCCGGGCTCGGCGGCGGGAAGGCCATGCCCTGCCCGTTCTCCCGCGCGTAGATCGCCACCACATGATCGACCGGCACGATGATTTCGCGCGCCACGCCACCGAACCGGGCCTTGAACTGGATCAGTTCATTGCCGAGGTCCAGGTTGCTGGTCGCGTCGAAACCCACGTTGAGCACGATCTCGTTGTTGCTCACGTACTCGAGCGGCACCTGCACCATGCGGTCCACGTGGACCGCGATGTAGGGCGTGAACCCGTTGTCGGTGCACCACTCGTGCAGGGCGCGGATCAGATACGGCCGCGTCGAACTGGCGGCGAGCCCGCCGCCATCCTTGCTGTCATCCATGGGGAGGCAGTGTATTACTTGCGCATCACCTTCTCGGACGGCGTCAGCGCCTCGATGTAGGCCGGACGCGAGAAGATCCGCTCCGCATACTTCAGCAGCGGCACCGCGTTCTTCGACATGTCGATGCCGTAGTAGTCCAGGCGCCACAGCAGCGGCGCGATCGCGACGTCCAGCATCGAGAAGTCGTCGCCCAGCATGTACTTGTTCTTCAGGAAGATCGGCGCCAGCTGCGTCAGGCGGTCGCGGATCTGCGAACGCGCCTTCTCCAGCTGCTTCTCGGTCGGCTTGACCGACTGGCCGCGGTTCTCCAGCACGTTGACGTGGGCGAACAGTTCCTTCTCGAAGTTGAACAGGAACAGGCGCACGCGGGCGCGGGCCACCGGGTCGCCAGGCATCAGCTGCGGATGCGGGAAGCGCTCGTCGATGTACTCGTTGATGATGTGCGACTCGTACAGGATGAGGTCGCGTTCGACGAGGATGGGCACCTCGTTGTACGGGTTCATCAGCGCGATGTCCTCGGGCTTGGCGAAGAGGTCGACATCACGGATCTCGAAGTCCATGCCCTTCTCGAACAGCACGAACCGGCAACGGTGCGAGTAGGGGCAAGTGGTTCCGGAATAAAGCACCATCATGGCAGTGGACTCCTGATCGACGCCTCTCGGCGTCCTCGTTTTCTAACAACAACACCAGCCAAGGGCCGGCGTGGTCAAAGACCAAACAAACAAACGACAACGCAGTGGGAGCCTCTTCGGCGCCCCACTGCGCTTGAGGGCCCGGCCAGCGGCCGAGCCATCGGGACTTACTTGACGTCCTTCCAGAAGGAAGCGTTCAAGCGCCAGGCGAACACGGTGAACCCCAGCAGGAACAGCACCACGATGATGCCGAGCCGGAAACGCAGTCCCTGCGCCGGTTCGCCCATCCATTGGAGGTAGGCGACCAGGTCGGCGATGGACTCGTCGTACTGCTGCGGTGTCATCGTCCCGGGCGTGACCTGTTCGAAGCCCTTGAAGACATGCACGACCTTGCCGTGGTCGTGCGGGTCCTTTTCCTCTTCGAACCTGGCGGTGCGGACGCCCTGGAGTTCCCACAGCACGTGCGGCATCGCCACGCTGGGGAAGGCGAGATTATTCCATCCCGTGGCCTTGGTTTCGTCCCGGTAGTACTTTCTGAGGTAGGTATACAGGTAATCCGCCCCCGTTCCCTTGGCACCGTCGGCCCTCGATCGGGCGATCACGGTCAGGTCGGGCGGCGTCGCGCCGAACCAGTCCTTCGCCTGCTTCGGGTCCAGCGAGACCTTCATCGTCTCGCCCACCTTCTCCCCGGCGAACAGCAGGTTGCCCTTGATCTGCTCGTCGGTCAGGCCGATGTCCTTGAGCCGGTTGTAGCGCATGAAGTTCGCGCTATGGCAGTTCAGGCAGTAGTTGACGAAGAGCTTGGCGCCGTTCTGCAGCGCGGCCAGGTCGTTCATCTTCTGCGTCGGGAAGCGGTCCCACTCGATCCCGCCCTCCGACGCGAGCGCCGTCGACGTCAGGCCCGCGCCTAGGCACAGCGACGTCAGCAGCGTGGCGATGATTTTCTTCATTCGTTCGACTCCGTGACGTTGGCGGTTCAGTGCGGGTGATACGTGACGCGATCGGGCACCGGCTTGAACTGGCCGGCCCTGCTCCACCACGGCATCAGCAGGAAGAAGCCGAAGTAGTACAGCGTGCCGATCTGCGACACGATCGTTCCCGCATCCGACGGCGGCTTCACGCCCAGGTAGCCCAGCACGAGGAACAGCAGCACGAAGATTCCATAGAGATACTTGTGCCAGTCGGGCCGGTAGCGGATCGACTTGACCGGGCTGTGGTCCAGCCAGGGCAGGAAGAACAGGATGATGACCGCGCCGCCCATCACGACGACGCCCCAGAACTTGGCGTCGAAGGTCAGCAGCAGCGCGATGCCCACGACCGCGCCCACGACCACGATCCCCTTGCCCAGCGTCGACAGCCCGCCGCGCAGCAGCGTGATGACCGCGGAGATCCCGATCACGCCGCACAGCACCTGGACCATCACGTCGGTGGTGGCGCGCAGCATCGAGTAGAACGGCGTGAAGTACCAGACCGGCGCGATGTGCGGCGGCGTCTTCAGCGGGTCGGCGGGGATGAAGTTGTTGTACTCGAGGAAGTAGCCGCCCAGTTCCGGCGCGAAGAAGATCACCGCGGAGAAGGCCATCAGGAAGAGGCCGACGCCGAAGATGTCATGCACCGTGTAGTACGGATGGAACGGGATGCCGTCGAGCGGGCGGCCGTCCGGCCCCTTCTTGGCCTTGATCTCCACGCCGTCCGGATTGTTCGAGCCCACCTCGTGCAACGCGATGATGTGCGCCACCACCAGGCCCAGCAGCACCAGCGGCACGGCGATCACGTGGAAGCTGAAGAAGCGGTTCAGCGTGGCATCGCCGACGACGTAGTCGCCGCGGATCAGCAGCGCCAGGTCGTTGCCGACGAAGGGCACGGCCGCGAACAGGTTCACGATCACCTGCGCGCCCCAGTAGGACATCTGTCCCCAGGGGAGCAGGTAGCCCATGAAGGCCTCGGCCATCAGGCACAGGAAGATCGCGCAGCCGAAGATCCAGACCAGCTCGCGCGGCTTTCTGTAGGAGCCGTACAGCAGCCCGCGGAACATGTGCAGGTAGACCACGACGAAGAACGCCGAGGCGCCCGTCGAGTGCATGTAGCGGATCAGCCAGCCCCAGGGGACGTCCCGCATGATGTACTCGACCGACGCGAAGGCCAGCGCCGAGTCGGGCTTGTAGTGCATCACCAGGAAGATCCCGGTGACGATCTGGATCACCAGCACCAGCAGCGCCAGCGAGCCGAAGATGTACCACCAGTTGAAGTTCTTCGGAGCGTAGTACTCCGACATGTGCTCCTTGTAGAGCTTGGACGCCGGGAACCGGTTGTCCACCCAGGTCATGAGCCGGACGCCCATCGGAGCGCCGGCGGGTGCTTCCTTGAATTCAGCCATGTCGTGAATCTCGCTCCGGGTTAGGCCTGCTTGTCTTCACCGATCAACAGCTTGGTGTCCGACAGGAATGTGTAGGGGGGCACCTCGAGGTTGTCGGGGGCAGGCTTGTTCTTGAAGACGCGGCCGGCCATGTCGAAGGTCGAGCCGTGGCAGGGGCAGAGGAAGCCGCCGTGCCAGTTGTCCGGGAGCGAGGGCTGCGGCCCCGACTGGAACTTGTCGCTGGGCGAGCAGCCCAGGTGGCTGCAGATGCCGACGACGACCAGATACTCGGGCTTGCGCGAGCGCCACTCGTTCTTGGCGTACTCGGGGATGGGGAAGGCCTTGCGGTCCGACTGCGGATCGGCGAGGTCCGGGTCGTTGGACTTGAGCGCGTCCAGCTGCTCCTTGGTCCGGTGGACGATCCACACCGGCTTGCCGCGCCATTCGACGGTCAGCTTCTGACCCGGGGCGAGTCCGCCGATGTCCACTTCAACGGCGGCGCCGGCCGCCTTGGCCCGCTCGCTGGGAGCGAAGGTACTGACGAACGGGACGGCGGTGGCCACGCCGCCTACTGCTCCCGCGCAGCCGGTGGCGATCAGCCAGGTGCGCTTGCCTTGGTCCACTTGTGGGTCACTCATGAGGGTCCTTACAGGGAACTTCTGATCAGGGGCAACCAACGATTCTAGGTAAGAAAGTTCCGGGCCGCCCCTAGGCGCTCTACCGATGTGCATCGGTGCACCACGTTGACATCGGTCGTGGCGCAAACGCCGTTAGGATGCTTGCCCGGAGGCGGAGGGCCACCCGGGAAAGCGCTTGGTAGTGGGCGCCTTCGCACACGTGGAGCACAAGGAGCAAGCGATGGGTTTTTTGACCGAATTCCGTGAGTTCGCCGTCAAGGGCAACGTCATGGACCTCGCCGTCGGCGTGATCATCGGCGCCGCCTTCGGCAAGATCGTGGACTCCGTGGTCAAGGACCTGATCATGCCGATCATCGGCAAGGCGGTCGGCGGGCTGGACTTCAGCAGCTACTTCATCCTCCTGTCGGACCCGCCGGCCAACTACACCGGTCCCATGACCTACGAGGCGCTCACCAAGGCCGGCGTCCCGCTCTTCGCCTACGGCAACTTCCTGACGGTGCTGCTGAACTTCATCATCCTGGCCTTCATCATCTTCGTGATGGTGAAGCAGGTGAACCGCCTGAAGCGCGACACCCCCGCCGCCCCGGCCGAGCCGGCGGCGCCGCCGGAAGACATCCAGCTGCTTCGCGAGATCCGCGACGCGCTGAGACGTGACAAAGCGTAAAGCTTTCATCAATCGTCACCTTTTGCGCACAAGCCGGGTGAGCCCCACCCGGAGGTGGGATGGTCATCGCCGATACTTATCATGTGGTGTGGTCACCACAATGTGCCTGAAGCTTCGATGAACCGTCTGAATCCCCACGTCGACGCGGCGCTGCAGCGCGTGCGCCTGGCGGCGGAACAAGCCGCCGAGCGCGGCGCCGAAGGTATGGGTCTCGCCGCACTGTCCTCCGGACAGGCGAAGCGGCGGGACGCGCTGCTGTCCGCGCAATTCATCTTCCGCAAGCATCAGGCGCTGTTCTCTCAGCGCTTCGACCAGTCCATGCGACAGCAGGCCGCCGATACACCGTCGCCGGGCGGCGCCGCGGCGGGCACGTCGCGTGCCGCGCCCAAGGTGACGCAGTGGGACGAGCTCTCGCTGATGGACGACGACCAGGTCAACACCATGGTCGCCACCGACCGGATCGGCCTGGCCCTCGGCCACCAGAGCGAGTGGGAGCTGCGCGAGGTCAATTCCTACATGGGCGACATTCCCGGCGTGGCCGAGGACCGTCACCCGCTGCGCCCGCAGGCGATCGCCCAGGCGCTGATCGAGGGGGTCAACGCCGTCACCGACGACGCCGACACCCGCCAGGTGCTGGTCGACGAGCTCACCCGCGCGCTCTCGCTGGAGATGCGCGCCTGCTACGCCGACATCGCGGGCCTGTTCCGCAGCCGCGGCCTGCGCCCGCAGGACCTGCGCGTGCGGGCGACCGCGGGCGCCGTGCGCAGCGGCCATTCGATGCAGGGCGCCACCACCTCGGGCGTGCCGCTGCACGACAGCCGCTACGCGACGATGCCCGGCGCGCTCCACCCCTTGCAAGGCAGTCGCGCCGGCGGCCTGCACAGCATGGCCGGCGGTTTCCAGGGCAGCGGCCATGGCGGTTATCCGGCCAGCGGCAGCGGCGCCCATGCCGGCGGCTTCGGCGGCGGTTTTGGCGGTGGGGTGGATCCCCAACTGATGGAACTGCTGCGCCGGCTGGCGCAGACGCCCTCGGCCGGCCTCGGCGGTCCGACCACCGGCGGCAGCCTGCCGACCAACAGCCAGTGGCAAGGCTGGGAGGGCGACGCCGGCGCCTATGTCGAGGGCGCGCCGCTGGTGCTGCCGCCCAACCTGATCCACCTGCATCGCGACGAACTGCGGCAGGCGGCCAACGGCTCGCTCGACCACATGGTGATCGACGTCGTGGCCGGCCTGTTCGACCAGATCCTGTCCGACGCCAAGCTGCCGCCGCTGATGGCGCAGCAGATCGCCCGGCTGCAGCTGCCGGTGCTGCGCGCGGCGCTGGGCGACCGCTCCTTCTTCTCCTCGCGCCGGCATCCGGTGCGCCGCCTGGTCAACCGCATCGCGACCCTGGCGGCCGCCTACGACGATTTCACCGACGACCCCGGCAAGTCCTTCCTCGCGCTGGTGCGCGAACTGGTCCAGGACGTCGTCAGCGGCGACTTCGACCGCATGGACCTCTACGAGTCCAAGCTGGTCCAGCTCGAGCAGTTCATCGAGGACCAGACCTCCGAGGCCCTCAAGGCCCAGGGCGACGCGGCCGCGCTGCTCGAGCGCAAGGAGACCGAGCTGCGCCTGCAGCGCCGCTACATGCAGCAGCTGCAGCAGGCGATGGCGAACGTCGACATGCGGGACTTCCTGCGCGACTTCCTCACCCAGACCTGGAGCGAGGTGCTGGTGCATGCGTCGCGGCACCCCGACCTGGACGCCGCCCTGGTCGACCGGCTGCGCCAGATGGGCCGCGACCTGGTGCTGTCGGTGCAGCCCAAGACCACGCCGCAGCAGCGCCAGGCCTTCCTGGCCTCGCTGCCGGTGCTGATGCGCACGCTCAACGAAGGCCTGGACCTGATCCGCTGGCCCGAACCCGAGCGCAAGAAGTTCTTCGCCGAACTGCTGCCGGCGCACGCCGATTCGCTCAAGGGCCAGGCGCTCAGCCCGCTCGAGTACAACCTGCTGGCCAAGCAGCTGGAGGCCGTGTTCGGCATGGCCCCGCCGCGCGAGCAGGACCTGCCCGCCCCCAGCGCGGCGCCGCTGGACCTGGACCTGAGCGAGAAGCTGTCCGAGGAGGAAGCCGAGAGACTCGGCCTGGTGCAGGAGGAGCACGTCGACTGGGACGGCCATGTCGACATCGACCTGGACCTGGGCGCCGACGAACAGCAACCGCTGCAGGCGGTGGACATCAGCATCGATGGTCTGCCCGCGGCCGAGGAAGACCCGTCGCCCCCGGCCGGTGAGCTGCTGATCGACCACCTGCAGATCGGCACGGCCTACCGGATGCACCGCGACGGCGATTGGATCAAGGTGCGGCTCGCCCACATCAGCGCGACCCGCAGCTTCTTCATCTTCACCCACGGCAGCAAGCACCAGGAGACGCTGACGATGACGGCGCGGATGCTGCGCAAGCTCTGCGAAGCGGAACGGCTGCGCGCCTTCGAGCATGCCTACCTGCTGGAGCGCGCCACGGCGCGCGCGCGGCAGCAGCTGGCGGCGCTGGGCGCCAAGGCGACCTGAGGCGCCGGCCCCACCGCCGATCGTCCCGGCCGGCCCCTCAGCTCACAGCTTGCGCGGGTCGCGGAAATCGACCGGCATGTTGTCCTCGGTCCGGAATCTCAACGGCACCACATACTCGCCCTCGACCGGCTTGCCGTTCACTTCCTGCGGCTTGAAGCGCCACTGCGCCATCGAGGTCCGGCCATATCGCTTCAGCGACTGCGGCATGCCCGCGGGCATCTCGACCGTCGACTCCACGCAGGTCCCGTCGACGCCGACACGGCACACCATCCGGATCTCGCCTTCCCAGCCCGCCAGCGCCGCCGCGTCGTCCGGGTAGGCCGCGTAGTAGAGCTTGGTGGGGATGGGCATCAGCTGCATCGAACGGATGCCGACCGTCGACTTCTCCTTGTCCACGGCCAGGTAGAGCACGACGCCGGTGCGGAAGGTGGCGTTGCGGCCCTCCTCCTGGCGCGGCGGGATCTTGGCCTTCTGCAGCCGGGCCGTCATCTGCTTCCAGAAGCCGGGCGACTGCGACGCCTCGTCGACCGGCGTGATCTCCTTGACCTGGCCGTTCTCATCGAACAGCACGTCGAACCAGACGTTCAGCGCCTGATTGACCTCCTGCGCCGCCGCCGTGCCCAGCGCGCCGAACTGCATCACGCCGGCCAGCGCCAACGCGGCCAGCCACTGCGGTCGCCTCGTCTTTCCGATCTCCATCTGGCTCCCCCTGTTGATTTGGATGGCGGGGATTATGGGCGCGGCCCGAAGGCAGTTCCACCGTGGCCCGCTCCCTCCTGAGGGGGAGCGGGCCACGGAGCGACGAGGACGCCGCTCAGGCCGACATCGCGCGCGCCATGCGGATCGCCGCGGCCATGCTGGACGGATCCGCGCGGCCGGTGCCGGCGATGTCGAAGGCGGTGCCGTGGTCCGGGCTGGTCCGCACCAGCGGCAGGCCCAGGGTCACGTTGACGCCCTCCTCCACGCCCAGGTACTTCACCGGAATCAGCCCCTGGTCGTGGGTCATCGCCACGACCGCATCGAACTCACCGACGTGCCGCGGCGGCGCGTGGCGCGCGCGCATGAACACCGTGTCCGGCGCGAACGGTCCGTGGGCATCGATGCCCAGCGTCCGCGCCTGCGCGATCGCCGGCGCGATGTGCTCGATCTCCTCGGTGCCGAACAGGCCGCCCTCGCCGGCGTGCGGATTCAGGCCCGCCACGGCGATGCGCGGCGCGTCCAGGCCGGCGCGGCGCAGCGCGGCGTCGGTGATGCGCAGGGTCTGCAGCACTCGCCCCGTCGTGATCTGGTCGACCGCCTGGCGCAGGGCCACATGGATGGTCACCAGCACCACCCGCAGTTCCTCGTTGGCCAGCATCATGCGCACCGGCGGCAGTTGCCCTTGCGCGTCGGCGCAGAGCGCCTGCAGCAGCTCGGTGTGGCCGGGATGGTCGATGCCGCCGGCATGCAGCGCTTCCTTGTGGATGGGCGCCGTGACCAGCGCGCGCGAGCGGCCGGCCTGCTGCTCATGCACCGCCGCGACGATGCAGCGCGCCGCCGCCGCGCCCGCCGCCGCGCTGACGCGGCCCAGCGGCTGGTCGACCAGGTCCGCGGGCAGGCCCGGCGGCTGCCAGACCGGCAGGCAATCGGGCGGCGCGAGATCGTCGGCCCGCTCGAGCACCGCCACCGGCAGGTCCAGGCCCAGGATGCCGACGGCGCGCCGGAAGACCGCGACGTCACCCACCAGGCGCAGGTCCGCGCCGCGGTCGCGGGCCCAGGCGGCGACGGCGATCTCGGGCCCGATGCCGCAGGCGTCGCCCATCGTCAGCAGCAGCGGGCGCGGGCTCGCGGGCGAAGTGGACGGCCGGTTCATGCGGGATTGGGGATGTCGATGAAGCGGTAGTGCAGGCCGAGCTGCTCCGACACCTGCCGCCCCAGGGCCTGCACGCCGTAGCGCTCGGTCGCATGGTGGCCGGCCGCGATGAAGGCCACGCCGGTCTCGGCGGCGTAATGGGCCTGCGGCTCGGAGATCTCGCCGGTGATGAAGACATCGGCGCCGGCGGCGATGGCGGCCTCGAAGTAGCCTTGCGCGCCGCCGGTGCACCAGGCCACGCGCCGCAGCGCGCGACCGTCGCCGGCCGCCTGCACGGTGGCGCGGCCCAGCCGCTCGCCGACGTGGGCGGTCAGCGCATCGAGCGTGTCCAGCGCCGCCGGCAAAGCGCCGACGCAGCCCAGGTCCTGCTCGCCGAAACGGCCGTCGGCGGCCCAGCCCAGGTGTTTCGCCAGTTGCGCGTTGTTGCCGAGTTCCGGATGCGCATCCAGCGGCAGGTGGTAGGCGAACAGGTTGATCTCATGCGTCAGCAGCCGGGCCAGTCGCTGCTTCATCCAGCCGGTGACGCGGCCGTCCTGGCCGCGCCAGAACAGGCCGTGGTGGACCAGGATCGCATCGGCGCCGGCCTCGATGGCGGCGTCGATCAGCGCGAGGCTGGCGGTGACCCCGCACACCAGTTGCCGGATCTGGTCGCGGCCCTCGACCTGCAGACCGTTCGGCCCATAATCCTTGAACCGCGTGGGCTCCAGCGTGGCGGCGAGCAGCCGCTCCAGCTCCGTGCGATGTGCCATGACAGGATCTCTCTTGCGTCAAACCTGGCTGATTTTCTCCCAGGCCACCACGGTGGCGCTGGCCGGCTACTTCGTCGTGTCGACGCTCAAGCCGGAATGGCTGCACGAGGCGCCCAAGGTTGTGCCCACGCTGCCGGCCGCCGCCGGCGCCCCGCCGCGCGCGGCGGTCCAGTTCAGCTTCGCCGCCGCGGCGCAGGCGGCCTCGCCCGCGGTCGTCGCGGTGCTCGCCAACAAGCCCGCGCCCAGCCAGCGCGAGATCGACGCCGACCCCTGGCTGCGCTTCCATTTCGGCAAGCGGCTGCCGCAGCAGCAGCGGCCGCAGACCGGCCTGGGCTCGGGCGTGATCGTCTCGCCGGACGGCTACGTGCTGACCAACAACCATGTCGTCTCCGGCGCCACCGAGATCCGGGTCCAGCTGGCCGATGGCCGCGACACCGCGGCGCGCCTGGTCGGCACCGATCCGGAGACCGACCTGGCCGTCCTGCGCATCACGCTGCCGCCGCCGCTGCCGGTGATCCATCCCGGCAAGGCCGGCGAGCTGCAGGTCGGCGACGTGGTGCTGGCGATCGGCAATCCCTTCAACGTCGGCCAGACGGTCACCTCCGGCATCGTCAGCGCGCTGGGCCGCACGCAGCTGGGCCTGAGCACCTTCGAGAACTTCATCCAGACCGACGCCGCCATCAACCCCGGCAACTCCGGCGGCGCGCTGGTGGACGTGCAGGGGCGGCTGGTGGGCATCAACACCGCGATCTACTCGCGCACCGGCGGCGGCAGCCTGGGCATCGGCTTCGCGATCCCGGTGGACTCCGCCTACCAGGTGCTGGAGGCGCTGGTGAAGGACGGCAAGGTCTCGCGCGGCTGGCTCGGCGTCATCACCGGCGACGTCAATCCGGAGGTCGTCGACACGCTCAAGCTGGCCGTCGATCACGGCGTGCTGGTCAAGGAAGTCTTCAAGGCCAGCCCCGCCGCGAAGGCCGGCCTGGAGGCGGGCGACGTCGTCACCGCGGTTGGCGGCCAGGCGGTGCGCTCGCCGCGGGAACTGGTCAACGTGGTGGCGGCGCTGCGGCCCGAGAGCCAGACGGTGATCGCGGTGCAGCGCGGCAAGGAGCTGCTCAAGCTGCCGCTGCAGGTGGGCCTGCGCCAGCCGCAGACCAGCGACGAGACCCCGCCGGAATGAACCATGGATGACGACCAACTGCTGCGCTACTCGCGCCACATCCTGCTGGACGACATCGGCGTCGAGGGCCAGCAGCGCCTGCTGGACGCGCATGCGCTGGTGATCGGCGCCGGCGGCCTGGGCTCGCCGGCGGCGCTGTTCCTGGGCACGGCGGGCGTCGGGCGCATCACGCTGGTCGACCATGACCGCGTCGACGTGACCAACCTGCAGCGCCAGATCGCGCACAGCCTGGCGCGGGTGGACCAGCCCAAGGCCGAATCGGCCGCCGCCGGCATCGCCGCCATCAATCCCGAACCGCGCGTGCGCGCGATCACCGAGCGCGCCGACGCCGCGCTGCTGGACACGCTCGTGCCGCAGGCCGACGTGGTGCTGGACTGCACCGACAACTTCCCCACCCGCCACCTCGTCAACGCGGCCTGCGTCAAGCACGGCAAGCCGCTGGTCTCGGGCGCCGCGCTGGGCTTCGACGCGCAGCTGAGCGTCTACGACAGCCGCGAGCGGCGCTTCCCCTGCTACGCCTGCCTGTTCCCGGCGGACCAGCCGCCGGAAGAGCAGCGCTGCGCGGTGATGGGCGTGTTCGCGCCGCTGGTCGGGATCATCGGCAGCATGCAGGCGGCCGAGGCGCTCAAGCTGCTCACCGGCATGGGCTCGGCGCTGCCGGGCCGGCTGCTGATGCTGGATGCGCGGCGGATGGAATGGACCGACCTGCAGGTCGCGCGCGACCCGCGCTGCCCGTGCTGCGGCGACCGCTGAGCGCGCGCAACAAACCGTCGTCCACGCCGCTGCGCCGCCGCGCGAGACGAACAGAAATTAAGTGGCAACGCCCGTAAGCTCCCGGGCCATCGAATCATGATCAGAAGCGACAAACTCACCGCCCGCAACTTCCCCTCCGCGCAGGAGGAGGCCGCGCAACAAGCGGCCTTCGACGCCGCGTTCGACGCCAATCCCCCCAGCGCCTACCAGCTGGCGTTCACCGACACCGACTTCCTGCTCCGCCCCGAGCTGCGCCCGGTGCGCATGCAGCTCGAGCTGCTGAAACCGGAGCTGATCCAGCAGGAGCTGGACATCCAGTCGACGGTGGTGATCTTCGGCAGCGCGCGCATCGCCGACCGCGAGTCCGCGCAGGCGGCGGTCGAGGCCGCGCGCGCCGCCAAGGACGAGGCCGCGCTGCAACGCGCCGAGCGCCGTCTGGTGATGAGCGGCTACTACGAGGAAGCGCGCAGGTTCGCGCGCCTGATCACCGAGCACACCAAGGACTTCGCGCATCCGCTGTACGTCGTCACCGGCGGCGGTCCCGGCATCATGGAAGCCGGCAACCGCGGCGCGCACGAGGCCGGCGGCCGCAGCATCGGCCTGAACATCGTGCTGCCGCACGAGCAGCGGCCCAACCAGTACATCACGCCGGAGCTCTGCTTCCGCTTCCACTACTTCGGGCTGCGCAAGATGCACTTCCTGATCCGGTCGGTGGCGCTGGCGGCCTTCCCTGGCGGCTACGGCACGCTGGACGAGCTCTTCGAGACGCTGACGCTGATCCAGACCGGCAAGTGCCGCCGTCGCCCCATCCTGCTGTTCGGACGCGACTTCTGGTCGCGCCTGATCGACTTCGAGCTGCTGATCGACACCGGCATGATCAGCCCGGGCGACGAGCAGCTCTTCCACTACGTCGAGACCGCCGACGAGGCCTGGGCGCTGCTGATGAAGGAATACGACATCGGCTCGCCCGCGAACGGCAACGGCAGCGGGGGCGACGGCACCTGATCCGCCCTTCCGGGGGCATCCCAAAGCAAGAGAGGTTGGACCATGACCGCAGCACGACACGTGAGCCTGATCGGCGCCCCCACCGACGTGGGGGCCGGCGCCCGAGGCGCCAGCATGGGGCCGGAGGCCCTGCGGGTGGCCGGCCTGGCCGAGGCGCTGCGGGCACATGGCGTCGAGGTCAAGGACTGCGGCAACCTCACCGGCCCGTCCAACCCCTGGCAGCCGCCGACCGCCGGCTACCGACACCTGGACGAGGTCACCGCCTGGAACCAGGCGGTGCACGACGCGGTCTACGCCGAACTGGGCGCCGGCCGCATGCCCATCCTGCTCGGCGGCGACCACTGCCTGGGGCTGGGCTCGATCGCGGCGGTGGCGCACCACTGCCGCGACACCGGCAAGAAGCTGCGCGTGCTGTGGCTGGACGCCCATGCCGACTTCAACACCAGCCAGCTCACGCCCAGCGGCAACATCCACGGCATGCCGGTCGCCTGCCTGTGCGGCTACGGCCCGCAGGAGCTGATCCAGATCGGCGGCAAGGTCCCCGCGATCGATCCGAAGTGGATCCGTCAGATCGGCATCCGCAGCGTCGACCCCGGCGAGAAACGCTTCGTCCACGAGGTCGGCCTGGAAGTCTTCGACATGCGCTACATCGACGAGATGGGCATGCGCCACACGATGGAGCTGGCGCTGGCCACGATGGACGCCAACACCCACCTGCATGTCAGCTTCGACGTGGACTTCCTGGACCCGGACGTCGCGCCCGGCGTCGGCACCACCATCCCGGGGGGACCGACCTACCGCGAGGCCCAGCTCTGCATGGAGATGATCGCGGACACCGGCCGGCTGGCGTCGCTGGACATCATGGAGCTCAACCCGGCGCTGGACGTGCGCAACAAGACCGCGCTGGTGGCGGTGGACCTGGTCGAGTCACTGTTCGGCAAGTCGACGCTGATGCGCAAGTGAAGCGCGCCCCGGGCACCGTCCCTTGAGGGCCAGGCCGCGCGCCGGCCACCGTCACGAAGCCGGGCTCGTCCCGGCTTCTTCACGTTGGGGACGGCTTCCACCGCGGCCTGGGGTCGGCCGCCAGTCAGTCGCGGCTGAGCTCCGCCAGATGGACCAGCGTGTGCAGCACGCGGTTGGCCGGCGTGGGCACGCCCAGCGCCTCCCCGCGCCGGACCAGGAATCCGTTCAGGTGATCGATCTCGGTCGGCTTGCCGCGGGCCAGGTCCTGGGCGGTCGAGGAGAACTGGCCCGGCATCGTCTCCGCGATCTTGCGCACCGCCTGACGGACGTCCCCCAGCAGGGTGACGCCGTCGGCCGCCGCCACCGCCAGGCCCTCGTCGACGAGCTGGTCCATCACCGTCCAGACACCCTCCCCCTTCACCAGCTCGCCGTAAGGCTGCTGCGTCAGCGCGGACAGCGCGTTGTAGGCGCAGTTGATCAGCAGCTTGGACCACAGCGCGCCGCGCACGTTGTCCGAGACGTCGACCGGCACGCCGGCCGCCACCAGCGCCTGCGCGGCGCGCTCGGCACCGGGTGCGGGCTCGATCACCAGCTCACCGCGGCCGTGGTGCTTCACATGGCCGGGCCCGGCCATCTCCGTCGCGACGTACACCACCGCCGCGGATACCGGCTGCGGCACGGTTTCGCGCAGCCGCTCGGCGTTGTCGACGCCGTTCTGCATCGACAGCAGCAGCGTGTCCGCGCCGAGATGCGGCGCCAGCGCCTGCGCCGCCGACACCGTGTCGGTCGACTTCACGCAGAACAGCACCAGCTGCGCGCCGCGGGCGGCGGCGGGCTCGGTATCGGCGCGCAGGCGGACCTGCTCGTCGAACATCCGCGTCTCCATGCGCAAGCCGTGATCGCGGACCGCCGCCACGTGGGCCGGACGCCCGATCAGCGTCACGTCATGGCCGGCGCGCGCCAGCATGCCGCCGAAAAAGCAGCCCACCGCGCCGGCGCCCATCACGGCGACCTGCAACGGCACCTGCGGCGGTGTTTGCAGCGGCGCTTGCGCCTCGGGAACATCGACTGGCGTCATGGGATCTTCCTTGTCATCGCGTGGGGGAGCCGGGCGCCTCGCCGGGCGATCCCGATTCAAGCACAGACGATCCAGCCTTCGAGCGGGTCCATGCCGGCGGGCTGGCCGTAGCCCGCCCGCGCATCGGCCCAGGCCGCCTGCATCAGGCACAGCACCGCGTCGAGCTTGTCGCCGCTGCCGTCATCGGCGAGTTCGTCGCGCTGCGCGTGGCTGAGCTTGAGCCGCAGGCCCAGCCGCGTGCGGCCCTGCTCCAGCGCCTCGATCAGGTCCTTGCGGGCGATCAGGCGCTCGGGCGTGTGCTTGGCGCGGTCGTCGCTCTTGTAGCTGCGCTGGCCGATCAGCTCGCGTGCGAGCAGCCCGGGATACGCCTCCAGCGCCACGCGCGACGGGTCGCCCGCATGCAGCCCCGGCAGATGCACGCCCGCGGCCACCAGCCGGGGCACGCCCGCGTGCAGCATGTAGGCCACAGGCGGATTCACCCACTTCATGCTCGGCGACGAGCCGGCCGGCGCGTCGCAGGCGCGGTGCGCGAACTTGCGGCCCGCCGGACGGGCATCGCAGAAGGCGGCGAAGGTGTCGCGGATCTCCGCGCGCGACAGGCTCGCGTAATGCGCGATCAGCGGGGCCCACTCGGTGGGCCAACCCAGCGTCTCGACCAGCTCGCGCGGCAGGCCGAACGGCAGGTCGAAGCCGCCCAGCCACGACCCCGGCGCCGCCAGCCAGGCCGCGAAGGCGTCCAGCGACGGGAGCGCCTCCTGCCGCTCCAGCTTCACGACCGCGCCGCGGCGATGCCCGAAGGCCAGCCGGATCGGCTTGCGGGCCGTCGGCGCGCTGCTGAAGTCCACGCCGACCAGGACGCGCGCGGCCGGTACCGCAACCATCGATGCGGGGGCAGCGACGGGCGGGGTTGGCGCGGCGGCAGGGACCGGCGCTTTCGAGACTTTTCGCATGCCCGCGACTGTATCCATCGTCCACTGGGGCCAGCCGCGATTGACGTGCGATGTGCGCCGACCAATGCTGAGGTCTTCCGGTCGTCCGCATCGCCGAAGGAGGAGTCGCCTTGTTCCAGCGCGAACTGGCCCGAGCCCTGCACCTGAGCCGCCGCGGCGCCTACCGCGACGCGACCGATGCGCTGGAACTGGCGCTGGTGGCGGCCGATTCGGTGCGGGAGCGCGCACGGGCGCTGATCCTGATCGCCCACAACCTGCCCCGCCAGGGCGACCTGCCCGCGGCGCTGCGACGCGCCAGCGAGGCGGTGGCGCTGGTGCGGCTGATCGACGGCCCCGACCAGGACGAATGGACCGCGCAGGCGCTGACCGAGCTCTGCTACATCTACGCGCAGTTCCAGATGGGGCGGGACGCGATGCAGGCCGGCTGGCAAGGCCTGGCCGCGGCGCGGCGCGCGCAGGATCCGGCGCGCGAAGCCTGGGCGCTGAACCGGCTGGCGGTGGCCTTCGCGGTGACCGACCAGGTCGAGCAGGCCTGCCAGCACACGCTGCAGGCGCTGGAGATCGCCCAGCAGCAGGCCGCCGGCGAGCGCGAACTGCTGCTGTCCTGCCTGAACAACCTGGCGCATTTCTGGCTGCAGGCGCACGCGGAGGCGATCCGTGACGAGGACCGGCGCTCGGCCGCCGAGGCGCTGGCCCAGGCCGAGCCCTACGCGGTGCGCGCCGCCGACCTGGTGCGGGAGGAAGGCAATCCCTTCCTGGTCGTGGTGTCGCTGTCCAACCTGGTCGAGCTGCAGCTGGGCACCGGCGCGATCGACGACGCGCTGCTCATCGCCGACGAATACGAGCGGCTGGCGCAGCGCCACGGCTACGCCGGCATGGTGCTGCAGGCGCGCGCGCAGCGGGCGCTGCTGCAGCTCAAGCGCGACGACGGCGCCGGCGCGACCGACGCGCTGCCGGCGCTGGCGACGCTGCAGGACCTGGTCGGCCAACAGGCGCCGCAGGCATTGCCCACGCGCCTGCGGCGGCAGCTCGCGCTGGCCATCTATCGGGCCTGCAAGCTGCGCGGCGATGCGGCGCGGGCGCTGGCGGCGCACGAGTTGCTGTCGTCGCTGGAGCGCCAGACGGCCCGCAGCGCGATGGCGCTGCAGACCGAGGCGATGCTGATCCGGCAGGAATTCGAGCAGGCCCAGGCGCGGGCCGAGCATGCGATGCAGGACGCGCGTCGCGAGCGCGAGCGGGCCGAGCTGGCCGAGCAGGAGCAGCAGCGCCTGCGACGCGAGGCCGCGGAGCTCGGCCGCATGGCCCATGAAGACGCGCTGACCGGCCTCAACAACCGGCGTCACGCCGAGTTCGCGCTGCCGCTGCTGCTCGAGCGGGCGCGGCAGGAGCACAAGCCGATCGCGCTGGGGCTGCTGGACATCGACCACTTCAAGCAGGTCAACGATGCCTTCGGGCACGGCGTCGGCGACCAGGCGCTGCAGAAGGTGGCGCAGGTGCTGCGGCGGCAGCTGCGCAGCGCCGACCTGCTGGCGCGGGTCGGCGGCGAGGAGTTCATGCTGGTCTTCGTCGGCGTCCCGGCCGAGCGCGGCCAGGAGATCTGCGAGCGCCTGCGCGGCGCGATCGCGAACCACGCGTGGGGCGAGCTCGCGCCGGACCTGCGCGTCACGGTGTCCATCGGCCTGGCGGCCGGGGAGCCGCCCGCGAAGGCCGCGATGCTGGTGGAGACTGCCGACCAGGCGCTGTACGCGGCCAAGCACGCCGGCCGCAACCGCGTGCAGGTGATGGGGGTCTGAGCCGGCGGGGCGCCGCCGGGCCCTGTCAGCCCAGCTTGAAGACGGCCACCGACTGCGACAGCGCATCCGCCTGATGCTGCAGGCTCTGCGCCGCGGCGGCGGATTCCTCGACCAGCGCGGCGTTCTGCTGCGTCATCTGGTCCAGCTGCGCGATCGCCGAGCCGATCTGGTTGATGCCGCCGCTCTGCTCGGCGGTCGCATGGCTGATCTCGGCCACGATGCGCGACACGCGGGTGATGGAGTCGGAGATCTCGTTGATCGTCTCGCCCGCGCGCTCCACCAGCGCCGCGCCGCTGGCGACGCTCTCGCCGCTGGCGGTGATCAGCTGCTTGATCTCCTTGGCGGCCTCGGCGCTGCGCTGCGCCAGCGAGCGCACCTCGCTCGCCACCACCGCGAAGCCGCGGCCCTGCTCGCCCGCGCGCGCGGCCTCCACCGCGGCGTTCAGCGCCAGGATGTTGGTCTGGAAGGCGATGCCGTCGATGGTGCCGATGATGTCGCCGATGCGCGCCGACGAGGCGCTGATGCGCCCCATCGTCTGCACCACCTCGCCGACCACGCTGACGCCGCGGCCGGCGACGTCGGCGGCCTGCTCGGCCAGCGCCTTGGCCTCGCCGGCCGAGGCCGCGTTGTGCTGCACGCTGGCGGTCAGCTGTCCCATCGCGGAGGCCGTCGCCTGCAGGTTGGAGGCCGCCTGCTCGGTGCGCTGGCTCAGGTCGTGCGCGCCGGCCGCGACCTCGCGCGACGCGGTGGCGATGCTGTCGGTGGCGCTGCGCACGCCGCCGACGACCTCGCGCAGCGCGTCCTGCATGCCCTGCACGCCGCGCGCCATCGCGGTCGTCTCGTCGGCGCCCTGCACGGTCACCGGCTCGCTCAGGTCCTTGCGGGCGATGCGTTCGGTGGTGTCCACCGCCTGCGCGAGCGGCGCCAGGATGGAACGGATGTTCAGCACGGTCAGCAGGCCGATCAGCACCACGCCGATCAGCAGCACCACGCCGAGCGCGCCGCGCACCGCGCGTTCGCGCGTGCTCAGGCGCGCCACTTCGTCCTCGCCGTGCTGCAGGATGGCCCGGGTCATCTCGGCCACGCCGCTGTCCATCGCCTGCACCGGCGCCTTGATGACGTCGGTGGAGCGGTTGGCCTCGGCGGCATCGACGAAATCGGCGTTCAGGATGCGCTTGGCGATGTCGTCCACGCCGGTCTTGTAGGCCTGCAGCGCCTGCTTCAGCTTCGGCGGCATGGCGGCGGTCTGGGCGCCGGTCTCCATCGCGGCCAGCGCGTCCAGGCTGCGGATCACGCCGGCATAGGTCTTCTGCCAGTCGGCCTGGGCCTGCTTGACGGTGCCGTCGTCGCCGATGTTGATCAGCATGTCCTTCTCGAAGCGGCGCAGGTTGCCGATGCCGGCGCGCACCTCGGAGAGCTGGGTCAGCGAGCCCACGTCCTGGGCGACGTACTGCTGGAACTCGGACCGCGTGCTGCCCATGGCCCAGAGGCCGGCGCCCCCGATCAGCAGGAGCGCCAGGACCGACAGGAGGCCCAGTCCCAGCAGGCGGGTCCGGATCGTGTAATTGCGCAGAGACTGCATGTTTTCCCGACGATTGGATCGAAGCGAAAAGCCTAGCAGCCCGCATGCCGGCGCCGGGCGACGCGGCGCTCTAAACCGGGTGGAGCGTGCACTCCTCCCGGACGGAAGTCACGCTCCTCAGGAGAGCTTGAACACCGCCACCGACTGCGACAGCGCATCCGCCTGGTGCTGCAGGCTCTGCGCCGCGGCGGCGGATTCCTCGACCAGCGCCGCGTTCTGCTGCGTCATCTGGTCCAACTGCGAGATCGCGGTGCCGATCTGGTTGATCCCGCCGCTCTGCTCGACGGTCGCGTGGCTGATCTCGGCCACGATGCGCGACACCCGCGTGATCGACTCGGAGATCTCGTTCATCGTCTGCCCGGCGCGCTCCACCAGGGCCGAGCCGCTGGCGACGCTTTCGCCGCTGGCGGTGATCAGCTGCTTGATCTCCTTGGCCGCCTCGGCGCTGCGCTGGGCCAGCGTGCGGACCTCCCCGGCCACGACGGCGAAGCCGCGGCCCTGCTCGCCGGCGCGCGCGGACTCCACCGCCGCGTTCAGCGCCAGGATGTTGGTCTGGAAGGCGATGCCGTCGATGGTGCCGATGATGTGGCCGATGCGCGCCGACGAGGCGCTGATCCGGCCCATCGTCGCCACCACCTCGCCCACCACGCTGACGCCGCGGTCGGCCGCGCCGGCGGCTTCCTCGGCCAGCTGGTCGGCCTGCCGGGCCGAGTCGGCGTTGTGCTGCACGCTGGCCGTCAGCTCCTCCATCGCCGACGCGGTCTCCTGCAGGTTGGAGGCCGCCTGCTCGGTGCGATGGCTGAGGTCGTGCGCGCCGGCCGCGACCTCGCGCGACGCCGTCGCGATGCTGTCCGTGGCGCTGCGCACCCCGCTAACCACGTGGCGGATCGAGTGCTGCATGCCCTGCACGCCGCGCATCATCGCGGCGGTCTCGTCGGTGCCGTGCACGTCCACGCGCTCGCTCAGGTCCTGGCGGGCGATGCGTTCGGTGGAGCTGACCGCCTGCGCCAGCGGCATCAGGATGGACGCGATGTTGAAGAAGGTGAAGGTGCCGATGACCACGACGCCGAGCAGCATCACGCCGCCCAGCGCCATGCGCACGCGGGTCTCCTCGCCGTCGATGCGCTGCACCTCCTGGTTGCCGCGGGCCATGATGGCCTGCGTCATCTCGCCGAGCTGCTTGTCCATCTCCCGGACCGGCCCCTTGATCGGCTCCGTCTGCCGGTTGGCCTCGGCCGAGTCGACGAACTCCTGCTTCAGGATGCGCGCCACGATGCCGTCCAGGCCGTTCCGGTAGTTGCCCAGCGAGGCCTTCATCGCCGGCGGCATCGCCTTGATCTCGGGCAGGATCTCCAGCCCCGCGATCACGTCCAGGCTGCGCAGGACGCCCTCGAAGGTCTTGCGCCACTCCTCGTGATAACGCTTCACCGCGGCGTCGTCGCCGATGTTGATCAGCATGTCCTTCTCGTAGCGGCGCAGGTTGCCGACACCGGCACGCACTTCCGAGAGCTGCACCAGCGACTCGACGTCCTGCCGCACGTAATGCTGGAAGTCCTGCTTGGTGCGGGCCATCGCCCAAAGCCCGTCGCCGCCGATCAGCAGCATCGCGAGGACCGACAGGAGTCCCAGCGCCATGAGGCGCGTCCGGATGGTGAAGTTGCGCAGGGTCCGCATGGCTGCTCCCGACGAAGTTGCCGAACGGAAACAGCCTAGCAGCCGGCGTGCCGGCCCGGAACCCTGTGGAAACGGGGGGCCCGCCCGCGTCAGCGCCAGAGCGCGGCCATGGTCGCCTGGAAGCGCTCGCGGCGGCCGGCGTCGTCGATCGAGCGCGGCTGGCCGGCGACATAGACCTCGCGCCAGGCGGCGCCCTGGCTGGCGAAGATCAGGCCGTCCAGCAGCGCGGCGTCCGGCAGGCCCGCCAGCCCGCTGGCCGACGTGTCCAGCACCAGGAAGTCGGCCCGCGCCCCGGCCTGCAAGCCCCAGGACCGCAGCCCGGCCGCCCGCGCGCTGCCCGCGACGCAGGCATCGAACAGCCGCGCCGCCGTCGAGGGCTGGTGCCCCGGCCGCGCCGCCACGTTGCGCCGCTGCAGGCCCAGGCGCTGGCCGTATTCCAGCCAGCGCAGTTCCTCGACCCAGCCGCGCGTGACCTGGCTGTCCGAGCCCACCGTCAGCGGCACACCGGCCGCCAGCCAGCCCGGCAGGTCCGCCAGCCCGTCGCCGAGGTTGCCTTCGGTGCCCGGGCAGATCACCACGCCCGCGCCGCTGGCGGCAATGCGCGCGATCTCCTCGCGCGTGCTGTGGGTGGCATGCACCAGCTGCCAGCGCGGATCCAGGCCGTAGTCGGCCAGGAAATCGATCGGCCGCCGGCCGGTCGCCGCGAGGCAGTCATTGACCTCCTGCATCTGCTCGGCGACGTGCACGTGGATGGGAATGTCCGCGTCCCCGACCAGCGCCTGCAGCGCGCGCACGTCGGCCTCATGGGCCGCGCGCAGCGAGTGCACCGCCACGCCGGCGCGCACCAGCGGCAGCCCGGCGGCGCTGATGCGGCGGCAGGCCTGCCAAACCCAGTCGGCATCGGTGCGGAAACGGCGCTGCGTCTCGCGCAGTCCCGGGTGCGCGAAGCCGGCGTGCGCGTACAACACCGGCAGCAGCGTCAGCCCGATGCCCACCTCCTGCGCGGCCTCGGCCAGCGCCAGCGCCATCGCGTGTTCGTCCTCGTAGGGCGTGCCGTCCTCGCGGTGATGCAGGTAGTGGAACTCGCAGACCTGCGTGTAGCCGCCAGCCAGCAGCTCGGTGTAGAGCTGCGCGGCGATGTCCTTCAGCTGCGCCGGCGTCACGCGCAACGCCACGCCGTACATGCGGTCGCGCCAGGACCAGAAATCGTCGCTGTCGCTGTCGCGCTGCTCGGCCAGGCCGGCGAAGGCGCGCTGGAACGCGTGGCTGTGGGCATCGACCAGCGTCGGCAGCACCGGCCCGCCCAGGCGCAGCGCATCGGCCGGCGCCGGCACGCCGGCGTTCAGCGCGGTCCAGTGCCCGTCGGCGCCCACGCGCATCAGCACGTCAGCCTGCCAGCGCCCGTCCAGCCAGGCCAGCGGCGCGTGGAAGGCCGTCGGCGTCACGGCGGCGGCGCTCATGCGGCGCTCCGCGGCGGGTGGGTCGGTGGGTTGGCGGACGGGTTGGCCGACGGGTTGGCCATCAGGTAGGCCTGCAGCAGCATCGTCAGCACCGGCCGCACCCGCTCGACACAGCCCGCGTCGAGCTCGTAGCCGGTGAAGCCCATGTCGTTCTCGACCATGTAGCAGCGATAGCACATCTCCAGCTGCACCGCCTGCTGGCCCAGCTCGGGCCGGCCGTACTGGCGCGTGATGTAGCCGCCCTTGAAGCGGCCGTCGACGACCCAGCTGAAGTCGTCCTGCGCCTGCAGCACGATCTCGATCGCCTGGCGCGTGATCTGCTTGCAGGACTTGCCCTCGACGGTGCCGATGTTGAGGTCGGGCAGGCGGCCCTCGAAGAGCCAGGGCAGTTCCGAGCGGATGCTGTGGGCCTCGAACAGCAGCGCGAAGCCGTGCTCCTGCCGCAGCCGCTGCAGCTCGCCCTGCAGCGCCTGGTGGTAGGGCGCCCAGTACTGCTCGATGCGGCGCTGCTTCTCGGCAGCGTCCGGCGCCAGGCCGTCCTGGTAGAGCGGCTCGCCGGTGAAGAAGCGCGTCGGGCAGAGCTCGGTGTTGGAGGCGCCGGGATACATCGGCGTGTCCTCGGGCGGGCGGTTCAGGTCGATCAGGTAGCGCGAGAAGCGCGGCACCAGCATCCCGGCGCCGAGCTGCTCGGCGATCGGCGCGTACAGCGGCTCCAGGTGCCAGTCGGTGTCCTCGCTGCCCAGCGCGCGCGGCACATAACGGTGATGCTGGTCGGCCGGGATCTCGCGGCCCACGTGCGGCATGCTGATCAGCAGCGGGGTGCGGCCGCGCCGCAGTTCAAAGACGTCGTGCTTCATCGCTCGTTCCTCTTGTCTCCGCGCGACGGCAACAGGCCGCCGCGCCGCGGCCGCGATCACGTCGTCGCGCGATCGTCCGCCGCTTGTCTCACGCTCGCGCCTGGCCGCCGACCACCACCTGGCGCAGCGGGTTGCGTCCGAACCAGTAGGCCAGCTCGCGCGGATGCGTGGCCTCCCAGACGCAGAAATCGGCGCGCAGGCCGGCGACCAGCCGCCCGCGGTCGGGCAAGCCGAGCGCCCGCGCCGCGTTCACCGTCAGGCCTCGCAGCGCCTCCTCCGGCGTCATGCGGAAGAAGGTGCAGGCCATGTTCAGCATCAGCAGCAGCGACAGGCCCGGCGAGCTGCCGGGGTTATGGTCGGTCGCCAGGGCGATCGGCACGCCGGCGTCGCGCAGCGCCTGGACCGGCGGCAGCTTGGTCTCGCGCAGGAAGTAGAACGCGCCGGGCAGCAGCACCGCGACGGTGCCGGCCCGCGCCATCGCGGCGATGCCGTCCTCGCTCAGCCATTCGAGGTGGTCGCAGGACAGCGCGCCGAATTCCGCCGCCAGCGCGGCGCCGCCCTGGTCGCTGAGCTGTTCCGCATGCAGCTTGACCGGCAGCCCGAGCGCGCGCGCGGCCTCGAAGACGCGGCGGGTCTGCGCCGGCGTGAAGGCGATGCGCTCGCAGAACACGTCGACCGCGTCGACCAGGCCCTCGCGCTGGAGTTGCGGCAGCCAGGCGCAGACGGCGTCGACGTACTCGTCCTGGCGGCCTTCGAATTCCGGCGGCAGCGCATGCGCGCCCAGGCAGGTGGTGCGCACCGTCAGGCCCAGCCCGGCCAGCTGGCGCGCCACCCGCAGGCACTTCGCCTCGTCCGCCAGCGACAGGCCGTAGCCGGACTTCACCTCCAGCGTGGTCAGCCCCTCGGCCATCAGCGCGCGGGCGCGCGCCACCGCCAGCGTCCACAGCGCCTGCTCGCCGGCGGCGCGCGTCGCGGCGACGGTGGAGCGGATGCCGCCGCCGGCGCGGGCGATCTCCTCATAGGTCGCGCCCTGCAGGCGCAACTCGAATTCCGCCGATCGCTCGCCGCCGTAGACCAAGTGCGTGTGGCAGTCGATCAGCCCGGGCGTCACCAGCGCACCGCCCAGGTCGTGCGTGTCGGCGACGCCGTCGCGCAGGTCGGCCGGCAGCTCCGCCGCGGGGCCGACCCAGCGCAGTTGTTCGTCCTCGACCAGCAGCGCGCCGTCGTGCACCAGTCCCCAGTCGCGCTCGCCGGCGAAGGTCGCCAGTGTCGCGTGGGTCCACAGGGCGCGGCGTGGCGCGGCGGTCGAGGTCATCGTCATGTGTCGCTCCAGACCAGCCACCAGGCCGGCCCATGTTGATCGCCGTCGTCGAAGACGCAGCTGTGCGCGGCCGGCGATTCGCACCAGGCCAGCGTGTGGGGCGCCAGCGGCACCGAGCGGTGACCGTGGATCAGCAAGCCGCCTTCCTGCGTGAACAGGCCCAGCCAGCGCGCGCCGTGCGGGATCAGCGGCCGGTCGGCCGGCTGCAGCCGGAACACGCCGGCATCGCGCCGGTGCATCACGTTGAAGTCCTGCGTCGGGCCGTCGATCAGCGTGCAGTCGGGCGCGTCCTCGCCGGGAAACCGGACCATGCCCTCGTTGGGCTTGAGCGCACGGCCACGCATGATCACGCCTTCCCCCGACAGCACGCCGAACCAGCGGTCCACGCCGGGGTAGGCCGAGAACGGCCCGTCGCGGTCGATGTCCGCGACGCTGATGCGCACCTTCCAGTCCGCGACGTGCGGCCACGCGAGCAGCTCGCGGGTCCGGCCTCCCCCATTGCGCCACGGGGTCGGGGCAACCTCGTCGGCGGTGATCCTCATCCAGCTCATGTCATCCAACTGCGCAGGGCTATTGCTGAAGGGCGGGATTCTCGAAGACTCGCTCATGAGGACACGTCACCAAACGTCAACCCGGGGGTCACGCCTGGAAGCTCCCCTCTAGCAGGTAGCGGCTGGCCGGATGCACCAATCGCACCGCCGTCACCGCGCGGCCCTGGCTGGATGTGACACGTTTCACGACCAGGCAGGGTTCGCCGCGCGGCATGCCCAGCAGCCGGGCCTCGAGCGCCACCGGCATGGCGGCCTCGATGGTGTAGCGCGCTTCCGACAGCGGCGCCACTTCCAGCAGGTAATGGGTGGGCGTGACGCGCGTGAAGTCCTGGTCCATGTAGGCCGGCGCGCAGGCCGGATTCACGAGCCGGTCCTCGCACTGGATCGCCACGCCGTTCTCGCGATGCACGATGACGCTGTGGAACAGCGTCGCGCCGGTACGCACGCCCAGCAGGCCGGCCTGTTCGGCATCGGCCTTGATCGTCTCCAGGACATGGACGCTGGCCTCGTGCCGGTGATTGCGCGCGGCGATTTCCTCATGCACGTCGCGCACCGTCAGCGTCGAGGCGATCCGGTGCAGCTGCGCCACGAAGCTGCCCACGCCCTGCACGCGCTCGACCAGGCCTTCCTGGTGCAGCTCGCGCAGCGCGCGATTGACCGTCATGCGGCTGACGCCGAAGGTCTCGGTCAGGTCCGCCTCCGACGGCAGGCGCTCGCCCGGCCGCCAGCGCCCGCCCGCGATGCCTTCGCGCAGGTGCGTCTTGACCTTCAGGTACTGCGGCGCGGGGCCGCCCGCACCGCTCAACGCGGAGGCCGGAAGAGAGCTCGAGGACTTCGTCGCCATGGGGTCGCATCCTACTTGACTGTACTTGTATAGACAACTAGAGTCCGCCGCATCCCGCCAGCAGATGCGACACGCACGACGGCGCCCAGGAGACATCCATGACCGTATCGATTTCCGCCGCGTCGTGCGCCGGCGCGTCCGCCCCGGCGGACCGGCTGCTGGAGACGCGCACCATCGACCGCGTGCCCGAACGCGAGCGCCACGGCAGCCCGGGCAGCCAGTTCAGCCTCTGGATGGCGGCCAACCTGCAGATCACCGCGGTGGTGGACGGCGCCCTGGCCATCGTCTTCGGCGCGGAGGCGCTGACGGCGATCGTCGGCCTGCTGCTGGGCAACCTGCTGGGCGGCGCGGTGATGGCGCTGCATTCGGCGCAGGGACCGCGGCTGGGCCTGCCGCAGATGATCTCCAGCCGGGTGCAGTTCGGCGTCAAGGGCGCGGCCCTGCCGCTGCTGCTGACGCTGGTGATGTACCTGGGCTTCGCCGCGACCGGCACGGTGCTCTCGGGCCAGGCGATCAACCTGCTGCTGGGCGCCGAGTCGCCGCTGGTGGGCATCGCGATCTTCGGCGGGCTGACCGCGCTGATCGCCACCGTGGGCTACCGGCTGATCCACGTCGTCGGTCGCATCGCCACGGTGCTGGGCATCCTGGGCTTCGGCTACCTGGCGCTGCGGCTGTTCCAGCAGCAGGACGTGGGCGCCGTCTTCGGCCAGAAGCCCTTCACCATGGCCTCGCTGCTGCTGACGATGGCGCTGTCGGCCGGCTGGCAGCTGACCTTCGCGCCCTACGTGGCCGACTATTCGCGCTATCTGCCCTCCGGCACCTCGACCGCGCGCACCTTCTGGACCACCTTCGCCGGCACGGTGCTGGGCGCGCAGCTGGCGATGACCTTCGGCGTGCTGGTGGCGGCCGCGGGCGGCGGATTCCTGAAGAACCAGGTCGGCTTCATGGGCGAGCTCGCCGGGCCGGCCGTGGCCGCGGCGATCTACGCGGTGATCGTCGCCGGCAAGCTGACCGTCAACTGCCTGAACGCCTACGGCGGCTGCATGACGCTGCTGACCACGCTGGGCGCCTTCCGGCCGTCGCTGCGCATCGGCGCGGCGGCCCGCGCGGCGACCATCCTGGGCTTCGTGCTGGCCTCGATGGCGATCGCGGTGCTGGCCAGCGCCGACTTCCTGAACCACTTCAAGAACTTCGTGCTGCTGCTGCTCGCGGTCTTCGTGCCCTGGAGCGCGATCAACCTGGTGGACTACTACCTGGTCTCGCGCGAGAAGGTCGACATTCCCGCGCTCTACGACCCGCAGGGCCGCTACGGCGCCTGGAACGCGATGGCGCTGGGCTGCTACCTGCTGGGCGTGGTCGTGCAGATCCCCTTCCTCAACCAGAAGCTGTACCGCGGCCCGATCGCCGACTGGCTGGGCGGCGCCGACATCTCCTGGATCGTCAGCCTGGTGCTGACCTCGCTGGTCTATTACCCGCTGGCGCGCCGCACGATGCGCGTGCCCGCCACCATGATCTATCCCGACGGCGAGACGGCCCCCGGCCGCCGCTGACCCCACGCCCCCTCACGCCACACGATCCCGAGCCTCCCGAGAAGGAACCGCCATGAGCCACGCGCATCACGCCCAACCCCGTCCCGTCCGTGCCCCGATCGGCACGCAGCTCACCTGCAAGAACTGGCTGATCGAGGCCGCCTACCGGATGATCCAGAACAACCTGGATCCGGTCGTGGCCGAGAACCCCGATGCGCTGGTGGTCTACGGCGGCATCGGCAAGGCGGCGCGCAACTGGGACTGCTTCGAGCAGATCCTGACGTCGCTGAAGAACCTCAACGAGGACGAGACCCTGCTGATCCAGTCCGGCAAGCCGGTGGGCGTCTTCCCCTCGCACGTGGACGCGCCGCGCGTGCTGCTGGCCAACTCCAACCTGGTGCCGGCCTGGGCCAATTGGGAACACTTCAACGAGCTGGACCGCAAGGGCCTGATGATGTACGGCCAGATGACGGCCGGCTCGTGGATCTACATCGGCTCGCAGGGCATCGTGCAGGGCACCTATGAAACCTTCGCCGAGGCCGGCCGCCAGCACTTCGGCGGCGACATGGTCGGCCGCTGGGTGCTGACCGCGGGCCTGGGCGGCATGGGCGGCGCGCAGCCGCTGGCGGCGACCTTCGCCGGCGCCTGCTCGCTGACCATCGAATGCCAGCAGTCGCGCATCGATTTCCGCCTCAAGACCCGCTACGTCGACGAGCAGGCCAGCGACCTGGATGACGCGCTGGCGCGCATCGCCCGGTACACGGCCGAGAAGAAGGCCGTCTCCATCGCGCTGCTGGGCAACGCGGCGGAAGTGCTGCCGGCGCTGGTGGCCCGGGTGAAGGCCGGCAGCGCGATCAAGCCGGACCTGGTCACCGACCAGACCTCCGCGCACGACCTGATCAACGGCTACCTGCCGGTGGGCTGGACCGTCGAGCAGTGGAAGGCCGCCGCCGCCGATCCCGCCAAGCACGCCGACCTGAAGGCCGCCGCCGCGCGCGGCTGCGCGGTGCATGTGCAGGCGATGCTGGACTTCCAGGCGATGGGCATTCCCACCGTCGACTACGGCAACAACATCCGCCAGGTCGCGTTCGACCAGGGCGTGAAGAACGCCTTCGACTTCCCCGGCTTCGTGCCCGCCTACGTGCGCCCGCAGTTCTGCGAGGGCCGCGGCCCGTTCCGCTGGGTCGCGCTGTCCGGCGATCCGGAGGACATCTACAAGACCGACGCCAAGATCAAGGAGCTGTTCCCGCACCACGCCGGCGTGCACCGCTGGCTGGACATGGCGCGCGAGCGCATCGCCTTCCAGGGCCTGCCGGCGCGCATCTGCTGGCTGGGCCTGGGCGAGCGCCACAAGGCGGGCCTGGCCTTCAACGAGATGGTCCGCACCGGCGAGCTCAAGGCGCCCATCGTCATCGGCCGCGACCACCTGGATTCCGGCTCGGTGTCCAGCCCCAACCGCGAGACCGAGTCGATGAAGGACGGTTCCGACGCCGTCTCCGACTGGCCGCTGCTCAACGCGATGCTCAACACCGCCGGCGGCGCGACCTGGGTGTCGCTGCACCACGGCGGCGGCGTGGGCATGGGCTACTCGCAGCACAGCGGCGTGGTGATCGTCTGCGACGGCACCGAAGCCGCCGACAAGCGCCTGGCCCGCGTGCTGTGGAACGACCCCGGCACGGGCGTCATGCGGCATGCCGACGCGGGCTACGAGATCGCGCAGCAGACCGCGCAGGAGCGCGGCCTGAAGCTGCCGATGCTCGGCCGCTGAGCCCGCCGCCCTGGTCGATCCACGATCCCCGATCCACGAATCCGTTCTCGAACCGAGTTCCCATGACGACTTCCCTTGAACTCATCCCCGGCCGGCTGACGCTGGACCAGCTGCGCCGCATCCGCGCCGGCGGCGTGACGCTGACGCTGCATGCCGACGCCTGGCCGACGATCCGCCGCGGCGCCGCCGTTGTGCAGGCCGCCGCGGCCGGCGACGATCCGGTCTACGGCGTCAACACCGGCTTCGGCAAGCTGGCCTCCAAGCGCATCGGCAAGGACGAGCTGGCCGCGCTGCAGCGCAACCTGATCCGCTCGCACTGCGTGGGCGTGGGCGCACCGCTGGCGCCGCCGGTCGTGCGGCTGATGCTGGCGACCAAGGCGGCCTCGCTGGCGCGGGGCTTCTCCGGGGTGCGCGAGTCCGTCGTGCAGAGCATCCTGGACGCCTTCAACGCGGGCCTGGTGCCCTACGTGCCGGCGCAGGGATCGGTGGGCGCCTCCGGCGACCTCGCCCCGCTGTCGCACATGACGCTGGCGCTGATGGGCGAAGGCGAGATGCTGGTCGACGGCCAGCGCCAGCCCGCGCTCGCGGTGCTGGAGCGCGCCGGCCTGAAGCCGCTGGTGCTGGAGGCCAAGGAGGGCCTGGCGCTGATCAACGGCACGCAGACCTCGACGGCGCTGGCGTTGGAGGGCCTGCTGCGTTTCGAGACCGTCTATGCCGCCGCCGTCGTCAGCGGCGCGCTGAGCCTGGACGCCGCGCGCGGCAGCGACGGCCCCTTCGATCCCCGCATCCATGAGGTGCGCGGCCAGCCCGGCCAGATCGAGACGGCCGCGGCCTACCGCGCGCTGCTGGCCGGCAGCCCGATCCGCCAGTCGCATCGCGATGGCGACGACCGGGTGCAGGACCCCTACTGCCTGCGCTGCCAGCCGCAGGTCATGGGCGCCTGCCTGGACCAGTCGCGCCACGTCCGCGACGTGCTGCTGCGCGAGGCCAACGCGGTCACCGACAACCCGCTGGTGTTCGCGCCGGCCGAGGGTCCGGCCGCGATGATCTCGGGCGGCAACTTCCACGCCGAGCCGGTCGCGCTGGCGGCCGACGCGCTGGCCTGCGCGATCGCGGAGGTCGGCGCCATCGCCGAGCGCCGCATCGCCATGCTCATCGACACCGGCGTCTCGCGCCTGCCGCCCTTCCTGACCGAGAACGCGGGCCTCAACTCCGGCTTCATGATCGCGCACGTCACCGCCGCGGCGCTGGCCAGCGAGAACAAGTCGCTCGCGCATCCGGCCAGCGTCGACAGCCTGCCGACCTCGGCCAACCAGGAGGACCACGTCTCGATGGCGACCTTCGGCGCGCGCCGCCTGGGCCCGATGCTCGACAACACGGCGCACATCGTCGCGATCGAGCTGCTGGCCGCGGCCCAGGGCATCGAGTTCCTGCGCCCGCTGCGCAGCTCGGCGCCGCTGGAGGACATGCACGCCCTGCTGCGCGAGCGCTGCCCCGCCATGCCCACCGACCACTACCTGGCGCCGGACATCGAGCGCGCCTTCGCGCTGGTCAACGACGACGGCCCGCGCGGTCCCGCGGCGCTGCTGCGCGCGCGCACCGAGCTGGTCGTGCTGGACTAACATCCGAGGCCTCGGCGGGCCCGGCCCGCCGCCGACCCGCCGGACGGCGGCCTGACCGTCCGGCTCACCTGGTGGGTTCCACATGCCTCACACCGCCTCCACGGCGCGCCTCCCGCGCGCCGTTGTCGTTTCCGCCGGCCGCGCGCCGGCTCGCCCCTCGCCCGCGCTTGTCCGCTTCGTTGCCGCGCTGTTGCTGCTGATGGCGGCGATGCTGGTCGCACCGCGCGCCTTCGCTGCGACCCGGGTCGTCTTCGACATCGACCTGCGCGAGGAGATCGCCGCCGGCCGCTTCGATCCGGCCCGCGACATGGTGGGCGTGCGTGGCGGCGCCGCGCCGCTGAGCTGGACGCGCTCGCTGATCGCGCCGGCCGCCGGGCTGGGGCGCGACGGCTGGTACAGCGTCACCACGAGCTTCGAGCGCGTGCCGCCCGGCGGCACCGTGCCCTACAAGTTCCGCATCGAGCGCCCCGGCCAGGGCGAAGGCGACGCGGGCTGGGAGACCGGCGGCAACCGCGCGATCGAGCTGGTGTCGGACGAGGTGCGCGTCACGCGTGCGTTCAACGCGCCGGGCGCGCCGATCTCGCTGAGCCGCGCCGGCACCATCGAACGCCTGGAGCCGCTGCCGGAGCGCTTCGTCGGCGCGCGCGGCGTGCAGGTCTGGCTGCCGCCGAACTACGAGCGCGACACGCAGCGCCGTTATCCGGTGCTCTACCTGCACGACGGGCAGAACGTCTTCGACGCGGCGGCAGCCGGCGCCGAATGGCAGGTCGACGAGACGGCGCAGCGGCTGACGGTGGACGGGCAGGTCCAGCCGATGATCATCGTGGCGGTCAACAACACCGCGCGCCGCATCGACGAGTACACCGCCACCGCGATGAGCCGCGACGGCCACACGCAGGGCGGCCAGGCGGCGGCCTACGCGCGCTACCTGATCGAGCAGCTCAAGCCCGCGATCGACGCGCGCTACCGCACGCTGCCGGACGCGGCGCACACGGCGGTGGGCGGATCGTCGCTGGGCGGGATCATGAGCCTGTGGCTGGCGGTGCATCACGGCGACGTGTTCGGCACGGCGCTGGTGGTGTCGCCCTCGCTGTGGTGGGACAACGAATTCCCGATTCGGGATGCGCAGAAGACACCGCTGCCGATGTCGGTGCCGCGTCCGAAGCTGTGGCTGGACATGGGGACTGGCGAAGGGGCCGAGGCGATCCGGCAATTGCGCAAGCTGCGTGGCGTGCTGTACGCGCGCGGCTGGGCCAGCGGAGACATCGCCTACCTCGAGGCGGAGGGCGCAACGCATGATGAAGCGAGCTGGGCGGCGCGTGTGGAGCCGATGCTGCGCTTCGTCGACCGGCAGTTCAACGCCAAGCCGCGCGACGGCAATCGTCAGCAGCGGGATCCGTTCCCTGTCGAGGTCCGTCCTCCGATGCCCAAGGGCCAAGGCACCTATTGACTCAGTCCTCGGTTCGAGGATCGTCGTGTCCCACGACTGCGAGTGGGGCCGGAATGATGCTGGGGGTTCGCGGACGCGATGCCCCCTGCATCGTGGAGAGCCCGCGCTTGGCCTCCCGCACGAACGCTCAATACCGCCCGGTCAGCCCCGCCACGCGCAGGTAGACATAGGCCACCCACGCCACCAGCGCGCGCCCGAGCACGCCGCGCAGGCCGCGGCCTTCGGGATGTTCGACGCGCCGCGAGCGGGCGACCGCCGCGTCGAACTCGCGGGCCACGTCCCCGGCGAACGGCGCGTCGCGCACCACGATGTTCGCCTCCAGGTTGAGCAGCAGCGACAGCGGATCGATGTTGGAGCTGCCCACCGTCGCCCAGTCGTTGTCGACGACGCAGACCTTGGCATGCAGGAAGGCCGGCGTGTACTCGTAGATCTGCACGCCGTGGCCGAGCAGCTCGTCGTAGAGCGCATGCGCCGCCATCGCCGCGATCTTGTAATCGACCTTGCCCTGCAGCAGCAGCCTGACCTGGACGCCGCGCCGGGCCGCGTCCTTCAGCGCGCGCCGGAAGCGCTGCCCCGGATAGAAGTAGGGCGTGATCAGGTCCACCCGCGCGGTCGCGCCGCGGATCGCCTCGACATAGGCGCGCTCGATCGTGCGGCGCTGGCGCAGGTTGTCGCGCAGCACGAAGGCCACGCGCACCGGCGCCAGGCGCTCGGGGTCCCGCCGGCGGTGCTCGCCGCGCGGCATCCGGATGCGGCGCATCAGGCGCTTGGCACGGCGCGCCGGCGAGGCACTGCGGATCATCGCGCGCATCTCGTCGCCGAAGTCGTGCCCCAGCCAGGCCCGCGTCCAGACGGCGCGCGCGGCCTGCTCGATCGCCCGCACCGCCGGGCCGCTGACGCTCACCGCGAAGTCCAGCCGCGGCGCCTCGGTGCGGCCGTGATGCAGGTCGATGCGGTCGTCGATCACGTTGATGCCGCCGACGAAACCGACCTGGCCGTCCACCACGCACAGCTTCTGGTGCAGCCGCCGCAGCTGACCGGGATGCAGCCAGTTCCACCAGCGGTCGATCGGCCGGAACACCGCCAGCGCCACCGGTGCGCCGTCGAGCTGCTCGCGCAGCCAGCCCAGGCTGGCCTTGGAACCGAAGCCGTCCACGACCACCCGCACCCGCACGCCGCGCAGCGCCGCGCGCCGCAAGGCGCCCAGCGTCGCGGCGCCGGCCTCGTCGTCATGAAAGATGTAGGTCGCGAGCCAGACCTCGTGCTCGGCCCGGTCGATCGCCGCGATCTGCGCCGGGAACAGCGCATCGCCCCCGCACAGCAGCCCCACCGCGTTGCCGCCCGAGAAGCTGGGCTGCGACCCGAGGGTCCAGGGGAAGAGGGGTTCCTGCGGCCGCTTCAAGATTCCAGGACGAGTTCAGCCAGCAGCGGCAGGTGGTCGGACATGCGCGCCCAGGCCGGACCGCGCGGCACCTTCATGTCGACGCAGCGCAGCCCGCGCGTGTAGATGCGGTCCAGCGAGAACACCGGCACCCGCGACGGGAAGGTCGGCAGCGAGCGCCGCGCGCCCGGCAGCGCCGCGCGGCTCAGCCCGCCGGCGCGCATCGGCTCGTCCAGCCGCTCGCCCCAGTCGTTGAAGTCGCCGGCCACCACCAGCGGCGCGCCCTTGGGCACATGGTCCTCGATGAACGCGCCCAGCCGCTGCACCTGCCGCACCCGGCTGCCGTGGATCAGCCCCAGGTGCGCCACCACCGCATGCACCTCCGTGCCCTGCCACTGCACCGGCACATGCAGCAGGCCGCGCTGCTCGAAGCGGTGGTCCGACACGTCATGGTGGCCGACGTCGCCGATCGGGTAGCGCGACAGCAGCGCGTTGCCATGCTCGCCATGGCGCGTCACCGCGTTGGTGCGGTAGGCCACCTCGTAGCCCTCGGGCGCGAGGAACTCCGCCTGGCCCTGCTCCGGCCAGCCGAACCAGGTGCGCTCGAACTGGCGCGCCTCGCGGTGGTGGAAGAGCCGCACCTCCTGCAGGAACACCAGGTCCGCGTCCAGCGCCTGCACGCCCATGCCCAGGTTGTGGATCTCCAGCCGCTTGCCCGGCCCCATGCCCCGCACGCCCTTGTGGATGTTGTAGGTCGCCACCCGCAGCCGGCCGACGCTGTCCGCGGGCGAGGTGTCGGTGGTCGCGGAATTGGCCACGGCCGCGTGGCGCGGGGTGCGGCGGATCATGCGGCGCTCCCGGCCCGGCGGGCGCGCTGCGCGGGCAGCTGCAGCACGGCCTCGGCGTTGGAGGGCGAGAAGCACAGATCGGCGGCCTCGCGCCAGGGCAGCCAGCGGTAGCGCAGGTGCTCGCGCGGCGCCAGCGTCACTGCGGTGCCGGCCGGCACCGTCAGGCCGAAGACATGTTCGGTGTTGCGGCTCACGCCCGGGGCGTAGCGGTGACGCCAGACCGGATAGATCTCGTAGACATTGACCAGGCCCCAGTCGTCGAGCGCGCCCGGGGCCAGGTCTTGCACGCGGATGCCGGTTTCCTCGAGCACCTCGCGGCTCGCGGTCTCGACCAGCGGCTCGTCGAGGCGGTCCTTGGAGCCGGTCACGCACTGCCAGAAACCGGGCCGGTCGGCGCGTTCCAGCATCAGCACGTCCAGCGCCGGGGTGTGGATCACGACCAGCACCGACTCGGGAATCTTGTAGGGGCGCGCGGACGCATCGGCGTCGGTGTCGGCGGCGGCCGCCGGGGGCATCGCGGCAGGGGCGAGAGGCACTTCGCTCATAGCGGGCAAGCATATCCCAGCGTCATGGCGCGACCGGCGCATGCCAGGCCTGGCACGCGGCCGACATGGATGCGGACGAGCGGGACAAACAGTCGACAACAACGGGCGCATTGCGGTTTCCGACATGAGCGGCGCCGAGTCCCGCAACGCTTGTTCACAAGCGCGGCACAAGGGCGCCGGCAGATGTGCGGCAGGAAATATAGAAAGTTTGTAGAGCCGTCGGCCCTGGTCGCTCATGTGGGCATCCGCCGTGCCGGCCGCCGGAAGAATGGGCTCACCAAGCACACACCCTGGAGGGGTCATGACCACGGTTTCCCAGATCAACGGCACCGGCGCCGCGCCGGTCGCGTCGCGCCAACTCGTCAACCGGCCGAGCGGCAGCTTCGAGATCAACGCCCGCGAGTACGGCAGCGTCGCCGCCGGCGCGATCGGCTTGGCGCAGGCCGCCTGGCAAGGCGGCGAGAACGCGGTGAGCAGCGTCGTCCATTGGAGCGAGGAAGGCCTGCAGGCGCTGGAGGACGGCGCCAAGGCGGTGGGCCACGCGGTCTCGAGCGGCGCGTCCGAGGTGGCGGAACTGGCGGGCGAGGTCAAGGACGCGGTGGCCAGCGGCGCGAGCACCGTGATGAAGGAGGCCGGCGAGCTCGGCAGCAGCGTCGGCGCCTACCTCGCGGCGGGCGCCGTCGCGGGCAAGGCGCTGGTCGACGAGATCCTCTGACCCTGCGCGCCGACGCCCTCGTCCGGTGCGCCCGGGTGAGGCGCTCGCGCGCGCCGGTTCACCGCCTCGCCCTTCCGGAGCAGTGTTTCTGCGGGCCTCGACCGACTCGGCTTTGCTAAGGACCGCCAATCTCACGTCGTTTCCGGTCATCGATCGGGCGGTTTCGGCCCGGAACACTGCGGGCTTCCTTGGTGAACCCCCTTTGCCCATGTCCGATCCCCGCTCCCTGCCGGCCGCTTCGGCCGCGATGACCGCCTCGCCCCTCCCCCCGTCGCCGTCGCCGTCGCCGTCTCCGACCGCGACCTTGCCGCCAACTCGAGGCGCCCCCACGTCGAGGGCCGCTCGCGCCGGACGTCCGGCGGATGAGGGGGTGGCCCCCTCGGCCAACAGCGATGAACAGCAGTCGCCGGCCTCTTCTGCAACGGCCCCGGCGTCCGACACGACGATCCCCGACTGCCCCGCTCCCGCCTTCGACACGCCGGCGCCGGTCAACGCCGACGCCGACATCGACGCCCAGAACACCGCCGTCCCCTGCGGAACGAGGTCCGAGGTGACGTCCAGCGCGGCAACCGACGACGACCGCGGTCCTGTCATCGGCTGGATCTGGCCCGGCGCCGGGCTGATCACGCCTTGGGCGTTCGGGGTGATGGCCGGCGGCCTGCGCGGTACTCGCGATGACGCCCCCTTCGCTCCGGCGCATGCCATCGGGCCGGGCCGGCCCACGGACCCGGCGACGCCGGGGGAGCCCGCGTCGCCCGCCAACCCCTCAGACCCCGGCGGCTCCGGCAACTCTGGCGGCTCCGGCGACTCCGGTAGCTCTGGCAACTCCGGCAGCTCCGGCAGCTCCGGCGACTCCGGCGACTCCGGTAGCTCTGGCAACTCTGGCAATGCTGGCAATTCGGCCGATCCCGCTGGCCCGACGGACCCGGCCCGGCCTACGGATCCCACCGACCCGACGAACCCCTCGCAGCCTGGGGATCCCTCCCATCCGGAGGATCCCTCGCAGCCCGGGAACCCCACTCGTCCGGGGGACACGGGCCACCCCGAGGACCCGTCTCGCCCGGCTGAACCGCCGCTGCCGGAGGACCCCACCCGCCCCGAAGGGCCCTCCGAGCCCGCTCAGCCCGGCGGGGATCCGACGCCGCCCGTCGACCCGTTCGAGCCGGATCCCGCCCTGCGCCCGGGGCCTGTCCGGCTCGCGCTGGCGCAGGACTCCGGGATGTCCGCCGTGGACCACCGCACCCGCGACGCGCAGGTGATCGTGACCGGGCTGGCGCCCGAGGCGAACTGGCAGTTCAGCCTGGACCTCGGCCAGACCTGGCACGACGGGCAGGGCAACAGCGTGGACGCGGCGCTGTTCACCCGCGACGGCCTGCACACGGTGCTGGCGCGGCAAGCCAATGCCCACGGCAGCAGCGGGCTCAGCGCGCTGCGCCTGGCCCTCTACACCCACGCCAACGACTTGGACCTCTCGTCGCAGCCCGGCCCGCAGTCGGCGCTGCACCGCATCGTCGACCGCGCCACGATCGCCGCCGGTGTCGCGCTCACCGCCACCGATGCCGCCCTGACCCCGCAAGACCTCCATGAACTGCGCCTGCGCCTGGGCGGCGATGGCTTCGATCCGCTCAACGACCGCCTCCGCCTGGACCGCGACCTGGACCTGAGCCGCGACGGCCAGGCGCAGGGCGTGCGCATCGGCGGCCTGGACGGCCTGGCCTACCGCTACGACGCGGCCACCGCGTCGCTGGCGATCTGGCGCGCCGACGGCAGCGCGCTGACCGGCTCCGACGCCGCCGCGCTGACCAACGCGATCCGCCTGAACAACCTCCAGACCCGGCCGCGCGACGGCGAACGGACCGTCACCTTGAGCCTGCTCGACGTGGCGGGCAACGTCAGCGCCGACGCGCAGGTGTCGGTGATGGTGGACACCCGCGTCCCCACGCTGGACTTCAACGGCGCCCGGCCCGGCCTGGACGCCGACATCGCCTTCCGCACGCTGACCGCACCGCGTGCCCTGCTGCCGGACGGGGCCGGCCTGCGACACGCCAATCCCGACGCGCGCTTCCAGCAGGTGACGATCGACGCCGGCGGCGCCGGCGCGAGCCGGGACGACGTCCTGGGCAGCCGGGATGGCGGCGCGGTGACCGCGCTGGATCAGGCCGCCAACACCTTCACCGTGGCCGGCACCGCGTGGCACGCGAGCCGCGCGGCCGACCGCTTCGTGTTCCGCCTCGAGGACGGCAGCTGGGCCAGCGCAGCCCAGACGCAGGCGCTGCTCGAATCGCTGACGCTGGGCAGCGTCGCCTCGCAGCCGCAGGAAGGCCCCCGGCAGTTCAAGGTCACGGTCACCGATCACCTCGGCCGGACCGGCTCGGCCACCAGCGTCCTTTTGCTGGACACCACGCCGCCGGTCCTGGACCTCAACGGCGCGGCGCCGGGGCTCGATGCCAGCCTGACGGCCGTGTCGGGCGTGCCCATCGGCGTCACGCTCGGCCTGCCGACCCGGAGCCAGGTCACCGAGAGCAGCGGCGTCGTCCAACTGCAGTTCAAGTTCACCAGCGCGGTCGCCGGCGCGCTCGCGCCCACCAACAACTACCCGCCGAACCTGCGCGGCGACACGGAGATCTTCGGCTTCTACGACCTGGACAAGCCGGACCAGCTCCTCTTCATGGACAACCTCGGGCAGCCATTCAGCCACTCGGCGGTGGGCTGGTTCCCGGGCCTGCTGATGGACATGGTCTACACGCGTCCCGGCGACGGCACGGTGGTCGTGACCATCATGCCGAACATGACGCTGACCGAGAACGTCACGCAGACGCTGCTCGAGCGTCTGGCCTACAAATGCGGCATCGGCCAGGTCCCGGGCGTGCGCCAGGTGGAGATCACCGCGACGGACCGCGCCGGCAACGTCAGCATCGTCCCCACGCTGGCGACGCTGGACGTGAAGCCGATCGGCACGCCGGTCGTTCAGCTCGGCCGCGGCAGCGACACCGGTGCGTCGGCCCATGACGAACTCACCTTCGCCAACGGCAGCGCGGCCTCGCCGCTGACACTCGCCGGCTTCGCCGCGGCCGCCGCGACGGTGACGCTGTTCCGCGATGCCGACGACAACGACCTACTCGAGGCCGGCGAGGCGCTGGGCACGGTGGTGGCGGACAGCACCGGCCGCTGGCAATACACGCTCGCCGGCGCCGCGCTCGCGGATGGCACGCATCGCTTCGGCGCGGTCGCGAGCGGCTTCACATCGGCGCTCCTGGCGGTCACGGTCGACGCCAGCGCGCCGGACAGCGTCATCGACATCGGCAGCACGGTGCGTCCCCGCCCGGTGCTGGGTGGCAAGACCGAGGCGAATGTGAGCGTCACCGTCGAGCTCGACACCGACGGCAACCTCGACAACGGCTACGAAGTGCGCTACCTCACGCGCGCGGACGCCGACGGGCGGTGGCAGCTGGACACGGCCACCGCGACACCGGTCGCGGGAGCGGCGCGTCGATTCGACGGCGGCGACACGGTCCACCTGCGCGTGCTGGCGACCGATCGCGCGGGCAACGTCACGACCCGGACCGCGAGCGCCGTCGCTGCGGATACGGTGTACAGCCTCTCGGACGGGCAGCTTGTCGACGGAGCGGACGGCACCACCCAGCTGGTGTTCACGGTGACGCGCAGCGGTGACCTGGGCGAGGCGGGCAGCGTGCGCTTCGCGGTGGACCGCGCGTCCACGACGGCCAGCCAATCCGCCGACGAGCTGGCCGGTGGCATCGACTTCTCCGGCCCGAGCGCCGGCCTGCTGAGCTTCGCGGCCGGCGAGACCGTCAAGACGATCCGCTTCACCGTCCAGGGCGAGCGGGGGGTGATCGAGGAGGTCGGGATCCGGCTCGAGGCGCCGGTTCACGGTCGGATCGACGACGGCCTGGGTATCGGCAGCCTCCCGGTGGTCGACCTGGACCGGCTGCAAGGCGTCGAGGCACGCGTCCTCCGCGGCGTCACGTCACGCGTGCAGGCTGAGCTGTTGATCGACGGACCGGACGACGGCGGCATCGGCGACGACGGCCGGACGATCGCGCCGGCCGCGCTGTGGGCGAGCGACCCGCTCCATCTCGTGATCGCGGGCCAGGCGGTGGTCTGAAGCGCTCGTCGCGGCTGCGGCGCGGTCGCCCGCCGCGGCCGTGACGGGGCGCCTCAGCCGAGCCGCGCGGCGAGCCGCCGCGCGAGCGCCAGCGCCTGTGGCAGCCCGGCCGCCTGGACCGCGGCGTCGGTCTCGCCGGACAGGCGCTCCAGGGTCGCCACGAGCGCCCGGGCCTGCTCGGCGGGGTCGACCGTCTCGATGGCGGCGGCGGTCGCGCCCGGCAGCGGCAGCTGCGCGATCAGCCGCTGCAGCCACCCCGCGAGCCGCTCAGCGCGGCTGCGATCGGCGCGCGACCACACGGCGCCAGTGGCGCGTTCGAGCACCAGCGCGCCGACCGCCCCGCCGCTCGCGTCGCGCAAGGTCAGCAGCTGCGACGAGCGATCGTTGCGCTCGATCCGCCCGCCGGCCAGGCCGCCCGTCGTCCATCGCAGTTCCAGTCCGGTCAGCGCCAGCGCCTCCATCAAACGGGGCCGCGCCTGCTGCCACTGCGCCTCGACCTCGGCGATGGAGGCCACCACGGCGGAGGACCGGCCAAGCGCGAGCAGCAGCCCCTCCGCGCCATGCGGGTCCGTGTCGAAGCGCGCCAGTTGCTCCAGGCGCGCGGGCAACTCCGTCTGGCCCAGCGTCGCCTCCAGGCGTTGCCGCTGCTGCTGGTGGTACCAGCTCGGCCCGAGCTGCTCCTGCTCGGCCATCAACTGCCCGAGCCGGCCATGCGCCGCCGCCTGCAGCGAGCGCGACTGGATCGCCTCGCCCAGCGCGAGCGCCTGCTGCGCGGCCGCCACCGCCTCTGCACCGCGGCGCAGCTCGCTGACCAGCAAAAGCGTCTGCGCCTGCAGCCAGCGATAGCGGCTGCGGCGCGAGAGATCCTCGGCTTCGAGCGCCAGCGCCAGCGCGTGGTCGAGGGCGCCGCTGTCGCGGGCGCAGCGCGCGTGATGCCACATGGCCTCGGCCTCGTAGTCGCGGTGCCCGACGGCGCGCGCGTCGGCGCGGGCCTCGTCCAGGCGCGGCAGCGCGGCCTGCGGGCCCTGCGTCGCGCGCAGCGACACCGCGCGGTTCAGCGCGATCTTGGAGCGCATGTAGGGGTCGTCGCCCAGCTGCGGGTAGTGCAGCTCGGCCTGGTCCAGCACGCGACCGCCGCGCGCCCAGTCGCCCAGCGCGAAGCACAGGTGCGCCAGGCCGATGCGGGCCAGGCAGGCCCAGCGGGTCTCGTCGTCGGCCAGCTCCAGGGTCTGGCTCCAGGCGTTGCAGGCCTGGACGTAGTCGCCGCGCTGGTAATGCATGCGGCCCAGCGCCTCGCTGAGCTCGGCGGCCTCTTCCAGCAGGCGGTGCTGCAGCGCGCGCGCCAAAGCGCGCTCCAGCTCGGCCTGGAGTTCAGGCCCGCGGCCCCAGCGCTCAAGGATGAAGAAGGCGCCCAGCAGCGCCTGGAAAGGCGGTTCGTCCTCGCGCGCGATCAGGCGCTGGAGCCGCGGCAAGGCCAGCCCGGGGCGGCGCATCACCAGCCGCTCCCAACGCGCCTGCGGCGACAGCGCCGTCCGGGTGACGGCGCCACCGCCGCGCCGCGCGCCCGCGGGACGCGTCCGCCCGCTCCTGCCCTTGCCGCCGCCCTCGCCCCGCTCGCCGATCGCCATGTCCATTCCGTCCGAAGCCGCCCCGTCCGGGGGAAGGCGGAAGCATAAACGCCTGAGGATTGGCTTCATCAGGCTAGCGCTCGGCGACAGCAATCGGCGCAGACCCACCTCTTCAAGTCATGGCGGGGCCACATGACTGACATGAACCTGCTATTCAGCTACAGGAATCACACCCGTTTCAGCCATCGCCCCTCAGGTTCGGACCTCGGAGACTGCCGGCATTCCATCCATCCGTGCTAGTCGCCATGAACGCCGCTCCGACCCCCTCGCCCAGCCAGCCCGAACCGGCTACCACGTCCCCCACCTTCCCCGCCTCGCCGGCCACCGCGCCGCATCCGCGCGCCCTCCCGCCGTCGTCCACCCCGGAGAAAAACCGCCCGCTGCCGCGCCCGAGACGCGAGGCCGACGACGAATCGACGCCCGCCGCTGAGGCCGAGACCGCGACTGCAGCGTCCACCAGCGACGAGGCCGCTGCCGCAAGCGACGCGCCGGCGCCGGCCGAGTGCCTCCCCCAAGCCACGTCGCCGGAGAGCGCCGCATCGAACGCCGCCGACTGCGGCGGCGCGCAAGCGGACACGCCGCGGTCCGTCGCGGCGGCGTCCGCCGGCCCAGCCGAGGGCGGCTGGGTCTGGCCCGGTGTCGCGCTGATGGGCGCCAGCATCGCGGCGGCCGCGAGCGGTGGCGGCGGCGGTGGCGGCACCCACGGCGGTGCCGGTGACGATCACTCGCCGCGCCCATCCGATCCTCAGCCCCCCGTCGATCCGGGCCCCCCCGACGTCCCCCGGCCGCCGGCCGACCCGGTCGTCCCGGTCGAGCCCGAACAGCCGGTCCATCCGGCCGACCCGGAGCTTCCCTCCGATCCGATGCCGCCGGTGGACCCCGTCAGACCCGAGCAACCGGTGGATCCCGTTGTTCCCTCCGACCCTGATCACCCGGTTGATCCGATTCATCCCGTCGACCCGGTCGATCCGGTTGTCCCGGTCGATCCGGTTGACCCGGTCGATCCGGTTGACCCGGTCGATCCGGTTGATCCGGTTGATCCGGTTGATCCGGTTGATCCGGTTGATCCGGTTGATCCGGTTGATCCGGTCGATCCGGTCGATCCGGTGGATCCGGTCGATCCGGTGGATCCGGTCGATCCGGTGGATCCGGTTGATCCGGTTGATCCGGTTGATCCGGTTGATCCGGTGGATCCGGTGGATCCGGTTGATCCGGTCGATCCGGTCCCTCCCCCGGACGCGCCCCGTCTCGCGCTGGTTCACGATTCCGGGCTGTCCGCCACCGACCTCCACACCAACGACGCGCGCGTGAGGATCTCCGGCCTCGCGGACAAGGCGACCTGGCAGTTCAGCCTGGACCTGGGCCTGACCTGGCAGGACGGCCAAGACGACACCATCCCCGCCTCGCAGTTCACGCAGGACGGCGCGCAGACCGTCCTGGCGCGACAGATCAATGCCCAAGGGGCCAGCGAGATCACCACGCTGCGATTCGTCCTCCAGACGCGCGCGGACGATCTCGATCTCTCCTCGACCGCAGGGCTCCAGACGACGGTCACCAGCGTCGTTGACCGCTTCCAGCTGGCGCCGGGCGTCGCCCTCACCGCGACGCAGGACGCGTTGACCGCGCAGGACCTCAGCGCGCTGCGCGTGCGGATCACCGGCGTCGGATTCGACCCGATCAACGACAAGCTCCAGCTGGACCAGGCCCTGGACCTCGACGTCAGCACGGCGAGGGACAACATCGAGATCGGCGGCCTGGCCGGCCTCTCCTACCGCTACGACGCCGACACCGCCAGCCTGTCGATCTGGCGCTCCGACGGCACCGCGCTGACCGGCTCCGACGCCGCGGCGCTGTCCAACGCGATCCGCCTGAGCAACACCATGGGTCGCCCGCGCGAAGGCGAGCGCGTGATCGCGCTGTCCGTGGTCGACCTCGCCGGCAACGTCAGCGCCGAGTCGCAGGTGTCGGTGGTGATGGACAACCATGTGCCCTCGCTGGACCTCAACGGCGCGCTGGCCGGCGTCGACACCGAGACGGTGATCCACGACCTCGTCACGCCGCAGCCGCTGCTGGCGCCGGGCGGTACGCTGTCCCACACCAATCCGGACGCGACGTTCCAGCAGGTGACGATCGACATCAGCGGCGAGAGCGTCAGCCCGGACGACCATCTCGGCTGTCTGGACGGCGGCGTGATTACCCAGTTGGGCCAGGTCGATCTCACGATCACCGTGGCCGGCGTCCAGTGGCGCGCCATGGCGCTGGCCGATCGCTACCAGTTCGTGCTGGCCGACGGCTCCGCCGCCAGCCTGGCGCAGACGCAGGCCCTGCTGGACTCCCTGCGGCTGATCGACACCTCGCCGCTCGCGCTGGAAGGCCCCCGCTCGTACCAGATCACCGTCACCGACCACCTGGGCCGGACCGGCACGGCCACGAGCCTGTTCATCGTCGACCGCACCGCCCCGGTCATCGACCTCAACGGCCCCGCGCCCGGCCTCGACCGGACGGTGACGGTGTCGCCGGGCCTGCCGATCGCCTTCCCGCTCGCGATGCCGTCCAAGACCGAGATCACCGAGGCCAACGGCATCGTCCGCCTCCAGTTCCGCTTCAGCAGCGAGGTGGGCGGCGCCTTCGTCGCGACCGATGCGGACGACCCCGCCAACGCCGACCGCCTGGAGCGCTTCGGCCTGTATGACCGCGCCGACCCGGAACAGACCGCCGGCATGCTGAGCATGGGGACCGCCTCGTCCGTCGAGGCCACCACCTCGACGCCCGGACTGCGCTACGGCATCACCTGCGAGCGCTCGCCGGACGGCACGGTGCTGTTCACCGTCGTCCCGTCGATGACGCTCACCGCGGACATGACGCGCGCGCTGCTGGAGCAGCTGGCCTACAGCGCGGGCGCGGGCGCCGTGGTGGGCACACGCCATGTCGAGATCACCGCCACCGACCTGGCGGGCAACGTCAGCGCCGTGGCCTCGCAGGTGACGCTGGAGGTGCGGCCCGCCGGCACGCCCGCCATCCTGCTCAGCCGCGACAGCGACTCCGGCCTGTCGCCGTACGACGGCGTCACCTCGGCCAACGGCTCCGCCGCGGCGCCGCTGATCCTCAAGGGCTACGCCGCGGCGGGAGCGACGGTCACGGTGTTCCTCGATGCCGACGGCGACGGCGTGATGGCCGGCAACGAAGTCATGGGCACGGTCGTGGCGGACGGGAACGGCCGATGGGAATTGCTGCTCGCCGGCGCCGGGCTCGAGGACGGCGTGTACCGCTTCGGCGCCGTGGCCGATGGCCTGACCTCCGGCGCGCTCGAGCTCACCGTCGACACGCATCCGCCGGCCAGCGTGGTGGCCATCGGCGACACGGTCCAGCCCCGTCCGGTGCTGTCCGGCACGACGGACGCGCGGGTCGAGGTGACCGTCGAGATCGACACCGACGACAACATCGCCAACGGCTACGAGCTGCGCTACGTGACCCATTCCGACGCCGCCGGCCAGTGGCGCGTGGACACCGCGACGGCCACGCCGGTGGCGGGCGAACGCCACCGCTTCGACGCCGGCGACCCGGTGCACGTGCGGGTCACGTCGGCCGACCTGGCGGGCAACGTGACGGTGAAGACCGCCGACAGCGTGACCGCGGGCGCCACGTACAGCATCTCCGACTCGCATGTGATCGAAGGCACCGACGGCAGCCGCGAGATGGTGTTCATGGTCACCCGCGACGGCGACCTGAGCGAGGCGGGCAGCGTCCGTTTCGCCGTGGACCGCGGCGCCAGCTCGGCCGGATCGAGCGGCGCCACCCTCGCCTCGGCCGCCGACTTCAGCGGCGCCAGCACCGGCCTGCTCAGCTTCGCCGCGGGCGAGACCAGCAAGCTGGTCCGCTTCACGGTGAACGGCGACCACTACCGCGAGGTGAACGAGAAGGTCGTCGTCCGGTTGGAGGACGCGACGGCGGGACGGATCGCCGACGGCCTGGGCATCGGCAACATCAACGAGATCGACGTCAACCGGCTGCAGGCGGCCTACGGCCTGCGCGACCTGAACCCGCACCAGAACGACTTCGCGATCCGGGTGCGGCGCGGTTCCGACAACGCCGAGCAGGACATCGGCTTCGACCTCAATGGCGAGCTCGACCGCACCGCGCTGCTCGACTTCGTCGGCCGCGGCGCCTCGGACAAGGGCTTCGTGACGCAGTGGTACGACCAGTCCGGCAACGGGCGTGACATGACGCAGACGGACCTGGCCAGGCAGGGCGTCATCGTCGACGCGGGACAGGTCGTGCAGCGCGCCGATGGCTCAGCCGCCATCAGCTTCAACAACGGTCGCAACGGCAAGAACAACGACTACATGGTGGCCAACGGCGTCGCGGCGGACGACTGGCGGAGCGTGGCGGTCTACACCAAGGTCCAGTCCGAAGGCACGGGCTTCGGCACGCTGTTCAACCTGGGCGGCACCGACAACGACCGGCTCAGCAGCCATTACCCCGCCTGGAACAACTACTACTTCGACGTCATGACAGCCAGCGGGGATGGTCGCCTCGTGCAGCCGCTGCCGTCGAGCAATGCGCTGCTGGGCCATGCCAATGACGTCGTTTTCGAGGCCCACGCCGGGAACGCGGGCGCCGGCACCGCCTCGCTGAACTACGTCGATGCGAAGCAGGTCATCTTCGAGGAGGGAATCCGGGTGGCCTCCGACGGCACGCTGCCGAGTCAGTTCCCGACCAGTGCGCAGTGGAAGCTCGGCTGGCACGGCAACTGGGCGAATGGCACCGACACCGCCTATTACCAGCAGGCCATGTACAACGAGTTCCTCGTCTTCCTCGACAAGGACGGCACCGCCACGCCGGCCGTGCAGTCGCTGCTGGGCACCGCCGGCAACGACGTGCTGACCTACTCGGGCGAGCGCGAGGTGAGCCGCATCGACGGCCTGCTCGGTCATGACGCGCTGTACGTCTCGGGCGACGCGAGCCTCGACTTCGGCGCCTTCTCCGGCGGCGTGAAGGGCCTGGCCCAGGTGTGGATGGACAACGGCGCGGCCAACACGCTGACGCTGACCTCGGCCACGCTGGCGGCCAACGGCGATGCGCCGCTGGTCGTGCAGATGGACGCGGGGGACCGGCTGATCCTCGATGGCCGCGAGTTCCAGCACAGCGGCGACCACCTGGAAACGATGGTCATCGGCAGCCAGCGCAACGACGTGATCGTTGCCAGCTCGCGCAACGACGTGCTGATCGGCGGTGGCGGCGCCGACACCTTCCGCTGGCAGGCCGGCCAGACCGGCCATGACACGGTGCTGGACTACAGCAATGCCCAGGGCGACCGGCTCGACCTGACGCAGCTGCTGCGCGGCGTCCCCGCCGGCGGTGAGGACCGCTTCATCCGCCGCGGCGTCGATGCGCAGGGCCAGGTCGAGCTGTTGATCGACGCCCACGGCAATGGCGACTTCAACCAGCCGGAGTTGACGATCACGCTGGCGGACCTGCGGCCCACCGACACGATCACCGTCCTGACCGGGGCCGGCCAGGCGGTGCTCTGACGACCCGGCGCGGTTGGCGCGGCACGCGCCATGCCGCCGCGAAAACGACAACGCCCCGACGGCCTGAGCCTCGGGGCGTTGTTCCTGGCGACGGTGGCGGGAAGGCCACCGTGCCCGGCGATCAGGCCGAAGCCGCGCCCGGGTTGCGCAGGCGGATGTGCAGCTCGCGCAGCTGCTTCTCGTCGACGTAGGACGGCGCGCCGGTCAGCAGGCACTGCGCGCGTTGCGTCTTCGGGAAAGCGATCACGTCACGGATGGACTCGGCCTTGGTCATCAGCGTGACCAGGCGGTCCAGGCCGAAGGCCAGGCCGCCGTGCGGCGGCGCGCCGTACTGCAGCGCATCCAGCAGGAAGCCGAACTTCACGCGCTGCTCCTCGGGGCTGATGTTGAGCGCCTCGAAGACCTTGGCCTGCACGTCGGCACGGTGGATACGCACCGAGCCGCCGCCCAGTTCCCAGCCGTTGAGCACCATGTCGTAGGCCTTGGCCACGCACTTGCCGGGGTCGGTGACCATCAGGTCCTCATGGCCGTCCTTCGGCGCGGTGAACGGGTGATGGACCGCGGCCCAGCGCTTGTTCTCCTCGTCTTCCTCGAACATCGGGAAGTCGACCACCCACAGCGGCGCCCACTTGTCCTCGAACAGGCCGGTGGACTTGCCGAACTCGCTGTGACCGATCTTCAGGCGCAGTCCGCCGATGGCGTCGTTGACGATCTTGGCCTTGTCGGCGCCGAAGAAGATCAGGTCGCCGTCCTGGGCGCCGGTGCGCGACAGGATGTCGGCCACCGCCTTGTCGTGCAGGTTCTTCACGATCGGCGACTGCAGGCCCTCGCGGCCCTTGGCCGTCTCGTTGACCTTGATCCAGGCCAGGCCCTTGGCGCCGTAGATCTTCACGAACTCGGTGTAGCTGTCGATCTCGCCGCGGCTCATCGTCGCGCCGCCCGGCACGCGCAGCGCGACCACGCGGCCGCCCGGCGTCGTGGCCGGACCGGAGAAGACCTTGAAGTCGACGTCGCCCATCACGTCGGTCAGCTCGGTGAACTCCAGCTTCACCCGCAGGTCGGGCTTGTCCGAGCCGAAGCGGTGCATGGCCTCGGCGTACTTCATGACCGGGTAGTCGCCCAGCTCGACGTTCAGCGCCTTGCGGAAGACGTGGCGGATCATGCCCTCGAACATCGCGCGGATCTCTTCCTCGTTCAGGAACGAGGTCTCGATATCGATCTGCGTGAACTCGGGCTGGCGATCGGCGCGCAGGTCCTCGTCGCGGAAGCACTTGGTGATCTGGTAGTAGCGGTCGAAGCCCGCCACCATCAGCAGCTGCTTGAACAGCTGCGGCGACTGCGGCAACGCGAAGAACATGCCGTCATGCACACGCGACGGGACCAGGTAGTCGCGCGCGCCTTCCGGCGTGCTCTTGGTCAGCATCGGGGTCTCGATGTCGACGAAGCCGTGCTCGTCCAGGAACTTGCGCGCCTCCATCGCCACGCGGTAGCGCAGCATCAGGTTGTTCTGCATGTACGGGCGGCGCAGGTCCAGCACGCGATGCGTCAGGCGCGTCGTCTCGGAGATGTTCTCGTCGTCCAGCGGGAAGGCCGGCGTCACCGACGGGTTCAGCACTTCCAGCTCGTGGCACAGGACCTCGACCTTGCCGCTGACCAGGTTGGCGTTCTCGGTGCCGGCCGGGCGCGCGCGCACCTTGCCGACGATCTTCACGCAGAACTCGTTGCGGACCTCTTCGGCCACCTTGAACATCTCGGGGCGGTCCGGGTCGCAGACGATCTGGACCAGGCCTTCACGGTCGCGCAGGTCGATGAAGATCACGCCGCCATGGTCGCGGCGGCGATGGGCCCAGCCCATCAGGGTCACGGTCTGGTCCAGCAGCTTCTCGCTGACTTGGCCGGCATAGCAGGTACGCATGGGGTTCTCCGGAAATTTCGAGTGTCGGGACGGCGCTGGCGGCGGGGCGTCGATGCGGATCGCAACGCGCGCGGCCGGCGCGGGAAGGACGGATTCAGGGAATGGGCGCTGGCGGGGTCCCGCGGACCCTCAGGACTGAGCGCTTGCCGGGGCGCTCAGCCCGGTCAATTTCGGGCGACCTCGCTCGGCAGGACGATGGCCGGCTCCCCCTGAGGAGCGACCACCCCCATCGAGATGATGTATTTGAGCGCCTCATCGACGCTCATCGCCAAAGGCCGCAATTGCGCGCGGGGCATCATCAGGAAGAAGCCGGAGGTCGGGTTCGGCGTCGTCGGCACGTACAGCGCGACATGCTCCTCCGGCTCCGCGCCGCTGAGCGTGCCCAGCTGCTGGGCCACCTCGCCGCCGGGCTTGCCGGTGACGAAGGCGATGGTCCACGAGCCCTGGTGCGGGTACGGCACCAGCACGGCTTCGCGGAAGGCGTTGCCGCTGGAGGAGAACAGCGTGTCCGAGACCTGCTTGACCGAGCTGTAGATGCTCTTGACGATGGGGATCTTGTAGAGCAGCCGGTCCCATTGACGCAGCCACCACTGGCCGAAGATGTTCGCCACGAACATGCCGGTCAGCATCAGCAGCGCGACCATGACGACCACCCCCAGGCCGGGGATGTCATGCAGCTGCTTGAGCGAGGTCTGCGCCGACAGCGGCAGCACCGCGCCGACCGCCGACAGCAGCCAGACGAAGACGCCGTCGATCATGCCGAGGATCCACAGCAGGACCCAGACGGTGATCGCGAGCGGGAGCCAGACCAGCAGGCCGGTGATGATGTACTTTCTCATGCCTGGGTCCGGCCTCGGCGTCAGTGGCAGGCGCAGGAACCGCCGCAGGCGGTGCCCGACGGGGCCGACGTGCCGGAGGAGGACTCGGACGAGGCGGCGGCGGTCCCGCCGGAGGCCGGGGCGGCCTCGCCGCCCGTGGCCGGCGCGGCGGCCGGCGACGCCGGTGCGCTGGCGCCGCCCGATCCGCCGCGGAAGTCCGTCACGTACCAGCCCGAGCCCTTGAGCTGGAAACCGGCGGCGGTGACCTGCTTCGAAAAACTCTCCGCGCCGCAGGCGGGGCAGACGGTCAGCGGAGCGTCGGACAGCTTCTGCAGCACGTCTTTGGCGTGGCCGCAGGCGCCGCAGCGATAGGCGTAGATCGGCATTTGAGGGACTACCGGGTCAAAAACCCGAAATTATATAGAGTGGCCCGCCGGCGTCGCACCGGCCAGGCGGTGGTGGCTGCCGTGCACGTCGCGGATCGCCTGCGGCCCCAGCGAGCCCACCAGCATGCCCACGATGCCGGCCAGCAGGCCCGCCAGCTGGGCCGGGAACTGCTCGCCCGCCGGCGTCATCAGGAACAGGATCCAGGTCAGCACGCCCAGCACGATGGCGAAGATCGCGCCCTGCGTCGTCGCGCGCTTCCAGTAGAGGCCGAACACCAGCGGGACGAAGGCGCCGACCAGCGTGACCTGGTAGGCGCTGGAGACCATCTCGTAGATCGACGTGCCCTGCAGCGCGATCGCGTAGGCGCAGACGCAGACCGAGAACAGCAGCACCGCGATGCGCATCGTGCGCAGTTCCTGCTTGTCGGACACGCGCGGGAAGAACTGGCGCCAGATGTTCTCGACGAAGGTCACCGACGGCGCCAGCAGCGTGGCCGAGGCGGTCGACTTCAGCGCCGACAGCAGCGCGCCGAAGAAGATCACCTGCATCACGAAGGGCATCTTGTCGATCACCAGCGTGGGGATCACCTGCTGGGGGTCCTCGGCGATCAGCTGCTTGGCCTCGGTGGGCATGATGATCAGCGCGCTCACGACGATGAACATCGGCACGAAGGCGAACAGGATGTAGCAGATGCCGCCGATGACCGGGCCGCGGGTCGCCGCCTTGACGTCCTTGGCGGACATGACGCGCTGGAACACGTCCTGCTGCGGGATCGATCCCAGCATCATCGTGATGGCCGCGCCGACGAAGAACACGATGTCGTGGAAGCTCGGCTCGGGCAGGAAGCGGAACATGTCCTGGCTCGACGCCAGCGCGATGACCTTGTCGGCGCCGCCGGCCATGTCGGCCGCGAACCAGGCGATCAGCGACAGCCCCACCACCAGGATGATCATCTGGATGAAGTCGGTCACCGCCACCGACCACATGCCACCGAACAGCGTGTAGGCCAGGATCGACGCCGTGCCGATCATCATGCCCACCGGGATGCTGATCGCGCCGCCGGACAGCAGCTTGAACACCAGCCCCAGCGCGGTCACCTGCGCCGCCACCCAGCCGAGGTAGGACAGGATGATGATGAAGCTGCAGACCACCTCGACCACGCGGCCGTAGCGCTCGCGGTAGTAGTCGCTGATCGTCAGCAGCGTCATCTTGTAGAGCCTGGCCGCGAAGAACAGGCCCACCAGGATCAGGCACGAACCCGCGCCGAACGGATCCTCGACCACGCCGTTCAGGCCCGACTGCACGAACTTGGCCGGGATGCCCAGCACCGTCTCGGAGCCGAACCAGGTCGCGAAGGTGGTGGTGATGATCATCACCAGCGGCAGGTGCCGGCCGGCGATGGCGAAGTCCGCCGTGTTCTTCACCCGCTTGGCGGCCCACAGGCCGATCGCGATGGTGACAAGCAGGTAAAGGATGACCAGGGTCAGGAGCATGGCAGCGGGCCTTGGGAATGCGGGGAAGGCGGGAGCGCAGGAATCCGGCGCACAAAAAATTGCGCGCGGATTATCCCCGGAACCTCGGGGACTGCTGCCCAGGGTCCTCCCCGCCCCCGGACACCCCGTTTCAGCGGCACCCGCGATGGGGGATCCGCCCCCTTTTCACCAGATATCTGCGGGTCAGCTCCTCCATTTGGGTCATGGGCCGCATGTCTCACGCGAGTTCCAGGGATGGGGCCGCCAAGGGGCTCCCTTTCCAATCCCCTCCACGCCCTGCCACCGCCACCGGAGCCCCGCAACGTGGATGCCCTGACCGTAGACCTGGATTTCATCGTCGGCCGCGTCGCCATGACCGTCGGCGAACTGAGCGGCCTCACGGCGGGCCGGATCGTCCCGCTGGACACCTCGACGCCGGCACTCGTGCGCATCGTCGCGCACGGCACCGAGCTCGGCATCGGCCGGTTGGTCGAGCACGACGACCGGCTGGCGGTCGAGGTGCTGCAGTGGGGCCATCCACGGTGACCTGCCTGGCGCGGCGCGCCCTTTCCTCCCCTGTCCCAGGGAGCCACTGGCTCCGGGAGAGGCCCACCGGATCTTCTTCGAGTCTGTCCATGAGCCATCACACCGAAGCCACGGCCCGCCCGCCCGGCCCCCTTGCGAAGTCCGGGGCGGCGAGCGCCACGCCGCACCCCTCCAGCGCCGCCGCCTGCGCGCCGCACGCCGCGCCGGACGAACCGGTCGATCCGGAGCTGGCCCGGCAGCGCCAGCAACTGGTCCTGTCCCACATCATCAAGATCGCTCACGACGCACGCAGCGATTCCAGCAAGCTCAAGCGCTTCCTGCGGCGCTACGAGCGCTCGCCCGGCGAGCTCGACGACATCATCCAGGACGCCATGCTCGAGGCCACCCGCTGCGCCGACCGCTTCCAGGGCCGCTCCACCGTCGAGACCTGGTTCTTCGGCATCGCGGCCAACGTCGCGCGCAACCATGTGGCGCGCTGCGCCAAACGCAATCGTCAGATGGAAAGCCTGGACGACGCGCCGCACACGCGGGACGGCGAATCGGTCCACCACGCGCGCGACGGCAGGAAGGATGTCAGCCAGCAGGTCGCCTATCGGCAACTGGCCGGCATCGTCGACGTCACGCTGTCGGGCCTGTCACCCGACCTGCGCTGCACCTTCGATCTGGCCTGCCTGCAGGAAGAGTCCTACCGCGAGGTCGCCGCGCTGCAGGCGATCCCGATCGGCACGGTGCGCTCACGGGTGAACCGCGTACGCACCCTGCTGCGCGCCCGCCTGAAGCAGGAATTCGCCGACTACGCAGTCTGACCCGGCGCTCCCCGGCCTCCCGGCCGGAGGCGCGCGATCAGTCGATCCAGCGCATCACCAGCTGGGTCAGCACCAGCGCGAGCGTGAATCCGCCGATGCCCCACAGCAGCGTCTGGAGCAGATGGTTGGTCCGCCGCTGCTCCAGCAGCAGCTGGCGCGTCAGGTCCGAATGCCCGCCTTCGGCGCGCTGGCGCAGCACCTCGTGCATCAGGCGGGGGAATTCCGGCACCATCTGCGCGAATCGCGGCGCCTCCTTCTTCAGCTGCCGCACGAAGGCGCGCCAGCCCACCTGCTCATCCATCCAACGCTCGAGGAAGGGCTTGGCCGTGGCCCAGAGATCCAGATCAGGATCGAGCTGCCTGCCCAATCCTTCAATGTTGAGCAGCGTTTTTTGCAGCAAAACCAGCTGCGGCTGAATCTCCACGTTAAATCTGCGGGAGATCTGAAACAGCCGCATCAGCACCTGGCCGAGCGAGATGTCCTTCAGCGGCTTGTCGAAATGCGGCTCGCAGACAGTGCGCACCGCCCCTTCCAGTTCATCGACGCGGGTCTCCGGCGGCACCCAGCCGGACTCGATGTGGAGCTCGGCCACCCGTTTGTAGTCGCGACGGAAGAAGGCGATGAAGTTCTGCGCCAGGTAATCCTTGTCGACCTCGGTGAGCGTGCCGATGATCCCGAAGTCCAGCGCCACGTAGTTGCCGAAGGTGTGCGGATCCAGGCTGACCTGGATGTTCCCCGGGTGCATGTCGGCGTGAAAGAAGCCGTCCCGGAAGACCTGCGTGAAGAAGATCGTGACGCCGTCGCGGGCCAGCTTCTTGATGTCGACGCCGGCCTCCCGCAGGCGCTCGAGCTGCGAGATCGGCACGCCGCGCATGCGCTCCATCACGATGACCTCGCTCCGGCAGAGCTCCCAGATCATCTCCGGCACCAGCACCAGGTGCAGGTCCTGCATGTTGCGGCGCAACTGGGCGGCGTTGGCGGCCTCGCGGACCAGGTCCAGCTCGTCGTGCAGGTAGGTATTGAATTCGGCGACCACCTCGCGCGGCTTGAGCCGGCGGCCGTCGGCGGAGAAGCGCTCCACCCAGCCCGCGACGGTGCGCATCAGCGCCAGGTCGTCCTCGATGATGTCGAGCATCCCCGGCCGCAGCACCTTCACCGCGACCTCCCGCCCGTCCATCAGCGTCGCGAAGTGGACCTGCGCGATCGAGGCGCTGGCCACCGGCTCGGCCTCGAAGGTGGCGAAAAGCTCCTCGATGCGGCGCCCGAAGGCGCGTTCGATCAGCTCGCGGGACAGCTCGGCCGGGAACGGCGGCACGTTGTCCTGCAGCTTGGACAGCTCCTCGATCATGTCCGGCGGCACCAGGTCGCGCCGCGTCGACAGCAGCTGACCGAACTTGACGAAGATCGGTCCGAGCCGCTCCAGCGCGAGCCGCAGCCGCACGCCGCGCGGCTGGTCCCAGGCGCGGCCGACCGAGATCAGCCGGCGCAGGAAACGGAAACGCCGACGCTTGAGCGTCGACAACGCCAGCTCGTCCAGCCCGAATCGGTAGAGGGTCCAGACGATGACCAGAAGGCGGGACAGATACCTCATGCCCGGACCGGATTCCCGGACCTCATGCCCGGCCCTGGCCGTCCGGCATGAAACGGCCCGCCTGGCGGGCCAGGGTCGCCATCGCGCCCGCGACGGCGCGTCCGAAGCGACCCAGCTGGTGCGCCACCGCCGGACCGGTGATGGCGGCGAGGTCGTCCTCGATGTCCCAGCGCACGTGATCGATCAACCAGTTGAAGTCGCCGGCCAGTTGCGCATCGCCGTCCACCCGCACCTCGGGCCGGGCGCCGGACAGCGCCGCGAAGGCCGCCGCCGCCGGATTCGCCGCGTCGAGTTCGATGAGCAGGTCCGGTTCTTGCCTAGGGCCATCCTCGTCGTCCAACCGTTCCAGAAGACCCGCCGGGGTGATGCGCAACCGCAGGTCCGGCGCGGCCGGCAGCATGGCCGGCCAGCCCACCAGGCGCAGCCGCAGCGTCTTGCCCGTGTGCGGGGCCAGGCGCGCGGTGGCGACCGGCTCGCGGGACATGACATGGTTGAGCAACAGCGTGATGCGATCCTGGAGCGCAGGGGCCAGGAGCTTGGACCATTCTTGAAGCATGGGGCGGATTGTAGGCAGGCCCGGAGGACGGCCTGATGAACGAGGAAACCGGTGACAAGCTAGGGCGTCCGGTTACGAGTTCGTGAGATGAATTGAGAGAGAATTTCCGGCTCCGGCCGGACAGGAGCGGCAGGCCGGCCCCGATGCCGCCCGCCGTACGGCCACGAGGGAAGCAACGAAGGACCAACGGGTGATGTTTGAGGACCGGAACTACAAGAGAACCTTCTACAGCGCGCCGCAGTCGGTCCAGTCGTTCATCGCGGCATTCCTGGAACCGACGCTGATCGTCCTGATCTACCTGTGCCTGCTGGCCTGGTTCGGCGAACCGGTCATGCGCTCCACCTACACGCTGTGCATGCTGGTGTTCGCGCTGACCTTCCCGGGACGCAACCGCTTCTCGGATCATCCCGCCAGCGCCGTGACCGACATCGTCGGTTCCTGGCTGATGCTGCTGCTGATCCTGGGCATGTTCGCCTACGCCACCAGCAGCTTCCATTACTTCGAGCGCCCGGTGCTGCTGTGGTGGGCGCTGCTGACGCCGCTGGCGCAGATCCTGGCGGTCGAGATCGGCCGGCGCGTGCTGCGCTGGCGCGCGCAGCAGCCCTCGGTGCGGCGCACCGCGGTGATCGTCGGCGCCGGGCCGCTGGGCGCGAAGGTCGGCCGGGCGCTGTCCTTCGGCTCCATCCGCGGCGTCGAATGCCTGGGCTTCTTCGATGACCGCACCGACGACCGCCTTCATCCCGACAGCGTCGGCCGGGTGCTGGGCACGCTGCCGGAACTGAGCGACTACGTCCGCGCCAACGGCGTGCGCGAGGTCTACATCACCCTGCCGCTGGGCTCGCAGCCGCGCATCCTGCAGCTGCTCGAGCAGTTGCAGGGCACGACCGCCTCGCTGTTCTTCGTGCCGGACGTCTTCGGCATCAGCATCATCCAGGGCCGGCTGCAGGACGTGAACGGCGTGCCGGTGGTGGGCATCCTGGAAACCCCGTTCACCGGCGTGAACGAGGTGGTCAAGCGCATCAGCGACATCATCCTGGCCGCGCTCATCCTGGTGCTGATCTCGCCGATCCTGCTGATCCTGGCGATCGGCGTGAAGATGAGCTCACCCGGCCCGGTGATCTTCAAGCAGCGCCGCAACGGCCTGGATGGCGAGGAGATCATCGTCTACAAGTTCCGCTCGATGCGCGCGATGGACAACGGCGCGGTCGTCAAGCAAGCGACCAAGGGCGACCCGCGCATCACGCCGTTCGGGGCCTTCATCCGCAAGACCTCGCTGGACGAGCTGCCGCAGTTCATCAATGTGCTGCAGGGCCGCATGAGCATCGTCGGCCCGCGCCCGCACGCCGTCGCGCACAACGAGGAATACCGCCAGCTGATCAAGGCCTACATGGTCCGTCACAAGGTCAAGCCCGGCATCACCGGCTGGGCGCAGGTCAACGGCCTGCGCGGCGAGACCGACACCGTCGACAAGATGAAGGCGCGCGTCGAATACGATCTGGAATACCTGCGCAACTGGTCGCTCGGCCTGGATCTCCAGATCATCGTGCGCACCGTGCGGCTGATGCTGTTCGACCGCCACGCCTATTGACCCGCAGGAGACCTTCCCACGATGAACCGCCTCCACCGACTGTCGCTGCCCTTCGCCCTGCTCGCGTCCGCCTCCTGCTGGGCCCAGAGCGACCAGGGCAGTCCCTGGTACCTGGGCGCCTCGCTGGGCCATTACTACACGAACAACGTGTTCCGCTCGAATGCGGCCGAAAGCAGCGACCGGCTCACCTCGCTGAGCCTGCTGGCCGGCGTGGACACGCGGCTGGGCCGCCAACGCTTGCACGCCGACGGCCGCTTCAACGACACCCGCTACCAGGACAACAGCCGGCTGGACAACCGCGGCTACAGCCTGGACACCGGCCTGGACTGGGAAACCGCGGGCAACCTGTCGGGCACGCTGGACTACACCCGCGCGCGCACGCTGGCGGACTTCAACAGCAACACCGGCATCGCCCCGACCACCGAGCGCAATCTGCAGACCGACCAGAGCGCCGGTGGCAGCGTGCGCCTGGGCCTGCCGGGGCTGTCGCCGTTCACCCTCGAGGGCACCTTCGTGCGGCGCCAGCGCGACTATTCGCTGCCGCTGTGGGACACGCAGGAATACCGCCAGAACACCTCCTCCGTGGGCCTGCTCTACAACGCCAGCAGCGCCTGGCGCTTCGGCCTGGCCGGCCGCTACACCAAGGGCCGCGTGCCGGTGAACAGCTTCGAGTGGGATCGCAAGGACATCGACCTGACGGCGCTGTGGCGCGCCACCGGGGCCAGCAGCCTGAACGCGCGCCTGAGCCGCAGCACCTCGGACACCTTCACCGGCCTGACCGGCTCGCTGAACTGGAACTGGGCCCCCGGGGGGCGCTGGACCCTCAGCACCAAGCTGTCCCGGGACACCGGCGTCGAAACCTATTACCTGGGCATCAACAACGGCCAGTCCGACTTCAACCGGGTGCAGACGGCCTTCCAGACCCAGTTCAGCTACCGCATCACCGGCAAGCTCACCGCGCAGGCCGGCGTGGGCTTCACGCGCCTGAGCCGCGATCGCGACATCGCCCTGGGCGGGATCCGTTCCAAGGACAACTCCAAGCAATACAGCCTCGGGCTGGCCTGGGAGGCGCTGCGCAACGTCACCGTGGGCTGCCAGTACACCCGCCTGGATCGCGACACGACCGACGTGATCTACTCCTACAACGCCTACACCGCCGGCTGCTACGTGCAGGGCATGATCCGCTGACCTTCCGACTCCATGGCCAACGACACCATCCTGCTGACCGGCGCGACCGGCTACATCGCCTCCCACACCTGGCTCGCGCTGCTGGCGGCCGGCTACCGCGTCGTCGGCGTGGACAACTTCAGCAACAGCTCGCCCAAGGTGCTGGATCGCCTGGCCGAGCTCAGCGGCCAGACCCCGCTGTTCGAGAAGCTCGACGTCTGCGACGGCGCGGCGCTGGACGCGGTGTTCAACGAGTACAAGCCGGCCGCGGTGGTGCACTTCGCCGCCTTCAAGGCGGTCGGCGAATCGACGGCCAAGCCGCTGAGCTACTACCGCAACAACCTGGACGGGCTGCTGACGGTCTGCGAGGCGATGCGCCGTCATGACTGCAAGCGCATCGTCTTCTCCTCCAGCGCCACCGTGTACGGCCAGCCCAGGTCGCTGCCGCTGCGCGAGGACGCCGAGCTGATGGCGGTCAACCCCTACGGCGCGACCAAGCTGATCGGCGAGGGCATCCTGCGCGACCTGGGCGCCTCGGACCCGCAATGGCAGACCGCCTGCCTGCGCTACTTCAACCCGGTCGGCGCGCACGAGAGCGGCCGCATCGGCGAGGACCCGCGCGGCATCCCCAACAACCTGATGCCCTACGTCACGCAGGTGGCGGTGGGCCGGCGCGCCAAGCTGTCGATCTTCGGCAACGACTACGACACGCCCGACGGCACCGGCGTGCGCGACTACATCCACGTCGTCGACCTGGCCGAGGGCCATGTCGCCGCGCTGAACTTCCTGCTGCGCGGCCAGGAGTCGATCTGGGTCAACCTGGGCACGGGCCGCGGCTACAGCGTGCTGGAACTGGTGAACGCCTTCGCCAAGGCCAGCGGCCGCGAGATCCCCTACGAGATCGTCGCCCGCCGCCCGGGCGACGTCGCCGCCTGCTACGCCGATCCGGCGCTGGCGCGCGAGAAGCTGGGCTGGACCGCCCGCTTCGACCTGCAGCGCATGTGCGAGGACAGCTGGCGCTGGCAATCGTCCAATCCGAACGGTTTCGAGGGCTGATCCGCCGCTCTGCGACACTTCCGACCCATTTTTCGAATCCACAGCCCCGCATCGACATGCAAGGGGCGCCAGTTCCAGAGGGAGCAGTACCTTGAGCAAGATCGACACGCAACCGGTGATCATGGCGGGTGGCAGCGGCACGCGGCTGTGGCCGCTGTCCCGCGCCGGTTATCCCAAGCAGTTCCTGGTGCTGAACGGCAACACCAGCCTGTTCCAGCAGGCCGCTGACCGCCTGGCCACGCTCGGTGCCGAGGACATCGCGGTGAGGCCGCCGATCGTCGTCGGCAACGAGGAACACCGCTTCATGGTGCTGGACCAGCTGCGCGAGCAGCGGCTCGCGCCCAGCGCCGTCCTGCTGGAGCCGGTCGGCCGCAACACCGCGCCGGCGATCACGCTGGCGGCGCTGCAGGCGCTGGAAGGCGGCGAGGACCCGGTGCTGGTCGTCACGCCGGCCGACCAGACCGTCACCGACGGCCCGGCCTTCACCGCCGCGCTGCAGGACGCGGTGCGCCAGGCCAGCGGCGGCGCCATCGTCATCCTCGGCATCACGCCCGACCGGCCCGAGACCGGCTACGGCTACATCCGCGCCGGCGCTGAAGGCACCGGCCTGCGCGTCGAGGCCTTCGTCGAGAAGCCCGATGCCCCGACCGCCCAGAAGTACGTCGACCAGGGCGGCTACTACTGGAACAGCGGCATGTTCGTGTTGCGCGCCAGCGTCTGGCTGAAGGCGCTGCAGCAGTTCCGCCCCGACATCGACCAGGCCACGCGCGTGGCCTTCGGCGGCAAGGCGGTGGACGGTCCCTTCGTGCGCCCGGCCAAGGACGCCTTCGCGGTCGTGCCGTCGGAATCGATCGACTACGCCGTGATGGAGCGCTGCCCCGGCAGCCCGGTCGCGCTGCGCATGGTGCCGCTGGACGCCGGATGGAACGACCTGGGCGCCTGGGAAGCGGTCTGGCAGGTGGCGGAGAAGGATGCCGCCGGCAACGCCAGCCGCGGCGACGCGATCATCGCGGACAGCCGCAACACGCTGGTGCACGCGACCAGCCGGCTGGTCTCGGCGGTGGGGCTGGACAACATCGTCGTCGTCGAGACGCCGGACGCGGTGCTGGTCGCCGATCGCAGCAAGAGCCAGGACGTCAAGAAGATCGTCAGCCAGCTGACCGCCGCCCAGCGCGACGAGCAGAACCTGCACCGCAAGGTGCACCGCCCCTGGGGCTGGTACGACAGCATCGACATGGGCGAGCGCTTCCAGGTCAAGCGCATCATGGTCAAGCCCGGCGCCTCGCTGAGCCTGCAGATGCACCACCATCGCGCCGAACACTGGATCGTGGTGCAGGGCACCGCCGAGATCGTCAACGGCGACAAGACCCTGCTGCTGACCGAGAACCAGTCGACCTACATCCCGCTGGGCCAGGTCCATCGCCTGTCCAACCCGGGCAAGGTGCCGCTGGAGATCATCGAGGTCCAGTCCGGCTCCTACCTGGGCGAGGACGACATCGTGCGCTACCAGGACACCTACGGCCGGAACTGAGGCCCGGGCCCCGCTTGAGGGGTCGGCGCCGACCTGAAAACCGGATACAAAGCCGACCATCGCGCGGGGCGCCCGGACCTTCCGGTCCGGTGGGGACGCTCCGGGCCCACCACAACAGGACGCCGGCGTCGCAGCGACGTCGGCCGTCGACAGGAGAAGATCGTGTCCGTGATTGCCGTCGTCGGATTGGGATATGTGGGACTGCCGCTGGTGGTTGAGTTCGGCAAGCACGGACGGACCATCGGCTTCGACATCGCCGAGGACAAGGTCGCCAAGTGCCGAGCGGGCACCGACCCGTCGCGCGAGCTGAGCGACGAGGAAGTGCGCGCGGCCGTGCACGCCGAGTACCACAGCGACCCGGCCTGCCTGGCCGAGGCCGACGTCATCATCGTGGCCGTGCCCACGCCGGTGGACGAGGCCAAGATCCCCGACTTCCGCCCGCTGGTCGGCTCGTCCACCAGCGTGGGCCGGCACATGAAGCGCGGCGCGGTCGTCGTGTACGAATCGACCGTCTATCCCGGCGCGACCGAGGAGGTCTGCATCCCGGTGCTGGAGCGCGAATCCGGCCTCAAGTGGAAGCAGGACTTCTTCGTCGGCTACAGCCCCGAGCGGATCAATCCCGGCGACAAGGACCACACGCTGACGAAGATCCTCAAGATCGTCTCCGGCGACACGCCTGAGACGCTGGAGATCGTCGCCAGGACCTACGAGCGCATCATCGTGCCGGGCGTGCACCGCGCCTCCAGCATCAAGACGGCCGAGGCCGCCAAGGTCATCGAGAACACCCAGCGCGACCTCAACATCGCGCTGATGAACGAGCTGGCGATCATCTTCGAGCGCCTGGGCCTGGACACCTCCGAGGTGCTGGAGGCCGCCGGCACGAAGTGGAACTTCCTGAAGTTCAAGCCGGGCCTGGTCGGCGGCCACTGCATCGGCGTGGACCCCTACTACCTGACGCACAAGGCCGACATGCTCGGCTACCACCCGCAGGTCATCCTGGCGGGCCGGCGTATCAACGACGGCATGGGCAAGTTCATCGCCGAGCAGACCATCAAGCAGATGATCGCCGCGGGCTCGCCGATCAAGGGGGCCAAGGTCAACGTGCTGGGCCTGACCTTCAAGGAGGACTGCGGCGACCTGCGCAACTCCAAGGTGATCGACATCATCCGCGAGCTCAGGACCTACGGCGTCGAGGTCTTCGTCACCGACCCGGCGGCCGAGGCCGACGAAGCGATGCACGAATACGGCGTGCGGCTGCAGGCTTTCGAGGACCTGCCCCGCGCCGACGCCATCGTGGCGGCGGTCGCGCACCGCGAGTACAAGGCGCTGGCGGCCGGCGCGCTCGCCGCCAAACTGGTGGAAGGCGGCGCCTTCATCGACGTCAAGGCGGCCTTCCGGGCCGACGATCTCCGTGCCGCCGGCCTCAGGGTCTGGCGGCTGTAATCCGACCGGCGTCACCGCCCGCCCGGGTCGGGACGCCACACATTTCAGGGAAGTTTCATGACGATCCTCGTCACCGGCGGTGCCGGATTCATCGGCAGCAATTTCGTGCTCGACTGGTTCAAGACCTCGGACGAGCCGGTCGTCAACCTGGACGCCCTCACCTACGCGGGCAACCTCGAGAACCTGGCCTCGCTGAAGGACGACGCGCGCCACGTCTTCGTCAAGGGCGACATCTGCGACCGCGCGCTCGTCGACCAGCTGCTGGCCACGCACCGCCCCCGCGCGATCGTGCACTTCGCGGCCGAGTCCCACGTCGACCGCTCCATCCACGGCCCCGGCGCCTTCATGCGCACCAATGTCGAGGGCACCTTCACGCTGCTGGAGGCCGCGCGCGGCTACTGGAGCGCGCTGGAGGGCGAAGCCAAGGCGGCCTTCCGCTTCCATCACGTCTCCACCGACGAGGTCTACGGCTCGCTGAAGGCCGAGGACCCGCCCTTCGCCGAAACGAATCCCTACGAGCCCAACAGCCCGTACTCGGCCTCCAAGGCGGCCAGCGACCACCTGGTCCGCGCCTGGCACCACACCTATGGCCTGCCGGTGGTGACGACCAACTGCTCCAACAACTACGGGCCATATCACTTCCCCGAGAAGCTGATCCCGCTGATGATCGTCAACGCGCTGGCCGGCAAGCCGCTGCCGGTGTACGGCGACGGCCAGCAGATCCGCGACTGGCTCTACGTCACCGACCACTGCTCGGGCATCCGCGCGGTGCTGGCCGGCGGCACGCTGGGCGAGACCTACAACATCGGCGGCTGGAACGAGAAGGCCAACATCGACATCGTGAAGACGGTGTGCGCCCTGCTCGACGAACTGCGCCCCGATCCCGCCGGCCCCTACTCGCGGCTCATCACCTACGTGAAGGACCGTCCCGGCCACGACCGCCGCTACGCGATCGACGCCCGCAAGATCGAGCGCGACCTGGGCTGGCGTCCCGCCGAGACCTTCGAGACCGGCATCCGCAAGACGGTGCAGTGGTACCTGGCCAACGAGGACTGGGCCTCGCGCGTCCTCTCGGGCGCGTACCGCGAGTGGGTCTCGAAGCAATACGGCGCCTGAGCGCCCGGGCAGGACATCGGCATGAAGATTCTGCTGCTCGGAAAGAACGGCCAGCTCGGCTGGGAACTGCAACGCGCGCTCGCCCCGCTGGGCGAGTTGGTCGCGCTGGACCGCCATGAGGGCGGCGACCTCGGCGACAGCGAGGCGCTGCGCGCCACGGTGCGCCGCGTGGCGCCCGACGTGATCGTCAATGCCGCGGCCTACACCGCCGTCGACAAGGCCGAGAGCGAGCCCGAGGCCGCGCGCCGGATCAACGCGCTGGCCCCCGGCGTGCTGGCCGAGGAGGCCAAGGCCCGGGGCGCGCTGCTGGTGCATTACTCGACGGACTACGTCTTCGATGGCGCCGGCTCGGACTGGCGCTTCGAGGACGCGCCCACCGGCCCGCTGAGCGTCTACGGCAAGACCAAGCTCGAAGGCGAGCAGCGCATCGCCGCGAGCGGCGCGGATGCGCTGGTGCTGCGCACCAGCTGGGTCTACGCCGCGCGCGGCGGCAACTTCGCCAAGACCATGCTGCGGCTGGCGGCCGAGCGCGAGCAGCTCAAGGTCGTCGCCGACCAGATCGGCGCGCCCACCGGCGCGGACCTGCTGGCCGACGTCACCGCCCACCTGGTCCGCACCACGCTGCGGGACCGCGCGCTGTGCGGCGTCTACCACGCCGTGGCGAGCGGCGAGACCAGCTGGCACGCCTACGCCCGACATGTGCTCGGCCGCGCCCGCGACAAGGGACTGGCGCTGAAGGTGCAGCCCGAGCAGGTCGAGGCGCTGCCCAGCAGCGCCTATCCGACGCCGGCGCCGCGCCCGCTGAACTCGCGCCTGGACAACCACAAGCTGCAGGACCGCTTCGGGCTGGTGCTGCCGCACTGGCAGGTCGGCGTCGACCGCCTGCTCGAAGAAATCCTGTGATTGGAGAGACCGCGATGAGCAACACCCCCCGCAAGGGCATCATCCTGGCCGGCGGCTCCGGCACCCGGCTGCATCCGGCGACGCTGGCCATCAGCAAGCAGCTGCTGCCGGTCTACGACAAGCCGATGGTCTATTACCCGCTCAGCACCCTGATGCTGGCGGGCATGCGCGACATCCTGCTGATCAGCACGCCGCAGGACCTGCCGCGCTTCGAGGCCCTGCTGGGCGACGGCGCGCGCTGGGGCCTGAACCTCCAGTACTGCGTGCAACCCAGCCCGGACGGCCTGGCGCAGGCCTTCGTGCTCGGCAAGGACTTCATCGGCGGCGCGCCCAGCGCGCTGGTGCTGGGCGACAACATCTTCTACGGCCACGACTTCGCCGGCCTGCTGGACAGCGCCGATGCGCAGACCGACGGCGCCACCGTCTTCGCCTACCACGTGCACGATCCGGAGCGTTATGGCGTGGTCGAGTTCGATGCCGCCCAGCGCGCGGTCAGCATCGAGGAAAAGCCCAAGGCGCCCAAGAGCAACTACGCGGTGACCGGCCTGTACTTCTACGACCGCCAGGTCTGCGACATCGCCGCCGACATCAAGCCCAGCCCGCGCGGCGAGCTCGAGATCACCGACGTCAACGCCCGCTACCTCGAGCAGCAGCAACTGCGCGTCGAGATCATGGGCCGCGGTTATGCCTGGCTGGACACCGGCACGCATGACAGCCTGATGGAAGCCGGCCAGTTCATCGCGACGCTGGAGAAGCGCCAGGGCCTGAAGGTCGCCTGCCCGGAGGAGATCGCCTACCGCCAGGGCTGGATCACGGCGGAGCAGCTGGAGAAGCTGGCGCAGCCGATGCTCAAGAACGGATATGGCCAGTACCTGAAGCAGGTGCTCAACGAACAGGTGTTCTGATGAATGTGATCCCGACCGCGCTGCCCGAGGTGCTGATCATCGAGCCGAAGGTCTTCGGCGACGCGCGTGGCTTCTTCATGGAAAGCTGGACCGAGCCCAAGTTCAACGCCGCCTGCGGCTACGACGTGCGCTTCGTGCAGGACAACCATTCGCGCTCCAGCCAGGGCGTGCTGCGCGGCCTGCACTTCCAGCTGCCGCCGCACGCGCAGGGCAAGCTGGTGCGCTGCACCGCCGGCGCGGTGTTCGACGTGGCCGTGGACATGCGCCGCTCCAGTCCCAACTTCGGCAAGTGGGCCGGCGTCGAGCTCACCGGCGAGAACCACCGCCAGCTCTGGATCCCGCCAGGCTTCGCCCACGGCTTCCTGGTGCTGAGCGAGACCGCCGACTTCCTCTACAAGACCACCGACCTCTACGCGCCGCAGGCCGAGGGCTCGGTGCGCTGGGACGATCCGGCCATCGGCATCGACTGGCCGAGGCTGGGCGTCGAGTTCAAGCTCGCCGAGAAGGACGCGAAGGCGCCGCTGCTCGCCGACGCCAAGTCCTTCGACTGACCCGCCGATGGCCGCGCCCCTGCTGCACCTGATCGCGGGCGCGCGACCCAACTTCATGAAGCTCGCGCCGCTGGTGCGGGCGCTGCGCGCGGACGGCCGGCTCGATTGGAAGCTGATCCACACCGGCCAGCACCACGACGCCGCGATGAGCGGTGTCTTCTTCGACGAGCTCGGGCTGCCGCCGCCGGACGTCTCGCTGGACTGCCACGGCGGCGGCCACGCGCGGCTGACGGCCGCCATCCTGCAGGCCTATGAGCCGCACCTGCTGGCCGACCGGCCCGCGGCCTGCGTCGTCGTCGGCGATGTCGACTCGACGCTCGCCTGCGCGCTGGCGGCCCGCAAGCTCGGCGTGCCGGTGGCGCATGTCGAGGCCGGCCTGCGCAGCGGCGACATGACCATGCCGGAAGAGATCAACCGCCGCGCCACCGACGCGATCGCGGACTGGCTCTTCACGACCGAGCCGAGCGCCGCCGCCCACTTGCGCCGCGAAGGTCATCCCGACACCCGCATCGTCGAGGTCGGCCATGTGATGGTCGACAACCTCCTGTTCCAGCTCGACCGCCTGGAGGCCGGCGACGCCCCGGCCCGGGCCGCCGAGGCCGCGGCGCTCGCCGCGCTCGACGCGGCCGGCGCCCGGCACGCCATCGCCGGCCGTTTCGGCGTGGTCACGCTGCACCGGCCGTCCAACGTCGACGAGCCGGCCCAGCTCGCGGCGCTGATGGCGGCGCTGGGCTCGCTCGCCGGGCGGCTGCCGCTGCTCTTCCCGGTCCATCCGCGCACCCGCGACCGGCTGGCGGCACTGGGCCTGGCGCCCACGCCGGGCCTGCACCTGCTGCCGCCGCTGCCTTACCGTCCCTTCCTGGCGCTGTGGCGCCGCGCCGCGCTGGTGCTCACCGACAGCGGCGGCCTGCAGGAGGAAACCACCGCGCTCGGCATCCCCTGCCTCACCGTGCGCGACAACACCGAGCGGCCGGTGACGGTGGAACTGGGCACCAACCGCATCGCCGGCACCGACGCCACGCGCGTGCTGGCGCTGGCAGGGCAGCGACTGGACGAGCTCGACGCCGCCGGCCCGGACACCGCCCCGGTGCGCCGCCCCCCGCTGTGGGACGGCCGGTCGGCCGCGCGCATCGTCGAGCGCCTGGCGACGGATCTGCTCCGCTGAGCCTCCCCCCGCGTTCCGGGGGTCTGCCCCGGGAAGTTGTCACGCTGGCGTGAAGCCGGGCGGGGTCGCGGGCGTACAGTTGCGGCCTCACGCGCTCAGAGAAGCGCCGGGCCTGGGCAGAGGGGGATCGCCATGGATGTTTCAACCGCTTCCACCAGGGAGGCGCACCGCCCCGGCATCGCCGGCGCAGCGGATCTGGACCTCGACAGGACCCGCGCGACGCTGATGGTCCTGGGCATCGCCCTGCACACCGCGGACGTCTTCATCACCTCGGGCGACTGGCTGGTCGCCGACAGCCACCGCAGCGCCTTCTTCGACGCGCTGGTCGCGCTGATCCACAGCTTCCGGGTGCCCGGCTTCTTCCTGCTGTCGGGCCTGCTCTTCGCCGGCAGCCTGCGCCGCCACGCCACGCCCGACCTGCTCGTGCGCCAGCTGCTGCGCCTGGGGGTGCCGCTGCTGAGCTGCTGGCTGCTGCTCAACGGCGCGCAGCAGGCACTGCTCGCCTGGCAACGGGGCGCCGATCCCTGGGCGGCGCTGGACGGCCTGTCCGCCCCGGTGTTCCACCTCTGGTTCCTGCGCGACCTGCTGGTGCTGAACCTGCTGGTGCTCGCCGCCTGGGCCATCGCCCAGGGCCGGCATCGCCGCGCCACCCGGACCGCCGCCCGCGGCGCCGGGCGCTTCGCCGCCTGGCTCTCGCGTGCCGGCGACGCCGGGCCGGCGCACTGGCTGTCGGTGGCGCTGGCCGGCGCGCTGCTGGGCCATGCCTTGATCCTCGCTGTCCGGCTGACCGGCATCGCCTACGAGGCCGGCCCGGGCGACCTGACGCTGTTCAACCTGGCCTTCTACGCGCCGCTGTTCCTCGCCGGCCTGGCGCTGTGGCATCGCCCCGCCTGGCTGCGTGCGTGGCTGTCGACGCCGCTCTGGCTGCTGCCGGTGGCCGCCTTCGCGGCCAACTGGGGCGACGCGGCCAGCGCCACGCTGCCGCATCCGCTGGCCCGCGAGGCGGCACTGGCGGTGGAACTGCTGGGCATCTGGATCGCGACCGGGGCCGCCGTCGGCGCGCTGGGCCGCTGGCGCACTGGCCCGCGCGGCGGGCTTGGCCGCTTGCTCTCGGAAGCGAGCTACACGATCTTCCTCGTCCACCACCTGCTGGTGGTGGCGCTGGCGCTGCTGCTGTTGCCGCTCGATTGGCCGGCGGCGGTCAAGTTCCCGATCATCGCGCTGGCCACGCTGGCGCTGAGTCTGGCGATCCACCGCTGGCTGGTGCGGCCCTTCGCCCTCATGCGGCTGCTCTTCAACGGCCGCACGCCCGCCCCTCAGGGCGAGCGCCCGGTCACGCCCGCGCCGGGCCGCGCCTGATCCGGCGCTTGATCCGGCACCGGCCCGCGCGGCCGTGGGCCGCGGTCAGTGGGTGTCCAGAACCGGGAAACCCTTGACCAGATCGTCGATCGCCTTGACCTGCTCCAGGAAGGGCTTGAGCTGCGACAGACGCAGCGCGCTGGGGCCGTCGCACAGCGCCTTCTCGGGCTCGGGATGGGCCTCCAGGAACAGGCCGGCCAGGCCGATCGCCATGCCGGCGCGGGCCAGCTCGGTGACCTGGCCGCGGCGACCGCCCGAGGCGGCGGCACCGGACTCGCGCTGCTGCAGCGCATGGGTCACGTCGAAGATCACCGGCTTGCCACCGCTGACCTGCTTCATCACGCCGAAGCCCAGCATGTCCACGACCAGGTTGTCGTAGCCGAACTGGGCGCCGCGGTCGCACAGCATCACGTTCGGATTGCCGCCTTCCTCGAACTTCTCGACGATGTTCTTCATCTGCGGCGGGCTGACGAACTGCGGCTTCTTGATGTTGATCACCCGGCCGGTCTTCGCGAGCGCGATCACCAGGTCGGTCTGGCGGGCCAGGAAGGCCGGCAGTTGCAGCACGTCGCAGACGGCGGCCACTTCGGCCGCCTGGTGGGGTTCGTGCACGTCGGTCAGCACCGCGACGCCATGCGCCTTCTTCACCGCCTCGAAGATCTTCAGGCCGGCCTCCAGGCCCGGGCCGCGGTAGCTCTTGATCGACGACCGGTTGGCCTTGTCGAAGGACGCCTTGAAGACGTAGGGAATGCCCAGTTCCCGGGTCACGCGCAGGTATTCGCCGCACACATCGACCGCGAACTGCTCCGACTCCAGCACGTTGACACCGCCGAACAGCACGAACGGCCGGGCGTTGTCGACCACGATGTCATTGATCTTGACCATCTCGATTCCGATTCCCTGAGGCGAAGGCGCGGAGTATCCCATAGGCCCCTCTGGCGACCGGCCGCCCCCTGGCCGCCTCGCCCCCCTCGTTGAGGGGCCGGCATCGACCGGCCTGCCCGCCCATCGGAGGCCCGTCGGTGGGGCCGTCGGGAATCGGCTGACACGTGCTTCGGCGAGTTGCCTTCCCGAGTTTCGTGCGACGTCCGATGTTTTGTTTCGAATATCGAACCCGAGTATCTCGGGCCCGAGGACGAGTATGTAACGACGGGCAATAACCCCTCGATCCGAGACATCCGTCAGGTTGTCAACCCTCGACCTGGATGTTTCAAAGAGTACCTCCCCGCAGCTGCCCAATATTCCCGGAATCCCCCGCGTGTGGCCGGCGTCCACTCTGGAAATCAGCCCATCGGACTCCGCATACTGAGTCATGGCCGCAACACCTGCCCAGCCGGGCGGGAATGAAGCAGTCAATTTCCCGGGTGCCAACATCCAGTAACAAGAATCCCGCCCGACGCCTGCAACGAGGCGTCGGCGCGCAAGAAGAAGAGATACCGGCATTTACTCGTCAACGCGCTCCGCGCATTTTCAGCAGTTCGAAACACCATGACGAAAACCTCTTCTTCCTTTGGAATCTCCGCCGGCCTGAGCGCCTGCGCGCTCGCCGCCAGCCTGCTGCTGGCCGGTTGCGGCGGCGGGGGCGGCAGCAGCGCCGCCGGCGCCGCGCCGCTGGCGCTGGAGACGCCGCCGACCGCCGCCTCCACCCCGGTCTCGATCGCCACCACGCCCGCCTCGCCGGCCAGCGAGGCCGTCGCCGGCGTCGCCGTCCTGGCCGCCGACGCCATCGCCCGCCCCTCCGCGACCGCCGCCTGCACCGCGGGCAACTTCGGCAGCTTCCTGCGTCCGTTCAGCCCGGATTCGCCGTGGAACAGCCGCCCGGTCGGCGCGGTGCTGGGGTCGGCGACGATCCCGGCCTCCACCTATTACCCGTCCGTGGACAGCGGCACCTGGTCGAGCGCCGCCTTCGAGGCGTCGGAAACCGACGCGCCCATGGTCGTGACCGGCACCAACACGCAAGGCGTGTGGGATCCGGACAGCGAGGTCTACCGTCCCAGCATCACCATCCCGCACTGGCCGGCGCAGACGCAGCCGGCCACCGGCAGCGATGGTCACGCCGAGATCGTCGACGCCGCCGCCGGGGTCATCCATTCGTTCTGGGGCCTCAAGCAGGTCGACGGCGCCTGGGTGACCAACCAGTACGCCTGGACGCCGCTGGCCGGCCGTGGCATGGGCGACCCGTCGCACTACTACCAGGGCGCGCGCGCCGCGGGCGTGTCGACGATCGGCGGCCTGATCCGCATCCATGAGGCCAACGACGGCGCGGCCAGCTACAGCCACGCGCTGGCGATGTCGCTGGACTTCACCGGCCTGAGCAACAGCCCGACCTACCGCTTCCCGGCCACCTCGGCGGATTCGAATGCGGCCACGACCAACAGCGGCCAGATCCCGATGGGCTCGCTGCTGATGCTGCCGGCCAGCTTCGACGCGCAGGCGCTGGCCACGCCGGAGCTGCGCAAGATCGCCGAGACGCTGAAGAAGTACGGCGCCTACGTCGTGGACCGCAACCACGGCACGCCCTTCGTCATCTACGTGGAGATCGGCGCCGACCTCAAGCTGCACAAGAACGGCTGGAGCAGCAGCACGGCCACCGACCTGGACACCATTCGCGCCGCGCTGCGTCCGCTGGAGAGCGCGGCCTGGTGGGTCGACGGGAACAACAAGAACAGCAGCTCGGTGACCAGCACGGCGATGAACCTGCTGTCGATGCGCGGCGCCTGGTGGCGCACCAAGGGCACGGTCAGCGGCGAGTTCGACACCTGGCGCCAGGCGCTGGTCTTCCCCGCCACGACGACGCTGATCGAGCAGGCCAATGCCACCGGCCGGGCGATGAACCCGGTGAGCTGGGCGCTGCCGGTGGCCGGCGATCCGTATCGGCTCACCGTCGCGGGCACCGGCGGCGCGACCTTCCGCATGACCATCGCCGATCGCCAGACGGGCGCCACCGTCTACGACACCGGGTATCTGGCCGACGGCGCAGTGCTCAACTTCACCTGGCCGGCGGGCACCAGCTTCAAGGTCACGACCTGGGGCCGCAGCGGCACCGCCAACGTGGAATCGACGCTGCGCCCGACGCTGGTCCGCGCCAGCGGGGCCACGGGCAGCGTCTGCGCCTCCTGATGCGCAGGGGCTGAAATGGCAACGCCGCGTCCCTTGCGGGACGCGGCGTTGTCGTTGCGAGGACGCAGGCCCCGGCGCCGACGCCTCAATCCGACTTGCGCTTGCCGCGGCCGATCGCGTGGTGCTCGATGCCCAGCGTCGACATCAGCGCCGGTTCGTACAGGTTGCGACCGTCGAAGACCACCGGCTGCTTGAGCTCGGACTTGATGCGGTCAAAGTCCGGCGTGCGGAACTCCTTCCACTCGGTCACGATCACCAGCGCGTCGGAATCCGCCAGCGCGTGCTCCGCGCGTTCGCAGAAGCTCACGCCCTGCACCTGCGCGAGCAGCTTGCTGGCCTCGCTCATCGCCACCGGGTCGTAGGCCGCGATGGCCGCGCCGCGCTTGACCAGCTCCTCGATGATCACCAGCGACGGCGCCTCGCGCATGTCGTCGGTGTTGGGCTTGAACGCCAGGCCCCACAAAGCGAAGCGCTTGCCCGCCAGGTCCTGGCCGAATCGCGCCACGATCTTGTCCACCAGCACCAGCTTCTGCCGGTCGTTGGCTTCCTCGACGGCGTTCAGCACCTTCAGCTCCTGGTCGTACTCGCGGCCGGTGCGCACCAGCGCCTTGACGTCCTTGGGGAAACAGGAACCGCCATAACCGGCGCCCGCGTACAGGAACTGGTAGCCGATGCGCGGGTCCGAGCCGATGCCGCGACGCACCAGCTCGATGTCCGCGCCGACCTTCTCCGCCAGCAGCGCCAGCTCGTTCATGAAGCTGATGCGCGTGGCCAGCATCGCGTTGGCGGCGTACTTGGTGAACTCGGCGCTGCGCACGTCCATCACGAAGAGCCGGTCATGGCTGCGGGTGAACGGCGCGTAGAGCGCGCGCATCATCAGCGTGGCCTGCTCGTCGTCGGAACCCACGACGATGCGGTCAGGCTTCATGAAGTCCTCGATCGCCGCGCCTTCCTTCAGGAACTCGGGGTTGGACACCACCGCGAAACCGACGGTCGCATCGCGCCGGGCCAGTTCCTCGGCGATGGCGGCGCGGACCTTGTCCGCGGTGCCCACCGGCACGGTGCTCTTGTCCACGACCACCTTGTAGTCGGTCATGCGCTGGCCGATCGAGCGCGCCGCGGCGAGCACGTACTGCAGGTCGGCCGAGCCGTCCTCGCCCGGGGGCGTGCCCACCGCGATGAACAGGATGGTGCCGTGGTTGACCGCCGCGTCGACGTCGGTGGTGAACTGCAGCCGGCCGGCCTCGACGTTGCGCTTGACCACCGCGTCCAGGCCCGGCTCGTGGATGGGAATGCCGCCCTCGTTGAGGATGCGGATCTTCTCGGCATTCACATCCAGGCAGACCACGTGGTTGCCCATCTCGGCCAGGCAGGCGCCGGTGACCAGGCCCACGTAGCCGGTGCCGATCGTCGTGACTTTCATTCCAGTACTCCTGATTGAATCAACGGGGACGGACCGGTTCGCCGGTCCGCCTGGGATCTCATTGCTTGAAGTAGTCGCGGTACCAGGCGACGAAACGCCGGATGCCCTCGGGCACCGGCATCGCCGGGCGGAAACCGGTCCATTCGGCCAGTTCCTCGACGTCCGCGTGGGTGGCCGGGACGTCGCCATCCTGCAGCGGCAGGAACTCCTTGATCGCCTCGCGGCCCACCGCCTGCTCGATCGCCGCGATGAAGTCCATCAGCGGGATCGGCGCGTGGTTGCCGATGTTGAACACGCGGTACGGCGCGTTGGAGCGCGCCGGGTCCGCCGTCACCGGGTCGTAGGCCGGGTCGGGCGTGGCGCTGCGGTCGAGCACCCGCACCACGCCTTCGGCGATGTCGTCGATGTAGGTGAAGTCGCGGATCATCTTCCCGTGGTTGAAGACCTTGATCGGCTCGTTCGCGAGGATGGCCTTGGTGAACAGGAACAGCGCCATGTCGGGCCGGCCCCAGGGGCCGTACACGGTGAAGAAGCGCAGTCCCGTCGTGGGCAGCTTGAACAGATGGCTGTAGGTGTGCGCCATCAGCTCGTTGGCCTTCTTGGTCGCGGCGTACAGGCTGACCGGATGGTCCACGCCGTGGTGCTCGCTGAAGGGCATCAGCGTGTTGCCACCATAGACGCTGGAGCTCGACGCGTAGGCCAGGTGCTGCACGCCGGTGTGGCGGCAGCCCTCGAGGATGTTGGTGAAGCCGACGATGTTGGCGTCGATGTAGGCATGCGGGTTCACCAGCGAATAACGCACGCCGGCCTGCGCCGCCAGGTGCACGACGCGATCGAAGCGGTGCTTGGCGAAGAGGTCGGCGATGCCCTGACGGTCCGCCACGTCCATGTGCACGAACTCGAAGCCGGGCCGGCCGTTCAGGCGCGCCAGCCGGTCGTGCTTGAGCCGCGGATCGTAGTAGTCGTTGAGGTTGTCCAGGCCGACCACCTGGTCGCCCCGCGCCAGCAGGATCTGGCTGACATGCATGCCGATGAAGCCGGCGGCGCCGGTGACGAGGATCTTCAAGCGCACTCCCGCGAATCGATGAACGCAATGCCGGCCATTCTCCATGACGGATCACGCCGGGCGGACGCCGGTCCCTTGCTCATGGGGGGTGTCATCCGCGCAACCGTCCCAGCAGGCCCTTGACCATCGTCTTGGCCGCCACCTCCAGGCGCTCGGCGCGGGTGCGCGAGGCCGCCTGGCGCAGCAGCGCGGCGACCTCGTCGCGCGTCATCAGCGGGTAATGCGCCTCGCGGCTCAGGCCGTCGACGTCCTCCTGCTGCCCATTCCACAGCCGCACCGGGAAGCGGTAGAAGCGATAGCGCGGGTCGTCCAGCGGCAGCAGGTCGACATCGGGCCGCTGCGCCGGGTTGAGCAGGCCCAGCACCGGCACGTGGATGGTCTGCGCGTCCGACAGCCAGGTCGCCAGCCAGGCGAAGGAACTCACGCTGGTGACGACGTGCCGCGCGCTGCGCAGGCGCTCGAAGTCCGCCAGCACGCCCTGGCTGCGCACGACGCGCGCATCGGGCATCGCCTCCATCAGCAGGCGCGAGTACCAGTCGTCCTCGATCTGGCCGAACAGCACCGGACGCAGGCCGGTCTCGCGGGCCAGTTGCCGGTAATAGGCCGGCGGCACCGGGCCGTAGTCCGGGTGGCACTGGCCGAGGATCTCGGCGCCCCGCACGCTGATGAGCAACTCGTCGTCGCCGTGGCGCTCGACCTCGGCCCGGCCCGCCGGGAACAGCGCCTGGTAGGCCGAGGGCGGCAGGTAGTTGGCCATGCGCGAGCCGATGCCCACCAGCTTCATGTCGCGCAGCACGCCGGCCTTGACCAGCGAGGCCACGCCGTCGATGTCGATCAGGTGGCCGCGCAATTCCACCGGCTTGGCGCGCGGCGCCGGTTCCTCGCCGCCCTTGAGCGACCACAGCGGCATGTCGTAGCCGACGATGTCGAGCTCCGGGATCCGCGAGCGCAGCGAATGCCCGAGCATCAGCTGCATCATCTGGTTGCCCAGGTTGCCGGTGGGCTGGATGCGGAAGGTGACCGCGCTCATCGAGGGTGCTCCGTGTTGATCGTTTCAGTGCCCGCGCAGTTCCGCATACAGGGCCTCGTAGGTATTGCCGATGGCGGCCATGCCGAAGTCGCGCGCGGCGCTTTCCGCCAGGGCGGCCGACGAGGCCGGCGTGCGCTGCGCCAGCAGCTGCAGGCACAGCCGCGCGAACTCCTGCGGATCGCGCGACGGCGTGTTCACCGCGTCCGGCCGCTCGCCGACGATCCAGCCGGTGATCTCCGGGATGTCCATCACCGCCACGGCCAGCCCCGCGCACATCGCCTCGACGATGGCCGTGCCGAAGCCCTCCTGGCGCGAGCAGAACGCGAACAGGTCGACCGCGCGCAGGATCTCGTGGATGTCCTCGCGCCGCCCCAGGAAACGCACGCCGCCGATGCCGCGCTCGGCCATGTACTGCTGCAGCTGGACGTGGAACGGGTTGGCGTCCTCGTTGCCCGGCCCGATGATCAGCAGGACCGCGTCGGGCCGCTCGCGCCGGATGGTCTCGAAGGCGGCGATCAGCAGGTCGTAGCCCTTGCGGTGCTCGACCGCGCCGATGCTCGCCATCACCGGCACGCCCTCGGGAATGTCCAGCGCGGCGCGCGCGCGCGCGATCTCGTCGGGCATGGGCAGGTAATAGCGCGCGGTCTCCACGCCGTTGGCCACCAGCAGCACCCGCTCGGGCGCCACGCCCACGCTGCAGGCCATGCGCTTGAGGCTGGGCGAGATCGCGATGTAGCGGTGCACCGAGCCCAGGCAGGCGCGGTACAGCTTGCCCATCAGGCGGCGCCGCGTCAGCGTGGCGGGGTCGTCGGACTCGGCCAGCGTCAGCTTGACGATGGTCTTGCGACCCAGCCACTTCAGCACCGGCATGGCCAGCAGTTCGGGCCCCTGCACCGAGTGGAAATGGAAGACGCGGAACTTGGGGTGCGCCAGCGCGAAGAGCACGATGCGCAGCGTCCAGATCAGCTTGCGCAGGTTGGAGCGCGCCGCGGTGAAGGTGCGGCGCCGATAGAGGTCGAAGGACTCGTGCCGCAGGTCGGCATCGGCGCCGTCGCCGTTGTCGGCCAGGAAGGCGACCTCGCAGCCGCGCGTCTGGAGTTCGGCGCCCAGGCGCAGCGCCTGCACGATCGCGCCGCCGAATTCGGGCGGGAAGGTGAAGCACACCATCAGGATGGCGCCATCGGCGGCCGAGGCGGTGGCCCGGGATTCGTCGAGCGGGTCGGCAGTGGCGGGAACAGGGGAAGTCATCGGGGACGCCTCAGGATGCACGGGACAGCTTGCCGCGGAACATGGCCTTGACCGAGGCCATCTTCTGCGGCGCGAGGACGGCCATCAGGCCGAGGTAGCAGGCGGCGAAGAGCGCGTACTGCGCGGCCAGGCGCCACAGGCCGGTCCGGCCCACGGCCGCCGCGTGGCCGAAGATCCAGCGGTCGCCGCCCCAGACGAGCACGCCGGCGGCCAGCGCCGCGAGCACCTGGTAGCCGATCGCCCGCAGCAGCGGCGCCGGGCCGGTCTCGAGCAGACGCAGCACCGCGGCCATCGTCAGCAGCAGGTTGAGCACGGTGGCGATCAGGTAGGCCTGCGTCAGCCCCACCACGCCGAAATGGATGCCCGCGGCGAAGGACGCGACCTGCAGCACCGAGCCGATCACGCCATAGCGCAGCATCAGCCCGGCCTGGCCGGTGGCCAGGAAGGCGCTGCCCGAGGTGCTCAGCACCGACTGGATGAAGCCGGTGGGTGCCAGCCACGCGAGCAGCACCTCGGCGCCCGCCCACTTCGCGCCGAAGACCACGGCCACCGTCGGCTCGCGGAAGAACCAGAGCGCGGCCATCACCGGCGCGGTGCCGAAGGTGATCACGCCCAGCGAGCGCAGGTACACCTCGGCCATCTGCGCGCGACCGCCCTGCTGGTGCGCCTGCGTCAGCAGCGGGAACACCGCGCGGGCCACGACGTGGCTGATGTTCTGCACCGGGAACAGCATCAGCCGGTAGGCCACGCTGTACAGGCCCAGCACCGCCGAGCCCAGCACCTTGCCGATGATGAAGCTGTCGGCGTTGCGGGCGAAGTAGTTGACGAACTGGAACGCGGACACGTTGCCGCTGTAGCCCGAGATCTCCCGCAGCCCGTCCCAGCGCGGGCGCGGCGCGGGCCGCCAGTCCGACATCGCCCACAGCATCGCGCCTTGCACCGTCGCGGCCACCAGGGTCTGCGCCACCAGCGCGTACACGCCCCAGCCGGCCAACGCGGCGCCGACCGCGGCCAGCAGCGCCAGCACCACGGCGACGCTCTCCACCGCGGCGATGCGCTTGAACTGCGACGCCCGCTCCAGCAGCGACTGGTGGACGATGCTGCTGCACGCCACCGGGAAGGACAGCGCCATCAGGCACAGCACCGGCACCAGCGTCGGGGCGTCGTAGAAATGCGCCACGGCGGGCGACGCCGCCATCAGGGTCAGGCAGATCAGGCCGCCCAGCGCCATGTTGAGCCAGAACACCGAGGCCTTGAGGCCCTCGGTCAGCGTCTCGCGCTGGATCAGCGCCGAGCCGGTGCCGAAGTCGCGGAACAGCATCGCGAAGTTGGTGAAGATCGCCGCGATCGCCAGCAGCCCGTAGTCCGACGGCGACAGCAGCCGCGCCAGCAGCGTCACGCTGGCGATCTGCGAGCCGATGCGGGCCAGCTGCGAGAAGGCCGCCCATTTGATGTTGTGCAGGATGGACACGCGCGCGTTCCGGATCTCTGGACGCGGGCCGGCTCAGGCCGGCTCCTGCGCCATCTTGCGCAGGTCGTCGGCGACATAGGTCGCGGCGACCTGGCGGTCGTTGCCGCCGTTGAAGCTGTTGAAGTGCACCAGCCCCTGGTCGTGCGTGCCGGGCAGCCCCTCGAAGTAGCGCGGCAGCCGGCCGAGCTGGCGCACCCGCAGTCCCGCGCGCAGCGCCATCGCGTGCAGCCAGATGTCGTCCGCCTTGGGGCAGCAGGCCTTGAACGCATCGCCCTGCGCGTGCATGAAGTCCAGGAACTGCGGCGGATAGATCACCCCCGACACGCCGGTGGCGAAATGGCGCCAGCGCGGCTCCCGGCTGCCGCACGGCGGCCATTCCCGGTATGGGCGGATGGCGGTCCCGTCCGGGTCCTGCAGCGCCACCACGTGGGCGCGGTAGCAGCTGATCTGGTCCGGCGCGGCGCGGTAGGCCTCCCACAGGCGACGCAGCCACCAGCGCGGATAGACGATGTCGTCGTCGGCGGTGACCAGCGGCACTTCGTGATGCGCCTGCGAGGCCACGTAGGGGTAGTACTTCGTGTGCGGACCGAGGTTGTCGGTGAGGTGCACCTCCAGCCCGCGCGCCTTCAGCCGACGCAGTCCCTCGGGCAGGTCCTTGAAGCGCGCCGCGTCGTCCAGCCACAGGATCAGCCGCGAGGGCTTGAGCCGGCCGCGGCCGATGCTCTCGATCGTCAGGTGGACGGTGTCGATGCGCGGGCCGTAGGTGGTCAGCGACACGACCGGGCCGCCCGGCGCGACGACCGGCTCGGTGGCGGTCTCGTTGAGCCGCTGCAGCGCGCGCACCTGCCCCGGCACCAGCCGCGGCGCGAGCTTGTAGACCAGCTTGCGGTGAATCTTCGAGATCAGCAGATCGATGTCCATGAACCCAGTACCCCTCCTCGAATCAACCCTTGGAGCGGGGCGCCGCCGCCGCCCGCGCCCCCGTCAGGCGCAGGCGGACCAGGTCCATCACGCCCCCCACCCAGCGCTTGACCACCGGCTCGGCATAGGTCACCACCAGCCAGCTCAGCAGCAGCACCGCCAGCGAGGCGATCACCAGCGCCATCGCGGGCTCCACGCCCACGCGGCGCAGCTGCCCCATCGCGACCGCGCCGATGTTCTGGTGCACCAGGTACAGCGGGTAGGTCATCAAGCCCAGCACGCGCAGCAGGCTCACCAGCGACTTGCTCGAGCGCCAGGCCGCGTTGTGCCGGATGCCAAGCAAGATCACGGCCAGGCTGACCAGCCAGATCGCCAGCGCGGGCCACCAGGGGTTGGTGCGCGGGCCGTTGGCATCGACGTTGGTCCAGAAGATCTGGACCACGCAGGCCGCCAGCGTCGCGGCCAGCGTCGCCCAGGACGGTCGCTTCTGGCCGTCGATCAGCACGGCCCAGATGAAGATGCCGGCGGCGAAGAACGCGCCGTGCTTGACCAGCAGCAGCTCCAGCACGCGCTCCACCAGGTAGGGCAGCGTCTTGTGCAGCACCGCCAGCGCCGGCACCGCGCCGGTCTGGCCCAGCGTGTAGGCCGCCCAGTAGGCCAGGCAGATCCAGGCCAGTGCCGCGGCCAGCCGGCCGATGGCGCGTTCCTTGCCGCGCCAGATCAGCACGCCCACCGACGCGTAGAAGAAGATCTCCACGCCCAGCGTCCAGAAGACGTTGTCGATCCACGGGTACCAGGGCATGAACAGCATGCTGTGGCGATAACCCCGCATCAGGTCGGTGGTGAAGCCGCCGTAGTGCCAGGCCAGCACCCCCAGCGTCAGCGTCGAGCACACCCAGGCCGCCGGCACCAGGCGCACCACGCGGCTGCGCAGGAAGGCATAGGGCGTCGCGCCGCGCGCCGAGTACGCGATCACGATGCCCGAGATCACGAAGAACACCTGCACGCCGATCCAGCCGTAGAAGGACAACCACGGGATCAGCGGCTGCGCGAAGGTGCCGCCGCTGAGCTCGTAGGGCCGGCTGTCGGGGCGGTCGCCGATGCTGAAGGCCAGGTGGGAGAACAGCACCAGCACGGCGGCCAGGAAGCGCACCAGGTCGATGGCGATGACGTGCTGCTGGCGGGGATTGGCGTGGACGATCGGCTCAGGCTGGGACATGGGAATTTCCTCCGGAACGGGCGAGGGGCATCGCTGGCATGTCAGGCTGACGAGCGCCGCCGGCCGACGGCCGCGGCATAACGCCGGGCCCTTGACAGGAACAGGGGATTGCCGAGCACGTAGCGCTTGAACAGCCGGCGCGGCTCGCGCGCCAGGCGGTACAGCCACTCGATGCCCAGGCGACGCATCCAGGCCGGCGCGCGCGTCGCGCCACCGCCCAGGAAGTCGAGGATGGCGCCGCCGCACACGATCACGCAGGGGTGCGCCAGCGCGCGGCGGAGCTGCTGCGCGACCTGCTCCTGCTTGGGCATGCCCATGCCCAGCACGACCAGGTCGGGTGCGAAGGCGCGGGCCAGCGCGACGTAGGCCTCCGGCGCCTGGAACCCGTCCAGCGCCTCGACCACGGCGCCGGGCGCGAGCTCGTCGCGGATCCGCGCGGCCGCCACGGACAGCTGCGGATCGCGCGTGCCCAGCACCAGGATGCGCCGGCCGGCGTGACGCGCGACGATGCGCGGGATCAGGTCGGTGCCGTTGAGGTTCAAGCCGGGCGCGCGGCCCAGCCGGTCCATCAGCATGCGCATGCCCGAGCCGTCGCGCAGCACCCAGTCGGCCTGCGCCACGGCATCGGCGAAACCGGCGTCGGTCACCGCCGAGTTCATCGCATGCGCGTTGACGAAGGCGACCACGCGCGGGCGGTCGACACCGCCCGGGCCGCCGGCGGTCATGGCCCGCAGCAGCTCGTCCTCGACGCCGCGTTCATCCGCCACGACCGTGAGCGCACCCAGGATCGCGCGCCAGCGGTCGATCCAGGTCGGACCGACCGGGGTGGCGGCGCGGGAGGTGGAACTGTGGAGATCCGTCATGGTGCGGGGCCGCGTCTCAGTGATCGCGCTTGGTGCGCACCCATTCGGTCTGGCGGCGCACGACGAAGCTCAGGTAGATGGGCAGCTTGGCCAGCACGTAGACCGGCGCCTTCAGCAGCTCGCCCAGTCCGATCAGCTCGGCGGCGAAGCGATGGCGTGCCGCGACGATCGCGACCAGCAGCGCCGCCACGCCCAGCAGCGCAAGGACCAGCCCCGCCACCCAGCCGGTCAGCAGCGCCCAGATCGCCTGCGCCAGCGTGGCCACGACCAGCAGCCCGGCCAGCAAGGCCAGCGGTGGCACCAGCATGTCCATCACCAGCATCGCCTGCGCGAAGCGGCCGCGGCGCAGCGCCTCCCACAGCAGCTTCGGGCCCTCGCCCACCAGCAGCGACAGGTGGCCGTGCTCCCAGCGCGTGCGCTGGCTGCGCTCGCCTTCCTGGCTGGCGGCGAAGACGCTGGTCACCAGCACGTCCTCGCAGAACAGCGGCGGCGTGCCGTCGCGGGCCAGCCGCACGCCCAGCTGCATGTCCTCGGCCAGATGGCCGCTGGCCAGCGGCGCGCGCAGCGCCACCGCCCAGGGAAAGGCCATGCCCGTGCCCAGCAGCTGGCAGGGCAGTCCCAGCCGGAACATGCCGCGCGAGCGCGCCAGGTTCTTCACCCGCATCGCGAATTCCGCCACGCGCGCCTTCAGGCCGGGCGTGGGGGCGTGCATCAGGTAGCTCGCCTGCACCGGCCGGCCATGCGCCTGCGCCAGGCCGGCCACGCGCGGGATCAACCCCGGCGACAGCACGCAATCCGCATCCAGCACCAGGACGACGTCCGGCGCATGGCCCTCGTGCTGCGCCAGCATCTCCAGGTGTCGCACGCCGAAGTCCAGCGCGTAGCCCTTGCCGCGGCGCTCCGCATCGTGGCGCTCGACGACCTCGGCGCCCACCAGCCGCGCCTGCGCGGCGGTGTCGTCGCTGCAGTTGTCCGCCACCACCAGCACGCGGTCGTCGGGCCCCAGTTGCGACAGCGTCTGCATGATGGTCGCGCGCACGCCGTGGCCCTCGTTGTGGGCGGGAATCAGCACCGCGATGCGCGCGGGCCGCGGCTGTGCGGGCAAGGGCGGCGGCTGCCGCAACGCCAGCACGATCTGCACCAGCAGCAGCAGCGCGGGCAGTACCAGCAGCGCGGTGCCGGCCAGCAGCAGCCCGTTGACGACGGCCAGGACGGTGTCAAGCATGGGCGTACTCGCTGAAGAGACGGAGCAGGCGCGAGGCCTCGGTGTCCACGTCGTGGCGGGCGAGCACGCGGGTGCGCGCGGCCTCGGCCATCTGGCGCAGGCGTGCGTCGTCGCAGTCCAGGCACTCGCGCATCGCCTCGGCCAGCGCCGGCGCGTCGCCCGCGGGCACCAGCCAGCCATGCGTGCCCGGCACGATCAACTCGGGGATGCCGGCGATGGACGTGCTCACGACCGGACGGCCCAGCGCCATCGCCTCCATCGCCACGACGGGCAGGCCCTCGGCGAAGCTCGCCAGCACCAGCGCGCGCGCGGCCATCAGCTCGGCGCGGACCTGGTCGCTGCCGATCCAGCCGGTGATGCGCACCGTGCGCTGCAGGCCCAGCTCGGCGATGCGGGTCTCGATGGCCGCGCGCAACTCGCCGTCGCCGGCCAGCACCAGCTCGAAGTCGGGGCGCTCGCGCGCCAGCAGCGCGGCGGCCTCGATCAGGAGCAGGTGGCCCTTCTGCTCGGCAAGGCGTCCGACGGCCACCAGCCGGCGACCGCTGGGCGGCGCGTCCGCACCGGCGTGGAAGCCGGGCTCCAGCCCGCAATGCACGACCTGCACCTTGGCCCAGTGCGCACGCTCCACCCACCGGAACAGCTGGCTACGGCAGAAGGACGTGATGGCAACGACGAAACGCGCGCGGCGGATCTTCTCGCCCAGGTGGAGGAATTCGGGTTTGTCGAATTCCTCCGGGCCATGGACGGTGAAGCTGTAGCCCGGCCCGCCGAGCGCATGCAGCAGCATCGCGACCTCGGTCGAGTTGGTGCCGAAATGCGCATGCACATGCGTGACGCCGGCATCGCGCATCAGGCGCAGCGCGACGCAGGCCTCGGCCAGGTAGACCAGATGCAGCGGCCAGGGGCGATCGGCGCGACGGCCCATGCGCAGCGCCAGTCCGAGCGCGCCGAGGAAACGTCCGGGCGCGCGCAGCGCCTCGCGCACGAGCGCGGTGCCCAGCGCCGCCGCGCCGCCGCGCAGCAGGTAATGGGTGCGCGCCTTCTCGGCCTGGTCCTGGGCGTCGGGCGCGGGATCGTCCCAACCGCGCACGGCCACGCGCAGGACGTCCTGGCCCTGCTTTTCAAGCGCTAGGATCTCCCGGCGGATGAACGTGTGGCTGACCTTCGGATAGTGATTGACGAGGTAGGCGATCTTCAAAGGGTCACACTCCCTGGCTCCTGCTCCTGCGGAGCCGGATGCTTGTTCTGCTCTTGGCCGGCGTCGACGCCGACAGGTCCGGCGCCAGGGCAAGCATCGTTCCTGGCGCGCAGCGCCTCGCCCCGGTGCAGGATGCGGGCCGGATTGCCGACCGCGGTCGCACCCGGCGGCACATCCTGCAGCACGACGCTCATCGCGCCGACCTTGCAACCGGCGCCCAGTCGCACGCCGCCGAGCACCTGCGCGTAGGCGCCCAGCTCCACGCCGTCCTCCAGCACCGGGCATGGGCCGCCGTCGACGCGGTTGCCCAGGGTCACGCCCTGGCGCAGCGTGCAGCCGGCACCGATGACGGTGCCTGGATTCACGAAGATGCCGCCGAAGTGCCAGATCCGGAGCCCCGGCCCGATGCGGGTCTGCTTGGGCAGGCTGATGCCGGTCAGCGTCTCCACGACGGTGTGCAGCAGCAGGTGCAGCCGGCGGTGCAGGCCCTGCGCGAAACCGGGCGGCGCCGCATCGACGCGGCGTCCGTAGCGGTAGATCCAGAGCGCCCACATCGACTGCTCGCGCAGCGGCATGCGGCCCAGCCCCCAGCGGGCGACATCGGCGGCCCAGTCCGGGTCGCGGTGCGCGCGCAGCGTCATCGCTTGCTCCTCTCGCCGTCGGACCGGGCCGGCCCGCGGCGGGCGGCCGAGGCCTCGACCGGCACCAGCGCGCCGCCCACCGACGACTCGCCCGGTCCGGGCCCGCTGCGCACGGTCAGCCGGACAGCGCCCTGCCCTTGCGGCCATTCGAAGGTCTTGCTCGCACCGTCGGCGAGCTCGCCGCTGTCGAAGAGCGTCGTGCGCCGGTCCGCGTCGAGCAGCTGCAATTGCAGCTTCGCGTCGCCGGTCGCGGTCACGGTCAGCCGGTAGCGCCGGCCCGCCTCGGGCTTGGCCCAGGTGACTGGCTGCAGGCTGCGGCCACTGTCGTTCACCTGCACGGCGATGCCTTCGCCGGGCGGGAACACGACCGCCTGGCGGCGGGTGTCGAAGACGCCCGGCGGCCGATCGGCGCCCGCGCCCGCGACCGCTGCCTTCATCGCGGTGGCTTCCGCGCCGCCGCGGCGCCACGGCCCGCGCAGCGACATCTGGTTCTGCGGCGTCTCCATCGACATCGGCCGGCCATTGCCGTCGACCCAGCGCTCCACGGCCGTGACCTGGCGCAGCGCCGCGCGCACCCGGTCGAGCTGGGCCGCGAACGCGGGATGCCAGCCGCGCTTCATCGGCGACTTGTTGGCCCCCATCTCGACGTAGATCACGAACGGCGTCTCGACGTTGCGATCGACGACGTAGGCGCCGTAGACCTTCAGCGTGCGCGCGACCTTGCGCAGCAGCGGGTCCTCGATGGGGCTGACGTCGAAGTCCGGCGGCAGCATCATCAGCGCGCCCTGCGGGATCTGGCCGGTGTTGGACCTGGCGCCGGTGTCGGCCGAGGTGGCCGGGAAGATGTAGGCCGGGTCCGCCGACAGCCCGGTGTGCGTCAGCGACATCGCCAGCGCGTGCCGGAAGAGCTCGTCGCCGTCGTCGATCTCCTTCGCGCGCACCAGGCCGCCCATCGTCGGCACCGCCGCGGCGCGGGCGCCCTGGAAGTAGTGACCGGGCTCGCCCCAGCCGCGACCGTCCAGGCGCGTCCACGCGTACTGGTCGGCGCGCCACTGGCCGTCGATGAATCGCAGCACGTTGAAGGAATGGATCACGCGGTCCACCGGGTCGACGATGTCGCCATGGCCGTCGGCCGCGCTCGCGGGCACGACGCCGGCGGGCCAGCGCGGGATGGTGATCTGCTCGCGCATCGCCTCGGCGTCCGGATCCCAGATGCCCTTGCGGCCCGGCAGCGGCAACACGGTGACCGGCGGATCGTCGGACGCGGCCACGAACACGCCGGTCGACCACTTGCCGTCTTCCATCGTGGGGAAGTTCTTCGCCTTCGGGATCTCGAAGCTGCCCAGCGTCACACCGATCGGGCGCGCGTTCCAGGGCGAGTCCGCCGCGAAGGGCCGGTCGGCGGTGCCGAAGCGCAGGTGACGCACCGCGCGGGCCTGGGGATCGGCGGCATCGGCCTTGTCGGTGGCCTGCGGCGTCGCCCACGCGCCCGCGCCCATCGCCGCCGCCAGTCCGGCGAACACGCCCGACAGCAGCCAGCGGGCGGAACGGATTGTGAGCATCGACGTCATCCGTCCACCCTTAAACACTACGAACCGCGTCATTGGACATCCTCAGCCGGTGGCCCATCGCAATAAAGTGTCGCTCGAAGTAAAACGTCGACAGGTGCGCGAGCAGGAAGACCGCCGCCAGCAGCAGCGGTCGCTTGAGGTACTTTTCGGTGACATCGCCGCTGCCCAGCCAGGTGTGCTCCAGCGGCACGTGCAGCACGTACACCGCGAAGGACACCGTCGCGAGGTAGGTCCAGAACGGGCGGGACAGGACGGCCGCCGCCGCCGATCGCGGCTGGCACAGCAAGGCGCCGGTCAGGCACAGCACGGCATAGGGCCGCAGGAAGGACGCGACGTTGCCGTCGACGTTGTAGCAGGCCAGGCACAGCAGCGCCGCCGCGCCCCACAGCACGACGGGACGTTCGAAGAATCCGATCGCCTCGCGCCGGCTCGGCGAGTGCAGCAGGATCGCCAGCACGAAGCCCGCCAGGATGTCGTCGATGCGGTACCAGGTGATGCTGCCGCTGTAGCCGCTCATGTACACGCGGTAACCGGTCACCGCCACCAGCAGCGCTGGGACCAGCACCCGCGCCACGCCGGGACGGAACACCAGCAGCGCGGTGGCCAGCGCATAGAACTGCAGTTCCACGCACAGGCTCCAGTAATGGTCCAGCGGCACCCGCATGCCGGCGTCGCTGAGGTTGGCGTAGAACAGCAGGTGCGCGGCCAGCGTCGAGGGCTCGAAGTGCCAGATCGCCGCGACCACCACCGCCACCAGCCAGGCCAGCGGCAGGATGCGCAGCAGCCGCTTGGCGACGAACTCCAGCGGGTGCACGTGCACCAGCACCTGCCTGCCGATGAAGTAGCCGGACAGCACGAAGAACAGCGCCATGCCCAGCATGCCGACCGATTCGTTGAGCCGGGGCCGCAACGCGTTGAGCGGCAGCCAGTGGGCGACCAGCACGGTCGCGATGCTCAGCCCGCGCACGCCGTCCAGGACCGCGGACCGGGTGCCGACGGCGCTCATGCCGGCCTCACCGACCAGGGACGCGCGCGCCGGCCCAGTGTCCGCGGCGCCCGATGCCCGACATCGGGCCGGACGCGGCAGACGATGGCGCAGCCCGCGCCCATCACGAACCAGAAGAACCAGTTGAAGACGAGGTAGCTCAGCATGTTGTCCGACAGCGAGACCACCACGTAGCCGATGAGCAGCGCGATGAACATCGCCGACAGCAAGGCATCGTCGCGGCGGAAGCGCCAGAAGATCTGCGCCGCGCGCAGGTACTTCCAGTAGTAGGTGGCCAGCCCCACGACGCCGACGTCGAACAGCATCTGCACCGCCACGCTGTGCGCGCCGGTGGTCATGCCGCCGCTCAGGCTGAAGAAGGTCGGCGAGTTGAAGAAGAAGCCGCCCGAGCCGTAGCCGAACAGGTAGCGGGCCGGCGCCATCCAGCTGACGGCATCGGCCCAGAGCACGCGGCGCCAGGTGAAGGAGTTCAGCTTGGCGTACTGCACCACCACGTTGCCCTGGCCGATGTCCAGCACGCGGTCCCGGATGTCGGGCACCAGCAGCGCCAGCAGCGGCACCAGCAGCAGATAGAGCAGGAAGCGGCGCTCGAAGAGCAGCCCGTACAGGAAGAACATCGCGCCGGCGGCCATCCAGGCGCTGCGGGTCTTGGTCGCCGCCAGCAGCGCCAGCAGGACCAGCAGGTAGCCCGCCATGGCCAGCCGCGTGGCGGTGGTGGTGGTGGCGAGCGTGCGGGCGTTCTTCCACAGGTACAGCAGCACGCCCTGCATCAGCACCAGGTAGAAGGCCAGGATGTTGGGATGGGAGAACGGGCCCTTGTAGCGGCCCATGGCCGCGGGATCGTTGGTGACGTGCACGTCGCCGCGCGCGATCGCGATCAGCGTGTAGATCGCCACCGGCACCGAGGACCAGATGACCAGCTTCAGGATGCGGTCGAACGAACTCCAGTCGTCCACGACGTAGAAGGCCACCACGAACATCGCCATCGTGCTCAGCGTGCCGAGGAAGGTCCGCAGCTCGGGCAGCTTGTCCGGCGAATAGAGCAGCCCCACCGCCTGCATCGCGATGAAGGGCAGCCACACCATCCACGCCACGCGCGGGATGCGCCGCGGCTCGCGCATCCAGAAGACCGCCGCCAGCAGGATCACCGCCAGGTTCACCAGGCCGCCCAGCCCACCGAAGCTGGCGAAGCGCGCCTCCTCCAGCACCGGGTTGGCGATCGCGCGCAGCAGCAGGATGGTCAGCAGCAGCGCCTTTGGATTGGCCACGAACATGAAGGCGACGATCAGCGCCACCGGCAGCACGACGAAGAACACCGGCTTCTGCGCCACCATGTCGCCCATCACGACGCAGACCAGCCCCATCACCATGCAGCCCGCGGCCAGCGCCGCCGCCGCGAACAGGGTGCGCCAGCCCGGCCAGCGCGACGGGCGGTCGTTGCCGTAGGGATTCAGGCCCTGCGGCCGCGGGGTGCCCTTGAGCGGGCTGCTCGTCGCGCTCATCGGACCAGCATCCCGCGGGAGGGCGCCGGCACCGCCGCGACCAGCTCGGCCAGGAAACGCGCCATCAGGCGCTGCGAGCCCGGGGCGGCCGAGGCCTGCGCCAGGCGCTGCGACGCGCGCACCAGGATGCCGTCGGGAATGCGCCCGGCCAGCCCCTCGTTGAGGATGTACCAGCGCGCGCCCAGCCCGTCGCCCCCGTAGTTGTCGCCGATGCGGATCCAGTAGCGCACCGCCTCGAAACCACCGCCACGGGCCTCGGCCAGCAGCTCGGTCGTGGGCACGGGCCTGGCGCGGCCCTCGGTGGCGATCGGCGGGCCCGCCTCGACCCGGCGCAGCGCGAAGCCCTGCGCCGGATAACAGACCTCGGGACGGTGCACCTTGACGTCCTGGCGCTGGCGCTCGCCCCAGGCCAGCGCGAGCATCACCTGCTCGCCCTGGCCGTTGGCATAGGTCCGCATCACGGTCTGGTCGTAGGGCTGCTCCAGCACGGTCTCCACGCCCTGCGCCACGTCGACCTGCGTGGTCGCATCGGCGATCACGCGCCAGTCGCCGAAGGCCTTGGGCACGATGGCGTCCAGGCTGGGCGCGCCGGTCACGGCCTGCAGCCGCGGCGTGGCCAGCCACGCGCCGGCCGCGGCCACGCCCATCAGGGCGGCGCCGCCCAGGCAGGCGCGGCGCGACAGGCGCGGCAGCGCGTCGGCCGGGTCGGGCATGCCGGGGGCCACGCCTCGGGGCGTCGGCACGGGGGGATGCAGGGGCGTGCTCATCGCGCCGCCTCCCGACCGCGCAGGCGGTCCCAGCGCGCCGACAGGCCGCGCAGCAGGGTGTCCACGCCCACGATCAGCATCAGCGCCGTCAGGAACAGCGCCATGCCGGAGAACTCGTGCATGAAGCCCTGGCCGACGTCGTCGCCCAGGTGGTAGGTCAGCAAGGCCAGGATCAGGATGCGGATCACGTTGGAGCAGTAGGAAATCGGCACGATCAGCAGCGCCAGCGCGATGTTGCGGAACACCGATTCATGACGCACGACATTCATGTAGAGCAGGCCCAGGGCCTCCAGCGTGAACAGCGAGTTCAGGCCCGCGCAGGCATCCGCGACCATCAGCTGGTACGGGCCGATCTGCAGGATCACGCCGGCCCGGGCGATCGGGTAGCCCAGCGCGTACATGAGGGACTCCGCGCCCCAGGATGCGGCCAGCTTCATCGGCTGGGTGATGACGTCGACGATGGACGCCGGCAGCGGCACCGCGAACAGCAGCAGGAAAAACGCGAAGCCGTAGCGGCGCGCGATCGTCGGCCCGAGCAGCAGCAGCGCCAGGCCCAGCAGCACCGGCATCAGCGAGCCCATCTCCAGCAGCGCGATCGACTGCGAGCGGCCCAGCACGTAGCCCAGCAGCCCCAGCACGATCAGCGTCCAGCCGGCCAGGGGCGCGGGCCGCGGACGGAAGGACTGGCCCTGGCGCGCCATGCGCCGGGTCTGGAAATAGAAGTACCAGGCCGACAGCGCCAGCACGATCGGGCCGTGGGAATTGCGGTCGCCACGCCACGGGCCGCGCATGAAGTCGACGATCGTCGGCACGTAGAGCGCGACCAGGCCGATCGCCAGCGCGATCAGCGCGATCCGGTTGGCGGCCCAGAAGGCCGCGCCCGGGTGACCCGGCGCGCCGGGGAGGACGTTCTGCGACATGGTGTTCACTGCGATCCCTGCTGCTGATTCCGGACATGCGGCGGCGTGGCCTCGCGGCCGTGCCGGTGGTCGATGCTCGCGGCTCTGGCGGCCGCTGTGCCGTCTCGCCCGGGGCCCGGTGTCAGTACTGGTTCATCACGGTGCCCACGAGGGTCGTGGACACCCCGTCCAGGCTGTCGGTGAGGTCCTGCAGCGCGCTCACCCGCGACTGGTTCTGGCGCGCCAGGACCAGTGCCGCGCCGCAGCGCGACGCGACGATGGCCGCGTCCGCGCCGTACCGGCTCGCGGAGGTGTCCACCAGGACGTAATCGAACTTGCCCGCCAGCTCCCGCATCAGCATGCCGAACGCGGGGCGCTCGAGCAGCTCCACCGGGTTGGGCGGGACCGCCCCCACCGGCAGGATGAACAGGCTGTTCATGCCCTCCACCTGCTGGATCACGCGCGGCTCGCTGCGCCCGGACAGGATCGAGGACAGCCCGGCCTGGTTGCTGACGTCGAAGATCTCGTGCTGCCGCGGCCGGCGCAGGTCGGCGTCCACCAGCAGCGTGCGGCCGCCCAGCTGCGCCAGCGTCACCGCCAGGTTGGCGGTGAAGTAGCTCTTCCCGTCCAGCGTGTCCGGGCTGATCACCGCCAGCGCGCGGCGCGGTTCGCCCTCGCGATAGAGCCGCATCGTGATCTGGCTGCGGATGCCGCGGAAGACTTCCGACTGCGACGAGAACGGCTGGTTCAGGGCCACCAGTTCCGGGCTGCGGGTCTTGCGCTCGTTCGGGGCGTAGGGGTAGTGGAACTGCTTGGACAGCGCCTCCAGCACGTCCTCGGCGTTCGCGTAGCCCAGCGCCACGGCGGCCTCGCCGAAGCGGATGCCGCGCTCGCGCTGGTACTGCAGCACGCGCTCGACCTGGTCGGCGCTGAGGTTGCGGGTCTCGGCGATGATCGCGCCGATCGAGCGGTCGTGTACGCCGGCGCCGCTGCCGGAAGGCTTGTTCAGAGGTCCGTCCACGGGTTTGCTTTGCGCCAGGGGAATGGGTTCCTTGAGGTCCGACATCAGGCGGCTCCTCGACTCGCGGCGCCGGGTGCGCCAAGCAGTCGCCGCTCGGCGGACGGCAGCGCCTGCGCGCGCTTGCCCGGCGCGGGCAGCACGCCCAGCATCGGCAGCGGCAGCACGGCCATGACGTCGTCGGCGTCGCGCACCTTGCGGTCACGCAGTTCCAGCAGCAGCGCCAGGCCGATCGCCAGCACCAGGCCGGCCACGAAGGCCAGCGCCGTGTTCAGCGCCACGCGCGGCGAGGCGGGCTTGAGCGGCGGCGTCGCCTCGGCGAGCAGGTTCACGTTGCTCTGCGTCGACTGGCTCTCCAGGCTGGTCTGCGTCAGCCGGGTCGTGATGTTCTCGTAGGCGCGCTGGGCGCTCTCGACCTCGCGCATCAGGCCGCTGGCCTCGTCGCGCGCTTCCTTCAGCTTGATGACCTTGGCGCGCTGCGCCTCCAGCTGCGCGCGGGTCTCGGCCTCGCGCTGGCTGTTGATGGTGCTGGTCACCGCCACCGAGCCGGTCACGCGGCGGATTTCGGCGTTGAGCTTGGCGCGGGTGTCGGCCACCGAGGCCTTGGCCTCGATCACCTGGGGATGGTTGTCGCCGTAGCGCGTGCTGAGCTGCTGCAGGTTGGCCTCGGCACGGCTGACGTCGGCCTTGAGCTGCGACACCACCGGGTTGGCCAGCACGTCGGGCAGCTGGTCGCCGCCGCGCGCGGCCTGGCCGGAGCGGCTGCGCGACTCGGTCGCCAGCGAGGACAGCGCCACCAGCTGCGAGGACAGCTCGTTCAGGCGCGCGTTCTCGACGTCCAGGCGCTCGTCGGAGGCCAGGATGCCGTGCTCGCGTTCATAGGCGGAGAGCTTGGTGCGCGCCTGCTCCAGCCGGTCCAGCGCCGCCTTGGCCTGCTGGTCGAAGTAGCCGGCGTACTGCCGCGCGGGTTCGACGCGCAGGTCCAGCGTGGTGGCGATGTAGGCCTTGACGAAGGCATTGGCCATCTGCGCGGCGACCTGGGCCGACGGCGACCGGTAGTTGACCGTCAGCACGTTGCTTTCCTTGGAGGGCTTGACCTCCATGTTGGCCTGCAGGAAGGTGGCGACCCATTGCTCCATCGAGCCCTCGGCGCCCTGCGCCTGCCATTGCTCGCGCAACTCGGGCAGTTCGGTCAGGCGCAGGTCGCGCACGACGCGCAGCGCGACGCGATCGCTGGCGATCACGTCGACCTGCGTGTTCATGTAGGCCGGTGAGGCCATGCCGGGATAGATCAGGGCCGACACCGGGTCGGGCTTGGCGTCCACGACCACCGAGGCGCTGGCCAGGTAGCGCTTGGGCAGCACGAGGCTCACCCCGAGCGCCGTCAGCGTGGTCACCACGACCACCAGCAGCACCAGCTGCCAGCGGGCCAGGATGATCGACATCAATTTGCTGGGCGTCACCATGCACTCCTTCACCGGGACGGGTGCCCGGGGTTACTGCGTCAGAACAGGCTCTCGCGGACGAAGATCACGTCGCCGTCCTTGAGCGGCTCGTCCATGCCGGGCTTGATCTCCTGGACCTTGCCCGACGCATCCTTGCGGTGCACGCGGATGCCGCGGTCGGTGCCGCGCAGCGTCAGGCCACCGCCGGCGGCCAGGCCCTGCAGCAGCGTCATGCCGCGCTCCAGGCGGATCTGGCCGGGCTTCTGGACCTCGCCGTAGATGTAGATCATCGGGAAGCGCTCGACCCACAGCACGTCGCCGTTGAGCACCACCACGTCCTGCTCGCGGCCGTTGGGGCCGAACAGCGTCGGCAGGTCGACCTCGAGACGGAAGGGCTTGCCGCCGCGCTGGCCGGTCAGCACCAGCAGGTCGCCACCCGCGGGCGAGACGCCGCGCGCGTTGGCCAGCAGGTCGGTCAGGCGGGTGTCGGCGACTTCCAGCGGATAACGCCCCGGCTGGTTCACCTGGCCCAGCACGCTGGCCTGGTTGCCGGTGACCTTGAGCACCAGGATCGTCACCTGCGGCTGCTTGACGAAGTTGCCCTTGCGCAGGCCCTCGGCGATGCGGCTCTCGGCGTCGCTGACGGACAGGCCGCCGATGCGCACCACGCCCAGCAGCGGGAAGCTGATCGTGCCCGCCTCGGACACGCGCGTCTCCAGCGTCATGTCCGGGTTCTGGAACACGCTGATCTTGATCGCGTCGCCCGATCCCAGGCGGTATTCGGCGGCGGCGCCGGTGGACAGGCCGGTCGGCGCCGGCGCGTTGCCGGGACGGGCGGGCGTCTGGGCGACGGCGCCGGTGGCGAGCGAGACCGCCAGCACGGCCGAGACGGCCGTCGAGACGAGCGGGAGGATCGGGAAGCGACGCGTGTTCATCATTTGATGCCGAGGCCCTTGGCGAGTTCGTTGTTGTCCACCGGGCCGCTGGCGCCGGTGGGGCTGTCGGACGCGGCGGGCGCTGGGGCCGCCGCGGGCGGGGTGCCGGCGGGCGCGGAGGCCGCGGCCTCGGCGAACTTGCCGACGTATTCGATCTTGGCGTTGTCGCGCATGGACTTGATGTCCTTGGCGACCAGCTCGGCGCGGCGCTGGTTCAGCAGGAACATCTCGATCGACGCGCGCGCCTGCGCCTCGGTCGCGGGCTGGCGCTGCGAGCCGGCGAGGAACAGCACGGTGAGGCCATTGGGATGGCCGTTCATGATGAACTGGCCGTCCTTCAGGCGCGCGATGGCGTCGAGGTTGTTGAGCGGGATCTGCTCGGCCGAGCGCACCATCTGCGAGCCGACGAACTTGAAGTTGTCGGCCTTGAGCGCTTCGAGGAAGTCGGGGAGGGTCTTGGCACCCTGCAGCTTGGCGCGGATCGATTCGAATTGATCCGGCTTCGCCTCGATGTTGATTTCCTGCAAGTTGTAGATACGACGCTCGGCAAAAAGTGCCGGCTTGTCGTTGTAGTACTGCTTGATTTCCTGGTCGGTCGGCTTGGCCGCCGTCTCGCCCAGATGGTCAGCATAGGCCCTGGCGATGATCTCCCGCTTGGCGGTTTCGATCTGTTGCACCACCCGCGGATCGCGATCGAGCTTGAGGTCCTGGGCCTTCTGCACCGCCAGTTCCTGGTCGATCAGGCGCTCCAGGATCTGGCGCGACGCCGCGTCCACCTGCTCGGGCTTGATGTTGGGCTGGCGCTGCAGCACGAAGTTGATCTGGTGGACGGTGATCTCTTCCTTGTTCACCTTGGCCGCGGTCTGCGAGGCCTTCGCGCCGCTGCCGCCGCCGCAGGCGGTGAGCAGGATTGCGGCAAGAACGGCGGTGAAAAACGCGCCGACCGGAGCGGCGCGTCGCGCTGGAATACCGTGGACCCGAGTCCGCTTCACATGCATGTTTCGACCTTGTTTGTTGTGTCTGTCCCGCAGGCCTGTCGAGGGCGGCCAGCGGGCGCTCGCGAGCGGCGAGTGTAGCCCTGCACCATGACGGAACTGCCTCATTCCAGGGGGTCTGGAGGCCTTCATCCCGGGTTCGCAGGGGTCCATAGCAAGAATGGGTCCTGCCCTCGTCGCCATCGGCCTTCCGGCCCCCGCAAACAAGGGGGAGACGACCCGTAAAAACGCGGAGCGGCCGTCTTTGCAACCGCTTGAAAAACGCGCTTGAAAATGCAGGCCGCGCTTCACGCGGGCCTCACATCGCGGCGATCAGGTCGCGGCGCTCGCCGCGCTGCGCCGCAGCGCGCCGGGCGGCTGCCCGACGATGCGCTTGAAGGCGCGGCTGAAGGAGGCTTCCGAGTCGTAGCCGAGCCGGTCGGCCGCCACCGCCACGCGCATCCCTTCCTGCGCGATCCAGCGGCGCGCCTGGAACATCTTGACCTTGGCCACGTATTTGGCGGGGCTCTCGCCGACGGTGCGGGTGAAGGCCTCGGCGAAGCGCGAGCGCGAGGCGCCCATCAGCCCGGCCAGCTCGGGCACGCGCCAGTCGCGCTCCGGCTCGGCATGGATGGCCGCGATGACCTTGCCGATGCTGGGGCACTGCACCGCGGCGATCCAGCCGCTGGCGTCGTTGCAGGCGCACTCGACCCAGGCGCGGATGATGCTGGCGGCCAGCACGTCGGCCATGCGCGCCAGGATGCCGCAGGCGCCGATGCGGTCCATCGCCACCTCGCGCTCCATGGCCTCCAGCAGCGCGGGCACGGTCGGGTCGCGGCGCGCCAGGTCGTTGGCGCGCATCGCGTCCGGCATCATCGCCAGCAGCGGATGCAGCGGGTCCAGGTTGAAGCGCATCGCACCGCAGAACATCACGTCGACCGGCTCGGCGGACGGCATCGCCTTGGCCGCGGCCTCGGCGCCCACCAGGTAGATGTCGTCGGCGACGGCGCGGCGCGACAGCGAATCGACCTCCACCGTCGGCAGGTCCGGCGCGCTCGCCAGCACGTGCGCGCTGCCGCGCGGCAGCAGCACCGCGTCACCGGCATTGAGCCGCACCCATTCGGTGCTGCCGCCGGTCTTCAGCCAGCAGCCGCCGCGCGCGACGAAATGGAAACGCGCCTCGGCCCGCGCCGGAAAGGCGACGGCCCAGGGCGCGCGCAGCAGGCAGCGGCCGTACTCGACGCCTTCCAGCCGCAAGCCCAGCAGGATCTGCGTCAGCAGGTCGGCCGGCTTGAGCGGCGTGGGCGGCAGCGGCCCGGTCACGGGAACGTGAACCGGGGCATGACGGGGGGCATGGACGGCGGCAGCGCTGGAGGATTCGTCAAGCATTTCGGCTCTTCCGTCATGGAAACGCCGGGATGCTATCCGTAAGCTGAAAGCCATTGCCACTGACCCGTCTCTGCACCGTGTCTTCCTCCTGCACCGACTGCCTCGATCCGCACGCGCCCCTGTCGCCCACGGCGGCTTCATCGGCCCCATCAAGCTCATCCACCGCCTCCCCGGCCTCCCCCTCCCCGTCGGCCGGCGCGCCGCCGCTCGAGGACGACGCCCCGCACTGGCCGGCCATCGCCTCGCTGACGCTGGGCGTCTTTGGCCTGGTTACCGCCGAGTTCCTGCCCGCGAGCCTCCTGACGGCGATGGCCGCCGACCTCGGCATCAGCGCCGGCGCGGCCGGCCAGACGGTCACGGCCACGGCGCTGGTGGGCGCCGTCGCAGCGCCGTCCATCCCGCTGCTGACGCGGCGTTTCGACCGGCGCGCGGTCATGGTCGCGCTGACGCTGCTGCTGGTGCTGTCCAACCTGCTGGCGGTGACCGCGTCCTCGCTGGGCGTGCTGCTGGCCGCGCGGGTGATCCTGGGCGTGGCGCTGGGCGGCTTCTGGTCGATGGCCGCGGCGCTGGCGATGCGGCTGGTGCCCGAGCGCCTGTTCGCCCGCGCGATGTCGGTGATCCTGGCCGGCGTCTCGGTGGCGACCGTCTGCGCCGCGCCGCTGGGCGCCTGGATGGGTGAGGTCTGGGGCTGGCGCAGCGCCTTCGTCGCCGCCGGCGCGCTCAGCCTGGTGACGCTGGCGACGCAGGTCGCGACGCTGCCGGCGCTGCCGCCCAAGGACAACCCGGACCTGCGCGTGCTCGGCGAGCTGCTGACGCGACCCGGCGTGCGGGTGGCGCTGCTGGCGGTGCTGCTGGTGATCTCCGGCCACTTCGCCGGCTTCACCTACATCCGGCCGCTGATGGAGAACGTGACCCACCTGCCGGTGTCCGCGATCACCGCGATCCTGCTGGGCTACGGCATCGGCGGCTTCTTCGGCAACCTGGCCGGCGGCGTCCTGGCCGAGCGCAGCGAGCGCCGCGCGATCGTCGCGGGCGGCAGCCTGATCGTGGTGCTCGCCGCCAGCCTGCTGCTGGCCGGATCGTCGACCTGGGTGACCGCGGTGGCGGTGGTGCTGTGGGGCTTCGCCTTCGGCGCCTTCCCGGTGGGCTTCCAGACCTGGATCGTGCGGGCCGCGCCGGACCAGGCCGAGGGCGCCGGCGGCCTGCTGGTCGCCGCGTTCCAGATCGCCATCGCCAGCGGCGCGATCGGCGGCGGCATGCTGGTCGACCACATCGGCGCGCTCGGCGGACCGACCTTCGCCGCCGCCGCGATCACGCTCGGCACCCTGCTCACGCTGCGCCACGGCCCGCGCGCCGCCGCCTGAGCGACGTCCTCACCCCTTTTGAAGGAATCCCGCATGACCACGCCCCTCAACCGCCGCATCGTGCTCGCCGCCCGCCCCGCCGGGTGCCCGGTGCCGGAGGACTTCCGCCTCGAGACCGTGCCCGTGCCGGCCCCCGGCGCGGGACAGGTGCTGCTGCGCACGCTGTCCCTGTCGCTCGACCCGTACATGCGCAACCTGATGGAGGAGGTCGGCCCCGGCTACGCGCCGCCGATCGGGCTGGGCGAAGTGCTGGTCGGCGGCACCGTCAGCCGCGTGGTCGAGTCCCGCCATCCGGACTGGCGCGCCGGTGAGCTGGTGCTGGCGAACGGCGGCTGGCAGGACTACGCGCTGTCGGACGGCCAGGACCTGGTGCCGCTGGGCGACATCAGCCGGCCCTCGCTGGCGCTGGGCGCGGCGGGCATGCCGGGCTTCACCGCGCAGGTCGGCCTGTTGGACATCGGCCGGCCCCGGCCCGGCGAGACCGTCGTGGTCGGCGCGGCGACCGGCGCGGTCGGCGCGATGGTCGGCCAGCTGGCACGGCGGGCCGGCGCGCGCGTCGTCGGCATTGCCAGCGGCGCGGACAAGGTCCGGCACCTGGTGGACACCTTCGGCTTCGACGCGGCGGTCGACCGGCGCGATCCGCGCCTGGCCGAGCGTCTGCGCGAGGCCGCGCCCGCCGGCATCGACGTCTACTTCGAGAGCGTTGGCGGCGCGGTGCTCGACGCGGTGCTGCCGCTGCTCAACCTCGGTGCGCGCGTGCCGGTGTGCGGCTTCATCGCGCATTACAACGAGGCGGGCAAGGACGAGGTCCCGGCGCAGGACCGGCGGCCGGCGCTGCTCGCGACGCTGCTGCAGAAGCGCGTCCGCATGGAAGGCTTCATCGTGCTGGACCATTACGGCGAAGGGCTGTCACGCTTCAAGGCCTTCCAGCGCGAGATGCTTGCCGCCATCGCGGCGGGCGAGGTCCGGGCGCTCGAGCACGTCATCGACGGGCTCGAACTCGCGCCCCGCGGCCTGATCGATCTGCTCGACGGACGGCACCTCGGCAAGGTCGTCGTGAACGTCGCCGCACCGTGACCGACGGACCGCGCTGACGGCCTTCAGCGCCTTCAGCGTCCTCGGCGCACAACGGGCGGGCGGCCCCGTCCGTGCGGCGGGCTCACTCCAGCCGGAACCGCGCCACCGACTGCACCAGCGCGTCGGCCTGCTGCCGCAGGCTTTCGGCGGCGGCCGCGGATTCCTCCACCAGCGCGGCGTTCTGCTGCGTCACCTGGTCCATCTGGCTGACCGCCTCGCCGACCTGGTGGACACCCTGCGACTGCTCGCGCGTCGCACTGCTGATCTCGCCGACGACGTCGGTGACGCGCCCGATGGCCGAGACGATCTCCTCCATCGTGGCGCCCGCCTCGGCCACCAGGCCGGAGCCCTGCTCGACGCGCTCGACGCTGGCGCCGATCAGCGTCTTGATTTCCTTGGCCGCCTCGGCGCTGCGGCCGGCCAGCGCGCGCACCTCCGACGCCACCACCGCGAAGCCCTTGCCGTGCTCGCCGGCGCGGGCCGCCTCCACGGCGGCGTTGAGCGCCAGGATGTTGGTCTGGAACGCGATCCCGTCGATGGTGCCGATGATGTCGGCGATGCGGCGGCTGCTCTCGTCGATGCCGCGCATCGTGTCGACGAAGCGCGCCACCACCGCACCGCCGCGCTGCGCCACCTCGCTGGCCGAGCGCGCCAGGCGGTCCGCCTGCTGCGCGTTCTCGGAGGTCTGGTGCACCGTCTCGCCGAGCTCGGTCATCGTCGCCGCCGTCTGCTCCAGCGCGCTGGCCTGTTCCTCGGTGCGCTGGCTCAAGTCGCTGTTGCCCATGGCGATCTGCGCGCTGGCGCTGGCCACCGACTCGCTGCCCTGGCGCACGCCACCCACCACCTGGCGCAGGCTCAGCTGCATCGCATGCAGCGCCGCGATCAGGCTGCGCTGGTCACCGGGACGCACGCGGATGTCGCCGCTGAGGTCGCCCTCCGCAACCTGCCGCACCAGCCGGGCCGCCTCGGCCGGGTCGCCGCCCAGCAGGCGCCGCACATGCCCCAGCAGCAGCAGCGCCAGGCCGACGGCCACCAGCACCGACACCAGCGTCAGCGACACGCTCCAGCCGCGCCCGGCCGCGTAGTCCGCCTCCGCGTCCTTGCGCGACTGCTCGCTGCCGGCGGCGTTGTAGTCGGCGCTGCGCTCGATCGCCCGCACCCAGGCGTTGAAGCTGCTGCGCGACTCGGCGCGGAAGAAGGCCCGCGCCTCCGCGTCGGAGTTCTCGCCGCGCGACAGATGCAGCAGCTTCTCCTGCGCCTTGAAATAGGTGTCGCGCGCGGCCACCACCTCGGCGTAGAGCCGGCGCTCCTCGTCGTTGGTGATGAAGGGCTGGTAGGCCTGCTCCGCGGCGGCCAGCTCCTTGCGGGCGTTGGCGATCGCGCCTTCGATCTGGGCGCGCTCCTGGTGGTCGTCGGAGAGCAGATGGTCCGGCTCCATGCGACGGATCTGGTTGGCCTTGACCCGGATGGCGGCCATGCTCTGGATGCTGGGCAGCCAGTCCTCCGCGATCTCGGTCGTGTTCTCGTGGACCCGGTTGAGCTGCAACAGCCCCATGCCGCCGACCAGCGCGCACAGCGCCACCAGCAGCACGAAGGACACGGTCAATTGCGTCGACAGACGCCAGGCGCCGATGTTCATGTGATCCCTCCTCCTCGGACAGACTGGATGAATTCCCCCCTGGCCGCGGGCGTGGGCTAGCCCCCACCCGCCGGGGGTGTTTCCCCCCACATCGGCAGATCCTGCCCGGAAGTTGAGCGCAAGGGGGCGTTGGCCGCCACGCCTGTCGCCCATCGGAGGGACCCGCCGCGTGATTGGAACGGGCGGCGCGGGGAACGCGGGCGACGCCACGGGCGCAACAGGCTGGACGGCGCCGCGCCGGACGCGCCACAGGCGCCGCACGCACCGGCCCAGCAGGCGCGCAGCACCGGCGCGGGGACACGCACGGCGCGCGGGCTCATGCCGCCACGGCCCATTCGGAATGCGCGTGGCCGGCGATCTGGATCTGACCCTTGCCGGTGCGCTTGACCGCGTACATCGATTCGTCGGCCGCGTGGAGCAGCTCGCGGCAGTTGTCGCCGCCGCCGCCGACCACCGCGCCGATGCTGGCGCCGACGGAGACCTTCTCGCCGCAGTCCAGCGTGATGCGGCGCTGGATCGAGAACAGGCAGCGCTGCAGCGTCTGCTCGACATCCTCCGGACGCGCGATGCCCGAGAGCAGGATCGCGAACTCGTCACCGCCCAGGCGGGCGACCACGTCGTTGCCGCGCACCAGGGTCTGCAGCCGCTGGCCGATCTCCATCAGCACCTCGTCGCCGGCCTCGTGGCCGTGCTGATCGTTGATCGCCTTGAAGCCGTCCAGGTCCAGGTAGCAGACCGCGAAACCGCGGCCGGTGCGGCGCGCGCCCTGGATGGCGTCGCCGACCTTCTCCTCGAACAGGCGGCGGTTGGGCAGGCCGGTCAGCACGTCGCGCAGCGCCAGGTGCTGGGCCTGCTCCTCGCTGCGCTTGAGGCCGTCGATGTCCACCAGCATCCACATCGATTCGGTCTCCGAGACGACGGTGCCGTGCAGGTCCACCCAGAACTCGCTGCCGTCCTGGCGGCGCATGCGCAGCTGCGTCTGGAAGCGGCCGCCGGCCCGCATCGTCGCCAGCGCGGTGTCGCGCACGCGGGCATGCTCCTGCGGGCTGAGGAACAGCCGGATGGCGGCCTGGCCGACCATCTCGCCGGGGCCGTAGCCGAACATGCGCTCCAGCGCCGGGTTGCTCCAGACGGCGTGGCCGTCGCGCACGCGCACCATGCCGATCAGGTCGTTCTGCAGCATCGCGTCCTGCTCGCGCGCCAGCTTCGCCAGTGCCTCCCGCGAGCGGCGCTCGCCGCGGTGGATGCGGTGGATGAGGCCGGAGGCGGCGGCCAGCGCCAGCGCCACCAGCGCCGCCAGCAGCGATTGCCGCACGAGCTGGGTGCGCCAGCCCGCCAGGAAGTAGTCGCTGCTCATGCCGGTGAACAGCGTCATCGAATACCCCGGCACCTTGCGGTAGGCGGTGATGCGGTCGACCTGGTCGATCGCCGTCGGCGTGATGTAGACGCCGCGTTCGGGGTTCTGCTCGAGCGAGCGCTGCGCCTGATCCGACAGCGACCGGGTGCCGAAGCCCTTGGTCGAGTTGGGTTCGCTGGCGGAGTAGCGCGCCACCAGGTTCATCGCCTCCGAGCGCAGCGACACCGCGCCGGACGGCCCCAGGGCCACGCCGCTGAAGCGGTCGACGAAGTGCTTGGCGGTGACGACGGCATAGACGATGCCGTCGAAGTTGCCGTCGTGGTCGATCAGGCGGCGGGCCAGGATGATGCACCAGTGGTTCTGGGCGCGACTGTTCAGCGGCTCGGAGATGACCATCGCGTCGGTCGCGCGGGCCTGCGAGAAATAGGCGCGGTCGCCCACGTTGAAAGGCCGCTCGCCGGGCATCAGGCCGGTGGTGACGGTGCCGTGGATGTCGGCGATGCGCAGCGCGGTGACCTGCGGCAGCAGGCCGCGCTGCTCCTGCAGCAGCTTGGCGACCATCGCCGCCTGGTCCGCCGACTGGCGCGCGCTGCGGTAGCGCAGCGCGATCGTGGCCAGCGCGTTGTCGGTGTTGCGCAGCTCGGCGTTGATCTCCACGGCCATGTTCTGCGCCAGGTTCTCGACCACGTCGCGGGCGCGGTCGGTCTCGGTCGCGCGGTGGCTCCAGAGGCTCAGCGCCGTCATCCCGACCAGCGCGACGACCACCAGCAGATTGCCGGCCACCAGCCAGGACGCCATGGCGCCGCGCGGCGACCAGGACAGCCTGGGCAGCGTCGGCAGCGGAATGCGGGGCAGCGTCATTGCGAGTTTCATGGCGGGTCCTCCCTGGTGGTCCGGGTCGCGCGGCCTCAGCCGACGGCGACGGCGCGGGGGCCGTCGCTGGTCGGGGCGTGCATGGGGGCGTTGGCCGCGCCGCGCTTGCACAGCTCGTGCAGGTCGCTGAGCAGCTGCTCGAAATCGAAGGCCTTGTCGTAGAAGGCATCGGCGCCGCGGTGGCGGCACAGGCCGGCGACGACGCCGGAGGATTCGCCGCTGAGGACGAAGACTCGGCCGGGGTAGGCCTGGCCGCGCAGGCGCGTCAGCACCGACAGGCCGCTGCCCTGCGCCAGGCGCAGGTCCAGCAGGACGACGTCGGGGGTGGTGGCCATCACGGCGTCCACCGCCTCGTCCTCGCCGGAGGCCTCGGCGACAACCGTCAGTCCCTCCAGCTTGAGGGCGCGGCGCACCAGCAGCTGGCGCACGGGAACATGGTCTTCGATGACAGCGACTTTCATGGACGCCATGGTCCGCTTCCGTCGCCGCCGGCGCCAGCAAGCGGCTGCCACTCCCCATGAACGCCGCTTGCCGCAGCTGCTGTAGGGACTTGCCCTACAGCACGGGCGCGGCGACGCCAGCCGACATCGCGACGGCGCGGTCGCGTGACATCCTTCGCATCCGAGGGCCCGGCGAGGCAAGCCGCATACCCACCGCCCTCCTGATTTCCCCTCCGTCCCGGCCACGGCGGCGGCCGGCATAGTCGCCGGCTCATGCCTCGCACAGAGTCGCCGCAGCGACCACCCGACCTCGGGATCACGGAGACAAGAGATGACCCAGGCCCACCCCACCCCGCGCCGCGCGGACCGTTCCTGGCGCGCGCGCGGCCGCGCGCTGCTGGTCGGGCTCGCCGCCGCCGGGGCGCTCCAGGCCGTCGCCCAGACGACGACGCTAGGCACGCGCGGCACGCTCGCCGCGCCCAATCCGGCAGTGACCGCCAATGCCGGCGCGGGCTGGCCCGCCACCGCCTACACCCGCGCTCCCGACCACCCGCGCGCCGTGACGCTGCCGCTGCGGTTCATCCAGCTCTCGTCGGGCAGGCAGCTGGCGGTGCTGGTGTCGATGCCGGCGGACTTCCTCGGCATTCCCCGGTCGGGCCGCTACCCGGTGGTGCTGACGCAGACGGCCTACCGCATCGACGTCGGCCAGTTCCTGGGCGTCTTCACCCCGGCCGGCGGCAACACGCTGCTGATCGGCGGCCTGGACCAGTTCATGGTGCGCCGCGGTTATGTCACCGTCGCGATCGACGCCCACGGCACCGGCATGAGCGGCGGCGTGACGCAGCTGATCGGCGAGGAGGAACAGCAGGCCTACCGCGAGGCGGTCGAGTGGGTGACGCGGCAACCGTTCTTCAACGGCAGCATCGGCGTGGCGGGCACGTCCTACCTCGGCATCAGCGCGCTGCTGACCGCCGGCCAACAGCACCCGGCGGTGAAGGCCGCCTTCGCGCAGGTGCCGATGGGGGACGCCTACCGCGGCGTCGCAGCCACCGGCGGGATGTTCAATGCGCAGTTCCTGAGCACCTGGCTGCCGCTGACCCAGTCGCTGAGCGTGGCCAACGCGCCGGAGCTGCTGCTCCATCCCTGGTACGCGAGCCAGATCAACGCCGCGACGGCGGACCATGTCGCCGCGATCGACGGCTGGTACGCGCCGACCTTCGACGGCTTCGTCGGTGGCGCGAGCGGCATCGCCACCGACGACGGTGGCTTCTGGGCCGGCCGGTCGCCGGTGGAGAGCGCCGGGAAGATCCGGGTGCCGACCTTCATCGTCGGCGCGTCGCTGGACATCTTCCAGCGCGACCAGCCGCTGCTGTACGAGCAGCTCAAGCGCAACGTGCCGGCCAAGCTGGCGATCCTGCCGGGGGCGCATCTGCAGTCCGTGCAGGCGGGCATCGGCGGCTATGGCGGCGCGCCGTCGTTCGGGCCGCCGAGCACGACCTCGCTGCTGCTGCAGTGGTTCGACCAGTACCTCCAGGGGCGCGAGACCGGCGCGCAGGCGCTGCCGACGGTGACGCAGTTCGTCGACGGTTATGGCGCCAGCGGCACACCGCGCTTCGCGACGGCGAGCGACTGGCCGCATCCGCGCATGGCGCCGCAGCGCTGGTACCTGCAGCCCGACGGCAGCCTGACCGCGCGCATCCCGGCGGAGGCGGCGGGGCGGACGCTGGCCGAGCCGCCGGCGCCGACCGCCACCCGCGGCACCGCGCTGGGGACGCTGTTCACCGCGAGCGTCCAGGTGCGCGACCACAGCGACTGCTCGGCGAGCCAGGTGCAATGGACCCTGGGCCTGGCGGGGCTGCTGCCGCGGCCGTGCTACTCGGACAGCGCGCGCGTCGAGTCGCTGCAGGGCGCGGCGGTCTTCGAGACCGCACCGATGGCGCAGGACCTCTACCTGAACGGGCCGATCCAGGCGGACCTCTGGATCTCGACGACGCGCACGCAGGCGGCGCTGTCGGTGCGCATCGACGATGTCGACCCGGCCACCGGCACGGTCAAGCCGCTGACGCACGGGCTGATGTCGGCCGCGCACCGGGCGGTGGACACGAGCCGCTCCCGCTTCGTCAACGGCACGATGATCCAGCCGTGGCACCCGTTCACCACGGCCGCGATGCTGCCGGTGGTGGCCGGCGAGCCGATGCTGGTGCCGGTGGAGGTGTTCCCGGTCGCGGCGCTGATCCGCGCGGGGCACCGGTTGCGCATTGCGATCAGCGCGAGCAACCAGGCCCAGGGCATCTGGCCGGCGCCGCTGCAGCGCCAGGCCGAGGGCAACCTCACGACCCTCCACGCAGGCCCGCTGCGGCCCTCGAGCGTCGTGCTGCCGGTGGTGCCAGCGGGCGAGCTCAACTGAGCATGCGGGTCAGGCGAGCCCTGACCCCGCGGCGTCCATCCCCACTATCGATATGCGTCGGGGGACCGACCTACTCGAACCGGCATCCCCCGACGATGCGCTCTTCCGAGGGAGTGAACTCGGCATCGCTCACCAGCAAACTGCAGGGCATTCGGGATGTCTTTGCAGTGGCGAAAGGATGAATGCGATGAGTGCAGTGATGGTTGATTTGCCAGAGCCGATGGCGCGCGAGGGGGCGCCGCCGGCACCCCGGCTGGATTTCTGGACCGCCGGGGTGGACGAGTTCGTGCACCACTTGAGGGAGCCGGAGACGCTGTTCAACGTGCCGTCCCCGCGGCTGGCGTCGAGTCGATACCCGGCGATCGGGCCCCACACCACCAAGGAATTGAAGCGCTACTTCCGTCGCTATCAGCGCCGATGCATGGATGCCTATGCCACCTTGCTCTACGCGGGAGGCCTGATGCAGCGGCGCGGCGTGCAGATCTGCAGCGGCCCGCTCGAGGTGCGCATCTGGTACGACGATTGCGACGACTGTTATGTCGACGTCATCGTCAGCGTGGACGCAACCCCGGAACGGGCCGCGGCGCTGAACGACGAGATGTACGGTTGCCCGGTTGGATATTTCGACATCACCTTCGAGTCGGTCGATGCCCCCAGGCCAGCCCGTTTTCATGGGCGCCTGCTGGCCGAGCTGTTCGACGACCTCGACGATGAGCCCGGAGCGTCCTTCGACGACGCATGAGGAGATCGCATGCCCATCGAAGCGAAGGACCTCAGCCGTCTCGCCGACGCCCAGGCCGCCCAGGCCGGCAATGAGGCGGGGCGCCGCTCGGCGATCTCACGGGCCTACTACGCCGCGTACCACCGATGTCGCCGCTGGGAACTGATGCTGCCTCATCGCGGCCGCGCGAAGCTTCCCGGCGGCGTCCATGATCGCCTGATACAGCGTCTTGACGCGCCGGACCGGCGATGCTGTGACGCACTCGCGGAGCGATCCCGCGCGCTGGCGAAGCTCCTCAAGCAGGAACTGGACTGTCGAGTCGCGGCGGACTATCACCTCTGGAAGACGATCGACGAAGATGCGGTGCGCGAGCAACTCGATGCCACTCGTCAAGTCTTCGCCAAGTGCGCTGCCCCTGACACCTGAAAGTCCGTCATCCCGTATGCTTGCCCCGGTCCGGCCGCCGATTCGCGGCCGGACCGACTTGCCCATGGACGGTCTTATGCGCCACAGCCTTTCCCGCTTCCCCCACCTTTCCCTCGCCCTTGCCGCCGCCGCGGCCACTGCCCTCATCACCACGCCCGCCCGCGCCGACAGCCTGGTCACCTCGGCCTCCAGCGCCGGCTCGGTGTCGTCGAAGCAGCTGTCCGATTCGATCGGCCAGTCGAGCGACAGCTCCAGCAAGGACCGCAAGGTCGCCGAAGGCGAATACAAGGTCCTCGCCGTCGAAGATGCCGCCGGCCGCGCCGACACGACGCGCCTGCACCTGCAGCCGGTGCGCGCCGAAGGCGGCACCGATTTCTTCCTCTACGTGCCCAAGCAGGCCGTCGCCGCCCAGCCGCTGCGGGTCGGCGACCATGTGCTGGCCCGCCAGCGTGACTACGGCTACGAGTTCGCCCGCGCCGAGAACCGCCAGGCCTTCCTGCTGGCGCTGCGCGACGACTGGCACCGCGAACTGGAATCCCATCCGGTGACCCTGTGACCCCGCGACGGCCGCGCCGCGCCGCGGTTCCCACCGCGGCCGGCCTCGGCCTGCTCGCCGCGCTGGCCCTCGGACTCACGCTCGTCACGAGCGCCCGCGCCGCGACCTTCTGCGACCGAGGCGGCGAGGTCCCCGCCACCGAGCAGGACCGCCAGCTCCAGGTCGTCGCGGTCGCGCGCCGCGAGCTGGTGGCCAGCGGCGTCGACGCCGCGCTGGTGTCGCGCTCCGGCACCGACCTGAGCCGCTTCCAACTGCAGTACTCCCACAGCGGCCTCGCGCTGAAGGACAGCCGCAACAGCCCCTGGTCGGTGCGCCAGCTGTATTACGCTTGCGACGAGTCACGGGCCCGGCTCTACGACCAGGGCCTGGCCGGCTTCCTGCTGAGCGCGGGCAAGACCGCGCCGATCAGGCTCGCCATCGTGACCCTGCCCGGCGAGGCCGGCAGCCGGCTCGCCGCGCGCGCCTTGGACAACCGCCTGGCGCTCGCGCTGCTGTCGCCGCGCTACAGCGCGAGCGCCTATGCCTTCGCCACGCGCTACCAGAACTGCAACCAGTGGGTCGCGGAGTTGATGGGCTTCGCCTGGCAGCCCCGCGAGGTCGACGCGTCGACGCCCGACCGCGCCCAGGCGCTACGCGCGCTGCGGGCGCTGGGCTACGACCCGACGCCGGTGGTCGTGCCGTCGCACGCGGTGATGTTCGCCGCCCAGTTCGTGCCGCTGATCCACAGCGACGATCACCCGCTCGATGACCTCTACGCGATGCGCCTGAAGGTCTCCACCCCGGCGGCGCTGGAGGCCTTCGTCCACCAGCGGGTGCCGCAGGCGCAGCGCATCGAGCTCTGCGCGACCGCCGGCGAGATCGTCGTGCGACGCGGCTGGCAGCCGCTGCCACCGGACTGCCGCGCCGCGCCAGGCGACGAAATCCTGCCCCTGGCCTCCTGAGCGCCAGCCGCTCAGCGCCCTCCCCCGCCCTCCTCCCTGTAAGACCTGTTTCAGGGGACTTCCCGCGGGTGGGGAGATCATCAAATCTTCATCCGTCAGCGCCTACCCTTCGAGCGCTTCACGTTTCGACCACGCGACCGTCACATCGGCCCGACAGCCTCTGCGCTGGCGGACCTTCGCGACTCGCCCCAACGACACCATCCGCTCGAAGGAGACCTCCGCATGAAGCTGCTCCGTTCCACCCTGCTCGCCGCCGTCGCGGCCGCCTCACTGGCGTCCACCGCCTGCGCGCACGAGGCCTACCACCCGCCGCGCGCCAAGGAGCCGCTGCTGATCGCGCACCGCGGCGCCAGCGGCTACCTGCCGGAGCACACGCTGGCCGCCTACTGGCTGGCCATCGAGCAGGGCGCGGATTACGTCGAGCCCGACCTCGTGCTGACCAAGGACGGCGTGCTGGTGGCGCGCCACGAGAACGCGATCGCGATCCTGAATCCGGACGGCTCGGTGCGCGAGGCGACGACCGATGTGGCGGAGCGGCCTGAATTCGCCTCGCGCAAGACGACCAAGAGCATCGACGGCGTGGCCATCACCGGCTGGTTCACCGAGGACTTCACGCTGGCCGAGCTCAAGACGCTGCGCGCCCGGGAGCGCATCCCGCAGATCCGGCCGGCCAACAGCCGCTTCAACGACATGTTCGAGGTGCCGACCTTCGAGGAAGTGCTGCAGCTGGTGCAGCAGGCCAACGAGCGCCGCCGCGAGGAGGCCAGCCGCGACGGCCGAGACGGCCGCTGGGGCCACCGCAAGGTCAAGCCGATCGGCGTCTATCCGGAGACCAAGCACCCGAGCTACTTCGCCGGCATCGGCCAGCCGCTGGAGGAGCCGCTGGTGCGCCTGCTCCACAAGTACGGCTACCGCGGCCCGGACGCGGCGGTCTTCATCCAGTCCTTCGAGGTCGGCAACCTGCGCAAGCTCAAGCGCATGACGCGCGTGCCGCTGGTGCAGCTGCTCAGCGCCACGGGTCAGCCCTACGACTTCACGCTCAGCGGCGACAAGCGCAGCTACGCCGACCTGGCCAAGCCGGCCGGCCTGGCCGAGATCTCCAGCTACGCGCAAGGCATCGGCGCCAACACCAACCTGATGATCCCGCTGGTGGCCGGCCGCCTGGGCACGCCGACGACGCTGGTGAAGGACGCGCATGCGGCGGGGCTGATCGTGCACGGCTGGACCTTCCGCGCGGAGAACAGCTTCCTGCCCAACGAGTTCGACAGCAGCGAGGACCCGGCCGCGATCGGCAACCTCGCCGGTCAGATCGATGCCTTCCTCAAGCTCGGCATGGACGGCCTGTTCAGCGACCAGTCCTTCCTGGCGCGCAAGGCGATCGACGCGTACGTGAAGCGCTGAGGACGGGCGCGGCGGGGGCGTCGCGGCACTTCGCTAGACTCCCTCCATTCCACTGGAGCCGTCCCGCATGTCCGCCCCCGCGCCCCTGCTGCTGCCCCCGCCCGAATTGAAGGGCGTCGACGAGGTCGTCGCCGACCCCTTGCGCTTCAAGGCCAAGCTCGCCATCGGCGAGGCGGCCTATGCCTCGCTGCGCATGATCAATCGCGGCCGCGAGGTGTGGGACGTCCTCGGCGCCGCCGGCGCGGGCGCGGCGGTCGCCAAGACCGGCATGGTCGCGTCGCTGCTGGGCGCGTCGGCCACGCCGATCGGCTGGGTGGCCTTCGCGGCGCTCGCCTCGGGCGGCGCCTGCTACGGCATGTACCGCCTGCTGAGCTCGACCAAGGGCGACCGCGTCATCGAGATCCCCAAGTACCTCAACACCCCACTGGACACGCTGGGCCTGGCGCTGTTCGACCTGATCGCGCCGCTGTCGTTGCGGCTGGCGGCTGTCGACGGTGCCATCGAGGCCGCCGAGCGCCAGTACCTGGTCGACCACCTGATCGACGACTGGGGCTTGAACCGCGCCTTCGTCGAGCAGTCCGTCGCCGCCGTCGAGGCGCGGCTGGGCGGCAGCGATCTGGCCGCGATGGCGGCCGAGGGCGCCGAGTTCCTGCACCTGAATCCCGACTGCAACCATGCCGCCATCGCCAAGGACCTGGGTGTCTTCATGCGCGGCATGCTCGAGGCCGGCGGGCCGCTGACGCCGGCCGAGGCCGAGGCGCTCGACACCGTCGTGCGGCTGCTCGCCACCGCGCCGCCGGGCGAGCTCTCCAAGCGCTGGAACCAGACCATGGGCCTGGCCGGCGGCGCGGCGGGCCAGGTGCGCACCGTGCTGGTCGACGCCGCCGACTGGACCCAGCAGCGCCTGCCCAGCGCCGACCAGGTGCGCGCGACGACGGCCACCGCCGCGACGACCGCCTGGGACGCCGCGCGCAAGGCCGCGGACTGGACGCAGCAGCAGCTGCCGACCATCGACCAGGTGCGCGCGCAGGCCGGCGACGCCGCCACGCAGGCGGCCGACGCGGCGCGCAAGGCCGCCCAGTGGACGCAGGAGCGGCTACCCAGCGCCGAGCAGGTCCGCAGCACCACCGCCGAGGCCGCCAACCAGGCCATGGGCGTCGCGAAGAAGGGCTTCGCCTGGGCGAAGGACCTGACGACGCGCGCGCCGGAGGCCCCCGGCGCCGATCAGCTGCCGCGCGGCGACGTGCCGCCGGCCAAGCGTTAGGCGACGACGACGGCCACCGCGGCGCTGCGCCGCGACGCGACGCGATCGTCAGTCGAGGTCGGACAGCTCACGGCGCCGGATCAGCGTCAGCCCGATCAAGCGCGACACGACGGCTGCCAGGTACATGACGCCGACGAACATCTCGACCGTCGTGACCGCGCGCGCCAGCGGCTTGACCGGGATCACATCGCCGATGCCGGTGCTGGACAGCAGCGCGAAGCTCAGGAACATCAGCTCGGTCCAGGTGCGCGGCGACTGCGGATCCACCGCCGCCGAGAAGCTGCCCGGATACAGCGCCTGCACCACGACGAACAGGTGGGCGAAGCCCCAGGCCAGCAGCGTGAAGGTGGCGCCGGCGGCGAAGAGCTCGTCGGTGGTCGCATGCCAGTCGCTCATCATGTAGGCGATCAGGCTGGCTGCGGCGTAGAAGTAGAACAGCGCCTCCAGCGCGGCGGACCACGGCAGCAGCTGGTCCATGCCCCGGAACGCCTGCAGCAGCAGCAGCGCGATCGCCGGCAGCGCGATGGTCACGCTCAGCCAGGTCAGCCCCGGCGTGCTGCGCACCATGCGCGTCGTGAAGACCAGCACCACGATGCCGAAGGCGCTGAGCGCCAGCGGCGCGGCGCGGCTGGACTCGATCAGCGGATACAGCAGCAGCCCCAGCAGCTGCACCAGCAACAGGATGGCGGACGGATGGCGCCGCGTCAGGACGAGGACTCGAAGGACACGCATCGGTGCATTCTCCACGGGCCCGCGCCGCGAGCCGGGCCTCGGGCCGGCCTCGTCGCCAGAATGCGGTGCCGTCCTACTTGCGCCGCCGCCGGCTTGAGGTCCAATGAGCCACCCCGGCGGGATGGACGCGAAGCGACGCGGCCGCCGGTCAATCCCTATCGCAAGGACTGGAGGACATCATGGGTGGCATTCGTTGGGTGGGCGTGATCCTGATCGCGGCGGGCGTGCTCGCGCTGGTCTATGGCGGCTTCTCGTACACGAAGGAGAACACCGCCGCCAAGCTGGGCCCCATCGAGCTCAAGGTCGAGGAGACCAAGCGCGTCAACGTGCCGATGTGGGCCGGCGTGGCCGCCATCGCGCTGGGCGGCGTGGTGCTGCTCGGCGCCGGCCGCAAGTAAGCGGCCCGGGGCTCAGCGCCGGCCGAGGTTCATCAGCGCGGTGCCGGCGATCGCCATCGTGCCGCCGACCAGCAGCGACGCGTCCACGACCTCGCCCAGCCACAGCGCCGAGAACACGACGCCGAACACCGGCACCAGCGTGATGTAGCCGGACGCCGCGCCAGCGCCCAGCGCCTTCACGCCGTCGAAGTACCAGGCGTAGGCCAGCGCCGTCGAGCCGACGGTGATGCCCGCCATGCACAGCCACGCGTTGCGCGGCGCGGCCAGCACGCCGGCCAGGCCAGCCGTGCCGTCGACGGCCAGCGTCAGCGCCAGCAGCATCACCGCGCCGATCGCGGCGGTGACGGCGGTGGTGGTCAGCGCGTCGACGCCGGCCATCACCTTGCGACCGATCAGCGTGTAGGCCACCCAGCAGCCGACGCAGCCCAGCAGCAGCAGCTCGCCGATGCCGACGCGCCCGTCCAGCACATGCCAAGGCTCGCCGCGCGTGATCACGACGGCCGCGCCCACCGCCGCGAGCGCCATGCCCAGGCCGATGCGCTTGTTCAACCGCTCATGGAAGATCCAGGCCGCCAGCAGCAGCGTGATCACCGGGTTCAGCGTGATCACCAGCGCGCCCTTGCCGGCCGGCACATGCTTGAGGCCGCTCATGAAGAAGGTCGCGTAGCCGAAGACGCCGAAGCTCGCCGCCAGCACCATGCCGGCCCAGCGCGAGGCCGTCCAGCTGCGCAGCGCGGCCAGGCGGCCGGTGCTCGCCAGCCACAGCATCAGGATCGCGCCGGCGATCAGGAAACGGCAGGCGGCCGCTGCCAGCGGCGGCATCGCCTGCGCCAGCACCCGCCCCCACGGCCAGGACGCGCCCCACAGCACCGCCATGCCGACCAGGCGCAGGTGGGTGGAGAGATGCGAAGGGGCATGGGTCATCGGGGCGGCGCTCATGGGTGGGAACTATCGGCGTTCGGCGTCACGGGCCGGGCGATGCGCGCCCGTGCCGCGAGGGGTGCCGGAAGGCATGCCGCGGTGAGCGGTGAGCGCCAAGCCTCAATGCGGATAGGCCATCCGTTTCTCCATCCACTTCTGCACCTGCTCGAAGGCGAAGCTCAGCAGCCAGTAGATCGCCGCGGCCGCCATGTAGAGCGGGAAGGGCTGGAAGGTGGTGGAGATCAGTTCCTTGGTAGCCAGCATCAGCTCGGTGACCGCGATCACTGACACCAGCGAGGTGTCCTTGATCAGCGAGATCAGGCTGTTGGACAGGCTGGGCACCGCCGCGCGCAGCGCCTGCGGCCCGATCACGAATCGCAGCGTCTGATGGCGGCTCAAACCCAGCGAGGTGCCGGCCAGCCACTGGCCCTGCTCCACCGCGCCGATGGCGCCGCGCATCGTCTCGCTCATGTAGGCGGCCACGTTCAGCGTGAGCGTCAGCACGCCGGCGACCAGCGGGGAGAACTCGATGCCGATGCTCGGGAGGCCGTAGTAGACGATGAACACCTGCACCAGCAGCGGCGTGCCGCGCATCGCGCTCACATAGACCGCCATCAGCGTGTCCAGGACCGGCACGCGCAGCACGCGCACCAGCGTGATCAGTCCCGCGAGCGGCAGGCCGAAGATCATCGCCATCACCGCGAATAGGAGCGTGTAGCCGGTGCCCTTCAAGAGCACCGGCCAGGCCATCTCGGCCAGGGAAAGCAAGGACGGGAGATCCATGGAGTTCTTCGGGAGCAGCGCGCCTCGCGGCGGAAGTGGCGATGTTGCCATCTTCTCCTCACCCCCTCCCCGCCCCTGTCGAACTCCCTCTCCCGCAGCTTGTGGGAGAGGGAGCCGGTGCAGCCAGGCCTGCGGTCAGTACGCGAGCGCGCGGACCTTGCCCTTGAACACGCGATAGGAAAACAGGCTGTAGGCCAGGATCACCGGGAGGGTCAGCACCGCGCCGACCAGCAGGAAACGCAGCGACTCGTCCGCCGCGGCGGCCTGCCACAGCGTGATCCGGTCGATCACGACGAACGGATAGAGGCTGTAGGAGAGCCCGAAGAAACTCAGCGTCAGCACCACCACCATCAGCGCGAACGGCGCCCAGCACAGCTTGCCCAGCACGCGATGCGAGTTCAGCAATCCCCGCAGGGCCGCGAGCGCGAGCACCGCCATCACCGGCAGCGGCGCCAGCGCGATGATCCCCGGCAGCTCGAACCAGCGCGCCCGCACCGTGCCGCTCAAGCACGGCGAGGCGACCGACACCAGCACCAGCCCCGCGATGACCGCCGGCCACACGCGCCTGGCCCAGACGACGGCGCGCCGCTGGAGCTCGCCCTCGGTCTTGATCAGCAGCCAGCCGGCCCCGAGCAGCGCATAACAGGCCGTCAGCGCCAGCGCGATGCCGGCCGCGAAGACCCGCGCTCCCGCGCCGTCGTCGAAGCCGGTGACGTAGCGGCCCAGCATCCAGCCCTGCGCCAGCGCGGCCAGCGCCGAGCCGCCGGCGAAGGCGGCGTCCCACCAGCGCTTGTGCGCCGGGTCGCCCTTGGCGCGGAAGTCGAAGGCCGCGCCGCGCAGGATCAGCCCGAGCAGCATCAGCACGACCGGCGCGTACAGCGCGGTCAGCACCACGCCCTGCGCCTTCGGGAAGGCGATCAGCAACAGCCCGACCGCGAGCACCAGCCAGGTCTCGTTGGCATCCCAGAACGGTCCGATCGACGCGACCATCCGGTCGCGGTCGGCCTCCGGCGCCACCGCGGTCAGCAGGCCGACGCCCAGGTCGTAGCCGTCCAGCACCACGTAGAGCAGCAGCGACACGCCCATCAGGGCCATGAAGATCACCGGCAGCACGCTGCCCTCGACCAGTGGCGTTGCGGCGAGCGCGTTCATGCGAAGGTCCTCGAGATGACGGGAATGCCGGCGCCGTGCGAGGCGCCGCCGGGATGCGGATCGTCCGGCCCGAAGTGCGCGGGCGCTTCGGCGGGACGCTTCTCCGCCATCCGCTTGATGGCGGCGACGTAGGCGACGAGCAGCGCCAGATAGACGGTGGCGTAGCCGGCCAGCGACGCGGCGATCATCGAGCCGGGGTTGTGCGCCGCCACCTCCTGCGTCCGCAGCAGGCCATGGACGATGTAGGGCTGCCGGCCGATCTCGGTGACGTACCAGCCAGCGACGGTCGCGATCCAGCCGGAGAAGCTCATCAGCGACAGGCCCCACAGCCAGACGCGCGGCAGGCCCCGCCAGCCCGAGCGGCGGAACAGCCACCAGCCGCCCCAGGCGAAGCCCAGCATCAGCACGCCCATGCCCACCATCACGCGAAAGCCGAAGAACAGCGGCTTGACCGGCGGATGCGCGCCTTCGAATTGATCCAGGCCGCGGATCTCGCCGTCGGCGTCGTGGGTGAGGATGAGGCTGGCCAGGCGCGGAATGCCGATGGCCAGGCGGTTCTCCTTCGCCTGCTCGTCAGGCAGCGCGAACAGCAGCATCGGCGCGCCGCGCTCGGTGTGCCAGATGCCCTCCATCGCGGCGATCTTGGCCGGCTGGTGCTCGAGCGTGTTGAGGCCATGCAGGTCGCCGGCCAGGATCTGCAGCGGGATCAGCACCGCGCCCAGCGTCAGCCCGAGGCGCATCACCCGCCGCGTCTCCGCCCGCTCGACGCCTTTGAGCATCTGCCAGGCGCTGAGGCCGCTGAGCAGGAAGGCCACGGTCAGCCCGGAGGCGAGCAGCTTGTGGGCCAGCCGGTAGGGGAAGGACGGGTTGAAGATCACCGCCCACCAGTCCACCGCATGCAGGACGCCGTCGCGCATCTCGTAGCCGGCCGGGGTCTGCATCCACGAGTTGAGGCTGAGGATCCAGAACGCGCTCAGCGTCGTGCCGAAGGCGACCGTGGCTGTAGCGATGAAGTGGACGCGCGGGCTGACGCGCTCGCGGCCGAACAGCATGATGCCGAGGAAGCCGGCCTCCAGGAAGAAGGCGGTGAGGACCTCGTAGCCGAGCAGCGGGCCGGCGATGTTGCCGGCGCGCTCCATGAAGCCGGGCCAGTTCGTGCCGAACTGGAAGCTCATCGTCACGCCGCTGACCACGCCGAGGGCGAAGCTCAGCGCGAAGACCTTGGTCCAGAACTGGTAGGCCGCGAGCCACGCGGCCTCGCCGGTGCGCCGCCAGCGCCAGAGCATGAAGAGCACCACCCAGCCCAGTGCGATGGTGATCGTCGGGAAGAGGATGTGGAAGGTGATGTTGAGCGCGAACTGCATGCGCGCCAGGATGAACGGGTCCATGGCCGCGCAGTGTTGGGCATTGCGCGATCGCAAGGAAGGGACAGATCGTCCTAGGACAGATCGCCCTAGGACAAATTGCCCTCATGCCAAGGCCGCTGGCCCTCACCCCAGCCCTCTCCCGCAAGCGGGAGAGGGAGTCCGCAGGCGCAGTGGCTTCTTCAGCACACGCTCGGTGGAACACCCTCTCCCCCGGCGGGGGAGAGGGAGGGGTGAGGGGTCTCGTCCCGCGTCACCAACCTCCGTCGCCGTCGCGATGCGGCTCGAAGCGCGCCATCAGGAAGTCCACCAGCGCGCGCGTCTTCGCCGCCAGTTGCGCGCGCGGCGGATAGATCAGATGGATGTCCGCCGGCGGCAGCTCCCAGTCGGTCAGCAACGGCCGCAGCCGCCCCGAGCGCAGCATCGGCGCCGCCTCCCACCGCGAGCGCATCAGCACGCCGTGCCCATCCAGACCCCAGGCCAGCACGCTCTCGCCGTCGTTGGCCGCCAGCGGTCCGCGCACCTTCACCGTCTCCTTGCGCGCTCCCTGCTGGAAGTGCCAGGTGCCGAAGGTCTCGTCGCTCTCGCGGATGAAGAGGCAGGCGTGTCGCGCGAGCTCGCGCGGCGTCGCTGGCTCGCCAGCGCGCTTGAGGTAGGCCGGCGCGGCGCACAGCACGCGACGGTTGCGCGCCAGCAACCGCGCGGTCAGGCGCGCATCCGGCGGCGTGCCGACCAGGACCTGCAGGTCCACGCCCTGCTCGATCAGGTTGACCGGCCGGTCGGTGAGTTCGAGTTGCACCTCCACGTCCGGGAACTGCCGCGCGAAGCGCGACAGCGCCGGCGCCACATGCTTGCGACCGAAGCCGAAACTCGCCGACACCCGCAGCAGCCCCTTCGGCGCCGCCCGGCTCCCGGCCACCGTGCGCTCCAGCGCCTCGAGTTCCTCCAGCACGCGCGCGCCGTCAACGAGGTAGGTCTCGCCCTCCGGCGTCAGGCCGATGCGGCGCGTGGTCCGCTGCAGCAGCTGGACGCCCAGCCGGCGCTCGATCGCGGCCAGCCGCTTGCTGACGGCCGGCGGCGTGACGCCCATCTGCTGCGCCGCGGCGGCCAGGCTGCCCTGTTTCACCAACAGCGCGAAGAAGGCCAGGTCGGAGAAGCCGTCCATTAATGAACTCCAGGAATGAAAGAACTTCCAAACCGGAAATTATGTGCCTGCGATTCACTTCCAGAATCGGGGCCGACATGGACCATCGACCGCTGCCCGTCGACCGTCAATCCTCGACGGCGATCCCCTCTGGAGACCGCATGCCGCCCTTCCCCGTCATGGACACCCCACCGGCTTCATCGGCCTTCACCGGAGCGCCGGAAACCATCGCCGGCCGCGGCGCGCTCGACGCGCTGTTCCCCGGCTTCCACCACATTCGCGTTGCCACCGCCAATGGCGTGCATGTGGAAGCGACCGTCGGCGGCTCGGGCCCGCCACTGCTTCTGCTGCATGGCCATCCGCAAACGCGCGCGATCTGGCACAAGGTCGCGCCGGCGCTGGCGGAGCGTTTCACCGTCGTCGCCGCCGACCTGCGCGGTTATGGCGATTCATCGAAGCCGCCAGCGTCGACATCGACATCGGCGTCGGCGTCGGCGTCGGCACCAGGCTCGGCGACCGACGCATCCGCCTACAGCAAACGGACGATGGCGGCCGACATGCTGGCGGTGATGCGGGCGCTCGGTCACCCGCGCTTCGACGTGCTGGCGCACGACCGCGGCGCGCGCGTCGCCCACCGGCTCGCGATGGACGCCCCGACGGCCGTGCGTCGGCTGGCGCTGCTGGACATCGCGCCGACCCTGGACATGTACGCCGGCGCCAACGACGCCTTCGCGCGCGCCTACTGGCACTGGTTCTTCCTGATCCAGCCGGCACCGCTGCCCGAGCGCCTCATCGAGGCCGATCCCGCCGCCTATGTCCGCGACGTGATGGGCCGCCGCAGCGCGGGCCTGGCGCCCTTCGATCCGCTGGCCCTGTCGGAGTATCAGCGCTGCCTCGCACTGCCGGGCACCGCCCGCGGCCTCTGCGAGGACTATCGCGCCAGCGCCGGCATCGACCTGGTCCACGACCGCGAGGACCGCGACGCCGGACGGCGGCTCACCATGCCGCTGCTGGCACTGTGGGGCGAGCACGGCGTCGTGCATCGCTGCTTCGATCCGCTGGCGCTTTGGCGGCCGCTGGCGACGGACCTGCGCGGCGAGGCCCTGCCCTGCGGTCACTACATCCCCGAGGAAGCGCCTCAGGCGCTGCTCGATCGGGTCCTGCCCTTCTTCACCGCGCCAGACCGCGACATCGCCGCCGAAGCGGAGCGCCAGCCATGACCGCCACCAACGCCGTGACCGGCACGATCCGCGCCACGGACGCTGCTGACGCCACTGACGCCGCGGACGCAAAGGCCGTCAGCGGCTCGCCCGTCGCGACGCCCGATCCCAAGCCCTCGAACGCCCCGCCGCGCACGCTCTACCGCAAGCTGGTCGACAGCCACACGGTGGCGACGCTCGACGCGCAGAACGTGCTGCTGTTCTGCGACCTGCACCTGATGAACGAGTACACCAGCCCCCAGGCCTTCACCGGCCTGCGCGAGCAGGGTCGCGGCGTGCCGATGCCGGGACAGCAGGTCGCGGTGGTGAGCCACATCATCCCGACGCATGCGGTGCCATCGGCCCTGCGCGTGATCGCCGACCCGCCTTCGGCACTGCAGGCGAGCAACCTCAAGGCCAATTGCGACCGTCACGGCATCCGCCTCTTCGACACGACCGACGCGCTGCAGGGCATCGAGCACGTGGTCGCGCCGGAACACGGGATGATCCGCCCCGGCATGGTCGTCATCTGCGGCGACAGCCACACCACGACCTATGGCGCGCTCGGCGCGCTGGGTTTCGGCATCGGCACCACCGAGGTCGAGCATGTGCTGGCGACGCAGACGCTGGTCTACCGGGTCGCCAGGGACATGCGGATCCGCGTCGACGGCCCCCTCCCCGCGTGCACGACGGCCAAGGACCTGGTGCTGGCGATCATCGGCCGCATCGGCGCGCAGGGCGCACGCGGCTACGTGGTCGAGTTCTGCGGGACGACGATCGACGCGCTGTCCGTCGAGGCGCGCTTCACGCTCTGCAACATGGCCGTCGAGGCCGGCGCGCGCGGCGCGCTGATCGCGCCCGACGCGACGGCGATCAACTACGTGCTGGCCCGCAGTCCCGACCTCGCCGGCGAATGGCGCGAGCCCGCGCTCGCGCGCTGGCGCACGCTGCGCAGCGATCCGGGCGCCCGCTTCGATGCCGAGCACCGCTTCGACGCGGCCGACATCGGGCCGCAGGTCACCTGGGGCACCAGTCCCGACCAGGTCGCGCCGATCGACGGCCACGCGCCCGACCCGGCCCGGATGGCCGTCGGCCCGGCGCGCGACAGCGCCGAACGCGCGCTGCGCTACACGCGGCTCGAGGCCGGCGCGGCGCTGGCGGGCACGCCGATCCAGCATGTCTTCATCGGTTCCTGCACCAATGGCCGCATCGAGGACCTGCGCGCCGCCGCCGCCGTGCTGCGCGGCTGCCGCGTCGCGCCGGGCGTGCGCGCGATGGTGGTGCCGGGCTCCGGCGCGGTGCGCGCGATGGCCGAGGCGGAAGGCCTGGATCGCGTCTTCCTCGACGCGGGCTTCGAATGGCGCCAGCCCGGCTGCTCGATGTGCCTGGCGATGAACGACGACGTGCTTGCCGACGGCATCCGCTGCGCCTCGACGACCAACCGCAACTTCGAGGGCCGGCAAGGGCGCGGCGCGATCACCCACCTGATGAGTCCGGCGATGGCCGCCGCCGCCGCGGTCACCGGCCGCCTGACCGATGTCCGCCGACTGCCGCCCGTCCTCGGCGAGGAGAGCCCGCGATGAATCCCGTCCGCCGCATCGAGGGCCGCAGCGCGGCCCTGCGCCTGGAGAACCTCGACACCGACCAGATCATGCCCAAGCAGTTCCTGCGCGGCATCGACAAGCAGGGGCTGCGCCAGGGCCTGTTCCACGACCTGCGCTTCGACGGCGAGGGACGCCAGCGGCCCGGCTTCGTGCTGAACCAGCCCGCCTACGCCGGGGTGTCCGTGCTCATCGGCGGCAACAACTTCGGCTGCGGGTCCAGCCGGGAGCACGCCGTCTGGGGCTTGCAGCAGGCCGGCATCCGCGCCGTCGTCGCGCCCGGGTTCGGCGAGATCTTCTATTCGAATGCGATGGGCAACGGGCTGCTGCTGGTGACGCTGCCGGAAGCCGAGGTGCGCCGGCTCATGGACGAGGCGGACGCGGTGCCGCGGAACACCGTCGAGATCGATGTGGAGACGCTCACGCTGCGCAGCGCCGAGGGCGTCGAGGCTCGATTCGAGATGCTGCCGCGGCACCAGCGGATGCTGCTCGAGGGGCTCGACGCGATCGGGCTCTCGATGACCTACCGCGATCGGATCGAGGCCTTCGCGTCCGCGCACTGGGCGGCGCAACCGTGGCTCAAGGACGTGGCCCGGGCCAGCGGCGGTGGCCGCTGAAGCCCTTCGATGGAAAAGTCAGGCCGCAGTCAAGCCGGGAACGGCAGGCTGCGCCAGCGCTTGCCGGTGAGCGCCGCCACGGCGTTGGCGATCGCGGGCGCGATCGGCGGCACGCCGCATTCGCCCATGCCGGTCGGGGGATCCGCGGAAGGCACGATGTGCAGGTCCACCGGCGGCGCGTCCACATGGATGGGCACCCGGTAGTCATGCCAGTTGCTCTGCTCGACCTCGCCGTTCTTCAGCGTGATCGCCGCACCGGGCAAGGTCATGCCGATGCCCATCACCAGCGCGCCCTGCACCTGCGCCTCGATCGTGCGCGGGTTCACCGCGAGGTTGCAGTGCACCCCCGCCGTGACCCGGTGCAGCACCGGCCGGCCGCCCTTCATCGACACCTCGACGACATAGGCCACCACCGTGTTGAAGGACTCATGCACCGCCACGCCCCAGGCCCGTCCCTTGGCGAGCGTCGCCTTGCCGTAGCCCGACTTCGCCACCGCCAGGTCCAGCGCCGCCAGGTGGCGCGCATGCTTGGCCAGCAGCTGCCGCCGGTAGGCCACCGGATCGAGCTTGCCGGCGCGCGCCAGCTCGTCCACCAGCGTCTCCATCACGAAGGCGGTGTGCGTGTGCCCCACCGAGCGCCACCACAGCACCGGCACGTTGGCCTTGGGGTGATGGACCTCCAGCGCGATCGGGAAGGGATAGGCGCTCTCGGCCACGCCCTCGGTCATCGTCGCATCCGCGCCGTTCTTCACCATGAAGTCCGCGAAGGGCGTGCCCATGGTGATGGACTGGCCCACGATCACATGCTTCCAGGCGAGCACCCCGCCCTGCCGGTCATGCGCGATCTCGACGCGGTGCAGGTGCGTCGGACGGTAGTAGCCGCCGCGCACGTCGTCCTCGCGCGTCCAGATCATCTTCACCGGCCCGGTCTTGCCCGCGGCGTGGCGCGCCTTGGCCACCTGCGCGGCCTCGACGACATAGTCCGAGGTCGGCGTCGCCCGCCGTCCGAAGCCGCCACCGGCGGTCATCGTGTGCAGCGTGACCTGCTCCGGCTTGAGCCCCAGCACGCCGGCGACCTGCGCCTGGTCCACCGTCTAGAACTGCGAGCCGACCCACACCGTGCAGCGATCGCCCCGGAAGTCGATGGTGCAGTTCAGCGGCTCCATCGGCGTGTGCGCCAGGTAGGGGAAGGTGAACTCCGCGGTGATGAGCGCCGGTGCCGGCTTCGCCGTCAGCGCCGCGGTGTCGGCCCGCTGGACCGCGATGCCCGGCTGCCTGGCCAGTGCGCGGAACTGCGCCAGCTGCGCCGCGCTGTCCACGCGCTCGACCCCGCTCAGGTCCCACTCGACCTTGACCAGCTCGCGCGCCTTGCGCGCCGGCCAGAAGCCGTTGGCCACGATGGCCAGGCCGGTCGCGCCGCCGCTCAGCGGCACCTGCAGCACCTCCTCCACGCCCGGCACCGCGAGCGCCGGCGCCGCGTCGAAGCGCGCGACGCGGCCGCCGAAGACCGGCGGATGGACCATGACGACGGTGCGTTGCCCCGGCAACTGCAGGTCGATGCCGAAGTCCTGGCGACCGCTGGACTTGGCGCGCGCATCGAGCCGGTTGACCGGCTTGCCGATCAGCTTGAACTGCGACGGATCCTTGAGCACCACCGACGCCGGCACCGGCTCGGCGAAGGCTGCCTGCGCCAGCGCGCCATACCCCAGCCGACGGCCGTCCGGCGTGACGACGCTGCCCGACTCGGTGCGCAGCTGCGCGGCCGGCGTGTTGAGCTGCTTCGCCGCGGCCGCGACCAGCATCGCGCGCATGCGGGCGCCGATCTCGCGGTACTGCTGCCAGGACGCCTTGATGCTGGTCGAGCCCCCCACCATCTGGATGTGGAAGAACGGATCCTTGTAGGCCTCGCCCGCCGGCGCGAGCTCGCAGCGGACCTTGCTCCAGTCCGCGTCCATTTCCTCGGCCACCAGCATCGGCAGCGCGGTCTGCACGCCCTGGCCGAAGTCGATCTTGCCGATGGTGACGGTGACGATGCCGTCCGCGTCGATCGCGACGAAGGCCGACGGCTGCTGGAAGGGCTTGAGCGGCTCCGGCGCGCCCGGCGCGGAGCCGCCCACCGACGCGTCCTGCGCGCCGCCGGGCGCCGCGTACAGCGCGAAGCCGGCGGCCAGGCCCAGCTTGAGGAAGACGCGGCGACCGAGGCCGCCCTCGCCCGGCGCGGCCGAGGACTCGGGCGCCTCGGCCAAGGCCGTCGGCAGTTCACCGCTGAGGTACTGGAACATGGGGCGCATGGGAGGCTCCTTCAGGCGAGCGAGCGGGCCGCGTCCTTGACGGCGGCATGGATCCGCACGTAGGTGCCGCAGCGGCAGAGGTTGGCGCTCATCGCGGCGTCGATGTCGGCGTCGCTGGGCTGGGGCCGGTGCCGCAGCAGCGCGACCGCGGCCATGATCTGGCCGCTCTGGCAGTAGCCGCATTGCACGACGTCGTGCTTGACCCAGGCCTCCTGCACCGCCTGCCCGATGCGGTCGCCGCCGATGGCCTCGATCGTGGTGATCTGCTGGCCGGCGACGGACTCGATCGGCGTGACGCAGGCGCGCCGCTGCTCGCCGTCCACATGCACCGTGCAGGCGCCGCAGACCGCGACGCCGCAGCCGAACTTGGTGCCGGTCATGCCCAGCGTGTCGCGCAGGACCCAGAGCACCGGCGTATCGCCCGGCACGTCGACTTGCTGCGCTTGGCCGTTCAGGCGGAACGAGATCATGGCTGGCTCCTGCTCACCGTGGCGGTGGCGCTGATGGAGATGAGGGTGTCGGCCGGGACGGCGGCGCCGGCCATCGCGCGCAGGTGCTCGACGACCTCGCGCGTCGATGCGGCCTTCGTCGATCCGATGGACTTGCGCAGCGGCTCGGTGGCGTCGCAAGGCGCGCCGTTGCGGATCCAGGCGCGCACCTGCGTGTCGAAGGCCGCCTTGTCCAGCGGCGGCAGCGCGCGGCCCGGCCCCGGCTGCCAGCCCCAGGCGACGAGGTGGTCGGTGACCAGGTGCTGCTCGATCATCGCCAGCGAGCGGTGGCCGTTGGTCGCGGGCTCGCGGAAGACCTTGCACAGCGCCGCGCCCTTCAGGCCGAGCCAGGACATCTTCATGGTCTCGGGCGGCATGTGCCAGCCCGGCTTGCCGTCGGTCTCCAGCCCCGGCGGCGCATGCTGGAGCGGGCTGTTGCGCGTCGAATGGCAGGTCGCGCACTGCAGCGGCGCGACGCCCTTGCCGTCCGCGCCGCGCTGCACCGGCGGATAGTGGACCCGGCTGAAGTCGCCTTGCAGCGGCGCATTGGGCACATGACAGTTCAGACATCGGGGATGGAGCAGCACGCGCTCGAGCTGCGCGAAGGCGGCCAGGCCTTCCTGCCGGTTCGGCGTGGCCGAGATCGGCGTCGGCTGGAAGGCGGCACCGTCGGCCGCGCTCGCCGGCGCCGCCGCGGCCATGAGGCCCGCCACGACGACCACGCACGCCGCGCCCAGCACCGCCGAGCACGCCAGCCTGCATGACGCGGGCATCGAGAAATCCGCTGCGAAGCGATCACCCATGTCGACCTCCTGATGGCTGCGTCGGGTTGCCCCGCAGTCTAGAAAGGCGACGGGCGACGCGGCTTGCCTGATCCGACGGAAGACTTGCCCATTTCGACGGCGCGGTCCACGAGCGTTCAGCGGGGGCGCGAGAAGCGGCGCGCGCCCGCCACGCATCCGATCACGGCGACGGTGACCGCGAGCATCGCCGGACTCACCGCTTCCCGCAACAGGCCCGCGGCCAGTGCCAGGCCGAACAGCGGCTGCAGCAGCTGCAGCTGCCCCACCGCGGCGATGCCGCCCTGCGCCAGCCCGCGGTACCAGAAGACGAAGCCGATCAGCATGCTGAACAGCGACACATACCCCAGCCCCGCCCAGGCCGCGGCGCCGACCGGCGCGAAGCTGGCCGGCACGCGCCACGCGGCCAGGGCGAGCATCGGCGGCAGCGCCAGCACCAGCGCCCAGCAGATCACCTGCCAGCCGCCGAGCGTGCGAGAAAGCCGGGCGCCCTCCGCATACCCCAGGCCGCAGACGAGGATGGCGCCCAGCATCAGCAGGTCGCCCAGCGGCGCGGCGCGCAGGCCCTGCCCCGCCGCGAAGCCGATGACGCACAGGCTGCCCAGCATCGAGAAGATCCAGAAGGCCGCGCGCGGGCGCTCGCCGCCACGCAGCACGCCGAAGGCGGCCGTCGACAGCGGCAGCAGCGCGATGAACACGATCGAATGGGCCGAGGTGACATGCCGCAGCGCCAGCGCCGTCAGCAGCGGGAAACCGATCACGACGCCGGCCGCGACGATCGCGAGCGGCCCGGCCTGCGCGCGCGTGGGCCGCGGCGCGCGCAGCAGGCGCAGCGCCGCCAGCGCGATCAGCCCGGCGATGGTGGCGCGCGCGGCGGTCAGGAACACCGGGTCGAAGTCGGCCACCGCGACCCGCGTCGCCGGCAGCGAGCCGCTGAAGATCAGCACGCCGATGAATCCGTTCAGCCAGCCTCGCGATGCGGTGTCCATGTCCCCGGTGCCTCGATGGAAGAAGGACCGCAGGGTAAGCCGGCCTATCAATACAATCAAAAAATTGTCATGGATACAGGCGGTGGCGCATGGCGGAGCCCAGGTACAAGGCGGTGGTGGACCGGCTGGCGGCGGAGATCCGCTCGGGCGCCCTGCCCGCGGGCGCGCGGCTGCCGACCCACCGGGACCTCGCGACCCGCGAGGGCTTCGCGCTGGTCACCGCGACCCGTGTCTACGCCGAGCTGCGGGCGATGGGCCTGATCAGCGGCGAGACCGGCCGCGGCACCTTCGTCAAGGAGACGGCGCTCGCGCCCGGCCAGGGCGTGGACCTGGACGCGGTGGCGGCGGACATGGTCGACCTCAGCTTCAACTACCCGTCGCTGCCCGGTCAGGCGGAACTGCTGCGCGGCGCCTTGCGCCAGCTGGCCGGCGCGGGCGACCTGGAGGCGCTGCTGCGCTACCAGCCGCATGGCGGCCGGCCCGCCGACCGCGCCGCGATCGCGCGCCATCTGCGGCGACGCGGCCTCGAGGTCGAAGGCGGCCGCGTGCTGGTCGTGGACGGCGCGCAGCACGGCCTGGCGGTGACGCTGATGGCGCTGCTGGAGCCGGGCGACGTGGTCGCCGTGGATGTGCTCACCTATCCCGGCTTCCGCCTCGTGGCCGGGATGCAGCGGCTGGAACTGGCGCCGGTGCCGGCGGCCGGCGCGGGGCCCGACCTCGACGCACTGGAGGCGCTGTGCCGGCGCCGCCGCGTCAAGGCGATCTACACGATGCCGACGCTGAACAACCCGCTCGGCTGGGTGATGGCGGCCACGCGCCGGCGCGAGCTGGTGGCGCTCGCGCGGCGACACGACCTGCTGATCATCGAGGACGGCGCCTACGCCTACCTCGCCGACCATCCGCCGCCGCCCCTGGCGATGCTGGCGCCCGAGCGGACCGTCTACGTGTCGGGGTTCTCCAAGAGCGTCGCGGCGGGGCTGCGGGTGGGGTTCGCCGTCGCGCCGGCCGCGCGGGTCCATGCGCTGGAACGGGCAATCCGCGCGACGACCTGGAACACGCCCGGCGTGATGACGGCCATCACCACCGGCTGGCTGGAGGACGGCACCGTGGCCCGGCTCGAGGCGCACAAGCGCGAGGACGCGCGACGCCGCCAGCGCCTGGTGGCGGAACGCCTCGGGACGATGAAGCGCATCGCGCATCCGTCGTCCTACTTCGTCTGGTTGCCGCTGGGCGAGGCCGTGCGCGCCGACCAGGTGGCGATGGCGCTGCAGCGCGAGCGGGTGTCGGTGTCGACGGCCGAGCCCTTCGCCACCACGCCGCAGGCGCCGCATGCGATCCGGCTGGCGCTGGGGTCGGTGGACCTGGTGCGGCTGGGCGCGGCGCTGGACCGTGTCAGGGCGGCGATCGAGGCCAGGACCTTCTGACCGCGGCCGCCCCGCCCGTCAGGCCGCCGGCTGGCGGTAGACGAGCACCTTCAACGACCGCTCCTCCGACTCGTCCGCGAAGGCCGGCGGGTTGGCGACGCGTTCGATGAAGGCGAGGCCGGGCGCCTCGGTGGCGACGAGCTCGCGCAGGAACGCGGTATCCAGCTTGGGCGTGTTCAGGCACACCAGCGCATGGCCGCCCGGCGCCAGCAGCTCCGGCAGCCGTCGCACCAGGCGGGCGTAATCCTTGGTCGCGACGAAGCTGCCCTTCTGGTAGCTCGGCGGGTCCAGCACGACCAGGTCGTAGGGACCGCCGCGGCGGATCTTCCCCCATGAGCTGAAGATGTCGTGCGCATGGAAGGCGGCGCGGTCCTGCACGCCATTGAGCTGGTGGTTGCGGCGACCGGTCGAGAGCGCGCCGCGGGCCATGTCGTAGTTCGCCACGGTCGCGGCGCCGGCCTGCAGCGCGGCGACCGAGAAGGCGCAGGTGTAGGCGAACAGGTTGAGCACCCGCCCATCCGGATGCGCCGCCGCCCAGCGCCGCACCCAGCGGCGGCCTTCGGCCATGTCGAGGAAGAAGCCGTGGTTCTGTCCTTGCGCCAGGTGGACCACGAAGCGCGCGCCGTCCTCCTCGACCACATGCTCGTCGGGGATGGCGCCGGCCATCAGGCGGTTGGTGGGACGGTGCTCGTCGCGGTGCTGGAACATCCAGTTCAGCGGCTCGCCCGGCGCGACCTCGGCCCAGCGCGCGGCCAGCGCCGCGCCGATGCGGGCCAGGTCTTCGTCGCTCACCGGCGCGAAGCTGGTCAGCAGCCAGACCGGCGGATAGGCATCGAGGACCCACTGCTCGCAGCCGGGAAACAGGCCGCCGCGACCGTGGAAGAAGCGGCCGGGGCCGCTGGGCCGGGGCAGCGTGGCGATGACGTCGAGGAGCGCTTGCATGGGGAGTCCGGGAACGGGGGCGCCAGTGTAGACAGGCGCCCCGCCATCGTGGGCCTCACGCCACATCGCGCGCCGATTTCGATCACGCCGTGCAGCGGCATGCCCCCGGCATCTCCTTCCACAGCTTGTGGAGACTGCTGCAAATGCGGGTGCACTTCGCCAGGGCCGACCGACAGATCGAAGCATCGATACACCTGCATCCGGCAGTGGGCTGATCAACGCGAGTCAGCCGAAGGCCCGTCCTGTTCGCCGTGCATGCCGCCGCGGCGAAATCAATCCTCATTCGGAGCCACCCCGTCGCCGTCGCGGCCGAGGCCCGCGGTCACCAAAGAATCCTTCCCATGGCCGCACCAGCGGCGTCATCGGCGAAGGAGCGGCACATGTTTCGAGCGGCGGTCCAGGAGTTCCAGCAAGCGCCATGGATGGGCACCATCCGCGTCGCGCAGCGGCCGGCCTTCCAGGTGGTGGCCGCGGTGGCGGTGCTGCTGGCGACCGCGCTGATCGCTTTCGCGCTGATCGGCCAGGTCTCGCGCAAGGCCCGCGTGCCGGGACTGCTGATGCCGGTGGGCGGGCTGCTGCAGGTGTCCTCGCCGCTGGCGGGGCAGGTCGAGGCCGTGCTCGTCGGCGAGGACGACGAGGTGCGCCAAGGCCAGCCGCTGCTGCGGGTGCGCAGCGAGCGCCGGGTGGACGGCAGCGACATGACCGCGCTCAACCTCCGCGCGATCCAGACGCGCGCCGGCAGCCTGGAGACCGAGCGCCAGCTGCAGCGTCGGCAGGCCGGGGACAGGCAGGACACGCTGAGCGACCGCCTGCGCAGCCTGCGCCTGGAGGCGACGCAGGCGGGCGAGGAGCTGGACATGGTGCGCGCCCGCGTCACGCTGGCGCAGCGCAGCCGTTCGCGTTACGCCGCCCTGGCCGAGAACGGCTTCGTGCCCGACACCCAGGTGCAGCAACGGGACGAGGAACTGCTCGACCTGCGGGCGCGGGAACGCGGCGCGCAGCGGTCGGTCGAGAACCTGAGCCGCGAGGCGCGCTCCCTTGAGGCGGAACTCGCCGCGATCCCGACGACGCTGGCGACCTCGCTGGCGCAGCTGGACCGGGCCGCGGCGCAACTCGAGCAGGAGCGCGCGGAGCTCGAGGCCCGGGCCGGTCTGGAGGTGACGGCGCCGCGCGATGGCCGCGTCAGCGCGCTGCCCCTGCATGCGGGCCAGGCGGTGCAGGCCGGCCAGACCCTGGTGACGCTGACGCCGGTCAGCGTTGCGGCGACGGACGCCGACGTGCTGGTGGCGCAGCTCTATGCCCCGAGCCGCACGGTGGGTTTCATCCAGCCCGGACAGCAGGTCTGGCTGCGCTACGCGGCCTACCCGTACCAGAAGTTCGGCATGGCGCTGGGCCAGGTGGCCCACGTCAGCCCGACGCCGATCGCGCCGCAGGACCTGCCGTCCGGGCAGGCGCAGGCGCTGGTCAGTGCGGCCCAGGCCAACGAGCCGCTGTACCGCATCGACGTGCGCCTGGATCGCCAGGCGATCGCCGCGTATGGCCGCGATCTGCCGCTGCGCGCCGGCATGGCGCTCGACGCCGACGTGACGCTGGAGCACCGGCGCATCTGGGAGTGGCTGCTGGAACCGCTGCTGGCGACGGCCAGGCGGATCTAGCGGGACATCGATCTTCCGGCGGCGAGTGATCGACGCCGGGGAAACGGCGGCCGACCGTTCTCGGCCCTTCAACTGACGGAGATTGAAATGACGGAACTGACTCAAGACGAGATCGATCAAGTGCATGGCGGCGGCGGATTCCTGTCCAAGTTCGCCAAGTTCATGGTCCGCTGCGCCGCGTCCTACCTCGGCGCGCACTTCGGGCTGACCGGCCCGGTGGCCGCGCGCGTCAGCTGATGCGCCTGCCCAGACCTTGCGTTGACTCGACCTCACCTGCGGCCGGCCACCTCCGTGGCTGGCCGCTCACCGCGTCGCGCCGCGACGGCGCATGACAGCCTCCAGCAATGAAACGCACCCTGTTCACCGGCCTGCTCGGGTTGATCGGCTTCGCGGTCCTCGGCGGCGCTTCGGCCGAGCCCGAGCTCCGGGACCCGATCCCGCTCCCCCGGTCCGAGATCTCCGGACAGTCCGTCCATCGGCATCACATTCCCTTTCGCGGGGCGGGCCAGGCTCTGGCCTTCGTCAAGTCCTACCCGGGTCCGCAGGACCGGGTGCAGTGGTACCTGCGCCTGCTGCCATCGGATCCCGCCACCTTCTCCTTCGAGCAGCTCGCGCTCGCGGTCGAGGACGCCGACACTCTCATTCCCATCCCGACAAGAAAAGGATGGGCCCCGTTGCCCGCCGCATTCGCGGTCGACGCCGCGAAGGCCCGATTCGTCGTCAATCGGCCGAAAGGCAGCGTGTCGCTCGAATACTGGATCGCGATCGCCCCGCGCGCCGATGACCGCTACCCGGTCGACGGTCTGCGCGAGGCCTGCGCACAGGCGGTGGCCATGTTCAAGGCCCAGGGCTGGCTGCAGGCGCTGCAAGCGCGAGACCTGCATTGCGCCGATGTGACCTTCCTGCCGCTCGACGATGCGCTGACCGTGACCGGACGCGATGCCAGCGGCGCGCCCGTGAACCTCGAGGTCCGGCGGACCGCCCGCGGCCCCGCGGTGGTCGTGCCTCTGGAGGAACAGGTCCATGAGGTCACGGTGACGCCGGGCGGCGGCCCCTACGTCATCGTCGTGCGGCAGGAGGATTCATGACCCGGCCCACCCCGATCCTTCAATCCGAGGTGGCCGAATGCGGCTTGGCCTGCCTGGCGATGATCGCGACGGCCCATGGCCAGGCCACGACGCTGCAGGACCTGCGCCGGCGCTTCCCGGTCGCGCTCAAGGGCATGAAGCTGCGCGACCTGCTGGAGGTGGCGGCCGGCATTGGTTTCTCCGGCCGGCCGCTGAAGCTGGACCTGCCCTTCCTCGCCAAGCTGTCGCTGCCCTGCATCCTGCACTGGGACATGAACCACTTCGTGGTGCTGGCCCGGGTCCACCGCGCCAGCGTGACCGTGCTCGATCCGGCCGTCGGCGAACGCCGGCTGAGCCTGGACGAGGTCTCCGCCCATTTCACCGGCGTCGCCGTCGAACTGACGCCCAATGCCGACTTCAAGCCCGCCGCGCCGCCGCCTCGGGTCTCGCTCGCCGCGCTCACCGGCAAGGTGCTCGGCCTGCGTCGATCGCTGGTGCAGATCCTGCTCGTCGCGCTGGTGCTGGAACTGTTCGCGATCGTCGCGCCGCTGTGCAACCAGCTCATCATCGACGACGTCCTCACCTCGGGCGACCGCGACCTGCTCAAGGTGCTCCTGATCGGCTTCGGCCTGCTGCTGGTGACCCAGACGGCGCTCGGCCTGGCGCGCTCGTGGATGCTGGTCCTGCTGACGCAGACGCTGTCGCTGCAATGGCGGGGCAACACCTTCGCCCATCTGCTGCGGCTGCCGGTCGGATTCTTCGAGCGGCGCCACCTCGGCGACATCACCTCGCGCTTCGGCGCGGTCGACGCGATCCAGAAGACGCTGACCACCGCCGCGATCGAGGCCCTCCTCGACGGCCTGATGGGCGTGGCCGCGCTGGTCATGATGCTGGTCTATGCCTGGCCGCTGGCGCTGGTCGTGATCGCCGCCGTCCTGCTGTACGGCCTGCTGCGCTGGGCCGCCTACCGGCCGCTGCGCGACGCGGCCGCGGAACGGCTGGTCGTCGCCGCGCGGGAAAGCACGCACTTCCTCGAGACCCTGCGGGCGATGACGCCCCTGAAGCTCTTTGGCCGCGAGCAGGAGCGGCGCGCGCAATGGCAGAACCTGATCGTCGAGGTCCAGAACCGCGATGTCCGCACCGCCAAGCTGTCGATGGCGATGAGCACCGCCAACACCTTCCTCTTCGGCGTGGAGAACCTGCTGGTGCTCTTCCTCGGCGCCGGGCTCATCCTGGACGGGCAACAGGCCGGCACGGTCACGATGACGGTGGGCATGCTGTTCGCGTTCCTCAGCTACAAGGGCCAGTTCACCGGCCGCGTGTCGGCGCTGATCAACTACGCGGTGGAACTGCGGATGCTGGGCCTGCATGCCGAACGCCTGGCCGACATCGCGCTCGAGCCGCCCGAACCCGACGAGGTGCCGGACCATGACCTCGCGCACCTGGAGGCCAGCCTGGAACTGCGCGACGTCAGCTTCCGCTACGGCGAGCGCGAGCCCTGGATCCTGCGCCACGTGAACCTGACGGTGCCGGCCGGCCAGAGCATCGCGATCACCGGCCCGAGCGGCTCGGGCAAGACGACGCTGCTGAAGGTGCTGCTGGGGCTGCTGGCGCCCGAGGAGGGCGAGGTGCGCTACGGCGGCATGCCGATGCGGCAGCTCGGGCTGAGGAACGTGCGCCGGCAGATCGGCACGGTGATGCAGGAGGACGTGCTGCTGACCGGCTCGCTCGCGGACAACATCGCCTGCTTCGACACGCAGCCCGATCCGGAGCGGGTGCAGGCCGCCGCGATGCTCGCGCAGATCCACGAGGACATCTGCCGGATGCCGATGGGCTACCAGACCCTGGTCGGGGACCTGGGCAGCGGCCTGTCGGGGGGGCAAAAGCAGCGGCTGCTGCTGGCGCGGGCGATCTATCGGCGGCCGAGGATCCTGGCGCTCGACGAGGCGACCAGCCACCTCGACGTCACCCGGGAGCGCGCGGTGACCGCCAACCTGGCCCGGTTGCCGCTGACGCGATTGATGATCGCGCACCGGCCGGACACGATCGCGGGCGCGGAGCGGGTGATCGTGCTGGAGGGCGGCGCAGTCGACGAACTGCCGCGCCCGGCGGCGAGAGACACGCTGGCCACCTGAGCGATGACCATTTGAGCGATGACCATTTGAGCGATGGGCACCCGAGCGATGGTGACCCGAGCGATGGTGACCGGAGCGACGGCCACCTGAACGACAGCCAATTGAGCGACGGCCGGCGCCGGCCGGCAGGCGGCGTGGACCGCGCGCCGGCCAGGGATCACTTGTTGTCGATGGGCTTGCTCACGTCGCGCTCGAACCACTTGGTCGAGATCCGGGCGTAGGTGCCGTCGGCCTGGAGATCGGCGATCGCCTTGTCGATGGCGGCCTGGAACTTCGGGCTGCCCTTGCGGAACGGGATCGCGTTGGTGGCGGGCTTGCCGATGGCGGCGCCGGCCTTGATCGGCAGCTTGGTCTTTTCCTTCAGGTAGGGGATGAGCAGGCTGTCGTTGAGGGCGGCGTCGATGCGGCCGGTGGCCAGGTCCTGCAGGTACTCGGTGGCGCCGGGATAGGTGCGCACCTCGGCGCCGTCCCAGGTCTTGGCCAGGTCGGCGAAGTTGCTGCCCTGGCCGACGCCGATCTTCTTGCCCTTGAGGTCGGCCGGCGACTGCAGCGGCCGGGTCTCGTTGGCGCGCACGATCAGTTGCGGATAGGAGGTGACGTAGGGCGCGCTGAAGTCGAAGGTCTTGCGGCGCTCGTCGGTGGCGGCGACCTGGTTGACGATGACGTCGTACTTGCCCGCCTGGAGGCCGGCGAGGATGCCGCTCCATTCGGTGGTGGTGAATTCCGGCTTCACGCCCAGCTTGGCGGCGATCGCCTTGGCGATGTCGACGTCGAAGCCGTCGAGCTGGCCCTTCGCGTCCTTGAAGTTGAACGGCGGGTAGGTGCCCTCGACGGCCACCCGCAGCGTGCCGCGCGACTTCACGTCGTCGAGCAGGTCGGTGGCCTGGGCCGCGAGGGAAGCGCCGGCGAGCAGCGCGGCGGCGATCAGGGAAGTGCGGAAGGCTTTCATGAGGCCCCTCGTTGTTCGTAGGAGGGGCCGATGTTGCCACCAGTCGTTGGCATTCCCTCGCATATGGATATGCCTGGCCGCAATGAGGGACGGGGGTGGCCCGAGGCGCTCACTGGCTCACGCAGAGCACGACCTGCTCCTTCGCAAGCAGGTCCTTGCGCGTCACCACCTGGTTGATGTGCAACAGAAAGGCCTCGTCCCGCTCGTGCTTCGCCAGCAGGGTGTCGTTGACCATGGTCGCGGGAAAGGACTTGAACACGCAGCCTCGGTGCTGGAGCGTCGCCACGGCGGCCTCGATCGCCAAGGTGCCGGCATCGGGATGAAGGGTCCGGTAGAGCAGGAAGCCCGCCATGCCGGCCGCAGCCACCACGCTCCCGATGGCGGCCGTCATCAGGAGCGCCTCTCCGGGCGATCGCTTGACGAAGCCCGCAGTACGCATGCCCCGAGACAACAGCCGGTCTCCGATGATGACCTGCGGCTCCGTGAATCGATGGGCTTCGTCGGGGAGCAGATGGATCGCGATGAACAGCTGCTCGTCCGGATCGAGCTTGTCCAGCCGGAACTCGCTGACCGGGCGGTCGTAGGCCACGGCCATGGCCACGGAGCGGCTCGAGCCTTCGACGTTGGGCTCGTACTCGGGCGCGAACGGCAGTTTGATCCGCACGTTCCTGAGGACGGCGGAAGACAGATTGGTGAGGCTGAGCCAGGCCAGCAGGAAGCCCTTCTGACTGTGGATCTTCTTCAAGGCCACGTCGGGGACCCATTGATATCGGGGCTCGACGAAGGTGTAGGCGATCGGCGGCGGGGCTTTCCCGAGTAGGGGGATCAACGAAACGACGGTGTCTACGAGGGCCATGGGTTGCGTGTCGGCAATGCGGGGCGGCCAGTGTCCACGTCGGCCCGAGGCTCGCTCCGCCCGCAAACCCTCACGCGGCCGAATGCCGGCAAGTTTTCACGCCCCTCGGAAGGGTCGACGCCCTGCGTCGATCGGTGCCGCGGAGCCGGTGGGGTGCGCCTGATCCGGGATCAGCGAATCAGAACGCGTGCCGCAGTCCGAGCGCGACCACCGTCGGCTTCTCCCCCACTCCCACGCCCAGCGGGTTGATGGCGAAGTCGTAGGCCGCGCGGGCCTGGTTGTCGATGCGCGAGACATACGCATAGAGGCCGGTGCGCGGCGAGAGCGTGTAGTCCGCGCCCAGCGTCCATTGCCGCGCGCCCGTGGCGTCGCCCGCCGAGACGAAACCGATCCGCGCGCCCGCCGGCCCCTTGCCGTCGGCGGCGTCGGTGAAGCTCGCGCGCAGGTTGAAGCGGTCGACCTGCCAGGTGGCCGCCATGAAGAGCGCGGTGCGGGTCAACGGACCGAGTGGCGTTTCGTACCGGAGGCGCTCGATGGCGCCGGTCAGGCGGGCCGGACCGACGCGATACGCGGCGCCGAGTTTGGTCGCCGTGTCCGTGCGACCAGGGCCCTGGTAGCCGCGGTGCTGTTCGTGCGCGAGGGAGACGTTCCACGGGCCGTCGTCCCAACTGAGCGAGGCGGACCACAGGTCGGGCTTCGAGCCACCGGGGCCGATCTCGCCGTCGTTGAGGGCGTAGGCGACGCGTCCGGTGAGCCCCTGCCAGCGGGGGCTCCAGTACTGGACGATGTTCTGCTGGCGCCGGTCGAAGGACGCGGTGTTGCCCAGGTGGTTGGTGGTGGGCGCGGAGCCGTTGGCCATCAGCGCCATGTAGCCGGCGGTGGTCGGGTACCAGGGGTCGAGGGTGCTGGTGGCCAGCAGGTACGGCGTTCCCCAATGACCGGCGAAGACCAGTCCGTAGGGCGTCTGCAGGCCGACGCGCGTGTCGCGGTTGGCGAGCGATGTCCCGGCGCCGGTGTCGAGCGCCAGCGAGCCTTCGATCTGGAACACCGCCTGGTAGCCGTCGCCCAGGTCCTCGGCGCCGCGAAAGCCGATGACGGAGCGGTTGTTGGACTCGCGGTTGACCGCGCGATCGCGTGGCGCGCGGGCAGCATCGGCGTGCTCGAGGGAGACGTTCAGTCGGCCGTAGATCGTGACGCTGGATTGGGCCTGGGCGCCAGCCGCGATGAGCGCGAGAACCGTGGGCACGAGCGAAGGGAGGAAGCGGTACTGCATCGGAACGAGGGAGGTGAGGTCATCCCGATGTTGATTCGGCGGCGGCGATTGCGGCTCTCTCGTTCGGGGGAGCGAGGGTGGCGCGCCGGCTTGGGCGGCGATGCCAGCACTCGAAGGCGACCGCGAGCAGGACGAGGGCCAGACCGATGGCCGGCCGCATGGGCGCGAACTCCTCCGCGCTGAGCAGCGGCGACACCATCAAGCTGCGGCCTTTCAGCAGGTCGACCGTCACGTTCATCGCCAAATGCAGCGCCGTGGTGCAGACCAGCGACCGGGTGCGCCAGAAGACGATCCCCAGCAGCAAGGCGCCGGGCACCACCAGCACCGCGTCCTTCAGCGGATGCATCAGCGTGAAGATCAGTGCCGCGCCGAGCAGCCCCGCCAGCTCACTGTTGAACAGCCTGCCGATCAAGGGCTGCAGCAGGGCGCGGTGGAAGAGCTCCTCGAAGAAGGCGCCCAGCGTCATCGCGGCGAGCGTGGCGGTCCAGACCTCCGGATGGATGGAGGGCTTGATCGGATGAAACCCATTCGACCGGATCGCTTGGAAGTCGATCAGCAGCGCCGCCAGCGTGATGGACGCCACCGCCGCGGCCACCACCCCGGCCGTCGTTCGCAGCTGGACTCTGAACAAGGTCCGCAGCGGGTAGCCGCGTTGGAGGGTGGCGAGCAGCCAGAGTGCCGCGAGCGTCTGGAGACACAGCGACGAACGAACTCGAATCATCGGCCCCCACGGTGCCGGCAGGGAAACGACATTCTCCGGGAGCAGCCGTTCAAAGAATTGCACCAGAAAGCCAATGGCTGCGACCACGAAGAGTAGAGCGACGAATTCGAGCAGGCGTCGCGCGGCTCGCCCCGACATATCGAGGAAGTGCTTGATATTCAACATCGGCAAGAGAATCGTTGACTCAACCGCAGCCTAATCCAACGACCACGCAGCGCCAGGGTGTTTTCCCATTCACATATATCGGTGGGTTTTTCCAAATATTTGCAATCACCCCGCAAAGCCGACACCGGACAACTGCAATTAACTAGCGTGATCGAGTTGTTTTCAGCCGCCGCCTTCTCACGTGACTTATGCGAGTTTCAGACCGACTTGCACGAGGAATATCCAAGCCCGGCGTTCACGATTAACTTTGCGTCTGCGGGGGATTCCCACCCGCTCGCGCCGAGCGGCTCTCGGACAACTTTGAAAGTGATATATGCAAGTCTTGACTCAGCAAGAAATCAACATGGTCCACGGCGGCGACAGTTGGGCGGGCACGCCCGAAGGGCGCGAGCCGGTCCCGATGCCGGAAACATGGATTGATTGCGTCCAGCGAGAAGGGGGCTATCCCGGCGTGAGCGAACTCGGCGCCATGCTGAGTTGCACGGGACAGAAGATCCGCGAATGGGTCCGGATGTTCTGATTCCCTGAAACGGAAAAGGGCGCCTCTCGACGCCCTTTTCTATTTTCTGAATGCGAGATGGATGTTGCCTGCATCACTTTGATGCTCTTTGGTCTTCCATCAGCCGCATCGGGAACGGACTCGTGCCCCCCTTTTCCCCGACAGCGTGGCGCGCAAGTAGCGGCCGGCGCGTCTACAAGCCGTCGCAGACCGTTTCCTGGGATCCGCAGATCTTGTCCACCCAGAGACGGAACCGGCCCGGTGGCAGGCCGGCGCGAGCGGCGGGGGCGACGTTCAGCGACTTGCGCTCTTCGGCGGGGATCTTCGCGTCGACGTATTCCACCTGCGCCCACGGCCCTTGGCACGCGGCGAGTGAACTGGCGCTGACCATCACGTCGCTGTCGAACAGCTGCTCGTCGTTGAGCTGGAGCCAGACGGGTGCTTGAGCGTCGGGGCGAGCGCGACCGACGCGGGCTTGAGGCTTCACGACGAGCTTCCTGCCGGAGACCCAGCCCTCGCCCGCGAACGTGGGCCGCGGAGGCTGACCGGTGAGGTCCTCGTCATCCCGCGCATTGCGGATTCGGAACCAACCGGAGTCGCTCGCGGTGATCTCGACACGGACGCGGATCCAGGTGCCCGAGGCCTTGTCGACCCACACGGGCGGCAGCGTGCCCAGCACGCGGGCTTTCGCATTCGGCGCGGCGCGGACGTTCAGACCAGCGGGATCGGTCTCCTCGACGAAGGCGACGATCGAGCACGGCGTGGCGGGCGGCGGTGCGTCGGCGCGAGCAGCACCGGCGAATGCAGCGAGCGCGAGCGTCGTGAGGACGCGCAGTGAGGATTCAGCGGCAGTCGACCAGGACATAGAAGAACTTGGGGCGTGCGCCGAGTGAGGCAAGGAAGCGAGGATAGTAGTTCTGAGGCACCGTCTGGCAACCCGCCGACCACGTGTTCACCGCCGGGTTGGTGGTTGGACCGCCCTGGTGGATGTACATGGTCCGGCCCACACCATGACGATCGATTCGATCTCGGTCCGCCAAGGTGAAGCGCCCGTCCCCATCGGTATCACGCTCGACCGTCTGATCCGCACTGGCCCAGAAGGCGCGGTCTTTCAAGAAGATCCTGGGAAGCTCGGTGAAGAAGTAGGTCCCTGCGGCCAGCCGGCCCGCGTCACGGATGCCGTCCTTGTCCACGTCCGCGCCGTGTGCCTCCTTGAATCGAACGTCCTTGTAGCGGGCATCGACGCGCGCTCCGCTGGCGGTGACCGATGCCCGCTGAGCGTATTGCGCGGTCGGCTCGGTGGTCGCCGGAAAGAGATGGGCATGACCTCGCTGCCCCCACGCGTTCAGGACCACGATGTAGTCGTCGTAAACGCCACGCCCCTTGTTCGCGAGCGTCGACGTGTCTTGGCGCAGCCCGAGCAAGACGACGCGCCCTTCCCTGAGCGCGGCACTCGCGGCTGGCTTCCCGCGCTGCTGAATGAGAGCTTCACAAAACGCGTAGGCCACCGCCGACGAGAAGAACTGCGTTCGGGGGAACGCTGGACGGTCCTGCCTGTCCAGGAACCAACGCAAGAGCAGCGCATTGCCGTCAGGGCGGGCGGTCAGCGTCGCACGTGCCGACGGCGAAAGCGACGGATCGGCGAGACGACCGACGGTTGCTGAGAGGAGAGACGGAAGAGGCTCCACCTCGGTCCGCCACAGGTTCATGGCGGCTTCCGGCTCACGCTGTGCGAGGGCGGTGAATCGAGCGGCAAGCGCTTGAAGATCGGGTGTATATCGGTTCGCGACGGCCATCGGCGTTCTTCCCTGTCCATGAGCCATGTGGGCATGGCTTCGTTCCGATTGACTATAGGGAGGAGTCCTTCCCAGAGCGGTGGACGAAGGTCATACGCGGCGGCACCCGAGGTCGTCGCCCCCGATTCGACGGGGTGGCACAGATCTGAACGGCAACGTACCGGGCAAGGCATTCACGATGTTTTCATGCGGGTGAATCGTGATGAAGAGCACCGCCCTCCGCGAAACGAGAACTCCATAACGGTCCATTCGCCTCCTCCACGCGCCGGGACGGCTTCAAGATCACGGCGCTCGCTATGCTCGCCCGAGATCTTCAGGGAGAGAGCCGAATGGCCAGAAGGAAGAAGAGCGACGCGGAGACGGTCATCGACCTCTTCGCGTTGATGCCGTGGTGGGCCTGCGTGGCTCTGGCGGCGGTGGCGTACGTGGCGCTGCATGCGTTGGCGTCGAAGGCGCCGGCGACGGTGGACCCGACGCAGGCGCTGAATCAGATGGACAAGCTCCTCGTCGGCGCGGTGCTTCGGGGCCTCGCGACCTTCGGGCAGTACGTCGTACCGGTTTTGCTGCTCGCGGCGGCGGCGGTGTCGGCGGTGCGTCGATACCGGCGCGGGAAGCTGCTCGAGGCGGCGGTGCGATCGCAGGACGCCGCGGCAGTGGACGGCATGACCTGGCACGAGTTCGAGCTGCTGATCGGCGAGGCGTTCCGGCGCAAGGGGTATGCCGTGGTGGAGACGGGCGGCGGCGGCCCGGATGGCGGCATCGACCTGGTGCTGCGCAAGCCGGTCACGAACGGCAACGAGACCTACGTCGTGCAGTGCAAGCACTGGAAGGCCCAGAAGGTCGGCGTCGACGTGGTGCGGGAGCTCTACGGCGTGATGGCGGCCAGAGGCGCGGCGGGCGGGTTCTTGGTGACGTCGGGGAGGTTCACCACCGAGGCGATGGCGTTCGCGCAGGGGCGGAATGTCAGGCTCGTGGATGGGGCGAGGTTGAAGGAGCTGCTGGAAGTCGCGAGGACGGGTGGGCCCGGGAAGGCGGCCACCGTGCGCGATGAGCGGGCGAACGCGGAGATGACGATGGTCGTCTGCCCGCTGTGCTCAAGCGCAATGGTCAGGCGAGTCGCGAAACGTGGGCCCAATGCCGGCGAGCAGTTTTATGGGTGCTCGACCTATCCGGTTTGTAGGGGGACGAGGGCGGCGTGAGGGCGGAGTCACCCTCACGCCGCCGGAGCGCAGCCCGAACGTCGGAGCCCAATGCCCAAATGTTGTTGCGCCGTCGGTCTCGCCGCGGAAAGGGCGATAGGGCTTTGCCTCTGCTTTGGTCGGGCGACGTCGGGCCACTCAAGACCCCCTCTCGGGCGTACGCCTGTCAAAGAAGGGCGATACCCGATCGACGATCTGCAAATTCTTGGGTATCGTTCACGCCAATTCAGGATGTACCGATGCACACAAGTACAAAAAACGTAATTGACCTCTTCGCCGGTGTCGGCGGACTGAGTTTAGGAGCCGCTCGCGCGGGCTTCCGTGTAGCAGCGGCTGTCGAACTCGACAGTCGCGCAGCCGAATGGCACGGCCGAAACTTTCCCAATTCGATTCACCTTTTGGAAGACGTCGCCTCTCTCACTGGCGAGAGGCTGCTGTGTCTATCCGGAGTAAAAAGCGGTGAACTGGACGGGTTGATAGGGGGGCCGCCGTGTCAGGGCTTCAGCGACATTGGACTCAAGTCGGGCTCGGACCCACGGAATGAACTTCTGGTCCATTTCTTTCGCCTGGTTTCCGAAACTAGACCCGCCTTCTTCCTTGCCGAAAACGTTCCCGGAGTTTTAAAGGAACGTAATGCCGAAACACTGAAGCGTGCGCTTACGAATGTCCCACCGATATATAGACTTTTGCCGCCAATCACGGTGAAGGCGAGCGATTATGGCGCGCCCACAATTCGGAAACGAGTTTTCTTCATCGGCTTCGACCCAAATCGCGTCGGCAACCTCGCTGAGGCGGATTTTCTCCCGACGGGAATCAGCGACGTTCGCGTGGAACATGCTCTCGAAGCGCTGCCAGCGATTAGATCGGATTGGCAAACGCCGGAGCAGAGTTGGCGATCTGTCGGCGAACTCAGTGAGTCCTTCTATTCGACCAGTCTCTCCGCGGCAATTCCCTTCGGCGTTGGCGATGAATTCGCCATTCGCGAGCTAACCAATCGCCGCCGAGTCTCTGGATTCTTCGGCACCATACATACTCAAGAAACCATTCGCCGCTTGAGGTCCTTGCAGCCAGGGAGATCCGATCCGATTTCCAAATGCTATCGATTGGACCGTCATGGCTATTGTCCAACGCTTCGTGCCGGCACAGGCCCTGAGCGTGGCAGCTATCAAGCAATACGCCCGGTTCACCCAGGCTCGCCACGAGTAATCGCACCGCGCGAGGCAGCCCGCCTTCAGGGCTTTCCAGATTGGTTTCAATTTCATCCAACAAAATGGCACGCATTCCGACAGATCGGCAACAGCGTAAGCCCGATCGTCGCGGAGTATTTGCTTAAGAAAATATTTAAGGCCTCGAGTTAGCGGACGGATTATCACCTAGGGAGAGAAAATGAATGAAAACATAATGGACGACCAAGAAGATCTAAATGACATCGACGCGCAACCCACAAAATCTCTGTTTGTGGACATGTTGACACGAGATATCGGCTTGGGCCGGGCGGTACTGGACCTTGTAGACAACTCTATCGACGGCGCTCGGCGCCTGCGACCTGATAAGGATGCGAACTTCGAGGGACTGCAGATTGAGATTGACCTAGATTCCAATAAATTTCGGATTGAAGACAACTGCGGCGGAATTCCAATCGATCTGGCCAGAAGGTACGCTTTCCGCATTGGGCGGCCTCCAGAGATGAAGGCAACGCCAAATTCGGTCGGCCAGTTTGGCGTCGGAATGAAGCGAGCGCTATTCAAGTTCGGTCGAGTATTTGAAGTTAACTCCAAGACGGCGACCGAGGCATTCGATCTGCGGGTCAATGTAGATGAATGGGTAAGCGACGATAAAAGCTGGAAGTTTAAGTTTGATTCGACCGAAACCGCCCTGGACAATGCCCCTGACAACTGTGGAACCACAATCACGGTAACCGACCTTCGAGAAGACGTCGCGTCGACATTCGGCAAAGAATACTTTCGAATCGAATTGACTCGGGAGATTCAATCGGCGGAACAAGAGTACATTGATCGGGGCCTTAGAATTACCGTCAATCAAAAGACTCTGATTGCGACCCCCTGGGAACTTGCGGTGGGGAGCGGTATGCAACCTGCCATTGATCAGTTTGAGATCACAGCGCCAGACCAAGAGCCAGTACACGTTCGAATTTTTGCTGGGACAGCGGAGTCTAGCCCCAAACAGGCCGGATGGTACGTGTTTTGTAATGGTCGAATGGTTCTGGAGGCGGATCAGTCAAGCGCAACTGGGTGGAGCACCCTGGGACAAACGGACGTTCCCAAATACCACAATCAATTTGCGCGATTTCGAGGCTTTGTGTTCTTTGACTGCAAGGACGCACGACGCCTGCCTTGGAATACCACGAAGACAGGTGTCGACACCGATTCGGCTATCTTCCAGAGCGTCCGGCTCAAAATGATTGACGCTATGCGTCCGGTTATCAACTTCCTTAACGATCTAGACGCTGAACGCGAAAATCCCAAAGATGAGCAACCGCTGACCGCAGCGGTGTCGAAAGCGGCCCTTGTGCCCCTTAAATCCTTGACCTCCATCTCAGCGTTCAAACGGCCCGATAAGGCCGTTCCCAAAGGCCCTCCGCTGGTCGGAATTACCTTTAAACGACCGCAAGATCGGGTCGATGCACTTCAAGACGCACTTGGTGTAACCAGCGCAAAACAGGCCGGCGAGATGGCCTTCGATTTGACCGCGAGACGCTTGCTCGGAGAGGAATCATGACGGCGAGCTATCGAAAGATCGACTACCGAATCCGACCAGCCAAACACGTCGAGCGTCTCATGATGGTCGAGGCGCTACGCCGTCTTAGATTCGGGCGGCTTGAAGATTACCATTATATTGGACTGGGATCGGTTTACTTCGCTGACTTTGCTCTATTCCACCGAGCACTTGGCATCCGAAGGATGACGAGCATCGAACAGGCAGAACATGACAAGTCTCGATTTTCATCAAATTTACCCTACGCCAATATAAAAATGGCGTGGGGAAGTACATCCGAAGTACTTCCTCAGCTAGATCTTTCGAGCCGAGCCATCGTTTGGCTAGATTACGATGGGGCGTTAGATAGATCCATGCTAGATGACTTACGAACTGTCGCATCGAAGGTCGCCACCGGCAGCGTTCTCGCGCTGTCGGTTCAATGCCAACCCCCACGTCAAGATCTAAGCGCTCCACGAAATTCGGTTAACGCGTTAGCGAGGAAACTGGGTACTGATCGGATAGCTCCGGAGTGGTCCGATGAAGATCTAGCAGGGTGGGGATCTGCACGAGTCGCAAGAAAAATTTTGGAGAATGAGCTAACAAAGATTCTCCAACAGCGCAACGGTGCTCTCCAGCGAGGTCAACGCTTTCAAGCGGAACAGATCTTCAATTTCCACTACAACGACGGAGCCAATATGCTCACGGTCGGGTGGATTATCTTTGATGAAGGTCAACAGCCGATATTTAATTCGTGCAACTTCGATGGCCTCGATTTTGTGCGGTCTTCGGAAGAGGAGTTCAAGATCGAAATCCCGAAGCTAACTTCAATCGAGCTGAAGCGACTCTCCACCCAGTTGCCGCTAGAAGACGGCGCACAAATCCAGACCGGCCCAATACCTATTTCTGATGCAGCGAATTTTGTGAAGATATATCGATTCTTCCCAAATGTAGCGTTTGTCGACATCTAGAAAAGTTCGCTGCTCGTCATTGGTTGGCGGAGTCTTTTCATCGGGCCGAGATGACAGACAAATTATCACCCGAGCGCCGCTCTTGGTTGATGTCCCGAGTGCAAAGCAAGAATACTCTTGCGGAACTCAGGGTGCGAACCGTTGCTCATCGACTGGGACTTCGCTTTCGCCTACATCGAAAGGACCTTGCCGGCAGCCCCGACTTAGTCTTTCCAAAGTGCAGAATCGCCATCTTCGTGCATGGATGCTTTTGGCATCGTCATCCCGAATGCCCAAAAGCCTCTATCCCAAAGTCAAATAGCGAATTTTGGATGCAGAAGTTCGACGCAAATCGGCGCAGAGACGTTCTCGCGATAGAGAAACTGCAGCAGTCAGGCTGGCGGGTGGAGGTAATTTGGGAGTGCGAAACGCGTGACGCGGAAAGGCTGGCTGACCGTATTAAAGAGATATTCGAAATTTCCTCAGAGAGATGAACGCTGTCTTCGACGTGAAAAGTGACTCTGCCTATGACGATGACATGGCCAGCCGTTATCATTTTCCGCGACGTTATCTGCGAATAGCAGAACAGTGCGTCGGGGACTGGATTATTTTACGCCAGCCTCGGGCCGGTCACGGTAGCAAGGCATATATTGCCACCGCGAATATCGAGGCAATCCGACCCGACCCCATTCGCGCTGACCACTACTACGCATTTCTCCGGCAGTTTCTCCGATTTGACGAACCAGTCCGCTGGCGGGACGGTGAAGATTACCGTGAAGAAGCACTGAGAGAATTGGCAGATCAGACAAAGATTGGCCTATATCTTCGCGGGCGATCGATGCGACCGCTCTCCAATGCAGACTTTCAAAAAATAGTTTGGGCGGGATTTCGACGAACTGTCTCGCTTCAGGCGTTAGACCTTGCCGGAGACAGTGCACCATTCCAGTTTCCAGATAGACGCATTCACACAGTTCTTCTCAATCGGGCAGTTCGAGACTCGGCGTTCAGAGCACAGGTCTGCAATGCCTACGATGGGCGCTGCGCAATCTCCGGATTGAGGCTAGTTGATCATGCCGGAAGCTTTGAAGCTGAAGCGGCACATATTCTTCCGGTAGCCTCAGGCGGGCCCGACACATTGAAGAACGGGATCGCACTTTCCCGCACGCTTCACTGGATGTTCGACAGGCATTTAATATCCGTTTCCGAAAGCCTCGACGTCCTTACCCACCCGCTATTGCCGAATAGCCTAATTCATCATTTATCAAAAAAGTTAATCACTCCGGCAAATGCAAGTCTTTCGCCTGACTCAAAATTTATCGCACTCCATCGAGAGAAATTTTTGAGCAAGCTGACGACTTCAGTCTAATGGGCTAGCCTTAATCCGCCCCGAACCCATTGGCCTCGAGTACCGCTTTGACTAGGTGTAGCGGGGCCTGATTCCAAATCCAGAATGCCTGTTCCAAGCGCGTACCATGAGTGGCGATTGACAGACCAAAGCCTTGAAACAGTCTTAGAGCAGCCAATGTACTATCACTAAGAAAGTACCATTCATCGCTAAGTTGCCCTCTTAACCTCGCGTCATTGAGGAGCGTCCATAGCATATCTACTATTATTTCGATCTTTTCTCCGCCTTCCGCATCCATGGGAAGGTTGAAGTCGGGACGACCGTTATACCCTTTATGGATATCGGAGTGGCATTTCGAGCAAAGAGTCAGTCCATTGCCCGGCTCGAATCGAGCCTCCCTCAGAAAAGTCTTTCTGAAGATATGATGGGCGGACAATCTTTTAATTCCTCCGCACTTGAGACATCGATTTCCATCGCGAGCGCGGATGAATAGACTCCAGTCGCGCAGGCAACTTAGTTCAGAAGCACCGGAGGCAAGGCGGAGTATCAACCGCTGTCGAAAGACTTCGATATCCGAGGTCATTCAAGCGTCTGTCGAGATGAATAAGACTGGTAGGCCGTACAGGACTTGAACCTGTGACCAAAGGATTATGAGTCCTCTGCTCTAACCAACTGAGCTAACGGCCCCCTGGGGGTAATGCGCATATACGAACCCTGGCGGATTCGCGTGCTCCGGCCTTGCACCGGAGCGGCGGATTCTAACGGTGCGCTAGCGCACTCCCGCCGAGCCATCGCCGCTACTTCTGCGACAACGCATTGCTCACCATCCTCGACGTGATGTCGACGATCTCGATCATCCGGTCGTAGGCCATCCGCGTCGGGCCGATGACCCCCAGCGTCCCGACCACCTCCCCATCGACCTCATACGGCGCCGACACGATGGACAGCTCCTCCACCGGCACCACCTGGCTCTCGCCGCCGATGTAGATCCGCACCCCCTCCGCGCGCGAGGACACATCCAGCAGCCGCATCAGCTGCGTCTTCTGCTCGAAGAGGTCGAACATCCTGCGCAGGCTGCCCATGTCGTGGCTGAAGTCCTGCACCGTCAGCAAGTTGCGCTCGCCGGAAATGATCATCGGCTCGTGCTCCTGCAGCCCCTGCTGGCCCACGTCCACCGCCGCGCTCATCAGCTTGGCGATCTCCCCGCGCAGCTGATCCACCTCCAGCCGCAGGCGGTCCCGCACCACGTCCAGGCTCAGCCCCGCGTAATGCGCGTTCAGCCGGTTGCTCGCCTCCGTCAGGTCCGACTGCGACAGGTCCTGCGCCGTGAACACCAGCCGGTTCTGCACGTCCCCGTCCGGCGACACCATGATCACCAGCACCCGGCGCTCGCCCAGCCGCAGGAACTCGATGTGGTGGAACACCGCCGTCTTGCGCGGCGACGTCACCACCCCCACGAAACTCGACAGGCTGCTCAGCAGCTGCGCCGCGTTCGCGATCACCCGTTGCGGTTGATCCGGCAGCAGCTGGCTTTCGAAGGAGCCCGCCTCGCGCGGCATCCCCGGCTTGGCCGTCAGCAGCGTGTCCACGAACAGCCGGTAACCCCGCGCCGTCGGAATCCGCCCCGCGCTGGTGTGCGGGCTGGCAATCAGACCCAGCTCCTCGAGGTCGGCCATCACGTTGCGGATCGTCGCCGGGCTCAGCTCCAGCCCCGACGCCTTCGACAGCGTGCGGGAGCCCACCGGCTGGCCGTCGGCGATGTACCGCTCCACCAGAGCCTTCAGCAGTGTTTTCGCGCGGTCGTCGAGCATGTTTTTCATTCTAGTGAAGCCACCAGCGGCACCCCTTCCCAGCCCCCGGCCCCGCCACCTCGCTGTGGTGTAATTCCGCGCTATGTCCAAGCGCTTCCGTCACGTGGCCATCGTCGGAAAACCCCAGTCCCGGGGCATCCGGCCCATCCTGGAAGAGATTGCCGATTTTGTCGCCTCCCAGGGATTGGATGTTTCCCTCGAACAGGAAACCGCCGACAGCACCGGCATCACCGCCTTCCCCGCATTGACCCACGCCGAACTCGGCACCCAGTGCGACCTGGCCATCGTCGTCGGCGGCGACGGCACCATGCTCGGCTTCGCCCGCCAGGTCGCCCGCTACGGCCTGCCGCTGGTCGGCATCAACCAGGGCCGCCTGGGCTTCATCACCGACATCTCCGCCGACCAGTTCCGCGACGCCCTCGCCCCCATCCTCGCCGGCGACTTCGAGATCGAACACCGCTCCCTGCTCGAAGGCGCCGTCTTCCGCGACGGCGAGCAGATCTTCTCCGGCGTGGCGCTGAACGACGTCGTCGTCTCCCGCGGCGCCACCGCCGCCATGGTCGAGCTGCGCGTGGACGTCGGCGACGAGTTCGTCGCCAACATGCGCGCCGACGGCGTCATCGTCGGCACCCCCACCGGCTCCACCGCCTACGCGCTGTCCGCCGGCGGCCCCATCCTCCACCCCGGCATCGCCGGCTGGGTGCTGCTGCCGATCGCGTCCCACGCGCTCTCCAACCGCCCCATCGTCCTGCCCGACAGCGGCGAGGTGCGCCTGACCATCGTCGCCGGCCGCGACGCCTCGGTGAACTTCGACATGCAAGCCCTGGCCTCGCTGCTGCACGGCGACTGCATCACCGTGCGCCGCTCCCAGCACCGCGCGCCCTTCCTGCATCCGCGCGGCTGGTCCTACTACGCCACGCTGCGCCGCAAGCTCCGCTGGAACGAAGGAAACACCTGATGCTGCGCCGCCTGAGCCTCAAGGACTTCGTCATCGTCCCGGCGCTGGAGCTGGATTTCGCCGCCGGTTTCTCCGCCCTCACCGGCGAGACCGGCGCCGGCAAGTCCATCCTGATCGACGCGCTGCAGCTGGCCCTGGGCTCGCGCGGCGACGCCGCCGTCGTGCGCGAGGGTGCCACCCGCGCCGAGATCTCCGCCGAGTTCGACCGCCCCGCCGCCCTCGCCGCCTGGCTGGAGGAAGCCGGCTTCGACACCACCGACGGCGCCGAGGACACGCTGCTGCTGCGCCGCGTCATCGACGCCCAGGGCAAGAGCCGCGCGTGGATCAACGGCGGCACCGCCACCGTCGCCCAGCTGCGCGAGCTGGCCGAGCACCTGCTCGACATCCACGGCCAGCACGCCTGGCAAGGCCTGACCCGCCCGGCCAGCGTGCGCGAGCTGCTGGACAGCTTCGCCCAGATCGAGACCCGGCCGATGGCCGCCGCCTTCACCGAGTGGCGCCAGGCCAGCGAGGCGCTGGGCGCCGCGCAGTCCAAACAGGCCGACCTGGCGCGCGAGCATGAGCGCCTGAGCTGGCAGATCGGCGAGGTCGACCGCCTCGCGCCCGGCGCCGACGAGTGGGACGAACTCAACGCGGAGCACCAGCGCCTGTCGCATGCGCAATCGCTGATGGACGCCGCGCGCGGCGCGCTCGAGCGCATCGCCGAGGCCGAGATCAACGCCGAGTCGCTGACCGACGAAGCGCTGTCCGCGCTGCAGGACGTGCTCGGCTACGACGCCGGGCTGCAGGACACGGTCAACGCGCTGCTGGGCGCGCAAGCCCAGTTGCAGGACGCCGCGCACAGCCTCGGCGCCTACCTGCATGCCGCCGACCTCGATCCGGACCGGCTGCGGCAGCTCGACGACCGCCTGTCCGCCTGGGTCACGCTCGCCCGCCGCTATCGCCGCCAGCCGGCCGAGCTGCCGGCGCTGCTCGCCGAATGGAAGGCCGAACTCGCGCAGCTCGACGCCGCCTCCGACCTCGATGCGCTGCAGGCCCGCCAAGCCGACGCGCTCAAGCGCTACCAGAAGGAAGCCAAGGCCGTCAGCACCGCGCGCGCCAAGGCGGCGCCGGCGCTGTCGAACGCGGTGTCGCAGGCGATGCAGCAGCTCGGCATGGCCGGCGGCCGCTTCGAGGTCGCGCTGCTGGCGCAGGACGAGCCGCAGGGCTTCGGGATGGAATCGGCCGAGTTCCTCGTCGCCGGCCACGCCGGCAGCACGCCGCGCCCGCTGGCCAAGGTCGCCTCGGGCGGCGAGCTCTCGCGCATCGCGCTGGCCATCGCCGTCACCACCAGCCAGCAGAACAGCGGCGCCGGCACGCTGATCTTCGATGAGATCGATGCCGGCGTCGGCGGCGCGGTCGCCGAGACCGTCGGCCGCCTGATGAAGCAGCTCGGCCAGCGGGTGCAGGTGCTCGCGGTCACCCACCTGCCGCAGGTCGCCGCCTGCGCCGATCACCACTTCCTCGTCGCCAAGGCGCTCAAGGACGGCAAGACCAACTCCGAGGTCCGCCCCATCGCCGGCGAGGCCCGCACCGCCGAGATCGCCCGCATGCTCGGCGGCGAGCGCCTGTCGTCGACCTCGCTGGCGCATGCACAGGAGATGCTGGACCTGTCCGCCAAGTCCACGCCTGCCGCGGCCGCCACGCCCGCCGCGCCCGCAGCCGCCGGCAGGAAGGTCAAGCCATGAGCGCGCCCCACACCGCGCCGGTACCGGCGCCTCAGGCCACGCCCAATGCCAACTCGCCGCGCGGCGAGGTGGTGCTCGTCACCGGCATGTCCGGCGGCGGCAAGTCGATCGCGATGCATGCGCTCGAGGACGCCGGCTTCTTCTGCGTCGACAACCTGCCGCCCGAGCTGCTGCCGCAGTTCCTCGACCTGGAGCGCCAGCGCGGCTGGCGGCGCGTGGCCATCGCGGTGGACGTGCGCAGCGCCGGCTCGCTGCCGCAGCTGCTGGGCCACATCAAGACGATGCGCCAGGAAGGCGTGTCGCTGCGCTCGATCTTCCTGGACGCCGACGACGACACGCTGCTGCGCCGCTTCTCCGAGACGCGCCGCCCGCATCCGCTGCGCGTCGGCAACGAGGACAGCGACACCCACCGCGCGCTGCAGGAGGCGATCGCACTCGAGCGCGAGCTGCTGACGCCGCTGCGGATGGAATCCACCGTCATCGACAGCAGCCAGCTCCGCCCGGCGCAGCTGCGCGGCTGGTTGCGGGACCTGGTGCATGTCAGCGGCGCCTCGCTGACGCTGGTGTTCGAGTCCTTCGCGTTCAAGCACGGCGTGCCCAGCGACGCCGACTTCGTCTTCGACGTGCGCGTGCTGCCCAACCCGTATTACGACCGCGAGCTGCGGCCCTTCACCGGCCGCGACGAGCCGGTCGCGGCCTATCTGGAAGGCCAGCCGGAGGTGCGCTTGATGCTGAGCCAGATCGGCGCCTTCATCGCGCAGTGGCTGCCCAACTTCGCGCAGGACCAGCGCAGCTACCTGACCGTGGCCATCGGCTGCACCGGCGGCCAGCACCGCTCGGTCTATCTCGTCGAGACGCTGGCCAAGCAGTTCGCGTATCACGGCCAGGTGCTGAAGCGGCACCGCGAGCTGGACGCCCGCTGAGCCGTCCGCTCACACGGCGCTCGCGCCGCCCTCCTCGCGTGCCTGCTCCATCTCCTGCACCTGGTTGAACAGCAGGATGCCCAGCACCACCGAGGCGAAGGGCATCAGCACCAGCATCAGCAGCAGCCACAGCACGACGTTGCGCCCGGCGCGCTTGAGCGCGATGCCCATGTAGGCGAAGTGCGCGCACAGGCCGGCGAACAGGCCCAGGCCGAACATGGTCAGCTTGGCGGGATCGCCCTCGCCGGGCACCTGCGTCTCGCTGATCAGGAACCACAGGCACACGCCGCTGGCGAGCACGGCGATAAAAGCCGATTCCAGTGCGCTCTTGAGGGCCGCGGCCCGGCCCGGCTTGACGTCGTTCGACATGGTGTCCCTGAATGCGGTGGTGGCGTGCGCGGGCCTGTCGCGGCCCGTTCTGGCAATCGCGGGAGCATAACGGAGCGGCGCCCGCCGGGGACCGGCGGAACCCCGCGCCCGACCCGGAAACCGGGGGGCGCCGCCAGCGCGCGGCCGCCTCAGTCCAGCAGCTTCTTCAGCGGCGCCGGCAACGCGTACTCGCCCAGCCGCTCGCGCGCGACCCACACGCCTTCGCCCGCCGGCCGCGTCTCGCGCGGCAGCAGCGCCCGGCGCGGATGCAGCAGCCAGTCGAAATGCGTCAGCACATGCTTGACGCGCGGCAGCGGCTCGGGCGCCGCCACGCCCAGCGCGGCGCTCTGCGCCGTCAGCGTGGCCTCGTCGTCGAACAGCGGCAGCGTCCAGAGCCCGCCCCAGACGCCCTCGGCCGGCCGCTGCTGCAGCCAGACGCGACCCTCGTGCTCCAGCCACAGCCACCAGCTCTCCCGCTGGCCGCGCTTGAGCTTCTTGGTCTTGACCGGATAGCGGGTGGGCTCGCCCTGCGCCAGCCCGGTGCACAGCGCCGCCACCGGGCACAGCAGGCACTGCGGGCTGCGCGTCGCGCACAGGCTGGCGCCGAGGTCCATCAGGCCCTGCGTGTACGCGGGCATGTCCTCGGGCGACGACGGCAGCAGCGCCTCGGCCTGGCGCCACAGGCGCTTCTCCTGCGCGGCCGAGGACAGGTCGCCGTCGAAGGCCAGCAGCCGGCCCAGCACGCGCTTGACGTTGCCATCCAGGATGGCCACGCGCTCGCCGAAGCAGAAGGACGCGATCGCCGCCGCCGTCGAGCGCCCGATGCCCGGCAGCTCCGCCAGTTCGGCGGCGCTGCGCGGGAAGGCGCCGCCATGGCGCTCGACCACCGCCTGCGCGCACTTGTGCAGGTTGCGCGCCCGGCTGTAGTAGCCCAGCCCGGCCCACGCGGCCATGACCTCGTCACTGGGCGCCGCGGCCAGCGCGGCCACGTCGGGGAAGCGCTCCAGGAAGCGCTTGTAGTAGCCCAGCACCGTCGTCACCTGCGTCTGCTGCAGCATGATTTCCGACAGCCAGACCCGGTACGGGTCGCGCGTGTTCTGCCACGGCAGGTCGTGCCGCCCCTCGCGGCGCTGCCACGCGAGCAGCCGCGGGGCGAAGTCGCCTCGCAGCGCCGCCACGCGGGCGTCCAGGTCGGCATCGGAGATCGGGGAGTCGGGCGTCGTTCTCAAGGCTTGCGTCTTGGCTGGCGTTCTGGCGCTCATCGCTCTGGCGTTCATCGCTTCTGGCAGACCGGGCAGAAGAAGGTCGAGCGCTGTCCCTGCACGATGCGCCGGATCGGCGTGCCGCAGGCGCGGCAGCGTTCGCCCTCGCGGCCATAGACGCGCGCCTGCATCTGGAAGCTGCCCGCCACGCCGTGCGCATCCTTGAAGTCCCGCAGCGTGCTGCCGCCGGCCTCGAGCGCCTCGCCCAGCACCTGCCGCAGCGCCGCCGCCAGCTTGGCGGCGCGCGGCCGGCTCAGCTTGCCCGCCGCCAGGCGCGGATCGACGCCGGCCAGGAACAGCGCTTCGCACGCATAGATGTTGCCCGCGCCGACGACCACGTCACCGGCCAGGATCGCCTGCTTCACCGCGACGCGCCGGCCGCGGAAACCGTCATGCAGGTAGGGGCCGTGGAATTCGATGTCGAAGGGCTCCAGCCCGATCCGGGCCAGCAGCTTGGCGGCCGGCTCGACGGTCAGTCCGTCCGACCAGACCACCGCGCCGAAGCGCCGCGGATCGGTCAGGCGCAGCACGCCGCGGTCGGTGACCAGTTCGAAGTGGTCGTGCGGCCCCGCGGCGGGGGGCTGCTCGCGGAAGGCCAGCGAGCCCGACATGCCCAGGTGTAGCAACAGGCCGCCGCCGCTCTCGTCCGGATGGCCGGGCTGCTCGGCCGTCGCCACCAGCGGCAGCCAGATGTACTTGCCGCGGCGCTGGGCCTCGCCGACCCGGCGCCCCACCAGCCGTTCCGCCGCCACGCCCAGCGGCCAGCGCAGTGGTTTTCCCAGCCGCACGTCCAGCACGCGCGCGCCGGCGATGGCCGGCGCAAAACTTCGTCGTGTAACTTCAACTTCCGGTAACTCGGGCATCCCGGAATCATAGGCGCGGCGCCCGCGCCGCTTCCCTAGAATGGTCCGCGGCTTGCCCGTCAGGCCTTCCCGCCCAGTTCAGGAGTTCCTCATGCCCGCCCTCGTGCGCCACCGCTGGTGGCTCCCAGCCGCCCTCGCCCTGAGCTGCGCCGCCCACGCCCAGACCCAGCCCCCGCAAGCGCCGGCCGCGGCCGACGCGCCCGCCTCCGCCGCCTCGGCGCCGGTCGTCAATTCCGACCTCGACGCGCCGATGTTCTACCAGTTGCTGATCGGCGAGCTAGAGCTCCAGGGCGGCCAGGCCGGCGTCGCCTACCAGGTGCTGCTCGACGCCGCCCGCCGCAGCAATGACGAGGAACTGTTCCGCCGCGTGGTCCAGATCGCGCTGCAGTCGCGCGCCGGCGACCAGGCCGCCATCGCCGCCCGCGCCTGGCGCGAGGCGCTGCCGACTTCGCTGGAGGCGCACCGCACGCAGATCCAGTTGCTCGCGCTGCTGAACCGCCCGGCCGAGATCCCGCCGGTGCTGCGCTCGCTGCTGGCGCTGACGCCGGCCGACGGCCGCGGCGCGCTGATCGCGGCGCTGCCGGCGCTGTTCCAGCGCAGCCCGGAACCGGCGCGCGTGCTGGAGGCCTTCGAGCCGCTGCTGCGCGAGACCGCCGCGAAGCCGGAGACGCGTTTCTCGTCGCTGCTGGTGCTGGCCCAGCTCGCCAAGAACGCGGACCGCTACGAGACCGCGCTGATCCACGTCCGCGCCGCCGCCAAGGACTTCCCCGAGCGCGAGGAACCGCTGCTGATGGCGCTGGAGCTGCTGCCGCGCCGCCCCGAGGCCGAGGCGCTGGTCACCGCCGAGCTGCAGGCCAAACCCGACAAGCAGGCGCTGCGCCTGGCCTACGCCCGCGCGCTGGCGCGGGCCCAGCGGCCCGGCGACGCCGCGCGGGAGTTCCGCGTGCTGACGCAGGAGTCGCCCGAGGATGCGTCCCACTGGCTGGCGCTCGGCGCGCTGGAGCTGGACCTGCAGCATCCCGACGCGGCCGAGACCGCGCTGCAGCGCTACCTGAAGCTGGTGGACAAGCCCGGCGGCGACTCGTCCTCGCTGGCCGAGCGCGCGATCGCGGCGGCCGGCCTGGACAAGGCCGACAAGGAAGCCCGCCAGCAGGGCCAGTTGCTGCTGGCGCAGGCCGCGGAGATGCGCGGCGACTTCAAGACCGCCGAGAAGCGCCTGGCCGGCATCGAGGCCGCGCCGGGCAACCTGGACATCGCCTACCGCCGCGCCTCGCTGCTGGCGCGCCAGGGCCGGCTCGACGAGGGCCGCGAACTGCTGCGGCAACTGCCCGCCGACCGCGACCAGGACCGCCGCGCCCGCGTGCTGGCCGAATCCCAGCTGCTGCGCGAAAACAAGCAGTGGCAGGCCGCCTACGACCTGCTCGGCCAGGCGATCAAGCAGTCGCCCGAGGATGCGGACCTGATCTACGAGCAGTCGATGATGGCCGAGAAGCTCGGCCGGGCGCAGGAGATGGAAGCGCTGCTGCAGAAGGTCATCCAGCTCAAGCCGCAGCACTACCACGCGTACAACGCCCTGGGTTACTCGCTGGCCGATCGCAACGAGCGGCTGCAGGAGGCGCGCGACCTGATCTCCAAGGCGCTGAGCTTCGCGCCGGGCGAGCCCTTCATCGTCGACAGCATGGGCTGGGTGGAATTCCGCCTCGGCCGGCTGGGCGAGGCCGAGCGGCTGCTGCGCCAGGCCTACGGCTCGCGCCCGGACGCGGAGATCGCCGCCCACCTCGGCGAGGTGCTCTGGGCCGCCGGCCAGCAGGACGAGGCGCGCCGCGTCCTCGCCGATGCCGCCAGACGCGATCCGCGCAACGAGGCGCTGCAGTCGGTGATGCAACGCCTGCAGGTCCGTCCCTGATGCGGCGGCGGCAATTCCACCTCGGCGCGCTGGCCGTTCTCGGGGCGACGGCGCTCGCCGGTTGCAGCTCGGTGCCCCGGGCCTCGGGCGCGGACGCCGCCGCGCTGGCGCAGGCGCCCCGCCTGACCGGCAAGTTCGGGCTGATCGTGCCGGCCGGCCCCGGTGGCCAGCCGCGCGGGCAGAACGTCAACGCCAGCTTCGAGCTGCTCGGCGATCCCCGCCGCGGCCAGCTCGAAATGAGCACGCCGATGGGCAGCCTGGTCGCGCGGGTGTCGTGGCAGCCGGGCTCCGCCTGGGTCAAGACGCCCGACGGCGACCGCGCCTACGACGACATCGACGCGCTGACGCAGGAGCTGCTCGGCGAGGCGCTGCCCGTGCGGGCCCTGTTCGACTGGCTGCGCGGGCGGCCCTGGCCGCAGGCGCCGTCGCGGGCGGCGGACGGCACCGGCTTCCAGCAACTGGGCTGGCAGGTGGACCTGCGCCGCTTTGGCGACCAGCTGATCTCCGCCCAGCGCCTCAACCCGAATGGATCCGAACCGCTGGCGACGCTGCGCCTGAAACTCGACGCGCCCGTCAGCCCTTGATATCCCGGCGTGGCGCCGGGGTATTTTTCGAGCACTTTTCACGAGGGAATCGCGCGCGGCTCGTTAATCGCACGCACGGCCCCTGAATACTCGGCGGCATACTGCGCCGCCATGTCGACGCCCATGATCCCGATTTCCACCGCCGCGCCCTTGAAGGCGCTCTACGACGTGCCGGCGCCGGCCAAGCTCAACCTGTTCCTGCACGTGGTGGGCAAGCGGGCGGACGGCTATCACCTGCTGCAGTCGCTGTTCGTGCTGGTCGACTGGGCCGACACGCTGCACTTCGAGCGCCGCGAGGACGGCGCGCTGCGCCGCCACGACCGCGGCGACGCGCTGCCGGCGGACGACCTCTGCCTGCGCGCCGCGCGCGCGCTGCAGCAGGCCAGCGGCTGCGCCTTCGGCGCCGACATCCACATCGAGAAGCGCCTGCCCTCGGGCGCGGGCATGGGCGGCGGATCCTCGGATGCCGCCAGCACGCTGCTGGCGCTGAACCGGCTGTGGGGGCTGAACTGGTCGCGTCGGCAGCTGTTGCCGATCGCGCTCCAGCTGGGTGCGGACGTGCCGTTCTTCGTCGGCGGGCGCAATGCCTTCGTCGAAGGCATTGGCGAGGTCCTCACCCCGGTGGCGGTGCCCGAGTTGCGCCTGGCGGTGGTCAAACCCGCGGTCAGCATCGGCACCAAGGAAATTTTTTCGAGCCCGCTGTTGCAAAGGTCGGAAAGCGTGGCTATAGTAGCGGGCTTTCCTGCAGCGAACGGCAGACGCAGCGAAGATAGTCTGGTTACCCCGGTAGCGGATTTTCCAAGCGACGAAGCCAATAGCTCGGGTGAACGCAAAGGCAATATCTGCCGCGATCACCAAACGCAAGAAATACCCGTGCAGCAGTTGTACGAAGGTTGGGGCAGAAATGATCTGCAACCGCCCGCGGAAGCTGCCAGTCACGAAGTATCGACAGCGCTTGAATGGTTGCAAACCCGCTACGAAAATTCTCGGATGACGGGTTCAGGCAGTGCGGTTTTTGCTATAGTTCGGCCCTCGCGAATTGCAACGCAAACAGCAGTGCAAAACGCGGTGCAGGAAAAGGACACGGTCACCGGCCTGGAGAGCAATCTCAAGGCGACACCGGAAGGTGAGTTCCAGGAACTCCCGGACGGTTGGGTCGGAAGGATGTGTCGCAGTCTGTCGGTCCACCCTTTGCGGGGCTGGGCGGAAGACTGAAGGTTGTAGGGTGTTGTTCCTCGAACAATGTCCTGTGTAGGGGAGTCGCCAAGTTGGTTAAGGCATCGGATTTTGATTCCGACATGCGAGGGTTCGAGTCCTTCCTCCCCTGCCAAATTCTCAGTTTCAATCCGGGACCCGCTGGGTTGGCCACCGGGCCATAAATCTAAGGATGGCCCGTCGTGCTGCTCAATACCGTCCTCTTCACGGGTAACGCTAACCCGTCCCTCTCCAAGGAAATCGCCTCGCATCTGGGCCTCGAGCTCGGCAAGGCCGTGGTCGGTCGTTTTTCCGACGGTGAAGTGACGGTCGAGATCCAGCAGAACGTCCGCGCCCGCGACGTGTTCGTGATCCAGCCCACCTGCGCGCCCACGAACGAGAACCTGATGGAGCTGCTGATCATGGTCGATGCGTTGAAGCGCGCCAGCGCGCGCCGCATCACCGCCGTGATCCCCTACTTCGGTTATGCCCGCCAGGACCGCCGCCCGCGGTCGACGCGCGTGCCCATCTCGGCCAAGGTCGTGGCCAACCTGCTGGAGACCGTCGGCGTCGAGCGCGTCCTGACCATGGACCTGCACGCGGACCAGATCCAAGGCTTCTTCGACATCCCGGTCGACAACATCTACGCCTCGCCGGTGCTGCTGTCGGACCTGAAGGCCCGCAACTACAGCGACCTGGTGGTGGTCAGCCCCGACGTCGGCGGCGTGGTGCGCGCCCGCGCGCTGGCCAAGCAGCTGGGCTGCGACCTGGCCATCATCGACAAGCGCCGTCCGGCGGCCAACGTCTCGGAAGTGATGCACGTCATCGGCGAGATCGACGGCCGCAACTGCGTGATCATGGACGACATGATCGACACCGCCGGCACGCTGGTGAAGGCCGCGGAGGTCCTGAAGGATCGCGGCGCCAAGAGCGTCTTCGCCTACTGCACCCATCCCATCCTGTCGGGTCCGGCGATCGAGCGCATCGCCGGCTCCCACCTGGACGAAGTCGTCATCAGCAACACGATCCCGTTGTCGGAAGCCGCCAAGGCCTGCGGCAAGATCCGCCAGCTGTCCGTTGCCTTCCTGTTCGCCGAAACCATCCGCCGCATTTCGGACGGTGAATCGGTGACCTCCCTCTTCAGCGAGCAGAACAACAACTTCTGATCGCGTTGCCAGTTCCGGCCGCTGTTCGCGAGGACAGCGGCCGTTTCGTGAAGGTGCCTGGTCGCGGGGCCTTCAACCGGAGCGCCATGGGGGTGCTCCGTCAATTTGGAGTCAGATATGAAATTCGTCGCTTTCGAGCGTAAGCAGCAGGGGACCGGAGCGAGCCGCCGCCTGCGTTTCGCCGGCAAGGTGCCCGGCATCGTCTACGGTGCTGGCGAGCCGGCCCTGGTCGAACTGGACCACAACGCGCTGTACCACGCCATGAAGAAGGAAGCTTTCCACAGCTCCATCCTCGACATGGAAGTGGACGGCAAGACCACGCAAGTGCTGCTGCGTGACTTCCAGATGCACCCGTACAAGCAGCAAGTGCTGCACGTGGACTTCCAGCGCGTCGACGCCACGACCCGCATCACCAAGAAGGTGCCGCTGCACTTCGTCGGTGAAGCCGAGTCGCCGGCCGTCAAGACCGACAAGGGCACCGTGAACCACGTGCTGACCCAGCTGGAAATCACCTGCCTGGCGCAACAGCTGCCCGAGTTCATCGAAGTGGACCTGAGCAACCTGACGATGGGTCACTCGATCCATGTGAACGACCTGAAGCTGGCCGATCACATCAAGGTCGTCACCCACGGCAAGCCGAACCCGGTCGTCGCCACCCCGGTGCCCCCGGTCGTGGAAGAGATCGTGGTGGCCGCCGCTCCGGCCGCGGACGACAAGAAAAAGAAGAAGAAGTAATTTCTTCCTCTGCGACGGGCATGCAGCCGACGAGGCGCGTGTCCATCGCCCCGAAGAAGGCCCCGCTTGCGGGGCCTTCTGCATTTGGGCTCGACGCTGATAATTCCTCCCCATGATTCGTCTCTTTGTCGGCCTGGGCAATCCCGGCCCGGAATATGAGGACACCCGGCACAACGCCGGGTTCTGGTGGATCGACGCGCTGGCGCGCGGCCTCAAGGTCACGCCGCAGCTGGACACCAAGTACTTCGGCCTGGTGGCGCGCGTCAACGATGCGCCGGGCGCCGCCGGTCCGATCTGGCTGCTGCAGCCGATGACCTACATGAATCTCTCCGGCAAGTCGGTGGCGGCGCTGGCGCGCTTCTTCAAGATCGCGCCGGAGGAGATCCTGGCGATCCACGACGAGCTCGAGATCGCGCCGGGCGAGCTCAAGCTCAAGCAGGGCGGCGGCAACGCCGGCCACAACGGCCTGAAGGACATGCAGGCCCAGTTGGGCAGCGCGAACTTCTGGCGCCTGCGGCTGGGCATCGGCCACCCGGGCCACAAGGGCGAGGTCGCCGGTTATGTGCTGCGCAAGCCGCCGCTGGCGGAGCGCCAGGCGGTGGAGGACAGCATCGCCAAGTCCTTCGAGGCCTTCAAGCTGATGACCGCCGGCGACATGGCCAAGGCCGTGGCGCTGCTGCATGCCAAGCCGCCCAGACCCAAGCCGCCCCGCCCCGCCCACCTGCCGCCGAAACCTGGCGTCCCACCGACGGGGGCGTCGGCCGCCGCCACGCCGGCGACGTCCACTCCCCCCGTGCCCGATCCCGTTCCCCCGACCTCCGGAGCCTGACATGCCGACGCGCGCCCCCTCGATCCTGATGACTGTTGTGCTGGTCCTCATGTTCGGCGCGGCGCACGCGCAGCCCGAGAGCGCCAAGCCCAAGCCCGCGCAGGAACGCACCTTCGGCTACTACCGCTGCGGCCCGCAGGGCCTGGACCTGCGCGACAGCCCCTGCCCCGAAGGCCCGTCGCAGGCGCTGGACCTGCCGCAGGACCGCGTCGATCCGAAGGAGGCCGCCGCCGCCCGAAAGCGCGCCGCCGACGAGTCCCGCGAGCTCGCAACGCGGCAGCGCGAACGCGAACGCCTCGCGGGGCAATCGCCCGCACCCGCCGCCGCCGGCATCGATGGCTCGATCGAGCCCCGGCCCCCGAAGGCGTCGACGCGCCCCTCCAAGCCCGCCGATCCGAAGAAGCCCAAGCCCAAGGATCCGAAGCAGCCGCCCAAGAAGAAGCCCAAGCTGCCGAAGTCGCCCGACCCGTCGCTGCCGCCCAAGCCGACGACCAAGCCCGGCAAGAAGGCGCCCGCGATGGTCGGCGATGGCGCGCTCCAGCCACTGCCCAGACGCGGCGAGGCGGAAACACCTCGCTAGAATGCGCGCCGTTGGTGCTCGCGCGGACATTGCGTCCGTGCAGTTAAACGGGAATCAGGAAGCGGGCGCATCGCCGATGCGCGAGCCAACCTGAGCTGTCCCCGCAACGGTAAGTGGCCGCCGGCCGCGCGCCCCGGATCCTGACGAAGGACCCGGCACGCCGCCGGCACTGCCTGTCCCCATGTCCACTGGCGCGTCCGCGCTGGGAAGGACACAGGCAGCGGCCACCAGCCCGGATACCGGCCAACAGGTGGTGCCCGCCAGCCGATCCCGACCCGCCCGCTGGCGGATCGACGACGCAGCCGGCGGCATCGTTCCTCAGACGTCCTGCGGGTGAGCAGGGCCCTGAACCCGTCGTTGGTCCGTTCTCATGCTTCCGTTCGTTTCGCGCGCGCGCGCCGGTGCCCGCTCGCTGCTCGCCTTCACGCCGCTGGCGCTCGCCGCCACGGCCTTCGCGCAGTCCGCGCCCCCCTCCACCCCGGACGTTTCCTCGGCAGACGCCACCGCTCCCGCGAGCCGGCTCGACGAGGTCACCGTCACCGGCTCGCGCAGCCCGATGCGGCTGGGCGACATCGCCGCCGACCTCACCGTCATCAACCGCGACACCATCGAGCGCCAGGGCTTCGGCAACGTCGCCGCGCTGCTGCGCAACGTCGCCGGCCTGCAGATGACCAACAACGGCGGGCCGGGCAACACCACCTCCGTCTTCATCCGTGGCGCCGAGACCCGCCACACCGTCGTCCTGATCGATGGCGTGCGCATCGACGGCCAGTCCACCGGCGGCGCGCGCTGGGAGAACCTGCCGGTCTCGCTGATCGATCGCGTCGAGGTGCTCAAGGGCCCGGCCAGCGCGCTGTACGGCTCCGACGCCATCGGCGGCGTGGTGCAGATCTTCACGCGCCAGGGCAGCGGCCGGCCGCAGCTGGACCTGGGCGTCGGCGGCGGCAACCTTGGCCAGGTCAAGGCCGACGTCTCGCTGCTGGGCGGCAATGCGGACTTCGACTACGCCGGCTCGCTGGCCGTCGACCGCGGCACCGGCTTCAACGCCTACGGCCTCACGACCAGCAGGAGCTTCAATGCCGACAAGGACGGCTGGCGCAACTACAACGGCAGCCTGCGCCTGGGCGGCCGCATCGCCGAGGGCCAGCGCCTGGAGCTGCTCGGCCTGAAGAGCCGCAGCGACGTCGGCTACGACGCCGGCAAGAACGCCGACGACCGCGGCATCACCGAATCCATCGCCGCCAAGCTCAGCCTGAAGTCGGTCTGGTCGCAGGCGCTGTCGACGCAGCTCTCCGTCGGCCAGTCCGAAGAGAACTACGAGACGCGCCCCAGCGCCCCCTACCTGACCAGAACCCGCATCCGCAGCGCTTCGCTGCTGGGCTTCTACCAGATCAATGCCGCGCACCAGCTCAATGGCGTGCTGGAGCGGCGCGAGGACCGCCTCGTCAACGCCGACCTGGTCGGCGGCGGCGCCGGCACGCGCAGCCAGAACGCGGTCGGCCTGAGCTACCTCGGCACGCTGGGCGCGCTGAGCCTGCAGGCGCACGGCCGCCACGACGACGACAGCGAGTTCGGCGGCATCGACACCGGCAGCCTGGCGGCCGGCTACCGGCTCGGTGGCGGCTGGCGGGTGACGGCCTCGGCCGGCAACGCCTTCCGCGCGCCGACGCTGTTCCACCGCGGCAGCGTCTACGGCCCGGACACCAGCCGGGGCTTCCCGGAACTGCGGCCGGAACGCGGCCACAACCGCGAGGCCGGCCTGGCCTGGACCCAGGGCGACCTGGACTTCGCCATCACCACCTTCCGCAACCGCGTCAGCGACCTGATCGCCTTCGGCGCCGCGGGCAGCTGCCGCTCCACGACCGGCTGCTACACCAACGTCGCGCGCGCGATGCTCAAGGGCACCAGCCTGAAGGGCGGCGCGACCCTGGGCGCGGTCAAGCTCAGCGCCACCGCCGACTTCCTCGACCCGACCGACGCCAACACCGGCCGCCAGCTGCAGCGCCGCGCCAAGCGCTTCGGCACGCTGCGCGCCGAGACGACGCTGCGCGCCTGGACGCTGGGCGCGAACCTGGTCGGTTCCGGTGAGCGCTTCGACGACGCCGCCAACAAGACCCGGCTCGGCGGCTACGGCCTGCTCAACCTGGACGCGCAGTTCGCGTTCGCCAAGGACTGGCGCCTGCAGCTGAACGTCGACAACGCGTTCAACCGCCAGTACCAGACGGCGAACTTCTACAACCAGGCGGGCCGGACCTGGTTCGTGATGCTGCGCTACGCGCCGACGCTGTGAGCGCTGCCCGCCTCGACTCCCGTCCCCCACCGCGCGGACCCTCGCGGTAAGGTCCGCACTTCCCCTTCGCCCCGGAGCCCCGGATGCCTGCTCATCACCTGATCGTCGGCGGCCAGCGCAGCGGCAAGTCGCGCCATGCGGAGCGCCTCGCGCTGCGCTGGGCGCGCACGCCGGGCCATCGGGTCACGGTGGTCGCGACCGCCGAGGCCCATGACGACGAGATGCGCGAGCGCATCGCCCGCCACCGCGCCGACCGGCCGGCCGGCTTCGACACCGTCGAGGCGCCGCTGCAACTGTGCGAGGCGCTGCGGGCGGCGGCATCGCCCCAGCGGCTGCTGGTCGTCGACTGCCTGACGCTGTGGCTCACCAACTGGCTGATGCCGATGGCCGGCGCGCCGCGCCTGGACGACTGGCGCGCCGAATGCGCCGAACTGCGGCGCCTGCTGCCGACGCTGGCCTCGCCGGTGATCTTCGTGTCCAACGAGGTCGGATGGGGCGTGATGCCGATGGGCCGCGAGGTGCGCGCCTACGTGGACGAACTGGGCCGGCTCAACCAGCAGGTCGCGCGGCAGTGCGGCGAGCTGACGCTGATGGTGGCCGGTCAACCGTGGACGCGTCCGGTCGCGCCGCTCGACGAGGACCAGGACGACAACGAGGCGGCCGCCCGCGGGCGCGTCGACGCCACGGACAACGAGGAGAACAAGCGATGAAGTCGATGGGACCCCTGCGCCGCGCCGAGGACGCGCCGGCGCTGCGCCGCAACGCGCGGTCGTGGCGGGCGGTGGCCCGGACCGCACTGTCGCTGGCCACACTGGTGCTGACCGCGACTGCGGCGGTCGCCGCGCCGATCACGATCCAGGACGACCGCGGTCACACGGTGACCTTGCCGGACGTGCCGCGGCGCATCGTCAGCCTGCTGCCTTCGCTGACCGAGACCATCTGCGAGCTGGGCGATTGCGCCAAGGTCGTGGGCGTCGACCGCTTCTCCAACTTCCCCGCCAGCGTGCAGAAGCTGCCCCGGCTCGGTGGCCTGGACGACACCAGCATCGAGGCCCTGGTCGCCCTCAAGCCCGACGTCGTCGTGGCCGGCGTTTCGGCGCGCGTCATTGATCGCCTGGAAGGCCTGGGTCTGCGCGTCGTGGCGCTGGAACCCAAGAGCATGAACGACGTCCAGCGGGTGCTGGGCAAGATGGGCCGTCTCCTGGGGAAGGAGGACGACGCGCGCCGCCTGTGGAACCGGGTCGACGGCCACATCGCGCAGAGCGCCGCCACGCTGCCGCCGGCCGCGCGCGGGCTGAGCGTCTATTACGAGGTCGACGCCGGGCCCTATGGCGCCGGCACCGCGTCCTTCATGGGCGAGATCCTCGCCCGGCTCGGCGCGAAGAACATCATCCCGGCCGAACTCGGGCCCTTCCCCAAGCTCAATCCCGAGTTCATCGTCCGCGCCGACCCGCAGGTGATCATGGTCGGCCAGCGCAACGCCGCGGGCCTGCCGCAGCGACCGGGCTGGTCCGCGATCCGCGCCGTCAAGCAGCAGCGCATCTGCGTCTGGGTGCCGGCCGAGTCCGACGTGCTGGTGCGCCCCGGCCCGCGCATGTCGGAAGCGGCGGCGCTGATGGCGCGCTGCCTGCGCGAAGCGGCGCAGGGGCCGGTGGCCTGGCCGACCACGCCCTTCAACGCACCGCCCGGAGGCATGCGCTGATGCGCGCCAAGTCCGCTTCGTCGGCCACGTCGGCTCCGTCGGCCTCATCGGCTGCGTCGGCTGCGTCGGCTGCGTCGGCTGCGTCGGCAGCATCGGCTGCATCGGCTGCATCGACCGCGTCCGCCAGGATCGCCGCGCAGTTCGTCGCGCTGCTCGTGCTGGGCGCGGTGCTGCTCGCGCTGGGCCTGGCGATCGGCAGCCTGGGCTGGAGCCCCTGGACCGAGGCCGGCGACACGATGCGGTTGATCCTCTGGGACATCCGCGCGCCGCGTTCCCTCGGGGCCTGGTTGGCGGGCGCGCTGCTGGCGCTGGCCGGCGCGGTCGCGCAGGGCCTGTTCCGCAACCCGCTGGCCGATCCCTACCTGCTCGGCTGCTCGGCCGGCGCATCGCTGGGCGTGGCCGCGCTGCTCTTCGTCATGGGCATCTCGCCGGCGGCGGCGGCGCTGGCGCTGCGCGTCGGCATGACCGGCGCGGCCTTCGTCGGCGCCATCGGCGCGGTGCTGCTCACGCTGGTGCTGGCGCGCGGCGTCACGCAGAGCCTGCGGCTGCTGCTGGCCGGCGTCGTCGTCGGCGTGGTGCTGGGCTCGGGCGCCGCGCTGCTGACGCTGATGAACCCCGACATCCTGCGCGCGATGCAGGCCTTCATGCTGGGCAGCACCGGTTATGTCGGCTGGAGCGCGGTGCAAGTCATGGCCGTCGCCCTCGGCCTGTGCCTGCTGACGGCGCTCGGCTGCAGCCGCACGCTGGACGCGCTGACGCTGGGCGAGGACACCGCCCGCTCGCTGGGCCAGCGCCTCACGCTCATCCGGCTGCTGCTGATCGCGACGCTCTCGCTGGCCACGGGCGCGGCGGTCGCGCAGTGCGGGCTGATCGCCTTCGTCGGCCTGGTCGCGCCGCACCTGGTGCGCAGCTGGGGACCGACGACGCATGGCGCGCTGCTGCTGCTGTCCGCGCTGACCGGCGGCGCGCTGCTGCTGGCGGCCGACATCGCCGCCCGCTGGGTCATCGCGCCGCAGGAGCTGCCGGTGGGCATCATCACCGCGCTGCTGGGCGGCAGCTACCTGCTATGGCTGATGCACAGACGCAAGGCGCATTTCGGCGGCGCGGGAGGCAGCCAATGAGCGCTGCCCGATTCGACGACGGCAACCGGCCAGGCGCTGGCGGCGTGCCCGCAAGCTCTGGCGCATCGTTCGCGACCGGGAGCGCCGGCACCTCCGAGACCGCGGCCGATGTCGCGTCCGCCGCCGTCGCCATGAATGCTGGCGCAAGCGACCACGCAGCCCAGGCGGCCGACGCCGTGACACTCGGCCACGTGCCCGCGCTACGCATCGAGCTCCGCGCGCTGTCGCTGGGCCACCGCCAGGTCCTGCACCCGCTGTCGCTGGCGCCGGCGCCGCGCGCGTGGACGGCGATCGTGGGGCCGAATGGCGCCGGCAAGTCCACCCTGCTGCGCGCGATCGCGGGCCTGCTGCCCTTCGACGGCACGCTGACGCTGGACGGCAAGCCGTGGCAGGCCTGGCCGGCGAAGGCGCGTGCGCGCCAGGTCGCGTGGCTGGGCCAGAACGAGGCCGCGTCCGAGGACCTGACCGCCTACGACATCGCGATGCTCGGCCGCCTGCCCCACCAGCCGTGGCTGGCGCCGGCGAGCGCGGCCGACCATGCCGCGGTCGAGCATGCGATGCGCCAGACGCAGAGCTGGGACTGGCGGGACCGCGCGCTGGGCAGCCTCTCCGGCGGCGAGCGTCAGCGGGTGTTGCTGGCGCGGGCGCTGGCGGTGCATTCCGGCGTGCTGCTGATGGACGAGCCGCTGGCCCACCTGGATCCGCCGCACCAGAGCGACTGGGCGCGCATCGTGCGCGGCCGCGTCGCGGCGGGCGGCGCGGTGGTCAGCGTGCTGCATGAACTCAATGTCGCGCTGCAGGCGGACACGCTGGTCGTCATGGATGGCGGCCGCATCGTCCACCAGGGCCCGCCCCACGACCCCGCCACGCACGACGCGCTGCAGCGCGTCTTTCACCACCGCCTGCTGATCCTGCAGGTGCAAGGCCGATGGGTGGCGCTCAATGAATGAAGGCCGACGTCCCGCTCCCATGGACGAGCGCTCGCACCTTCGGACTTCCTCTCCCATGTGCGAGCGCTCGGACCTTCCGACTCCCTCTCCCACGGCGTGGGAGAGGGTGGGGGTGAGGGTCGTGGCCCCGCGCCAACCATCGACGCTGCGCTGCCGGTGGAAGACCCTCACCCCTGCCCTCTCCCACTCCGCGGGAGAGGGGGAAAGACAGCGCCCGATGCACGACGCGAAGACGAAGACGACGAGGACAACGACAACGACGGAGCCGATGCCGCGATGACCGACTGCCCCGCCTTCCTGATCAGCGCGCCGGCTTCTGGCCAGGGCAAGACCAGCGTCACCGCGGCCATTGCGCGCTCGGCGCGCCGGCGCGGCCTGCGCGTGCGCGTCTTCAAGACCGGCCCGGACTACCTGGACCCGATGGTGCTCGCCCGCGCCAGCGGCCACACCGTCTACCAGCTCGACCTCTTCATGGGCGGCGAGGCGCACTGCCGCGAGTTGCTGGCGCAGGCGTCGCGCGAATCGGATCTGGTACTGGTCGAGGGCGTGATGGGCCTGTTCGACGGCAAGCCCAGCAGCGCGGACCTGGCGGCGGCCTTCGGCCTGCCGGTGATCGCGGTGATGGATGCCTCCGCGATGGCGCAGACCTTCGGCGCGCTGGCGACGGGCCTGGCGCGCTTCCGCGACGACATCCGGGTGGTGGGTGTGATCGCCAACCGGGTGGGCAGCGACGCGCATGCGCGCATGGTCGGCGAGTCCCTGCCTGCCGACCTGCCGCTGATTGCCGCGCTCAAGCGCGACGCCTCGCTCTCGCTCCCCGAGCGCCACCTGGGCCTGGTGCAGGCGCTGGAGCTCCCCGACATCGACGCGCAGCTGGACGCCTGGGCCGATGCCTGGGACGCAGGCACCGCCCTGGCCACCCCCGCGGCTGCCGCCCGCACATCGACATCCCTGCCCGAAGCCGCACCGCCCCACACGCCTGCCACGCTGACCGTCGAAGTCCTCGATGGTGGTGGGACGGGCGACCGGGGGCCCCTTTTCGGAACTCAAGGGAGGAATTTGCTTGCCGGTAGGCAAGCAAAGGTAGGAGATGGAGAAAAGGGGCCCCCGGTCGTCCGTCCGGCGCTCGGTCCCGTGGAGGCGGGTTTGCCGCTCACCGGCCGACGCATCGCCGTGGCGAGCGACGCGTGTTTCTCCTTCATCTACCCCGCCAATCTCGACCTCCTTCGCGCGCTTGGCGCGGAGGTCCTGACGTTCAGCCCGATCGCCGGCGAGCCCTTGCCCGCGTGCGAGGCCGTGTGGCTGCCGGGCGGTTATCCCGAGCTGCACGCCGCGGCGCTGCGGGCGCATGCGGGCTTCTTCAGCGACCTGGCCGCGCACCTGGCGGCGGGCAAGCCGCTGCTCGCCGAATGCGGCGGGATGCTGGTGTTGCTGGATGAGCTGAGCGATGCCGACGGGGCAGTCCATCCGATGGCGGGCCTGATGCCGGGCCGTGCCTCGATGCAGAAGCGGTTGGCTGCGCTGGGCTTGCAGTCGCTCGACTGGCCGGAGGGCGAGTTGCGGGGCCACACCTTCCATTACTCGACGATGGCGACGCCGTGGTCGCCGGTGGCCACCGCGCGCAATCCCAACGCCGGCCGCGCGGCCGAGGCGCTCTACATCGCGGGCTCGCTGCGGGCGAGCTACGTGCATCACTACTTCCCTTCGAACCCGGCCGCCGTCGCCGCGTTCTTCGGCGGCGCCACCGCGACCGCCGCCACCGCTGACGCCCACGCTGCCATCGCAACCGCTGCCGTCACCGCGACCGCTCCCACCGCCGATGCGGCCCCCGCCCACCCCCATCCCCTTGCCACGAACTGAGTTCCCCATGCTGCTCGAATCCGGATTCGCCCACATCGCGCAGGCCCTGCTGTGGCCGGTGCTCATCCTCGTCGCCCTGGGCTTCGTCTATGCGCTGTGGAGCGCCGGCGCCACGCTGATGGAAGCCGTGCAGCGCCGCCGTCCCGGCTACCGGCTGCTGCAGGTGCCGGTCGGCAGCTCGCTCGAGACGCTGGAGCTGCAGGTCGTGCGTCGCCTGGAGGCGCCGCGCCTGCTGGGCCGCGTCGCCCCGCTGCTGGGCCTGATCGCGACCATGGTCCCGCTGGGCCCGGCGCTGCAGAGCGTCGCGGCCGGCCAGGGCCAGCAGGCGCTGGCGGTGTTCAGCTCGGCCTTCTCGGGCGTCGTGCTCGCGCTGGCCGCGGCGGCGATCGCGCTGGTCGTCTACTCGATCCGCCGCCGCTGGCTGCTGGCCGAGCTGCTGGCGATCAAGACCGAACAGGGCTGGGCATGAGCACCGGCCGCCGCCTGTCCATCCTCGCCGAGGAGGACGACGACCCGATGCTGTCCGCGGTGAACCTGGTGGACGTGTTCCTGGTGCTGGTCGTCGCGCTGCTGACGGCGGTCGCGCTGCAGCAGCAATCGCATGCGAACGAAACGGTGATCCGCAACCCCGGTCAACCGGGCATGGAGATCGTCGTCCGCAAGGACGGGCAGGAGATCAAGTACCGCGGCAACGGCGGCAGCGCCGAAGGTCAGGGGGAGCGCGCCGGCGTCGCCTACAAGATGAAGGACGGCTCCATCATCTACGTGCCCGAAGCCGGTGAGGCTGGCGCGGCCGGAACGCCGGGCGGCTCGCCCGCGGCCACGCCGGCCGGTCCCACGAGCCCTGCTGCGGGCGGCGGTCGCGGCGCCGCGGCGGCCCCCGCGCCGACGACGGCCGGAACGCCACAACCATGAGCGTCCGCGCCCTGCTGGCCCGCCGCCTCGCGGCCGCGGCCCTGAGCTTCTGCGCGGCGGCGTCATGCGCGTCGGCGGGCGCCGGAGGCGCGGCCGCCGGCACTCCGGTGCTCTTCCTCAGCGTCGACATCACGCCCGCGGCCAAGCACGCGCTGCTCGAGCGCGAGGGAAAGGCCGCCGGCTTCGCAGTCCGGCAGATCGAATACCCGCTGCGCGGCGCGCCCATCGAGCAGGATCCCGCGCTCGACCGCGCGCTGCGCGAGGCCGCGCTGGTCTGGGTCGACATCCCGCATGCGACCGCCGAGGCGCGGCTGCGCCCGATCGTCGACGCCGCGCTGCGGCGCGTCGGCAGGCCGGAGACACAAGTGCTGTGGATCCCCGCCGGCGAGCCCACCCCTAGCGACCGCAGCCTGCGCGCCTACCTGCAGGCCGGCGGACCGACCAACACGCGCATCGCCTTCGCGCTCGCGCGGGCGCAGCTCGCGGGCGCGCCCGCACCCGACCTCGGCCCACCGCAGTTGATCCCGCAGCGCGGCATCCACTACCCCGGCGCGCCGCGGCTCTTCGCCGACGCCGCCGAGTTCCGCGCCTGGGCCGCGCAGCAGGGCCTGCGCGGCGAGCCCGTGGCGCTGCTGCTGCACCGCTACCACTTCGTCCAAGGCAACACCGCCTGGCTGGACCGCTGGCTCGCGATGTTCCGCGAGCGCGGCCTGCTCGCCTACGCCGCCTTCAGCGGCCAGCTCAGCGACCAGCCGCTGTCGGCGCTGCTGGAGCGCGACGGCCAGGTCCAGGCCCGCGTGATCGTCAACCACAGCCTGCTGCCGCAGGGCGCCAGCCTGCAGCCCACCTTCGAGCGCTGGGGCGTGCCGGTGCTGCAGACGCAGCCCTACCGGCAGGACCAGGCCGCGGCCTGGGAAGGCAGCGAGACCGGCCTCTCGCAAGCCGACATCCCGTTCTACTTCGCGCAGCCGGAGGCGGCGGGCCTGATCGATCCGGTCGTCGTCGTCGCCCATCCGAAACGGGGCGAGCCCGAACTCATCGACCGCCAGGCTGCCAGCGTCGCCGGCAAGGCGGCGCGCTGGATCGCGCTGCAGACCCGGGCCAACGCCGACAAGCGGCTGGTGGCCTTCGTCTACAACTATCCGCCCGGCGGCAGCAACTTCGGCGCCTCCTTCCTCAACGTGCCGCGCAGCCTCGCGCGCGTCAGCGAGGGGCTGAAGGACGCCGGTTACGCCGTCACGCCGAAGGCGGAGGCGGACTGGATCGCCGGCCTCAAGCCGCTGCTCTCGGCCTACTACCCCGGCACCGACCTGCAGGCCCTGCTCGACGCCGACCAGGCCGAGGCCTTGCCGCTCGCGCGCTACACCGCCTGGTTCGACACGCTACCCGCCGCGGTGCGCGATCCCATCGTCGCGAAGTGGGGCCCGCCCGCGAGCAGCCGCTATGTCGTGCGGCAGCGCGGCGAGCCGGTCTTCGTCATCCCGCGCCTGAAGCTCGGCGCGCTGACCGTGCTGCCGCAGCCGCCGCGCGAGGAGACCCTGCGCAACGGCCAGGATCCTTTCATGCATCGCAGCCGCACGCCGCTGTCGCATCACTACCTCGCCACCTACCTGTGGGCGCGGCAGGCCGACGCGATCCTCCATTTCGGCACGCACGGCACGCAGGAGTGGGCGCCGGGCAAGCTGCGCGGTCCCGACGTGTGGGACCCGGTCTGGCTGCCGCTGGGCGACACGCCGGTGATCTATCCCTACATCGTCGACAACCTCGGCGAGGCGCTCACCGCCAAGCGCCGCGGCCGCGCGCTGATGGTGAGCCACCGCACGCCGAGCTTCGCGCCGGCGGGCTTCAACGCGGGCATGGCCCACATGCATGAGCTGATGCACGAGTGGGAGACGGTCGATCCCGGCCCGACGCGCCAGGGGCTGGAGCGCCGCATGCTGCAGCAGTTCGTCGAGCACAACCTGCACCGCGACCTGGGCTGGAGCGCCGAGCGGATCGCGGCCGACTTCAGCGGTTTCCTGGAGCTGCTGCATCCCTACCTGGACCGCCTGGCGCAGAGCTCGCAGCCCAAGGGGCTGGCGGTCTTCGGCGTGGTCCCCGACGAGGACCAGCGCCGCGGCTCGATCCTGCAGCTGCTGCGCGTGCCCTTGATCGAGGCGCTGGGCGAGGACATCGACGAGGCCTTCCTGATCAACCACGAGGGCGTCGCGAAGGCGCGGCCGGCCCGCTGGCTCGATGTCGCGCTGAAGGACGCGCAGGCGGCCAGCCAGCTCGACCTGCGACCCTCCGCCTGCGTGGCCGTCGGCACGCCGGCGGCGGCATCGGCGGCATCGGCCGTGGCGGCCGAGGCGAAACACGCAGCAGCTGCGGCGGCGTCCGCGTCTGTGGGTGCGACGTCCGCGGCGTCGACGCCGGCGGGCAGCGCCAGCGCCGCGCACGCCCTCCCGGTGACCTGCGGCGACGGCTTCGTGCCCAACCGCGCGGCGCGCAAGCCGATCGACCAGGCGGCGCTGTACCAGCTCGCGCTGCGGGCGCAGGAGATGGCCACGCGGCTGTCGACCGAAGGCGAGATGCCCGGCCTGCTGCGCGCGCTCGATGGGCGCTTCATCCCGGCGGCCTACGGCGGCGACCTGCTGCGCAATCCAGAGAGCCTGCCGACCGGCCGCAACCTCACCGGGCTCGACCCCGCGCGGCTGCCGACGCGCCAGGCCTTCGAGGCGGCGCAAGCGCTGTTCAAGCGCTGGTACGAGGAGCAGGCCCGGGCCGGCGCGGCGCCGACGCGGCTGGCGCTGTCGCTGTGGGCCGGCGAGACCTTGCGCCATCAGGGCGTGATGGAGGCGCAGGCGCTGGTGGCGCTGGGCGCGACGCCGGTGTGGGACGCCACCGGCCGTCCGACCTCGATCCGGCTGCTGAGCCTCGCCGAGCTGGGCCGGCCTCGGGTGGACGTGCTGCTGTCGATCACCGGCTCCTACCGCGACCAGTTCCCGGCGCTGATGAAGCTGGTGGACCAGGCGGTCGCCGCGGCCGGCGAGGCCGAGGCGGACAACGCCATCGCCGCCAACAACCGCGTCATCGCGGCCGAGCTGCGCCAGGCCGGCCTGCCGGCGGCGCAGGCCCGGACGCTGGCGCAGGCCCGCGTCTTCGGCAATCCGGCCGGCGACTACGGCACCGGCATCGCCGACGCGGTGCAGGACAACGGCCTGCAGGGCGGCGACGGCCGGCCCGATCCGCGGCTGGGCCAGCTGTTCCTCTCGACGATGAGCCAGCCCTATGTCGACGGCGAGCCGCTCGCCGTGCCCGCGGGGCAGGCGCGCCAGGCGCTGGGCGCGCACCTGCGCCACACCGACGCGGCGCTGATGTCGCGCAGCAGCCACCTCTACGCGATGGTCAGCAGCGACGATCCGTTCCAGTACCTCGGCGGGCTGGCCGCGGCCGCGCGGGTCGCCGGCAACACGAAGGGCCTGGCCCTGCACGTGAGCCAGCTGCAGGACGCCGCCGAAGCGCACACCGAGACCGCCACGCAGGCGATCGCACTGGAGATGCAGAGCCGCTACCTGCATCCCGGCTGGCTGAAGGCGCAGCAGGCCGAGGGCTGGGCGGGCGCGCTGCAGGTGCTCAAGGCGGTGCAGTACAGCTTCGGCTGGCAGAGCATCGCGCCGGGCACGGTGCGCGCCTACCACTGGCAGAGCTTCTACGACGTGCTGGTGAAGGACAAGCACCAGCTCGGCGTGCCCGCGTGGCTCAAGCAGAACCCGCAGGCCTACGCGCAGGCGCTGGAGCGGCTGGTGCAGGCCGAGCGCATGGGCTACTGGCAGCCGGACGCGCAGACGAAGCAGGGGCTCGCCGCGCTGTACCGCGAGCTGACGAAGGACGCGCCGCTGAGCAACGAGTTGGCGGCCGTGCGGCGCTGGACGGCGGATCAACTGCCGCAGGCGGTGCCCGCGCTGCCGGTCGCGCCGGCGGCCGCGCCTCGCCTCGCGGCGAAGGCACCAGACAGCGCCCCCGCAGTCGTGCCGCCGACGCCGCCGACGCCGCCGACGCCGCCGGTGCCGACCGTGCGCGGCCTCGCGCTGCAGCGCGTGCCCGACGCGCCGAAGCCCGAGCCGCGCGCGGCGACGCAGCGCTCGCTCGAGCAGGCGCTCGCGTGGGTCGCGATGGCGCTGCTGATGAGCGCCGGCGCGATGTGGCAGGCGCGACGGGCGGCGACCCATCGCACCGACAACGACAACAACAACTTGATCCCGCAGGGGACTGCATGAACGTCAACGACTCCCACGCACTGCGGGCACATCGCCCGACCGCCGTGGCCATCGCCATCGCGATGGCAACAACGGCGACGGGCGCCGTCGCGCAGGCCGACCCATCGGGCACGCTGGACACCGTCCGCATCAGCAGCCGCGCGCAGCTCGGCGAAGCGGGCAGCGCCTCCGAGGGCGAGGTCGGCGTCGAGCGCCTGGCGCTGCGCCCGCTGCTGCGCCCGGCCGAGCTGCTGGAGGCGATGCCCGGCATGACCGTCACCCAGCACAGCGGCGACGGCAAGGCCAACCAGTACTTCCTGCGCGGCTACAACCTCGACCACGGCAGCGACTTCGCGACCTTCGTCCTGGGCATGCCGGTGAACATGGCCAGCCATGCGCACGGCCAGGGCTACATGGACCTGAACTTCCTGATCCCCGAGCTGGTCGAGAGCCTGCGCTACCGCAAGGGTGCCTTCGCCGCCGAGGACGGCGACTTCGCCACCACCGGCGCCTCGCGCATCGGCTACCTGGGCGAGATCGAGCGCCCCTATGCGCAGCTCACCGCCGGCCCCTACGGCTACCAGCGCGCGCTGGCCGCCGGCAGCACGCGGGTGGGCGGCGGCTGGACGCTGCTGGGCGCCGTCGAGGGCAGCCGGTACGACGGTCCCTGGGATCAGCCCGAGGACCTGCACCGTCGCAACGCGGTGCTGCGGCTGACGCGCGGCGACGAGCGCAACGGCGCGCAGGTCGACCTGCTGAGCTACAGCGCCGGCTGGCGCGCCAGCGAGCACGTGCCCGAGCGCGCCATCGACAGCGGCGAGATCGGCCGCTACGGCACGCTCTCGCCCGACGACGGCGGCCGCACCCACCGCCACAGCCTGAGCGGCGCGCTCGCCTACAACCAGGGCGGCGGCCAGTGGACCGCGCAGGCCTGGGTGATCGATTACGCGCTCAACCTGTTCTCCGCGCCGTCGGGCTTCATCAACGGCCCGGACGGCGACCAGCACGAGCAGGCGGACCACCGCCGGCTCTGGGGCGGATCGCTCAAGCACCAGTTGCCGGCCGCCTGGCTGCCCGCCGACCAGACGCTGACCTGGGGCCTGCAATGGCGCCATGACCGGATCGGCACGCTCGGGCTGTACGACACCGTCGGCCGGGTCCGCACGCACACCGTGCGCGAGGACCGCGTCACGCAGGACAACGCCGGCGCCTTCGTCGAATGGGGCAGCCGCTGGACCGGCTGGCTGCGCAGCACCGTCGGCGCGCGCTGGGACACGATGCGGGCGACGGTCACGCCCACCGGCGGCGAGTTCAACCTCGGCAATGGCGGCAAGGCGAGCCAGTCGCAGTTCAGCCCGAAGCTGGGCCTGATCGTGCGGGTCGCGTCGGACACCGAGCTCTACCTGCACTGGGCGCGCGCCTTCCGCTCCAACGACGCGCGCGGCGCGACGATGACGACCAATCCCGCCGACGGCAGCCCGGCCGACACGCTGCCGCTGCTGGCCCGCACGCAAAGCACCGAACTGGGCCTGCGCACCCGGCCGGCGTCGGGCTGGACCACCAGCCTGGCGCTGTGGCAGGCCCGGCTGGCGTCGGAGCTGGTCTTCGTCGGCGACGAGGGCGTGACCGAGGCACGCGGCGCGTCGCGGCGACTCGGCCTGGAGTGGTCCAACGACGTGCAGGTCGGCCGCGACTGGCTGATCGACGCGGACCTCGCCTGGTCGCGGGCGCGCTTCGTCGAAGCGACCTCGAATGAATTCGGCAGCGGCCGGCGCGTGCCCAACGCGGTGCCGGTCTCGGCCTCGCTGTCGGCCAACTGGGCGCCGGCGGGGCGATGGTCCAGCGGCGTCAAGCTGCGCTACCTGGGCGCCTATGCGCTCGAGGAGACCGGCACGCAGCAGTCCAAGGCGGTGTTCACCGCCAACTGGCGGCTCGGGTACCAGGTCAGCGAGCGCTGGCAGGTGGGGCTGGATGTGCTGAACGTCTTCAACACGAAGGCCAACGACATCGAGTATTGGGGCGCCGCCTGCACGCGGGCCGAAGGCGCGGGCTGCAATGGCGGTGCGGGGATCGACGGCCGGCTCGTCCATCCGATGGAGCCGCGCACCTTCCGCCTCAGCTTGCGGGCGCGGATCTGATCGCTTGAGGAGTCCTCGGCACTGCCAACACCGCTGGCCCTCACCCCTCCCTCTCCCGCAAGCGGGAGAGGGGGTTCACCGAGTCAATCGTCGATGACCTCTTTTCCGGCAAGCGGGAGTGGGGTCACGGTCTCTCTCTTTCGGAGCACGACATGGAAATCGAACAACCGCCCGTCGACCGCGAACGCATCATCCCCAGCGGCGAGCGCCGCGGCCTGGTGCTGGTCCACACCGGCAACGGCAAGGGCAAGAGCACGGCCGCCTTCGGCCTGGCGCTGCGGGCGCATGGCCGCGGCAAGCGGGTCCACATCTACCAGTTCATGAAGGTGCCGAGCGCGCGCTTCGGCGAGCACCGGCTGTTCGAGCAGATCGGCGTGCCGATCGAGGGGCTCGGCGATGGTTTCTCGTGGAAGAGCAAGGACCTGGATCACTCGGCGCAGTTGGCGCGCGACGGCTGGGAGCGCGCGAAGGCGACCATCCTGGGCGGCGAGCACTTCCTGGTCGTGCTGGACGAGATCATGTATCCGCTGCGCTACGGCTGGCTGCCGCTGGAGCCGGTCCTGCAGGCGCTGCGCGAGCGGCCGCCCCATGTGCATGTCTGCCTGACCGGTCGCGGCGCGCCGCAGGAGCTGATCGACCTGGCCGACACCGTCACCGAGATGACGATGGTCAAGCATCACTTCAAGGCCGGTGTCCCCGCCCAGCGGGGCATCGAGGATTGACGGCTAAGCTGCGCGCCTGATTTCGCCCGCCCGCGCCAAGATGTCCACGCTTCCCATGCCCTGGCTGCTCGCTCTCGCGATCCCGATCGCCCTGCTGATCGACCGCTGGTTCGGCGAGCCACCGGCCGCCGTGCATCCCGTCGTCGGCATGGGCCGCTTCCTGGCGCTCTTCGGCGACCGGCTGTGCGCGATGTCGCCCAAGGCCGCCTTCCTCGGCGGCGCACTCGCCTGGACGATCGGCCTTCTCCTGGCCGCCCTCACCGCCTGGGCCATCGAGCACACCATCATCGCCGGCCTGGAACCGTGGCTCGGCGGCTGGCGCCTGGGCGCCGCGGCCCTGCTGCTAGGACTCGCGCTCAAGCCGATGCTGGCCTGGCGCATGCTGCGCGACGAGGTCGGCGCCGTCGAGACCGCGCTGGCGCGCTCGCTCGACGATGGCCGCGCCCGCCTGTCCCGCCTCGTCAGCCGCGACACGCGCGCGCTCTCGCCGGTGCAGGTGCGCGAGACCGCCATCGAGACGCTCGCCGAGAACCTCAACGATTCGGTCGTGGCGCCGCTGTTCTGGTTCATGGTCGCCGGCCTGCCGGGCGCGGCCGCCTACCGCTTCGCCAACACCGCCGATGCGATGTGGGGTTATCGCGGTCGCTGGGAATGGGCCGGCAAATGGGCCGCGCGCGCCGACGACCTGCTGTCCTGGATCCCCGCGCGGCTGACCGGCCTGGCCCTCATCGCGCTGCGGCCGGCGCTGCTCGCGTCCCTGCGGCGCGAAGCCGCCCGCACGCCCTCGCCCAACGGCGGCTGGCCGATGGGCGCGATGGCCTTGCGGCTCGACCGGCTGCTGAGCAAACCCGGCCACTACACCCTGAACCCGTCCGGCACGCCCGTGGTCGCCGGCGACATCGGCGCCGCACAGCGCCTCGCGGCCGGCGCGCTGCTGGGCCTGGCGGCGCTGCTGGCGCTCGGCGCCGCGGCGCTGCGCGGCGCGTTCGCGCCGGGCCTCGGCCTGGCCCTGATCCTCGGAGGCCCGCGATGAGCCGCTTCCCCCTGCCGCTGCACGGCGGCACCGACGCCGGCCCGCCCGTGCGCCACGACTTCTCCACCAACGCCCATCCGCTCGGCCCGCCGCCGGCCGCGCTCGACGCGGTGCTGCGCGCGGACCGGCTGCGGTATCCCGATCCCGCCTACGCGGCGCTGCGCGCGCGCCTGGGCGACTGGCACGGCGTCGATGCCGACCGCGTGCTGCCGGCCTCCGGCGGCTCGGAGGCGATCCGCCGCCTGACGCTGGCCGCGATGCTGTCGGGCGTGACCCGCGTGTGCGTGCCGCAGCCCGGCTTCGGCGACTACGCCGCCGCCGCGCACGCGCTGGGCCTGCAGGTGTGCGCTTATGAGGACGCCTTCCAGCTCGCCGACACGCTGACCCTGCCGTCGCTGGTCTGGGTCTGCGATCCCAACAACCCCACCGGCGCCAGCTTCGGTGCGGCGGAATGGACCGCGGTCGCGCTCGCGCTGGGCCACAGCGGCTCGCAACTCGTCGTCGACCAGGCCTACGGCGCGCTGCGCCTGGGAGGCGGCTGCGCGCTGCCTCAGGCCATCGCCGACGGCGCCTGGCGCCTGGTCTGTCCCAACAAGGCGCTGGGCATGACCGGCGTGCGCGGCGCCTACCTGCTCGGGCCGCGCGACGGCCTCTGGGTCGACCGCGTCGCGGAACTGGCGCCCAGCTGGGTGCTGTCGGCCGAAGGCCAGGCGCTGCTCGAGGCCTGGACCACGCCGGCGATCCGCGACGAGCTCGAGGCCTCGCTGCCGCTGCTGCGCGAGTGGCGCGCCGCGCAGTGGGACCGGATGGCGGCGCTGGGCTTCGACCAGATCGACGGCGGCGTCGCCAACTTCTGGCTCGCGGCGCTGCCGGCGCCGTGGCTGGCGACGCCGGAGCCGCTGCTCGAAGGCCTGCGGGCGCTGGGGATCAAGCTCCGCGACGCCAGCTCCTTCGGCCTGCCGGGCCTGGTGCGGGTGTCGGTGCAGGCGCCGGAAGCCGTCGACGCGCTGACGGCGGCGATGCAGACCTTCGGCGGGCATCGGGCGCTGCCCGCGGCGCCGTCGGTGCATGGCGCGTTCGACACGACCGTGCCGGTGGAGACCACGCAATGAGCGGCGACGACAACGATCGCCCCCGCGCGACCACCGGCCGCGGCCGTGCGGTCATGGTGCTGGGCACCACCAGCGGCGCCGGCAAGAGCTTCCTCACCACGGCGCTGTGCCGCTGGTATGCGCGCCAGGGGCTGCGCGTCGCGCCGTACAAGGCGCAGAACATGAGCAACAACGCGCGCGTCGTGCCCGGCCTCGGCGGCCGGCAGGGCGAGATCGGCGCCGCGCAGTACTTCCAGGCGCTGGCCGCCCGCGCGCGGCCCGAGGTGCGCATGAATCCGGTGCTGCTCAAGCCGGAGAAGGACACGGCCTCGCAGGTGGTGGTTCTGGGGGAGGTCGACGAGGCGCTGAGCCGCGCGCCCTGGCGCGAGCGCAGCGAGGCGCTCTGGCTCCGCGCGCGCGGCGCGCTGCACGCGCTGCTGGACGAGAACGATGTGGTCGTCATCGAAGGCGCCGGCTCGCCCGCCGAGATCAACCTGCACAGCAGCGACTACGTCAACATGCGCACCGCCCGCGAGGCCGGCGCGGCCTGCCTGCTGGTGACCGACATCGACCGCGGCGGCGCCTTCGCGCACCTGTACGGCACGCACCAGCTGCTGCCGGCCGACGAGCGCGCGCTGATCCGCGGCTTCGTGCTGAACCGCTTCCGCGGCGATGCCTCGCTGCTGTCGCCGGGGCCGGAGATGCTGGCGCAGCTGACCGGCGTCCCGACGCTCGCGACGCTGCCGATGTGGCGCGGCCATGGCCTGCCGGAGGAGGACAGCGTCTTCGACGACCGCGCCACCGGCGGCACCGGCGGCGGCCGCGCGCTGCGCATCGCGGTGGTCGCTTATCCGCGCCTGTCCAACCTGGACGAGTTCCAGCCGCTGCGCAACCTGGCCGACGTGCGGCTGAGCTGGGCCCGCTCGCCGGCCGAGCTCGACGGCGTGGACTGGATCGTGCTGCCGGGCTCGAAGGCGGTGGCGGCGGACCTGGCCTGGCTGCGCGCGCAGCGGCTGGACGTGGCGATCGCGGCGCACGCGGCGGCCGGCCGGCCGGTGCTGGGCATCTGCGGCGGCCTGCAGATGCTGGGCGAGGCGCTGGTCGACCCGCATGGCCTGGACGGCAACGCCCCGGGCCTGGGGCTGCTGCCGCTGGTGACGCTGTTCGAGCGCGACAAGCTGCTGCGCGAGAGCCGCTGCCGCTTCGCGCCGGCGCTGGCGGCGCCGTGGTCGGCGCTTGGCGGACAGCCGGCGCGCGGCTACGAGATCCATCACGGCCGCACCGCGCAACACCCCGCCCTGCCCGAGGCGCGGCCGGTGCTGTTCGACGAGCTCGGCGAGCCGGTCGGCTGGCAGCACGGGCCGGTGCTCGGCCATTACCTGCACGGCCTCTTCGAGGACGAGCGGGTCCTGACCGCGCTGTTCGACCGGCCGGTCCGCCCGCTCGACCAGGTCTTCGACGAACTGGCCGACTACGTCGATCGCCACTTCGAACCCGGCGCGCTGGCGGGCCTGCTGTCGCCGGCGCCTTCGTCCTCGCCGCCACCCCCACGCACATCGACGCCCGCGGCCTCACGCTGAGCGACGCGCCCCTCTTCCTTGACGTCACAAGAAGTCCGCATGACCACGCAAGACCTGATCCCCGCGATCCCTTCGCTGCACGACGACGCGCTGGCCGCGGCGCTGCGCCACCGCATCGACCGCAAGACCAAGCCGCTGGGCTCGCTGGGCCGGCTGGAGTCGCTGATGCTGCGCCTGGGCCTGATCCTGGGCACCGAGCAGCCGCGGCTGGTCGATCCGCAGCTGATGGTCTTCGCGGCCGACCACGGGCTGGCGGCGCACGGCATCTCGGCCTATCCGCCGGACGTGACCTGGCAGATGGTGGAGAACTTCCTGGCGGGCGGCGCGGCGGTGTCGGTGCTGGCGCGCCAGCACGGGCTGCAGCTGAGCATCGTCGATGCCGGCGTGCGCCATGTCTTCGAGCCGAGGCCGGGCCTGCTGATCGCCAAGATCGGCATGGGCAGCCGCGACATGCTGGACGGCCCGGCGATGACGACGGACGAATGCGCCACCGCGATCGCGGCGGGCAAGACGCTGCTGCAGAAGCGCCCGGGCAATGTGCTGCTGCTGGGCGAGATGGGCATCGGCAACACCTCGTCGGCGGCGCTGCTGCTGTCGCGGCTGGGCGGGCATGCGCTGGCGGCCTGCGTCGGTCGCGGCACGGGCCTGGACGACGCGCAGCTGCGCCACAAGCTGGAGGTGCTGACGCGCGCCCTGGACAAGCATCCGCGCGCGACCGAGCCGCTGGCGGCGCTGGCCGCGCTGGGCGGCCTGGAGATCGCGATGATGGTGGGCGCTGTGCTGCAGGCGGCGCAGGAGCGCCGGGTGATCGTGGTGGACGGCTTCATCACCGGCGCGGCGGTGCTGGTGGCCTCGACGCTGCAGCCGGCGGTGCTGGAGCGCTGCGTCTTCGCGCACCGCTCCAACGAGCAGGGACACCGGCTGATGCTGGACACGCTGCAGGCCGAGCCGCTGCTGGACCTGGGCCTGCGCCTGGGCGAGGGCTCCGGCGCGGCGCTGGCCTGGCCGCTGCTGGCATCGGCCTGCCGCCTGCTCGACGAGATGGCGAGCTTCGACTCGGCGGGGGTGAGTGACAAGGCGTGAGCGACAGGGCCTGAGCGGCGCGGCCGGTATCCTCGCCTCTCCGCATCCCGCCTGACGCCTGACGCCCATGCCCGAGACCGACCGCTCCCTGCTCGACACCCTCCGCGCGCTGGAGGTCGAGCTGCACCACCCCGGCGTGCGCTGCAGCGCCGAGCGGCTCTCTCAGCTGCTGCATCCCGACTTCCACGAGGTCGGCCGCTCCGGTCGCCAGTACGACCGGCCGACGATCATCGCGTGGCTGGCCGACGACCATGAGCCGCCCAAGGTCGTGCCCGACGACTTCCGCCTCGCGCCGATCTCGCCGGAAGCGGCGCTGCTGACCTACCGCTCGGCGCATCGCCAGGAGGACGGGACGCTGGTCCACCACACGCTGCGGTCCTCGCTGTGGCTGAAGACCGCCGACGGCTGGCAGATGCGCTACCACCAGGGCACGCCGGCGGCGCAGCCCTGGTAAGGGCGCCACTTGGCCGCGAGGCCGCGAGACCCCGAGGCGGCAAAGCCCGAAGGCTCGTGACGACGCCAACTTCCGCGCGCGACACGCCGGCCGCAGGGAGATTGCGGACCTCCCCCGACGCGATGGAATAATCGCCAGCCCCGCCAGCCAACATGAGTGAGCCAGCCGTCGCCTGTCACAAGGACCGCTCCTCATGTCCCGACCGCCCCTGGCGCGCCCCTCGCGGGCGCTGGCGCTGAGCCTGTTCGCCGGCACGTCCGCGTGGGCCGCCGCCGACACCGCGCTCGCCGATCCCCTTTCCCTCCCTCATTCCCTGCTCGCCGCGCCGGACGCGGCGGCCGTGCTGGCCTCGGTCGTCGGGCTGGCCGCCGCGATCGCGCTCTACCGCGCCAGCAGCCATCAGCGGCTCTGGCCCCGCAGCGCGCGGCCGCGCCGCTGGCGCTGCGCCGCGCTCGCGCTGCTCGTGGTCGCCACGCTGCTGGCCGTCCCCGCGCTCGGCGTCACCGCCGCGTTCTCGGTCGCGCTCAGCGCCGCGATGCTGGGCGCGGTCGCCCTGCCTTTCGTCAACGCGTGGCGCGTCCACGTCCAGGGAGGCAGCGATGTGGGCTAGATCCCTCGCCGCGGGCCTGCTCGGCCTGCCGCTGACCGTCGGCGTGGTGGGCCTGGCCGCGCTGCTGTGGCCCGGCCCGCTGCGCGACCACACCCTGGTGCTGCTGGTCTGCGCCTGCCCGGTCTGGGTCGGCGCGCTGGCCCTGCCCTTCCAGCTGCGCAGCGCGGCGCGCGCCTGGATCGTCATGGCCGCGATCACCGCGCTGTGCTTCGCGGCGATCCACGGACTCAAGTTCATCGGCGGGGTGCGCATCGCATGAACGCCAAGACCCTCAAGACCTGGCTCTCGGTGCACAGCGGCATCGGCATCGCCGCCGGCCTGCTGCTGTTCATCGCCTTCTACGCCGGCGCGCTGACGCTGTTCCATCACGAGATCGAGGCATGGTCCGCCGCCGCCGAGCCCCCGGCCGGCCCGCCGCCCACGCTGGCCGACGCGCAGCGGCTGCTGGACGGCGTGCTCGCGCAGGCGCCGAAGATGGCCGCCGACATCCGCCTGCAGCTGCCCCACGACGGCCACGGCCTGCGCGCCTACGGACAGGATCCCGCGACGAAGACCTGGCGGTCGTTCGAGCTCGGCGCCGACGGCCAGCCCCGCGAGCAGCGGGAGCGCGGCGAGCTCGGCGAGTTCATCTACCGCCTGCACTACACCGTCGGCATCCCCGGCGCCTGGGGCACCTACACGATGGGCGTGGTGTCGCTGCTCTACGGCCTGGCGCTGGTCAGCGGGCTGGTGATCTACCTGCCGGTGCTGGCGCGCGATCTCTTCGCTCTGCGCTGGGGCCGCAACCTGAAGCGGCTCTGGCAGGACGCGCACAACGCCGTCGGGCTGCTCTCCCTGCCTTTCCACATCGTCTTCGCCTGGAGCGGCGCGGTGCTGTGCATCGGCACGCTGCTGCTGGCGCCGTTCCAGTTCCTGGTCTTCGAGGGCAAGCTGCTGGCGCTGATCGGCCCGCAGGCCGGCTTCTCGCGGCCGGTCCAGGCCAGCGGCACGCCGGCATCGCCGCTGAACGTGGAGCAACTGGTCGCCGCGGCCACCCGGGCGGCGCCCGGACTGGAAGTCGAACGCCTGCACATCCGCCATCACGGCGACGCCGCCGCGCAGGTGGAAGCCGACGGCGTCGTGCACGAACGCCACCTCAGCGGGGCCACGCGCGTGGAGCTGTCCGGCACTACTGGCGCGCTGCTGCATCCGGTCCAGCGGCCCACGAGCTACGGCAGCGGCACCGCCCTGCTGCGCGGCTTGCAGACCCTGCACTACGGCGACTTCGGCGGACTGGCGCTGCGCTGGGTGTACTTCGTGCTGGCGCTCGCCGGCGCCTTCCTCTTCTACAGCGGCAACCTGCTGTGGGTCGAATCGCGCCGCAAGCACCAGCAAGCGGCCCAGCCGCGCCGCGCCAGCGTGATGGCGCGGCTGACGCTGGGCGTGGCGCTGGGCTGCATCGCGGGCATCTCGGCGCTGTTCGTCGGCACCCGGGTGCTGGGGCCGGACCGTTTCGCCGACGCGGTGCAGCCGGTCTACTTCGCGGTGCTGGCCCTGTGCGTGCTCTGGGCGCTGGTCCGCCCGCTGCCGAAGGCAGCCTTCGAGCTGTGCGTCGCCGCCGCGGCGCTCACCGGCTGCATCGCGCTGGCCGACGCCGCGATGCTCGGCCCGCGCCTGCTGCGCGGCGACCTGCTGCTGTGGACCGTCGACCTGACGGCGCTGCTCGGCGCCGCGCTGCTGCTCCTGCTGGCCCGCGCGACGCGGCATCGCGCCCGCAACGGCGCGCCGCACAGCGTATGGGCGCTCGGCGTATGAGCGCATGAGCGCATGAGCGCGCGACCGGCATCGGCATCGGCATCGGCATCGGCATCGGCGTGAGGGCCGGGCCGGGGCCGGCTCCCGGCAGCCGACGGCCGGCTACTTCGAGTAGCCCGTGTCCTTGATGAACACCGACCGCCGCTCCGGGCCGCTGAAGGCGAACAGCACGCGCTGCTGCTCGCCGTTGTCGCGCTCGACGACCATCGCCCAGCGCTCGAGCCGGTAGCGTCCGGTGAAATCGGCCCCGTTGCGGCGCTGCGTCGTCCCGCCGCCGGCGCCGGCGCCGACGGCGCTCACCGACGAGGTCCCCGTGCTGCCGCCGCGCGAGTAGGACGTCGTCGCCATGCCGGTCACGCCGGCCGCGGCGGCCATCGAGCCGGTGCCGAACACCGCGCGGCCGCTCTGCTCGAACTGGCCGTCGCCATGGAAGTGGAAGCGGTTCTGCGAGCTGCTGCCGCCCAGGATCGAGTACCACGAGTGGGTGAAGGTGCCGTCCACCCGCTGCCCCGCCTCGGCGGGCTGCGCCGGCCGGCCCTGCACCGTGCGCCAGTCCTTGTCGTCGTGGTCGCGGATCTGCCACTCGCTGCCCTGGCGGCGCCACTGGATGACGCGCTCGGGCTGGAAGCGGCGCGCGCCGGCCATGTCGAGCTCGTCGGGCGGCAGGTCCAGCCGCTGGTAGCCGCTGCCGTCCTTGAGCAGCAGGTGCACGTGCTCGACCAGGCTCTCGCCGCTGGGCTGGTACCAGGTCCAGAGCAGGAAGGCGATGTCCTTGTCCGCGACGCCCTTGCCTGGCGCGGCCCGGATCGCGCGCTCGGCGGCGGCGCGGCGTTCCAGCGTGGCGCTGCGCTCCGCCTCCTCGCGCCGGCGGCGGTCGTCGCCGGCCAGCGCGCGCAGCGTCGGCCACAGCTCGTTGGACTTGCCCGTGATGGACTTCAGGCCGTCGCCGTAGCGCTGCAGCAGCGCCTCCTCCTGCGAGAACGCGATGCGCAGCCATTCGACCTTGCCGTCGCGCGGCGGGCGCATGTAGACCTGGGTCTCGACGGCGGCGCCCGCCACCGTCACCACGCAGCTCTGCACCACGACGCCGGCGGTCAGCGTCTCGGGCGCGCGGCAGGCGGGCTGGCCGCTCGCGCCCAGCCCGCGCAGCGGCTCACGGATGCGCGCGAAGGCGTCCAGGCCCTGGGCGCGCCCGACCTCCAGCGGCGGCGCCGCCCACAACTGCATCACCCTGCCCGGCGGCAGGTCGGCCGGCTGCTGCAGCAGGCCATCGTCGACCACGCGCATCGTCCAGCCGGTCGGGGCGTCGTACGCGCGGGCGGGCGAGGCGAGCACGAGGAGCATCAGCCCCACCAATGACAGCAGTGACATCCACGACATCAGGCAACGGCGGAAGGCATCCAGGCGCATGACGATCCTGCGGCAACGAGGAGCGCGCAGTGTCACGGCGATGCGTCCGTCCGCCTCTCCCCAGCCCTAGGGAGTGCCAGAAATGCAAAGCGGGCCCTGAGGCCCGCCGGAGTTCCTCGAGCGACGCTCGCGGATCAGATGGAATAACCCAGCAGCATCGCCACGCCGGCTTCCTTGTTGGGACGCTTGAAGCCATCGCGGGTCAGGCGGTTCATCGGGATCGACAGCGTCGGGGTCTGGAACCACTTGGCGTAGAGCTGGTCGATCTCGCCGCTGGCGTAGATGCGGCTCAGCACGCGGTCCACGATCGATCCCAGGCGGGTGTCGCCCTTGCGCATCATGATCCCGTAGGGCTCGACCGAGAACGCCATGCCGCCCAGGCTCAGGCTGTCCTGCGCCTTCTCCTTCGAGGTCAGGCCCAGCAGCAGCGCGTCGTCCTGCGCGAACGCGCGGGCCTTGCCCTCGCGCAGCGCCTTGAAGGCGTCGCCGTTGCTGGCGTACTGCACCAGCTGCATCTTGGCTTCGCCCGACTTGTTCAGCTGGTTGAACAGCTTCTCCGACGTCGTGCCCTTGGTCAGCGCGATCGTCATGCCGTCCAGGTCCTTGGTCGTCTCGACCCGGGTGCCGTTGGGCAGCAGCACCCGCATGCCGGCGACGAAGACGGTGTAGCTGAAGTCGACCTGCTCCTGCCGCGCCTTGGTGTTGGTCGTGGAGCCGCACTCCAGGTCGATGTCGCCCTTCTGCAGCTTGGGGATGCGGTCGGCGCCCGAGACGACGACGTACTCGACCTTCAGCTCGGGCAGCTTGAGTTCCTTCTTGATCTCGTCGACGGCCGCCAGGCACAGCTCGACGGTGTAGCCCTGGCCCTGCTTCTGCTCGTTGACGAAGGAGAACGGACGGGACGTCTCGCGCACGCCCAGCGTGATCGTGCGGGTCTCCTTGATGCGGGCCATCGTGTCGATGGTGGAGCCGGCGGCGGTGGCCGACAGCGACGTCAGCGCGGCGGCGGACATGACAAGGACGCCGCTCAGGCGCCGGATCGCGGAGGACATGGTCGAAGTTCGGGTCGGTGAAAACCCTGAATTCTAGGGATACGTCCTCACCGAAGCGTCACCAGCCACCGCCGCTCGACCACCGGTTCCCTACCGCCCAGGCGCAAGCCGAACCCTTCCGTGAAATCAATCACGGGTCGATAACCGGACTCACCGTGAAGGCGCCGTCAAGGGCGCGCCGCCTGCCGGCTGGCCGCGCACCAGCTGGCGCATCAGCAGCGCGGCCACCAGCGTCGATCCGATCACGACGTAGCCCACCTGGCCGAAGTCCTGGACGTGGCCGTCCGGCCCGATGTGGACGATGTGGCCCGCCACCAGCGAGGCCACCCCGCCGGCGAGCTGCTGCAGCGCCGAATTGATCGCGTTGAACGAGCCGCGCTGCTCCGGCGCGGGCACGCCGGCGAGGGTCGCCTGGGCCGGGATCATGCGCGAGAAGATGCCCACGAACATCACCGCGTTCACCAGGATCAGCAGCCACAGCGGCGACGGGCCCAGGTGGGTGTAGACCGCGACGGTGGCGATGGTGATCGCGCAGCCGGCGTAGAACACCGGCATCGTGCCGACGCGGTCGGCCATGCGGCCGATCAGCGGCGAGAACACCAGCGTGCACAGGCCGGTCACCAGGTAGATCACCGGCAGGTGGTCCAGCGGGATGCCGACGTTGTGCACCACGAAGGCGCTGGCGAAGGGCATCAGCATGAAGCCGCCCGTCGTCAGCAGCGCGGTCAGCGCGAAGGCCAGCTGCTGGCGCGACACCCGCACCGTCTGCAGCAGGTGCCGCCCGGCGCTGTGCCGGCCGGTGCCGGCTGCGCCGAGGTGCGCATTGACCGGCTGCAGCCGGGTCGCGATCACCAGCGCGGCGAGCAGCCCGAACAGCACGATCGCGATGAACGGCGCATGCCAGTCGAAGCGCGAGGCCAGGAAGATCGAGAACGGCAGCCCCAGCACCTGGCTGGCCGCGAAGCCGCCCTGCAGCAGGCCCATCACGCGGCCGCGCTGCGCGGGCGGGAACAGGTCGGCGGTGATGGCCATGACGATGGAGCCGATGACGCCGCCGAACAGGCCGGTGACGATGCGCGCCGCCAGCAGCGACACGAAGCTGGTGGCCAGCCCGCACCACAGCGTGCCCAGCAGGAAGCCGCCGAAGAAGAACAGCAGCAGCCGCTTGCGGTCGAAGCGGTCGGCGAAGCCGGCGGTCAGCAGGCCGGCGATGCCGGCGCTGAAGGCGTAGGCCGAGACGGCCGTGCCGAACTCGCCGGCGCTCATCCGCAGTGCCGGCATGATCATCACGCCCAGCGGGGACATGATCATGAAGTCCAGCACGACGGCGAATTGCAGCAGCGCCATCAGGCCGGCGGCCAGGCGTTGGTAGGGCGTGAAGGGCTGCATCGCGGCGGGTGGGGCCGCGGATGGCGCCGTGGATGTCGCGGCGGGTGTCGCGGTGGGTGTGCCGGCGGGAGCGGATTTGTGGTCGGGCATGGGTCGCGATTCTGCGCACCGCCTGTCTCCACTGCGTAAAGACATGGCGTAAAGACATGGCCGGCATCCGGAGATTGACCGGGCCGGCGGGCGTCAATCCCTTGTTCACCGGAAACAGGGGATGAATCGCGGCGGCGCGAGGTCTAGACTGGCGCCACGCCGGCAAGGTGGTGCCGCGCATCGACGCACGACAGTGCGCGCGCGGCCGCCGGCAGGGCCAGGGAGCGGTTCTCTTCGGGGCGTTCGATGCCGAGCCGGGAAGCGCTTCTCCGCATCATCGAGATCCACAGCCAGGTCGCCCAGTTGGGACTGGACCTGGCCGGCGTGATGTCGCTGTCCGTCCACGGCACGCTGGAGCTCGTCGACGCCGACGGCGCCGCGATCGAACTGGCCGAGGGCGAGGACCTGGTCTACCGCGCCGTCGCCGGCGCCGCCTCCCACCAGCTGGGCGTGCGGGTGCGCCGCGATGGCAGCCTCTCCGGCACCTGCCTTCGCCAGGGCATCCCGCTGATCTGCGAGGACGTCGAATCCGACAGCCGGGTCGACCTCGAGGCCTGCCGGCGCGTCGGCCTGCGCTCGATGGTCGTGCTGCCGCTGTCGCACCAGGGCACGCCGGTGGGCGTACTCAAGGCCTTCTCCGCCCGCACCCGCAACTTCGGCAACCGCGAGGTGGAGGTGCTCTCGCTGATGTCCAAGGTGCTGGGCGCCGCGATGTACTGGGCCACGCGCTACGGCCGCGACGACCTCTTCCACCGCGCCACCCACGACGACATGACCGGCCTGGCCAACCGCTCCCTGTTCATGGACCGGCTGCGGCACGCGACCGCGGAGGTCGAGCGCGGCGATCCGCCGATCGCCGTGCTGCTGCTGGACATGGACGGTCTGAAGCTCATCAACGACAGCCTCGGCCATGCCGCCGGCGACGCCGCGCTGATCGAGTTCAGCCGCCGCCTGGCCATGGCCACGCGGGAGTCGGACACGGTCGCGCGACTGGGCGGCGACGAGTTCGCCGTGCTGCTGACCCACGCGGGCTCGGCCTCGACGCTGGCGACCACGCTGGACCGCATCCAGACGGCCGTCGAGGGGCCCTTCGCCTACCTGGACCGCGTGCTGCGGCTGCGCGCCAGCATGGGCGCCTCGCGCTGCCCGGAAGACTGGCGCGACGCGACGGCGCTGATGGAGTGCGCCGACATGCGGATGTACGAGGCCAAGCGCACCCGCCAGGGCCGCGACCGCACCGGCCCCGTGCCGCTGGACCCGCCGTGCTGACCGTGCTCTGCTGACCGCGCGCTGGCGGCCGGGCGCCCTGTCGAGCGCCGAAACCGTGCGGGCGGTCACGCGGCGCGCCGCGCCCGCGTGCATGTCCGCATTCCCTTGTCGCGGCCGCTGCTGATAATGCCGGCACATCAAGAGCCCGCAGGGAGGGACCGATGACCGACATGGTGTTCGCCGACGAGCTGCCGGAACCCGGGGAGGAGAGCCGGAGCCGCGTGCTCGATCCGTGGGTGGTGATGATCGTCGACGACGATCCCGCCGTGCACCAGGTCACGCAGCTGGTGATGGCGGACTTCGAGTTCGCCGGGCGCCGGCTCCAGTTCCTGAATGCCTACAGCGGCAGCGAGGCGCGCGACGTGCTGCGCGACCGCCACGACATCGCGCTGATCCTGCTGGACGTGGTGATGGAGTCGGAGCACGCCGGGCTGGACGTCGCGCGCTTCATCCGCGAGGAGCTGCGCAACACGCAGGTGCGCATCGTGCTGCGCACCGGACAGCCGGGCCAGGCGCCCGAAGAGCATGTCATCAAGACCTACGACATCAACGACTACAAGGAGAAGACGGAGCTGACCAAGCGCAAGCTGATCACCGTCTTCTACTCGGCGCTGCGTTCCTACCGGGACATCGTGATCCTGTCGCAGTCGCGCGCGGCGCTGCGGCGCTCGATCGATGCGATCACGCAGATCCACGACTCGAGCAACCTGCGCCACTTCGCATCGGCGCTGCTGGAGCAGGTCGGCCACATGCTGGGTTACCAGGCGCAGGGCCTGTGCGCGAGCCGCATGTACGCGGCCTCGCATGCCGAGGGCCGGCTGCAGGTGCTGGCCGCCACCTCGGAGTACCAGGGGCTGCTGGCCGGCAACCGCCTCACCGATCTGCCGCCCGACGTGCGCGACGCGCTGGACCAGGCGCTGGTCACGCGCGAGAGCCGCTTCGAGGACGGGCGCTTCATCGGCTACTACCAGACGCACTCGGGCAACGAGAGCCTGCTGTACATGGTGCTGTCGGATCCCATCGACGACGAAGGGCGCGAGATGCTGGACATCTTCTGCGCCAACGTCGCGATCGCCTACGAGGGGCTGCTGGCACGGGATCGGGCGCGCTGAAGCGGCCTATCATCGCGGCCGCTTTCCCGGCATTCCGGGGGTCCGCGGTTCCGTGTCCATGCATCAGCTTCGCCTCTTCTTCATCGCCCTGCAGTTCTTCACCCGCGTGCCGGTGCCGCGCTGGGTCGGCTTCGAGCCGGCCTGGCTGCAGCAGTGCGCGCGCTACTTCCCGCTGGTCGGCGCGGTGGTGGGCGGCTGCTCGGCGCTGGTGCTGTGGGGCGCGATGCAGCTGTTCCCGGCCACGGTGTCGGTGGGGCTGGCGATGGCCGCCAGCGTCTGGCTGACCGGCGGTTTCCATGAGGACGGGCTCGCCGACAGCTGCGATGCGCTCGGCGGCGCGGTATCGCGGGAGAAGGCGCTGGCCATCATGAAGGACTCGCGCATCGGCAGCTATGGCGCGCTGGGGCTGATCCTGGTGCTGGGCCTGAAGGCGGCGGTGCTGCTGGGCCTGGCGGACACCGATCCGGCGCTGGCGGCGCTGGCGATCGTGTGGGCGCATGTGGCGTCGCGCGCCGCGCCGGTCTGGCTGCTGCATGCGCTGCCCTACGCCGGCGATGCCGACCACGCCAAGGCCAAGCCGCTGGCGACGCAGATCAGCGGCCCGGGCCTGGGCATCGCGCTGGGCCTGGTGGTGCTGGCGACGGCCGTCGGCGCCTGGCTGACGCCGGAGAACGTGCCGCTGATGCTGGGCGCGGTGGTGGTCGTTGCGGGGCTGACCTTCTACATGCAGTCGATGCTCGAGCGCCGCCTGCACGGCTACACCGGCGACACGCTGGGCGCGACGCAGCAGGTCGTGGAGCTGGGCGCGCTGCTGGCCTTCCTGGCGCTGGCGCCGCTGTTCCCGGTGGACTGACGATGGGCGACGGTGTCGACGCCAACGCCCGCTCTGGCGTCCAGGCGCGTGCGCAGGCGCAAGCCCATGCCGATTCCGATGCCTATTCCCATGCCCAGGCCCGCGCCGACGGGGCCGTCGTTGTCTGGCGGCATCCCCGTCCGGAAGGCGCGAGCGGCCTGTGCGTCGGCGCGCGCTGCGACCTGCCCGTGGCGCGGCGCCGGGCCAAGCGCCTCGCGCGGCGCATCCAGGCCCATGCGCGGCGACACCGGTTGCCGCATGAGGTGTGGACCTCGCCGCTGCGGCGCTGTGCCGACGTCGGTCGATGGCTGAAGCGCTGGGGCTGGCGGCATCGGGTGGATGCGACGCTCGCGGAACTCGACTTCGGTGAATGGGATGGCCGGCCGTGGGCCGGGATCCCGAAGGCGGAGATCGACGCCTGGGTCGCGGACTTCGCGCGCTACGCGCCGGCAGGCGGCGAGACGCTGGTCGCGCTGCTGGCTCGCGCGTCGGGCTGGTCGGGCGGCGCGCTGGTCGTCAGCCATGGCGGCTGGATGCTGGCGCGGCGCTGGTCCATGGCGCATCCCGGAGCACTGCCGCGCGCCGATCAATGGCCACGACCGCCGGCCTACGGCGAGCGCTGGGCGCTCTGAGCGCCGCGGCCGGTCGACGCGGGCCTCAGGCGGCCTGCTGGGTCAGGCGGATGTACTTCTGCATCAGGGTCTCGCGCGATTCGACGTGCGCCGGATCGACCGGGATGCAGGCGACGGGGCACAGCGTCGCGCACTGCGGCTCGTCGAAGTGGCCGACGCATTCGGTGCACTTGCCCGGATCGATCTGGTAGTACTCCTCGCCCATCGAGATCGCGTGGTTCGGGCACTCGGGCTCGCACACATCGCAATTGATGCATTCGTCGGTGATCATCAACGCCATGGCTTTACTGCTCCATGCGGTTCTTGGCGATGCGGTCTTCCAGCCGTTCCCGCACCAGCGGCGAGACGAACTTGGAGACCTCGCCGCCCAGCGTGGCGATCTCCCGGACGAAGGTCGAGGAGATGAACTGGTAATGGTCCGACGGCGTCAGGAACACCGTCTCCACCTCGGGCATCAGCTGCCGGTTCATGCCGGCCATCTGGAATTCGTATTCGAAGTCCGACACCGCCCGCAGCCCCCGCACGACGACCTTGCCGCCGTTCTCCATCACGAAGTCGCGCAGCAGCCCCTTGAAGGCCACCACCTCGACGTTCGGATACGGCGCCACCAGCGCGCGGGCCATGTCCAGCCGTTCCTCGACGCTGAACATCGTCTTCTTGTGGTGCCCGGCCGCGACGGCCAGCACCAGGCGCTCGAACAGGCGGCTCGCGCGACGCACCAGATCCTCGTGGCCGAGGGTCATCGGGTCGAAGGTGCCGGGGTAGACGGCGGTCAGCAGGGTCTGCGAAGTCATGGGCGCGGATTATCCGCCGCGTCGCAACAGACGGTAATGCACCGCTCCGGCCCGCCCTTCCTTCCACACGGACAAGCCCAGCGCCGCGGGCGCTTCCACCGGATGCGGCGATTCCAGATAGATCAGCCCGCCCTGCGCCAGCAGCGGCACCGCGGCGGCCAGCGCGGGGAGGAACAGGTCCTGCGCGAACGGCGGATCCAGGAACACCAGGTCCAGCGACTCCGGCGCCGCGCGCCGCATCCAGGCCAGCGCATCGGCGTTCTCGATCGCCATCGGCACGGTGCCGTCCTTGTCCAGCCGCTTCAGGTTGGCGCGCAGCGCGCTGGCCAGCGTCGCATCGCGCTCCAGCAGCGTGACCTGCGCCGCGCCGCGCGAGGCGGCCTCGAAGCCCAGCGCCCCGCTGCCGGCGAAGGCATCCAGCACGCGCCAGCCGGCCAGGTCCTGGCCCAGCCAATTGAACAGCGTCTCACGCACCCGGTCGGGCGTGGGCCGCAGCCCCGGGCTGAAGGGCACCGGCAGCTTGGAGCGCTTCCAGACGCCGCCGACGATGCGCACCTCGCCCGGACCGGCGGCCTTGGGCGGACGCGGCTTCACCGCGCCTTCGCCCACCGTCACGCGGGGACCGGGGCGGCCGGCGCGGCGCAGACCGTCGGGCGCATTCGCCTTGGCGGCGCTCATTGCCGCACCGGGATGCCCTGCGACGCCATCAGCGCCTTGGCCTCGCCGACGGTGTGATCGCCGTAATGGAAGATGCTCGCGGCCAGCACCGCATCGGCGCCGCCCTGCGTGATGCCGTCGGCCAGGTCCTGCAGCGAGCCGACGCCGCCCGAGGCGATCACCGGCACGCTCACCGCGTCCGACACCGCGCGCGTCAGCGCCAGGTCGAAACCGCTGCGGGTGCCGTCGCGGTCCATGCTGGTCAGCAGGATCTCGCCGGCGCCCAGCTCGGCCATCTTCGTGGCCCACTCGATCGCGTCCAGGCCGGTGTTCTTGCGGCCGCCATGCGTGTACACGTCCCAGCCGACGCTGCCGTCGGCGTTCTGGCGCCGCTTGGCGTCGATCGCCACGACGATGCACTGCGCGCCGTACTTGTCGGACGCGGCGCGGATCAGCTCCGGATCGGCCACCGCGGCGGAGTTGAAGCTGACCTTGTCCGCGCCCGCGTTCAGCAGCCGCCGCACATCGGCGACCGAGCGCACGCCGCCGCCCACCGTCAGCGGGATGAAGACCTGCGAGGCCACGCGCTCGATGATGGGCAGGATCAGGTCGCGGCCGTCGCTGGTGGCGGTGATGTCCAGGAAGGTCAGCTCGTCCGCGCCCTGCTCGTTGTAGCGGGCGGCGATCTCGACCGGATCGCCCGCATCGCGCAGTTCGACGAAGTTGACGCCCTTCACGACGCGACCGCCGGTCACGTCCAGGCACGGGATGATCCGCTTGGCCAGCACCGCTCAGCCCCCGTTCAGCTCGTCGGCGCGACGCTGCGCCGCGGCGAAGTCGAGGTCGCCGGTGTAGATCGCGCGGCCGCAGATCACGCCGCCCACGCCTTCGGACTCGACCGCGCACAGCGCCTCGATGTCGGCGATGTTGGACAGCCCGCCCGAGGCGATCACCGGGATGGACAGCGCCTGCGCCAGCTTCACCGTCGCGTCGATGTTGATGCCGGTGAGCATGCCGTCGCGGCCGATGTCGGTGTAGATCACGCCTTCGATGCCGTAATCCTCGAATTTCTTCGCCAGGTCGATGACCTCGTGGCCGGTCAGCTTGCTCCAGCCGTCGGTGGCGACCTTGCCGTCCTTGGCGTCCAGGCCCACGATGATGTGGCCGCCGAAGGCCGAGGCCGCATCCTTCAGGAAGCCCGGGTTCTTCACCGCCGCGGTGCCGATGATCACGTACGAGAGACCGTCGTCCAGGTAGCGCTCGATCGTGTCCAGGTCGCGGATGCCGCCGCCCAGCTGCACCGGGATGTCGTCGCCGACCTCGCGCAGGATGGCCTTGATCGCGGCCTCGTTGACCGGCTTGCCGGCGAAGGCGCCGTTCAGGTCCACCAGGTGCAGGCGACGCGCGCCGGCGTCGACCCATCGTCGCGCCATCTGCGCCGGGTCTTCACCGAAGGTCGTGGAGTCGTTCATGTCGCCTTGCTTGAGGCGGACGCACTTGCCGTCTTTCAGGTCGATCGCGGGAATCAGCAGCATGGCCCGGGGAGCTAGGGGTGGAGGAAGGGGAAGAGAGGGAGGGACGCTCGAGAAGGTGTCGTGCGACGCAGGACCGGAGGCCAGGCCTCAGGGCGTCCAGTGCAGGAAATTGCGGTACAGGGCGAGCCCGGACGCGGCACTTTTCTCGGGGTGGAATTGGGTGGCAAAAATGTTATCCCGCGCCACCGCACAGGTAAAGCGCAGGCCGTAGTCGCTCTGGCCGGCGCTGTCGCGCGGGTCCGACGTCTCGGCATAGAAGCTGTGGACGAAGTAGAACCAGCTCTCGTCCGGCACCTCGCCCCAGACCGGATGCGCCCGCGTCTGGTGCACGCGGTTCCAGCCCATCTGCGGCACCTTGTAGCGGCTGCCGTCGGGCTGCAGCCGGCCCTCGAGCCGGAAGCGCTTCACGCGGCCGGGGATCAGCCCGAGGCCGGGCGTGTCCTGCTCCTCGCTGTGGTCCAGCAGCATCTGCATGCCGACGCACACGCCCATCAGCGGCTTGCGCGCGGCGGCGTCCAGCACGGCTTCCTTCAAGCCGCTGCCCTCCAGCTCGCGCATGCAGTCGCGCATCGCGCCCTGGCCGGGCAGCACGATGCGCTCGGCGGCGTAGACCTCGTCGGGCTCGGCGGTGATGAGCACGCGCACGCCCTGGTCCTGGGCCGCGGCCATCACCGCCTGCGACACCGAGCGCAGGTTGCCCATGCCGTAATCGACGACGGCGACCGTCCTGGGCATGACGCTCACAGCGTGCCCTTCGTCGACGGGATCACGCCGGCCGAGCGCGGGTCCGGCGTCATCGCCATGCGCAGTGCGCGGCCGAAGGCCTTGAAGATCGTCTCGCACTGGTGATGCGCGTTGTGGCCCTTGAGGTTGTCCACGTGCAGCGACACCAGCGCGTGATTCACGAAGCCCTGGAAGAACTCGTAGGTCAGCTGCGTGTCGAAGGCGCCGACCGATCCGGCGGTGAACTTGACCTCCATCGCGAGCCCCGGCCGGCCGGAGAAATCCACCACCACGCGCGACAGCGCCTCGTCCAGCGGCACGTAGCTGTGGCCGTAGCGGGTGATGCCCTTCTTGTCGCCGATCGCCTGCGCCACCGCCATGCCCAGCGTGATGCCGACGTCCTCGACGGTGTGGTGGCCGTCGATGTGCAGGTCGCCCTTGGCCTCGATGTCCAGGTCGATCAGCCCGTGGCGGGCGATCTGGTCGAGCATGTGGTCGAAGAAGCCGATGCCGGTGTTCAGCGTGGCCTGGCCGGTGCCGTCCAGGTTGACGCGCACGCGGATCTGGGTTTCCTTGGTGTCGCGGCGGACTTCGGCAATGCGTTCGGAGCTCATGGGGATTCCACAGGGATCAGGAAAACAGGGGACCTGCCGGCAGGCGCCAGTCTGGCATCAGCCGGAAACCAGCGCGGCCAGCGAGGCTTCGAGCGCCGCCAGCATCGCCGCGTTCTCGTCGGCCGTGCCGACCGTCAGCCGCAGGCAGCCCGCCAGCAGCGGATGCATGCCCGAGACATTCTTGACCAGCACGCCGCGCGCCTTCATGTCGGCATGCAGCCGGTCGGCCTCGGGCACGCGCACCAGGATCATGTTGGCCTCGCTCGGGTAGGCCCGCACGCCCGGCAGCCGGGCCAGCGCGGCCTGCAGCGCGGCGCGCCCGTCGCGCAGCGCGGCGGCCTGGCGCTCGTAGACCTCGGCATGCTCAAGTGCAAACAGGCCGGCTTCCGCGTTCAGCACGCTGACGTTGTAGGGCGGGCGCAGCTTGTCGATGTGATGGATCAGCTCGGCATGGCCCATCAGGTAGCCGATGCGCACGCCGGCCAGCCCGAACTTGCTCATCGTGCGCATGATCAGCACCTGCGGATGGCGCGCCATCAGCGCCATCGCGTCTCGCGCGGCGAAGGGCTGGTAGGCCTCGTCGATCACGACCAGCCCCGGCGCCGCCTCGGCGATGCGCTCGATGACGGCGTCGTCCCAAAGGTTGGCGGTGGGGTTGTTCGGATAGGCCAGGTAGGCGATGGCGGGCCGGTGCTCGGCGATGGCGGCCAGCATCGCCGCTTCGTCGAGCTCGAAGTCCGCCGTCAGCGGCACGCCGACGAAGTCCAGGTGCTGGTAGGCCGAGGACAGTCCGTACATGACGAAACCGGGCAGCGGCGCCAGCACGGCGACGCGCTGGCCCGGCTTGCTGACGGCCATCGCCAGCAGCGAGATCAGTTCGTCCGAGCCATTGCCCAGCATCAGCGCCTTGCCGTCCGGCAGGCCGGCGTGCGCGGCCAGCGCGCGCGCCAGGTCCTGCGTGCGCTCGCCGGGATAGCGGTTGATCGCGACCGCGCCCAGGCGCTCGCCCAGCGCCCGCTGCAGCTCGGCGGGCAGCCGGAAGGGGTTCTCCATCGCGTCCAGCTTGATCAGGCCGGCGGACGGATGCACCGCGTAGGCGTGCATGGCGCGCAGGTCGTCGCGCAGGACACCGAGGGCTCGATCGAGGGCAGCTTTCATGGGGCGACCGCCAGCGGCGGCGGGGAATCGGAGAGGGGATCGGAATCGAAGGCCGCGCCCGCCGGCAGCGCGCGCAGCGGGTCGACGATCAGGACGCTGTCGTAGAGCTGGCCGTGCGGCAGCGCCAGGCTGAGCAGCGTCTCGCAGCCCTGCGCCTTGGCGGCGGCGACGATCAGCGCATCGGCATAGGGCAGCGCGAAGCGGCTTTCCAGCGACCAGGCGGACTCGACGGTGGCGTGGTCGGTCGACCACGGCGTCCAGCGCTGGTAGCGGCGCACCTCGGCCCGGGCGTCGCCATTGGGCATGGCGGGCGCGATGCGGGTGGTGACGGCGCGGTAGAAGTCGTTGAGTACCTGGCTGGAGGTGCGGCCCAGACGCAGCTGCCACAGCACGCGCAGCCAGCGCATGGCCTGCGCGCGGCGGCCTGGGTCGGCGCCGTCCTCGCTCAGGATCAGCACCGAGGTGTCCACGAACACCGGGGCGGTCAGCTCCAGGCCCGCGCTCACAGCAGCTCCCGGCCCGGATAGGGCTGGCCGTCGGAGGACCAGGTGCGCTCGCGGTGCAGCCAGTCCTGCAGGGCGCGTTCATAGGCGTCGTCGTGACGCATCTTCTCGGCGAGCAGCTCGCCGACCAGCCGCGAGACGCTGGTGTTGCGCCGCGCCGCCTCCAGCCTCGCCCACTCGGCGACGCTGTCTTCCATGGTGACGGTGACGTTCTTCATGAAGGCCGCAGGGTAACACGAAGTTCGTGTTCCACGAACTTCGTGTCCTCGTCAGCCTTCGGGACTTGATGCCCGACCGCCGCCCGGATGGGGCGGGATTCAGCCGTGCAGACGGAATTGCGCGACCACGTGCTGCAGGCTGCCCGCCTGCTCGCGCAGCGATTCCGAGGCGGCCGAGGATTCCTCGACCAGCGCCGCGTTCTGCTGGGTGACCTCGTCCAGGCGCCGCACGGCCTGGCCGACTTCGATCAGGCTGGTGCTCTGCTCCTGCGTGGCCGAGGAGATCTCCTGGATGATGTCGGTCACCCGCTGCACGGCGGCGACGATCTCGCGCATGGTCTCGCCGGCGTCGCTGACCAAGCGGGCGCCGGCCTCGACGCGCTCGACCGAGGAACCGATCAGGCCCTTGATTTCGCGCGCCGCCTCGGCGCTGCGCTGCGCCAGCGAGCGCACCTCGCCCGCCACCACCGCGAAGCCGCGGCCCTGCTCGCCGGCGCGGGCGGCTTCCACCGCCGCGTTCAGCGCCAGGATGTTGGTCTGGAAGGCGATGCCGTCGATGGTGCCGATGATGTCGGCGATCTTGCGCGAGGACGCATTGATCTGGTCCATCGTGCTGACCACCTCGGACACCACCACGCCGCCGCGGTCGGCGACCTGGCTGGCGTTGAGCGCGAGCTGGCTGGCCTGGCGCGTGGCGTCCGCGTTCATGCGCACCGTGTCGGTCAGCGCCTGCATCGTGGCCGAGGTCTCCTCCAGGCTGGAGGCCATCTGCTCGGTCCGCGCCGACAGGTCGCTGCTGCCCGCAGCCACCTCGCCGCTGGACATCGCGATGCTCTCCGCGCTGGTGCGCACCGTCGACAGCGAGCGGTTGAGCGCGCCCTGCATCGCCGAGAGCGCTTGCGCCAGCTGTCCCAGCTCGTCGCGACGCGAGGTGTCGATGTCGACGGTCAGGTCGCCCTCGGCGACGCGGCTGGCGACGCCCACCATGTCGGTCAGCGGCCGGACGGTGCTGCGCGTCAGGTAGAAGGCCAGCGCGCCGCCGGCCGCCAGCGCGGCGACGATCAGCACGCCCATCGTCGTGAGCACGGCCTTGTAGACCGCGCGCGACGCTTCGACGTCGGCCTCGGCCCCCTGGGTGTTGATGTCCACCAGCTTCTGCGTCGCGCCGATGACGGCACCGAAGGCCTTGCTGGATTCGCCGCTGACGGTGGCCAGGTACTCGCCGCGGTTGCCGGCCTTGCGCGCCGCGATCAGCCGGTCCTGGATGCCCAGGTAGGCGGCGTACTGCGCCTTGGCATCCTTCCACTGCTCGGACTCCTGCGGCGTGCTGACCATCGTCTCGTAGGTCTTGGCCAGCTCGGGCAGCGTCTTCTCGCGCAGCGTCTTGATGCGCTCCTGCTGCTCCTCGACCTCGAGGACCACTTCCTTCAGGCACATCGACATCTCGGCGCGCCGCAGCTCGTTGAGCTGCCCGCGCAGCGCGTTGATGGCGTTGATCGACGGGATCCAGTCCCCGCCCATGTCCTCGACGTTCTTCTGAATCGCCTGCATGCGATTGATGGCCACGATGCCCACGAGCACCGTGGCCAGCAGCACCGCTGCAAACCCCAGGGAGATGCGCACACCGACGCGCAGATCGGAGACCTTCATGCTTCGCCGTCCTCTTGTGGAGATGTCGGCGAATCCTAGAACGTCCGCCCCGGCGGGCGAACCTCAAAACAGCGTCAAAAGTGGCGGCTTATCCGCGAGCCAGGGTTTGCCCGGCGCCGCCGCGTGAAATCTGCGCAGGCGGGGCGGCCGCCGACGCGGCCTCAGCGCTTGAGCCGGAACTCCGCTGCCTGCGCATGCGCCTGCAGGCCTTCGCCGTAGGCCAGCGTCGCGGCGATCGGGCCCAACACCTGCGCGCCGGCCTCGCTGACCTCGATCAGGCTGGAGCGCTTCTGGAAGTCGTAGACGCCCAGCGGCGAGGAGAAACGCGCCGTGCCCGAGGTCGGCAGCACGTGATTGGGGCCGGCGCAGTAGTCGCCCAGCGACTCGCTGGTGTAGGCGCCCAGGAAGATCGCGCCGGCGTGGCGCAGCAGCGGCTCCCAGCGATGCGGGTCGGCGCTGGAGACCTCGAGGTGTTCCGGCGCGATGCGGTTGCTGATCTCGCAGGCCTCCTCCATCGAGCGCGTGTGGATCAGCGCGCCCCGCCCTTCCAGCGACGCCCGGATCACGTCGCGGCGCGGCATGCCGGGCAGCAGGCGCTCGATGGCCTCGCGCACCTGGGCGATGTAGGCCGCGTCCGGGCACAGCAGGATGCTCTGCGCGAGCTCGTCGTGCTCGGCCTGGCTGAACAGATCCATCGCGACCCAGTCCGGCGGCGTGGTGCCGTCGGCGAGCACGAGGATCTCGCTCGGCCCCGCGATCATGTCGATGCCGACCTGGCCGAAGACATGTTTCTTCGCGCTGGCGACGTAGGCGTTGCCCGGTCCGGTGATCTTGTCCACGCGCGGCACGGTGGCCGTGCCGTAGGCCAGCGCCGCCACCGCCTGCGCGCCGCCGATGGTGAAGGCGCGGTGTACGCCCGCCACGTAGGCCGCCGCCAGCACCAGCGGATTCTTCTCGCCGCGCGGCGTGGGCACGACCATCACGATCTCGGGCACGCCGGCGACCTGCGCCGGGATCGCGTTCATCAGCACGCTCGACGGATACGCGGCCTTGCCGCCCGGCACGTAGATGCCGACACGATCCAGCGGCGTGACCTTCTGGCCCAGCAGCGTGCCGTCCTCGTCGCGATAGCTCCAGCTCTCGCCACAGGCCTGCTTCTGGCGCTCGTGATAGCGGCGCACCCGCTCGGCGGCCTGGGTCAGGGCTTTCGCCTGCTCCGCGGGCAGGCCGTCGAAGGCGGCCCGCAGCTCCTCGCGCGTCAGCTCCAGCGCGCCGAGCGTCGCGGCGTCCAGGTGGTCGAAGCGGGCGGTGTACGCCAGCACCGCGGCATCGCCACGGGCGCGCACGTCGGCCAGGATCTCGGCGACGCGCGACTCGATCGCGGCGTCGGTCTCGGCGGACCAGTGCAGCACGCGCTGGAATTGCGCGTCGAAGTCGGCGTCGGTGGTGACGAGGGTGCGAAGTTGAAGGGCTGGGCTCATGGCGGGGCTCCGGGCAGGCGTCGGGGGCGGTCGGTCGGACGATCGATCAGGCGGTCGATCAGGCGTTCGGGATGGCCGACCCGATCGCGTCGATCAGCGGCTTGAGCGCCTCGCGCTTGAGCTTGAGCGCCGCCTGGTTGACGACCAGGCGCGAGGAGATGTCCATGATCCGCTCCACCTCGACCAGCCGGTTGGCCTTGAGCGTGCTGCCGGTGGACACCAGGTCGACGATGGCGTCGGCCAGCCCGGTCAGCGGCGCCAGCTCCATCGAGCCGTAGAGCTTGATGAGGTCCACGTGCACGCCCTTGTCGGCGAAGTGCTGGCGCGCGATCGAGGTGTACTTGGTCGCCACACGCAGCCGCGAGCCCTGGTGCACGGCGTTCTCGTAGTCGAAGTCGTCCCGCACCGCGACGCTCATGCGGCACTGCGCGATGCGCAGGTCCAGCGGCTGGTAGAGGCCTTGGCCGCCGTGCTCGATCAGCACGTCGCGGCCGGCCACGCCCAGGTCGGCGCCGCCGTACTCGACGTAGGTCGGCACGTCGGTCGCGCGCACGAGCACCACGCGCACCTCGGCCTGGTTGGTCGGGAGGATCAGCTTGCGGGAGCTGTCCGGGTCTTCCAGCACGGAGATGCCCGCGGCCGCCAGCAGCGGCAGGGTCTCTTCGAAGATGCGGCCCTTGGAAAGTGCCAGGGTGATCATGCGGTGTCCTCGGTGAACGCGCGCTCCACGCGGAAGCGCTTCGGGCTGTTCAGCGGGACGGCAGCGGGTTCACCGGACGGGCCACACCGCCACCCGCCTCGCAGCCGGGTGGCTTTCAGTGATGGTGATGCGCGCTGCCTTGCTGCGCGAACTCGGCGGGGGTCAGCGTCTTCATCGACAGCGCGTGGATCTGCTCGCGCATGCGATCGCCCAGTGCCTGGTACACGCGCTGGTGGCGCTTGATCCGGCTCAGGCCCTCGAACTCGGCCGACACGATCGTCGCGAAGAAATGGCGTCCATCGCCCTCGACCTGGAGCTCGCTGCAAGCGAGACCCTGGGCGATGTAGCTCTGGACTTCTGCGGGGGTCGGATCGGCCATGATGGGGCGGGATTCTACTCGGGCGCCTCGCGCGGGCGCTTTCGTGCTTGGAGAGGCCCGGCTTGCGAGGGCCGGGCCGGCGCGGTCGTCGCGACGGTTCAGTGGCGGATCTTGTAGCCGCGGCGCAGCAGCTCCAGCGCGACGGCGGCCACCGCGGCGAAGGCGATCGCCACGACGCCCAGGCTCACCCACGGCGAGGCGTCGCTGACGCCGAAGAAGCCGTGGCGGAAGCCGTCGATCATGTAGAAGAACGGGTTCAGGTGGCTGACGCCCTGCCAGAACGCGGGCAGCGAATGCACCGAATAGAACACGCCCGACAGGAAGGTCATCGGCATCACGATGAAGTTCTGGAAAGCGGCCATCTGGTCGAACTTCTCCGCCCACAGGCCGGCGATCAGGCCGAGCGAGCCCATCAGCCCCGCGCCCAGGATCGCGAAGGCCAGCACCCACAGCGGCTTGGCCATGCCCGGCGGCGCGAACCACACGGTGGCGACGAACACGCCCGCGCCGACCATCAGCCCGCGGATCACCGACGCCCCGACGTAGGCCAGGAACCAGGCCCAGTGCGACAGCGGCGTGACCAGCAGGAACACCAGGTTGCCGGTGATCTTGCTCTGGATCAGCGAGGAGCTGCTGTTGGCGAACGCGTTCTGCAGCACGCTCATCATCACCAGGCCCGGGATCAGGAAGCTGGTGTAGCCCACGGTGCCGTAGACCTTGACGTGGTCCTCCAGCACGTGGCCGAAGACCAGCAGGTAGAGCACCGCGGTCAGCACCGGCGCGCCCACGGTCTGGAAGCCGACCTTCCAGAAGCGCAGCACCTCCTTGTAGAAGAGCGGACGGGCGCCCTCGAGGCGGATCGGGAAATGGCTGGCGCTCATGCGCGGCCCCCTTGCATGATTTCCAGGAAGACGTCCTCGAGGTCGGCGCGGCCGATCTCCAGGTCCTCGATGGGCACGGCGGCCTGGCGCAGCGTGGCCAGGATCTGCTCGACCTCGGCCGCGTCGTGCGCGGTGAGCTGGACGATGCGGCCGGTGACGCGGGCGCGCTCGGCCAGCGCCAGCGGCAGCGCGGAGTCGGTCTTGAACTGCAGCATCGTCGAGGCGGTGCCGGCGAGCAGCTCGGAGGTGCGGTTCAGCGCGACGATCCGGCCCTGCTTGAGCATCGCGATGCGGTGGCACAGCGCCTCCGCCTCCTCGAGGTAATGCGTCGTGAGCAGGACGGTGTGGCCCTCGCGGTTCAGGCGCGCGATGAACTGCCACAGCGTCTGGCGCAGCTCGACGTCGACGCCGGCGGTGGGCTCGTCCAGCACGATGACCGGCGGCCGGTGCACCAGCGCCTGCGCCACCAGCACGCGGCGCTTCATGCCGCCGGAGAGCTGGCGCATGTTGTTGTGGGCCTTGTCGGCCAGGCCGAGGTTGAGCAGCAGCTCGTCGATCCAGTCGTCGTTGTGGCGCACGCCGAAGTAGCCGGACTGGATGCGCAGCGTCTCGCGCACGCTGAAGAACGGGTCGAAGACCAGTTCCTGCGGCACGATGCCCAGCTTCTTGCGGGCCTCGGCGTAGTCGTCGACGACGTCATGGCCCAGCACCGACACCTGCCCGCCGCTGGCGCGCGACAGGCCGGCCAGGATGCTGATCAGGCTGGTCTTGCCGGCGCCGTTGGGGCCGAGCAGGCCGAAGAACTCACCGGGCTGGATGTCGAAGCTGACGCCGTCCAGCGCGCGGAACTGGCCGGCCCGGTAGGTCTTGCTGACATTGCTGAATCGCAGGGCGGGCGGACCGCCGGCCGGCGCGGGCATGGCGGCCGGCTGTTGTTGGGGGCTTGCGGGCATGGGCGCGGATTGTAGGGAGCGGGGCCGTCCCGTGCCCGCCTGGGGTCATGACAGAATGCGCCCACCTCCCCCCACCACGCCCACGGGCCCATGGCCACCAAGAAGCCGCGCCGCACCGCCGAACGCATCCTCGAAGTCACGCTGGACCTCTTCAATCGCTTCGGCGAGCCGAACGTCTCGACCACGCTGATTTCGGCGGAGCTCGGCATCTCGCCCGGCAACCTGTACTACCACTACCCGGCCAAGGACGAGTTGATCAACGCGCTGTTCAACCGCTACGACAAGTCGCTGTCGGAGCTGCTGGGCGCGGTGGGCAATGTGCGGAACGTGGAGGATGCCTGGCTGTTCTTCCACATGCTGTTCGAGCTGATCTGGCAGCACCGCTTCCTGTACCGCGACCTCAACGACCTGCTGTCCAAGAACCGCAAGCTGGAGACGCACTTCCAGCATGTGCTGGAGCAGAAGACGCAGGCGATGGTGGGCCTGCTGGGCGGGCTGCAGGCCAGCGGCGCGCTGACCATGCAGGTGCGCGAGGCCGTGCCCACCGCCAACGCGATGGTGGTGCTGCTGAGCTACTGGCTGAGCTACGAATACGTGCGCGATCCGCGCAACGCGCTGGAGCCCGACCGCGCCGGCGAGGCGCTGATGCGCGGCGCCTTCCACGTGCTGGGGCTGCTGCTGCCCTACCTGGAGCCGACCTCGCGGGACCATCTGTTCCAGCTGGCGGGCAAGTACCAGGCGCCCGCGGACGGCACGGCCTGACCCCCGGGAGGCGCCCTTGCGCTTTGGCGGACTAGCATCCGGTCCCGCGGCGGTCCTCCGAGGAAACCCTGGCATCGTGCGCAGCCGGCCCCCCTGGTCGCGGTTGGCGTCGAAAAACGACACCCTATAAATTAGGGATATCGCATTCAACGACCTCTAGGGACCGACTCCATGACGCGCATCCTGATCTCCGCCGCCCTGCTGGCCCTGGCCGCCCCGATGGCGCATGCCACCGCCGAGAACGCCGACGCCAAGGCCCTGCGCGCCGAGTGCGCCAGCCAGCACGCGGTGCGCTTCGAGCAGCCGGCCGCCGCCAACGAGTACCGCTTCGTCTACAACCGCGGCGAGTACCGCGGCGAGGCCACCTCCGGCCAGCCCGTCGCCTGCGCCCAGACGCAGTACGCCGAGTACCTGGCCAGCGCCGACCCGGTCAAGGTGATGTCCGCCTACCCGACCGCCGCCGGCCGTCCGCAGCCGGCGAAGAAGGCCGCCAAATAAGGCGTCCTGCCCCAGCGACGAACGCCGCCCCCGGGCGGCGTTCTGCATGGCGCGGACGGCGGGCCGGCGCTCAGTCCTTCGTCTCCCACGGGAGCATCAGCGCCAGCGTGAGCAGGTGCTGGAACTCGGGCTCGAAGTGGGCCACGATGGCCTGCGGATCGGGGCACAGGCCGGCGTCGGCGATGAGGCCAAACTGCACTTGGCCGGCGTAGGTCAGGATGCTGATGCCCAGGCTCATGTCGCCGGCCTGCGGCGCCCAGAACATGACGCGCTCGACCGCCGAGTCGCACAGCCGCAGCGTCTGCGCCGGGCCCGGCACGTGGGTCATCAGCGCCGTCGCCTTGCGCGACAGGGTCTTGAGCATCGCCCGCTGCGCCGCCTTCTCGACCGTGCCGGAGGTCGCCATCAGCCCCAGCGACAGCGCCGGCTGCAGGCTGTTCTTGAGCGCCTGCGTCTGCGCGTGCACCGCGTAGAGCCGCTTGACCGGATTCGTGATGCCCACCGGCATCGGCAGCGGCACCATGCCGAAGCGGTTGCCCAGTTGCCAGGCCGTCTCCAGCGGCCGCAGGTTGACCGGCACCAGCGCGCGGATCTCCTGGCCCTCGGTGTCGTCGCCGTGGCCGCGCAGATAGAGCCCGATCGCGCCGGCGACGCAGCTCAGCAGCACGTCGTTCACCGACACGTTCATCGACTTGCCCACCGCCTTGACGGCGTCCAGCGCCAGCGGCGCACCCCAGGCCACCCGCTTGGCGCGGCCGGCCTTGCCCTTGAGGCGGGTCTTGGCGTCATCGGGCGCCTCGGTCAGCGCCGCCGCGTCCTCCAGCACCTGGCGGCCGAGCCGCTCGGCCGGCGAGGCGGCCGCGGCGCCCGAGCGGTCCGAGCCGGCGCGTTCCTGGATCTCGCGCACCGTCCAGGCATGGATCGGCTTGACCATCGCGTCGGCGAGCCATTCGGGCTCGGCCTCGTCGGCGCTCGCGACCGAGCCGGCCTTCGCTTTCGCCGCCTTCGCCGTCTTCCCCGCCGGGGCCTTCTTCGGTCCCGCCACGGCCTGCGCCGGCGGCGCCGCGCCGCCATCGGTGATCGACAGCAGCACCGCGATCAGCGCGATGCCGTCGGCGATGCAGTGATGCACGCGCGCGATCAGCGCGCTGCTGCCGTCGTAATGCTCGATCAGGTGCAGCTGCCACAGCGGCCGCGACGGATCGAGCGGCTCGGCGGCCAGCTCGGCCAGGCGGTCCTGCAGCGCGCCTTCCAGCGGTCGGCCGCGGCGGCGCGGCAGCGTCTCGGGCACCACGTGGCGGGCGATGTCGACCTCGGCGTCCTCCACCCACCAGGCGCTGTCGCCGGTTTCGACGACGCGCTGCCGGAAGCGCGGGAAGCGCAGCAGCCGCTCGGCGACGCGGCGACGCAGGTCCTCGAGCGCGATGGTCGGCTTCAGCAGCAGCACCCCGTGGATGATCATGCGGTTGGCCTCGGTGTCCAGGCGCAGCCAGGCGGTGTCGACCTTGGACATCGGCTCCGCGTCACGCGGGAGGCCGGCAGGCTTCGCGGCCCTCGCGGACGACGCCGACCGCGCGGGCGGTGCGGCCGTCTTCGACGGCGTGGACTTGGCGCTCCGGCGGGAGGGCGACGGGCGCGACGCGGCGGAAGTGGGCAATGCGGTCTCCTGGCGGAAGGGGTTCTGGCGGCGGGCGATGCGCTCCCGATGATGCGTCATCTAGAGAGGCGGCCCCAGTCCGCGCCGGGAGGTGGGCTGGGTAACATCGCGGCCGTCCGTCCCGATTGTCGCCAACGGGACGCCCTGCTCATCGCCATGGGAGACACACATGAGCCTCAAGGACCAGTTCGACGCGGCCGTCGCCGATTCCAAGACCCTGCCCGAGCGGCCGGACAACCAGACCCTGCTGAAGCTGTACGCGCTGTTCAAGCAGGCCACCGCCGGGGATGTCGAGGGCGATCGCCCCGGCATGACGGACTTCGTCAACCGCGCCAAGTGGGACGCCTGGAAGACGCTGGAAGGCAAGACCAGCGACGAGGCGATGCAGGACTACATCGACCTGGTCGAAGGCCTGAAGTAAGCCGCTCTCCAAGCGGCTTCGGCCTCAGCGGGACAGCGCCGCCCGGCGCTCGTCCTTGGGAAGCTTGGCCAGTCGCTGGACTTCCGCGTAGAAGCGCGGCCAGTCCCCGTCCAGGCGCTCGAACAACCGGAGGAAGTCCGGCACCAGGTCCGTGTAGCTGCCCTGGATCGCCAGCGCCGGCGTGTTCAGGCCCGAGACCCAGCGATCGAAGCGCGTGTCACCGCCCCAGCGGTCCCGCTTCATCGCCTCGTAGTCGGCGCGCAGCCGCGCGAAGGCCGCGGCCTTGCCGGCGCGCTTCTCGTCGTCGCTGGCGGTGCTGCGGAAGACCTCGCGCAACTGCTCGCGCGTCGCCTTGAGCAGCGCCTGGACCTCGTCCTGCCGGCGGCGCGACTGCTCGTCCTCGCGCAATGCGTCCGGGCGGTCCTTCAGCCAGCGCGCGACGCCGATCTGCTCGACCGCGGTCGCGAAGCTCTCGTTGAAAGTGGTGTCGTCATTCGCGTAGGCCACCTGGTGCGCGAGCTCGTGGAAGATCATCCGCGCAAGCTGCCCCTCCGGATACCGGATGAAGGTGTTGAGCAGCGGATCGCCGCCCAGCCAGTTGCTCCAGCCCAGCGAGGAATAGGCCGGCACGCCATACACGTAGGGCTCGTAGCCGTCCTGGCGCAGCTGCTGCGCGAGCGCGCGCGCGGCCTGCGGATCGAAGTAGCCGCGGTAGCCGGCGCAGCCCATGATCGGGTAGCACCAGGTCTTGAGCTGCAGGCTCAGCTCCGGCGTCGCGACGACGTTCCACACCGCAGCGCCGCGCTTGAGGTCGGCGTAGCGGCGGTAGCTGTCGTTGTCCGGCAGCTTCAGCTCCGACGACGCATAGGCGCGCAGCGCCTGCGACAGCACCAGCTGCTGGCGGACTTCCGGATCCAGGTCGGGCTGCGCGAGCCAGTCGTCGACCGGCTTGGCCGCGCGCACCAGCGACAGATGGCCCGACAGCGACTGCCCGTAATAGGACAACTGCGCGCAACCGCCCAGCGCGAACAGCGCCAGCAGCAGCGGCGCGAGGCACAGCGCCTTCAGTCCGCGAGGGATCCGCGTCGCGATCGGCGTCGTGATCCGCGTCGTCATCGGCGTCGCCGTCCGTGCGCGGCGCTCAGGCCGCGGCGACCTCGACCAGGCAGTCGTAGAAGCACGGCGCGCGGCCCATGTCGGTGAGCCGCTGGTGCGTCACCTCGTTGACATTGCGGCCGTCGGCGCCGAGCTTGCGCCACCAGATGCCCAGTCCGTGCACGACGCCCTCGCGCGCGCGAGCGCTGACGTCCAGCCGGCAGGCATAGCTGCCGCGGTCGTTGAAGACCCGCACCAGCTGTCCATCGGCCAGGCCGCGCGCGGCGGCGTCACCGGCGCTCATCTCGAGCACCTGCTCGCCTTCGATGTCGCGCAGGCTCTTCACGTTCACGAAGGTGCTGTTCAGGTGGTTGCGCGCCGGCGGCGAGATCATCGCCAGCGGGTACCGCGCCGCCAGCGCCGGCGCGCTGGACCGGCTCTCGTAGTTGGCCACGTAGTCCGCCCCGCGCGCATCGGCCTTGCCGCTGGCCGACGGGAAGCCGCCCTCGGCGAACGGCGCCTCCTTGAGCGGCAGCTTGAACCAGCCGCGCTCGCGCAGCTGGGCCAGGTCGATGTCGTCGCGGAAGGCCTGGCGCAGCAGCGCCTCGTCGTCGTCGTGGAAGGCGGGCTCGTCGAAGCCCATGGCCGCGGCGAGCTCGCGGAAGATCCGCGTGTTGGACCGCGACTCGCCCAGCGGCGCGACCGCCGGCTCGTTGACCAGCACGTCGGTGTGGCCGTAGCTGGTGTGGATGTCCAGGTGCTCGAGCTGCGTGGTCGCCGGCAGCACGTAGTCGGCCAGGTCGGCGGTATCGGTCAGGAAGTGCTCCAGCACCACGGTGAACAGGTCGGGCCGCTGGAAGCCCGCCACCACCTTGGGCGACTCCGGCGCCACCGCCACCGGGTTGCTGTTGTAGACGACCAGCGCCTCGATGCGCGGCCCGAAGTCGGGCGAGGCCTCGCGCAGCAGGTCGTCGCCGATGGTGCTCATGTTGATCGTGCGGGAGGGCCGGCCGGCGCGCAGCTCGGGACGCTCCAGCGCCGGGTTCTTGAAGGGCGCGAACCAGCCCGAGCTCGACAGCAGCAGCCCGCCCGCGCGATAGCGCCAGGCGCCGGTCAGGCAGGGCAGCAGCGCGATCAGGCGCACCGCGTTGCCGCCGCCGCGCACGCGCTGCATGCCGTAGTTCAGCCGGATCGCCGCCGGCGCCAGCGTCGCGTAGTCGCGCGCCAGGCCGCGCACCTCCTCCGCGGTCAGGCCGCATTCGGCGGCCGTGCGCTCGGGGGGCCAGGCCAGCGCCTTCGCGCGCAGTTCCTCCCAGCCGTCGACATGCCGGGCGATGTAGTCGTGGTCCAGCCAGTCCTGGGCGATCAGCTCGTGCATCAGGCCCAGCGCCAGCGCGCCGTCGGTGCCGGGCAGCAGCGCCAGGTGCTGGTGGCACTTGTCCGCGGTCTCGGTCTTGCGCGGGTCGATGCAGATCAGCTTCGCGCCCTCGCGCTTGGCCTGGTTCGCGAAGGTCCAGAAATGCAGGTTGGAGGCGATCGAGTTGCTGCCCCAGATGAGGATCAGCTTCGATTCGGCGAAGTGCGGCAGGTGCATGCCGACCTTGTGCCCGTAGGTGGTCGTCAGCGCCGCGCCGCCGGCCGAGGCGCAGATCGTGCGGTCCAGGCAGGACGCGCCGAGCCGGTTGAAGAAGCGATCCGCCATGGCCTCGCCCTGCAGCAGGCCCATGGTGCCGGCATAGCTGTAGGGGAGGATGGCCTGCGGGTCGCGCGCCGCGATCGCCTTCAGGCGGCCGGCGATCTCGGCGATCGCCTGGTCCCAGCCGATGCGCTCGAAGCGCGGCGGCTCGTGCTTGGCGTTGACGCGCTTGAGCGGGTGCAGCACGCGCTCCGCGTGGTAGGTCCGCTCCGGGTAGCGCGAGACCTTGGTGCACAGCGCGCCGTGGGTGCTGGGATGGTCCGGCTGGCCCTGCACCTTGACGACCTTGCCGTCCTCGACGGTGATGCGCAGGGCGCAGGTGTCGGGGCAGTCGTGCGGGCAGGCGCCCTTCACCACCCGCGACGGCGGTGCGGGCGTCCGGGCGAGGGCCGGATCGTCGTGGTGATGGGCCGGTGGCGGAAGATTCACGGTCGGTTCTTGGAGAGCGGGCGAGGAACGTCAACTATTGCACAGGCGCCACACGCTTGCGCTTTCTTACCGAACATGGTGACGACGCTTGGCGCACGAACCGCTAAGCTCGCTTGCTGGGGGCCGAAATAGGTCGTGTCGAGCCTCCTGGCGTCAGTCGCTCAGGCGGGCGCCACAACATCTATCGCACCCCCTGGGAGCTTCTCTTGGATCGCCGCCAACTCCTCGCCTCCGCCAGCGCCCTGGGCGCGCTCGCCACCCTGCCCATCCCGACGGCCGTCCGCGCGCAAGGCAAACGCCTCGTGCTGGGCCAGTCGGCGCCGCTGACCGGCGCGGCCTCGCAGTTGGGCCTGCAGATGCAGGCCGGCGCGAAGCTCTTCTTCGACGCGCAGAACGCCGCCGGCGGCATCAACGGCACCCTGATCGAGCTGCGCACGCTGGACGACGGCTACGAGCCGGACCGCTGCAAGGCCAACACCGAGAAACTGATCGCCGACGACGTCTTCGCGCTGTTCGGCTACGTCGGCACGCCGACCTCGCTGGCTGCGCTGCCGCTGGTCAACCAGGCCAAGATCCCGTTCGTGGCGCCCTTCACCGGCGCCGAGGCGCTGCGCGATCCCTTCAGCCCCTGGGTCTATCACGTGCGCGCCTCGTATTACGACGAGACCGCCCTGATCGTGAAGCAGCTGGCCCACCTGGGCTTGATGCGGATCTCCGTCTTCCACCAGAACGACGCCTACGGCAAGGCCGGCCTGGACGGCGTGCTGCGCGCGATGAAGCCGCTGTCGATCCAGCCGCTGGCCACCTCCACCGTCGAGCGCAACAGCGTCGACGTCGCCAAGGCGGTCAAGGACCTGGTGCAGAACGGCGCGCCACCCGAGGCCATCGTCATGATCAGCGCCTACAAGAGCTGCGCCGCCTTCATCCGCGCCGCGCGCAAGGCCGGCTACGGCGGCGTGTTCTACAACGTCTCCTTCGTCGGCACCCAGGCGCTGCTGGAGGAACTGGGCAAGGACGCGATGGGCGTGGTGGTCAGCCAGGTCATGCCCTACCCGTTCGGCACCCAGGTCGGCGTGGTCCATGAATACCAGCAGGCCGCCACCAAGGCCGGCCAGAAGTTCAACTACACCGCCATCGAGGGCTACATCGGCGCCAAGGTCATCAGCGAGGGCATCCGCCGCGCGACCCGCCCGACCCGCGAGGGCCTGGTCGCCGGGCTGGACAGCCTGCAGAACTACAACCTCGGCGGCTTCAACGTCAACTTCCGGCCCAACAAGCATGTCGGCTCGAGCTTCGTCGAGATGACCCTGCTGACCAGCGATGGACGCGTGAAGCGTTGATCCGGCCTTGATCCGGCAGTGACGCGGCGCTGATCGCCCGGACGGGCGCGGCGGCGTCGGGCACCTTCGCGGTGCGGCGGGTACACTGGCCCGACACAGCGGCGCCGCCCTGAGCGGCGCCGCGGCCTTTCTGGCTCGCGGCAAGCCCGACGCGCTGTCGCGATGACATCGGAGTGCCCGCCCATGAAGCTGATCGAACCCATCCTGGCCGACGCGCCGGCCATCGCCAAGCTGCGACGAGACCTGCACGCGCATCCCGAACTCTGTTTCCATGAAGACCGCACCTCGGACGTGGTCGCGAAAGCGCTGACCGACTGGGGCATCGAGGTCCACCGCGGCCTGGGCAAGACCGGCGTGGTCGGCATCATCCCCGGCCGCGACGGCGGCAGGAGCGGCCGCACGCTAGGCCTGCGCGCCGACATCGACGCGCTGCCCATCACCGAGCACAACACCTTCGCGCACGCCAGCAAGCACCCCGGCAAGATGCATGCGTGCGGCCATGACGGCCACACCGCGATGCTGCTGGCCGCGGCCAAGCACCTGGCCGCGCATCGCGACTTCGACGGCACCGTCTATGTCGTCTTCCAGCCCGCCGAGGAGGGCGGCGGCGGCGCCCGCGAGATGATCAAGGACGGCCTGTTCCGCAAGTTCCCGATGGAGGCCATGTTCGGCGTCCACAACTGGCCGGGCATGGCCGCCGGGCAGTTCGCGCTCAAGACCGGACCGGTCTTCGCCTCGAGCAACGAATTCAAGATCGTGATCAAGGGCAAGGGCGCGCACGGCGCGATGCCGCACCTGGGCACCGACCCGGTGGTCGTGGCCGCGCACCTGGTGCAGGCCTTCCAGACCATCATCACCCGCAACAAGCGGCCGATCGACGCGGGCGTGATCTCGGTGACGATGATCCACGCCGGCGAGGCGACCAACGTGATCCCCGAGCGCTGCGAGCTGCAGGGCACGGTGCGGACCTTCACGCTGGAGACGCTGGACCTGATCGAGCGCCGCATGCGGCAACTGACCGAGGCCACGGGCACCGCCTTCGAGGTCGAGTGCGAGTTCAGCTTCCACCGCAACTACCCGCCGACGATCAACCACCCGGCCGAGACCGAATTCGCCCGCGGCGTGCTGACCGAGATGCTGGGCGCGGCCAATGTGCAGGAGTTCGAGCCCACGATGGGCGCCGAGGACTTCAGCTACTACCTGCAGGAAGTGCCGGGCTGCTACTTCCTGATCGGCAACGGCGACGGCAGCCACCGCGAGGGCGGCCACGGCCTGGGGCCCTGCATGCTGCACAACCCGAGCTACGACTTCAACGACGAGCTGATCCCGCTGGGCGGCTCGATGTGGGTCCGGCTGGTCGACGCGTGGTTCAAGCGGCCGCGCCCGGCCCAGGCCTGAGGGCCGCCGCCGCGCCCCGCTCCCCCTCCGACTCCAGCCCCACGCCCGATGACCGCCCCGATCGCGCCCGACCAAGAGAAGACCGTCCGCGAGGACACCCAGCGCTGGCTGCAGCGGGCCGTGATCGGCCTGAACCTGTGCCCGTTCGCCAAGAGCGTGGAGGTCAACCAGCGCCTGCGCACGGTGGTCAGCGCGGCGCACACGCCGGAGGAACTGCTCAAGGACCTGGCGCGCGAGCTGCTGGCGCTCAACCGCGCCGATCCAGAGGAGACGGAAACGACGCTGCTGGTCCATCCGTGGGTGCTCAACGACTTCCTGGACTTCAACGACTTCCTGGGCGCGGCCGACGCGCTGGTCGAGGACCTGGACCTGGACGGCGTGCTGCAGGTGGCCAGCTTCCACCCCGACTACCAGTTCGAGGGCACCGACGCGGACGACGTCGACAACTTCAGCAACCGCTCGCCCTACCCGACGCTGCACCTGCTGCGCGAGGAGAGCATCGAACGGGCCGTCGAGACCATGCCGGACACCGACGCGATCTACGAAGCCAACATCGACACGCTGCGGCGCATCGGCCGCAAGGGCTGGGACGCGCTGGACCTCGAGGCCAAGCTGCCGCTGGCCCAGCGCACCACGCGCGAGGACTGACCGGTCGAGTGGCGAGGCGCCGCGCCGCCTTGCTCCCTCTCCCGCTTGCGGGAGAGGGGCGGGGGTGAGGGCTGCGATCGTGGCACGTCCGATGTCCTGATTTGACCGCGACTGGTCCTGCGACGGCGCGACGCCGCGCACCTGCGCCGGCACGATGGCGTCCATCACCCACTGCTCGATGGAGCCCTCGATGACCGCCGCCACCGCCTTCCGCCCCGACGCCGACACCGCCGTCCTGCTGATTGACGTCCAGGAATCCTTCCGCCACCGCCCCTACTGGGACCCGGCCGGCTTCGAGCCCTACATGGCCCGCACCAACGCGCTGCTGACCGGCGCCGCCGCGCGCGGCCTGCCGATCGTGCGCATCCTCCACACCGACGGCCCGGCCACGCCGGACAACCCCTTCTCGCTCGTCAGCGGCCATGTGCGTCCAATGGCCGAGCTGGCCAACGTGCCCATCGCCGCCGAGTTCCTCAAGCGCCGCCACAGCGCGCTGGCCGGCACCGGCCTGTCGATCTGGCTGACCGAGCACGGCATCCGCCGCCTGATCGTCGCGGGCATCCGCACCGAGCAGTGCTGCGAGACGACGACGCGCCACGCCAGCGACGAGGGCTGGACCGTCGACTACGTGACCGAGGCGACGCTCACCTTCCCCATCCGGCATGCCAGCGGCGTGGTCGTCGGCGTGGACGAGCTCAAGCTGCGCACCGAGGTGGCGCTGCAGGACCGGTTCGCGCAGATCGTCGACGTCGAGGCGGCGCTCGATCGCGCCACCCAGCGCAGCGCCGTCGCGGCCTGATGGTCGGCGGGTCCACGGCGCGGCGCGCTCGCCCGCGCCGGGAGCCCGCTCTCCCTTGAGCCCCATTCCCGAATGCCCCGGGGGCATACTGCCGCGATGTCCTTTCCTGACTCTCCCCTGGCCGCGCGCCGACCGGACGACAACCCGGTCGACGTCTGGATCCTGGTCGAGCGCCACACGCTGCTGCTGGACCTGGCCGGCGCGGCCGAGGCGCTGCGGCTCGCCAACCAGGCCTTGCGCCGCCGCGGCGAGCCGGAAGCCTTCCGGCTGCGCTACTGCGCCGCGTCGCCGACGGCCTCGAGCTCGGTCGGCCTGACGCTGGCCGCGCTGGAGCCGCTGCCGGCGCTGGGGCCGCGCGACTGGCTGATCCTGAGCGGCCGCCGGCATGCGCATCCGGACGACCCGGCGCCGGGCGCCGTCGAGCGCGAGGAGGAACTGCGCATCGAGCGCTGGCTGCATCGCGAGGGCACGGCGCTGCTGGCCGGCGGCGAAGGCCGGCTGCTGAGCATCTGCGCCGGCGCGCTGCTCGCGGCGCGGGCCGGGCTGCTCGAGGGCCGGCGCTGCACCACGCACCATGAATCGCTCGACGCGCTGCGCGCCGCCGCGCCCGGCGCGGACGTGCAGGCCAACCGGGTGTTCGTGCTCGACGGCCCGCTGGCCAGCAGCGCCGGCATCACGGCCGGCATCGACCTGGTGCTGGCCCTCATCGCCGAGCACTGCGGCGAGGCGCTGGCCGCGTCGGTGGCGCAGGTGATGGTGGTCTACCTGCGGCGCGGCGCGCAGGACCCGGAGCTGTCGCCGATGCTGGCGCACCGCCACCACCTGCATCCCGCGCTGCACCGGGTGCAGGACGCGATCTGCGGCGACCCGCGCGCGGACTGGAGCCTGGCTCGGATGGCCGAGGTCGCCCATGTCACGCCGCGCCACCTCACCCGGCTCTTCACCCAGCACGGCGGCACCACGCCGCTGGACTACCTGCGCGCGATCCGGCTTGAACTGGCCCGGCGTGAGCTGGCGCGGGGCCAGCGGCCGGCGCAGGCGGCACTGGCTGCCGGCTTCAGCTCGGACCAGCAGCTCCGGCGCACGCGACGACGGATGAGCGCGCCGGCCTGAGCCGCTGCGTTCCCCACCGGAGCGGGTCCCGCGCCGGCCCGCTGCGAGTCCGGCCCAGGGCGGGCCCCCGAGGCCCCCTCCGGCCTGCGGATTGCCCGCAAGTTGCGAGGGATTGCCGGCCGTTGACCCGCTGAAGGCCGGTCGATCGCCTCACCCCGCTTAGCACAAACCCGAGAAAGCCAAGTCAAGCGGGATTCGTGCACATCTGTTAACTTGCGCGCCCACATCGAACGAGGAGCGGGTTTTGAGCGATTGGCTGAAGCGACTGGAGGCCCTGGATCCGGCCCGTCTGGCGGGCATGCGCCGCGGCGTGGAGAAGGAAAGCCTGCGCGCGCTGCCGACCGCCGCCTCGCTGGCGCTGACGCCGCATCCGACCGCGCTCGGCTCCGCGCTGACCCATGAGACGGTCACCACCGACTTCAGCGAGTCGCAGCTGGAGCTGATCACCGGCGTGCATGCCTCCGCCGAGGCCTGCCTGGCGCAGCTGACCGAGATCCACCAGGCCGTCTACCGCAGCCTGGGCGAGGAACTGATGTGGGCGTCGAGCATGCCCTGCCTGCTGCCCGCCGATGAAACCATCCCCATCGGCCGCTACGGCGCCTCCAACATCGGCCGCGCCAAGAGCGTCTACCGCATGGGCCTGGGCCACCGCTACGGGCGGCGCATGCAGACCATCTCCGGCATCCACTACAACTGGTCGATGCCGGGCCTGGACAACGCCGACCACTTCGCGCTGATCCGCAACTTCCGCCGCCATTCCTTCCTGCTGCTGACGCTGTTCGGCGCGTCGCCGGCGCTGTGCGCCAGCTTCGTCGCCGGCCGCGAGCACGGCCTGCAGCCGCTGACCGACGGCACGCTGCACATGCCCCACGGCACCTCGCTGCGCATGGGCCGGCTCGGCTACCAGAGCGACGCGCAGGCCTCGCTGGCGGTCAGCTACAACAGCCTGGACGGCTACGCCGCCTCGCTGCAGGACGCGCTGACCCGCCCCTACCCCGCCTACGAGAAGGTCGGCGTGGTCAATCCGGGCGGCGAATACAACCAGCTGTCGACCACGCTGCTGCAGATCGAGAACGAGTTCTACGGCACGATCCGCCCCAAGCGCACCATCCGCTCGGGCGAGCGTCCGCTGCATGCGCTGCGCGAGCGCGGCGTCGAATACATCGAGGTCCGCTGCATGGACCTGGACCCGTTCGAGCCGGTCGGCATCGCCGCCAGCACGATGCGTTTCCTGGACATCTTCCTGCTGCACTGCTGGCTGACCGACAGCCCCAACGACACGCCGGACGAACTCGGCGCGCTGGCCCGCAACCAGCACCGCACCGCCTCGGCCGGACGCGAACCCGGCCTGAAGCTGGAGCGCCGCGGCGGCGAGATCGCGCTGCGCGACTGGGGCCGCGAGCTGCTGACCGACTTCGCGCCGATCGCCCGCAAGATCGACGAGGCGCTCGGCGGCTCGCTGTACCGCGAGGCGCTCGCCCAGGCCGTCGAGCGCTGGGAGCGGCCGGACGAGCTGCCGTCGGCGCGGGTGCTGGCGGCGATGAGCGCCGGGCACCGGTGCTCGCACCTGGACTTCGTCGCGGCCCGCTCCGAGGCCGCCCGCGCCCATGTGCTGGCGCAGCCGATGCCCGAGGGCCTGATGGCCCGCTTCGAGCAGTCGGCGCGGGCCTCGCTGGAGACGCAGGCGGCGATCGAGGCGGCCGACACGGTCGACTTCGAGACCTTCCGCCAGCAGTACCTCGATCCGGCGCAGCTGCGCGGCTGAGGCCGCCGGCTCAGCCCGGCAGGGCGGAGCTGCGCAGCTCGTCGTGCCGGCGCTGCAGCTCCTGGCGCAGCTTCTTGCGCTCGATCGCGGCTTCCCAGCGGCGCTTCTCGTCGGGGGAACTCGGCGACAGCGGCGGCACCGGCACCGGCCGGCCGTCCTCGCCGACGGCCACCATCGTGAAGAAGCAGCTGTTGGCATGCCGCACCACCTGGTCGCGGATGTTCTCGGTGACGACCTTGATGCCGATCTCCATCGACGAGGTGCCGGTGTAGTTCACCGAGGCCAGGAAGCTGACCAGCTCGCCGACATGGATCGGCTGGCGGAACATCACCTGGTCCACCGACAGCGTCACCGTGTAGCGACCGGCAAAGCGGCTGGCGCAGGCGTAGGCGACCTGGTCGAGCAGCTTCAGGATGGTCCCGCCGTGCACGTTGCCGGAGAAGTTGGCCATGTCCGGCGTCATCAGCACGGTCATCGTCAGTTGGTGGGAAGGCAGGTCCATGGCGAAGGCTCCGGAACGGATCGTGAAGGAAGGGGCGGCCGCCATGGTGCCAGAGTCGGCGGCGACCCCCCTCCCCCGGAGGCGCAGCGGCCGTCCGTCCCCCGCCCGGCGCCGCGCGCCGCGCTCTCCCGTCCGGCGCTTGCCGCTGGCTCGCCCGTCGGTTAGGGTGCGCGCCAGGAGGTCCCATGGCCCAGGTCCAGCAGCCCAGCATCGCCGACACGCGCGGTGCCCAGATGTTTCCCACGCTCGGCGTCGCCGACATCGCGCGCGTCGCGCGCTTCGGCCGGTTCCGGCGCTATTCCCAAGGCGAGTGGGTCGTGCGTGCCGGCGATGCCGGCATGGGCATGACCCTGATCCTCAGCGGCGAGATCACCGTCTCCCAGCGTGACAGCCTCGGCCACGTGACGCCGATCCACCGGCATGGCCCGGGCGGTTTCCTGGGCGAAGTCGGCCAGCTCAGCGGCCGGCCCTCGTTCATCGACGCGATCGCGGAAACCGAGGTCGAGGCGGTCGAGGTCAGCCCGCCGCAGCTGCGCGCGCTGCTGATCGCCGAGGCCGACCTGGGCGAGCGCCTCACCCGCGCCTTCATCCTGCGCCGTGTCGGCCTGATCGAGGCCGGCGCCAGCGGCGCGACGCTGATCGGACGGGCCAAGGCCGCGCCGGTGATGCGGTTGCGCAGCTTCCTCGGCCGCAACGGCTATCCGCACCAGCAGCTCGAGCCCGACCAGAACGACGACGCCAAGGCGCTCGCCGACCAGTACATGACCGAAGGCGTGCAGATGCTGGTCATCTGCCCCGGCGGCGACGTGCTGGTCGACCCGACCGACGAGGAGGTCGCCCGCTGCATGGGCATCGTCGACATGCGCGAGCGCCCCGAGCTCTACGACGTGGCCATCGTCGGCGCCGGCCCGGCGGGCCTGTCGGCCGCGGTGTACGCGGCGTCGGAGGGGCTGTCGGTGCTGGTGATGGACTGCCGCTCGTTCGGCGGCCAGGCCGGCGCGAGCTCGCGCATCGAGAACTACCTCGGCTTCCCGACCGGCATCTCGGGCCAGGCGCTGGCGGGCCGGGCCTTCGTCCAGGCCCAGAAGTTCGGCGCCGACATGCTGATCCCGGCCAAGGTCACCGAGATGAGCTGCGAGCGCCACGGCGAGGACGACGAGCTGCGCCTGGCGCTGGAGGACGGCCGTACGGTGCGGGCGCGCACCGCGGTGATCGCCACCGGCGCGCGCTACCGCCGGCCCGACCTCGACGCGCTGGCGCGCTTCGAGGGCCGGGGCGTCTGGTACTGGGCCTCGCCGATCGAGGCCCGCATCTGCAGCCGGCAGACGGTCGTGATCGTCGGCGGCGGCAACTCGGCGGGCCAGGCGGCGGTGTTCCTGGCCAACCACGCGGCCAAGGTGATCATGCTGGTCCGCGGCCCGGGGCTGGCGGCGACGATGTCGCGCTACCTGATCGACCGCATCCAGGGCACCGCCAACATCGAGCTGCTGCCGCACCAGGAGCTGTGCGAGCTCGAAGGCGGCGACTCGCTGGAGGCCGTCTGCTGGCGCGACCGTCGCAACGGCCAGCAGCGCCGGCTGGCACTGCAGCACCTGTTCATGTTCATCGGCGCGGAACCCGAGACCGGCCTGATCTCGCAGTGCGGCCTCGAACTGGACCAGGCCGGCTTCATCATCACCGGCCGCGCCTGCGCCTGCCCGCTGTCGCAGTACAAGCCGGAGCTGCTCGAGTCGAGCATCCCGGGCGTCTTCGCGGTCGGCGACGTGCGCTCGGGCTCGGTCAAGCGGGTCGGCGGCGCGATCGGCGAAGGCGCGCAGGTGGTGGCCAGCATCCACCAGTACCTCGCCCGCCAGGACGCCGAGCGCGCCGAACGCACCAGCCCGGCGGCGGCCGCCCGCGCGACCGTCTAGCGGTCGCCCGGCCTTCGCCCCCCCTGCCGCCCCCAAAAGGGGCGGCAGCGCTTTCAGCCTCCGCTTTCCCACCGCCCAAACGGGAGATCCCGCCACCCAGCCGGGCTGCGCTTCGCTCTAGAATGCGAATAATTGTTATTTGCAAGCTGAGCGTCCGCCGATGTGGTCTCCCGAATCCCGCCGTCTCTGGTCCTGGCCGATCGCGCTGGGCGTGCTGAGCACCTCCGGCCTGCTGTCGGCGCTGGTGTCGGACGCCTGGGGCGACGTCTGGTCGTGGATCGGCCTGGGCGTGCCGGTGGCGGTGATCGCCTGGTTTGCCTGGCGGCCCCGCAAGGCGGCCTGACGCCCGTCACCCATACCGTGCCGGCCCGGCGCCGGCCGCTGTCCCTCCCCGAAGAAGAACTCCCTCCAGGTCCCCGTCCCATGAATCACTTCCCGAAGCGCCCGCTGGCGCTCGCCATCGCCCTGGGCCTGTGCGCCCTCGCCGCCCCTGCCGCCTTCGCGCAGGACGCTCCCAAGGACAAGGACGGCGACGCGCCCTCCCAGCTGCCGGTGGTGACCGTCAGCGCCACCGCGGACAAGCAGGGCCTGTCCAAGGCCTATGCCGGCGGCCAGGTGGCGCGCGGCGGGCGCGCCGGGATCCTGGGGACCAAGGACAACCTCGAGACCCCGTTCTCGATCACCGCCTACACCAACGAGCTGATCCAGGACCGCCAGGCCAGGAGCGTCGCCGAGGTGCTGCAGAACGATCCCGGCATCCGTGCCGCGCGCGGCTTCGGCAACTTCCAGGAGGCCTACTTCATCCGCGGCTTCATCCTGAATTCGGACGACGTCGCCTACAACGGCCTCTACAGCCTGCTGCCGCGCCAGTACATCGCCTCGGAGCTGTTCGAGCGCGTCGAGGTGCTGCGCGGCGCCTCCGCCTTCCTGATGGGCGCGAGCCCCAACGGCAGCGGCATCGGCGGCAACATCAGCCTGCTGCCCAAGCGCGCGCCGGTCGAGCCGCTGACGCGCCTCACGGTGAACGCCGGCAGCGGCGGCGCGGGCGGCGCGGCGCTGGACGTCGCGCGGCGCTTCGGTCCGGACAAGGCCACCGGCGTGCGCTTCAACGCCGCCTACCGCGACGGCGGCACCGCGGTCGACGACGAGAAGGCGCGGACCAGCGTCGTCGCGCTGGGCGTGGACTGGCGCAGCCGCGACGTCCGCCTGAGCGCCGACCTGGGCTGGCAGGACAACCAGCTCACCCGCACGCGCCCCAGCGTCACCGTCAACGGCCTGAGCGCGATGCCGGCGCTGCCGGACAACAAGGCCAACTACGCCCAGCCCTGGACCTATTCCAACGAGCGCGACACCTTCGGCACGCTGCGCGGCGAATGGGACCTCAACGACGCCGTCACCGCCTGGGCCGCCTACGGCGCGCGCCGCAGCAAGGAAGCGAACCGGCTGGGCAACCTCACGGTCACCGACGCCGCCACCGGCGACGGCACCTTCTACCGCTTCGAGAACGGCCGCAAGGACAGCGTCGACACCGGCGAAGCGGGCCTGCGCGGCAAGCTGCGCGCCGGCTCGGTCGGGCATGAATGGGTGGTCTCGGCCTCGGTGTTCTCGCTGGACACGAAGAACGGCTACGCGATGGACTTCCTGAACACGCAGCCGACCAACCTCTACACGCCGGCCCGGAGCGCGCTGCCCGCGTTCTCGGACAGCGTGTACGTCGGCAACAGCGTCGACGACCCGCGGCTCAACACCCGCATCCGCAACCGCAGCGTCGCCATCGGCGACACGCTGTCGCTGCTGGACGACTCGCTGCTGATCACGCTGGGCCTGCGTCACCAGACGCTCAAGGTCGACTCGATCAGCGCCACGGTCCGCTTCCTGGACACGATCACGCCGGGCGGCGTCGTCACCACCTACGACCGCAGCAAGACCAGCCCGGTCGCCGGCGTCGTCTACCGCATGTCCAGTCAGCTGTCGGTCTACGGCAACTACATCGAGGGCCTGAACAAGGGCGACAGCCTGGCCGCGCAGAACGGCCAGCCGGCGCGCGACCTGGCGCCCTACGCCTCCAAGCAGAAGGAAGTCGGCCTGAAGTACGACGGCGGACGCCTGGGCTTCGGCGCCTCCTACTTCACCACCGACAAGCCGCGCGCGGTGCTGGCGCAGGACACCGCCCAGGGCGAGGACCGCCATCGCGGCGTCGAGCTGACCGCCTTCGGCATGGCCACGCGCGAGCTCAAGGTGCTGGGCGGCCTGACCTGGCTGGACGCCAGGCAGCACGGCACCGGCGTGGCCGCCACCGAAGGCAAGCGCACGCTGGGCATCGCGCGGGTGCAGGCCAACCTGGGCGCCGAATGGGAAGTCCCCGCGCTGCAGGGCCTGGCGCTCGACGCGCGCGTCGTGCACACCGGCAAGGTCTTCGCCGACAGCGCCAACACCCTGCGCGTGCCGGCCTGGACCCGCCTGGACGCGGGCGCGCGCTACCTGTTCGAGGTGCAGGGCACGCTGCTCACGCTGCGCGCGCGGATCGACAACCTCACCAACCGCAAGTACTGGGCGTCCGCGGGCGGCTATCCGGACCAGAGCTACCTGGTCGTCGGCCAGCCGCGCAGCGTCAACCTGAGCCTGGCGGCCGACTTCTGAGGACACGACGATGCTGAGCTCGCGCGCCATCCGCGTCTGGAGCTGGTTCCACAAGTGGACCAGCCTGGTCTGCACGCTGTTCATGCTGCTGCTGTGCCTGACCGGGCTGCCGCTGATCTTCCATCACGAGATCGGCCACCTGCTCGGCGACGAGATCGAGGCCCCCGCGCTGCCCGCCGCCATGGACGCGCAGCGGGTCTCGCTGGATGTCATGGCCAAGGCCGCGAACGCGGTGCATCCGACCCGCGTCATCCAGTACGCCGGCGAGAACGAGGACGACCCGCGCCTGTGGTGGTTCACGCTCGCCCCGACGCCGGCGCCGACCGAGGACTTCAAGTCCGTCGCCGTCGACGCCCGCACCGGCCTGGTGGTGCGCGAGTACCGCGTCGGCGAGGGCTTCATGGACCTGATGCTGCGCCTGCACGTGGACATGTTCGCGGGCCTGCCGGGCAAGCTCTTCCTCGGCTTCATGGGCCTGCTGCTGCTGATCGCGCTGGTCAGCGGCGTGGTGCTGTATGCGCCGTTCATGCGCAAGCTGGACTTCGGCGCGGTGCGCAAGGACCGCTCCACCCGCGTCAAGTGGCTGGACCTGCACAACCTCGTGGGCATCGTCACGCTGGTGTGGTGCTTCGTCGTCGGCGCGACCGGGATGATCAACACCTGGGCCGACCTGCTGGTGAAGTACTGGCAGTACACCGAGGTCTCCACGCTGCTGGCCCCCTACCAGGGCCAGCCGCTGCTCGCGGCCAGGGACCGCGGACCGCTGCAGGCCTCGCTCGACACCGCGATGCATCACGGCCGGCAGCGCAAGGTCTCGTTCATCGCCTTCCCGGGCACGGCCTTCTCCAGCCCGCACCACAACACGATCTTCCTGAAGGGCACGACGCCGCTGACCTCGCGGCTGCTGCAGCCGCTGCTGGTGGACGCCCGGACGGCGCAGCTGACGGCCGCGCCGGAACTGCCCTGGTACCTCACCGCGCTGCTGGTCTCGCAGCCGCTGCACTTCGGCGACTACGGCGGCATGCCGATGAAGATCCTGTGGGCGCTGCTGGACGTGGCGACCATCGTCGTGCTGGGCAGCGGCCTCTACCTGTGGCTGCGCAAGCCGCAAGGCGCCCGCAAGGGCGCCCCGGGCGGCGCCGCGGCCGACGCCTCGTCGGACCCGGACGACGCCCCGAACCCCGAAACCGCGGCCGCCTGATCGCCAGTCCGCACCTGCCCTGCCCGCCCATGCCCGACTCGCACAAGCCCGACTCCCCCAAGCACCAGATCGAGAGCCTGCAATCCAGCGGCCTGAAGGCGACGCTGCCCCGCATCAAGGTGCTGCAGATCTTCGAGCAGTCGAACCAACGCCACCTCAGCGCCGAGGACGTCTACCGCCAGCTGCTGCTGGAGGAGGCCGACATCGGCCTGGCGACGGTGTACCGGGTGCTGATGCAGTTCGTCGAGGCGGGGCTGCTGGCGCGGCAGCATTTCGAGTCGGGCAAAGCGGTGTTCGAGCTCAATTCCGAACAGCACCATGACCACATGGTCTGCCTGGCCTGCGGCCGGGTGGAGGAGTTCTACGACGCCGGCATCGAGCAGCGCCAGCGCGAGATCGCCGAGGAGCGCGGCTACGAGCTGGTGGAGCATGCGCTGGCGCTGTACGGCCTGTGCTCCAACCCGGCGTGCCGGGCCCGGCGCCAAAGGTGATGGACGCGTCGGTCGGCGGGTCGCCGTGGCGCGAGGCGCACAATCCGGCGATTCCCTGTTGAATACTGTATGGGCATACAGTACATTGCCATCCATCGCAGCCACTTCCGGCTGCAGCAGGAGATGGCAATGCAGATGCTCAAGCAAACGGTCTGGACCTCGTTGAACAACGCGGATGCCTGGGTGGTCTGCATCGGCGTCATGTCCTGCCTGGGACTGGCGACCGGTCTGCTGGGTTGACAGCCTAGCGTCCGCCGCCGCCTTCGTTCCGTCCGCGGAGCCGGGGTCCCCTGTCAAGGGGACCTTTCTTTTCAGTTCTCAAGTCTTCGTCCGCTGCCCCCTGGGGCCGCGGACTTTTTTTTGGCGGCTTCAAAGCGGCGTCAGCACGGCTTCGCCCGCCTCCCAGCGCCGGGCGTTCTCGAGGAACAGGTCGACGGTCGCCTGCACCGACTCGGGCGACCATCCGGCGATGTGCGGCGTGAGGATCACGTTGGGGAAGCCGAGCAGGGCCTCGGGCGGCTTCGGTTCCGATTCATAGACATCGAGCGCCGCGCCGCCGAGCTCGCCGGCCGCGAGCGCCGCGGCCAGCGCGGCCGTGTCGACCAGGCTGCCGCGCGCGATGTTGACGACGTGCCCCTGCGGACCGAGCGCCTTCAGCACCTCGGCGTTGACGATGTGCCGGGTGGCGGGGCCGCCGGGCGCGGCGACGATGAGGAAGTCGGCCCATCCGGCCAACGCCAGCGCCGAGTCGAAGTAGCGCGAGCCCAGCGCGTCATGGCGTTCCCGGCGGTTGTGATAACCGACCTCCATGTCGAAGGCCAGCGCCCGCTTGGCGATGCGCAGCCCGATGGTGCCCAGGCCCAGGATGCCCAGCTTGCGGCCGTTGACGCCGGGGCGCAGCGGCAGCGCGTCGCGCCAGACGCCGGCGCGCAGTGCGGCTTCCTGTTGCGGGAGCGCCCGCACCGAGGCCAGCAGCAGCGCCATCGCATGGTCCGCGACGCAGGAATCGTTGGTGCCCGCGCCGTTCCAGAGGGTAAGGCCGCGGGCCCGGGCGGCCGCCAGGTCGATGGCCTCGTAGCCGGCGCCCTGCGCCGCGACGGCGCCCAGCCGGGGCATCGCCGCCATCTCGTCGGCGCGCAGGCCGACCGCGCCGATGGTCACGACCAGCTCGATCTCCGCGCCCTGCCCGGCGACCGCCTGGGCGCGCGCCTCGGCGGTCGGCGCGTAGATCACGTCATACCGCTGGCGGAACTGGGCCAGATGCTCCTCCGCCGTTGGCATCAGCACCAGCAGCTTGCGGCGCGAGGACGTGGGAGCAGGCATCGAGGGATTGGCGGACACGGCGACCTCATGGGGCTGGAAGTTCGCCGGCCATGATAGGAGCGCCCATCCCCCGGGCCACCGGAGCACGGACGCGTTTCGCACGCGGGGCGCCGGGACCGCCCGTTCGGGAAAGATCAGGGCCGCTCGCCGCGCGCCATCCGGGCCTCGATCTCCGCGAGCGCCCGCGGCAGCTGCGCGACCGAGTCGATCACCAGGTGCGCACCCGAGGCCGTCAGCCGCCGCGCCGCGGCGTCACGGCGCGCGGCGAGCTCCGCGTCGGGCAGCGCCTGCAGCTGCTCGAGCGTCAAGCCGGTCTCGTTGCCCGACAGGCTCAGGCCCACCGTCCACATGCCGGCGCGCCGGCCTTCCTCGATGCCGGGCGTCGTGTCGTCCACCTTCACGCAGGTGCGCACGTCGCCGATGCCCAGCGCCAGCACGTTGGCCAGGGCCATGAACGGGCCCGGGCGGCCGCCCGCGGCCAGCTCGTCGCCGGCGACGACGTGGTCCGCCCAGACGCCATCGGCCTTGGCTTGCGGCAGCAGCACGTCCATCACCTGGCGCGGATAACCCGAGCACGAGCCGATCTTCAGCCCCGCGCCGCGCAGCGCGGCGAGCACGTCCACCGCGCCCGGGATCGGCGCCGAGTAACGACCGACATGCGCGATCTGCATCGGCATGAAGCGCTCATAGATCGCGTCGATGTCCGCGTCGCTCGATGCGCGGCCGAAACGCGCGTGCCATTGCGCCTGCAGGCCGTCGTCCTCCAGCAGCGTGCGGATGTGGTCGCGCTTGGACAGCCCCATCGGGCCGCGCGCCTCGTCCAGCGTCAGCGCGATCCCGAAGGTCGCGAAGGCGTCGACGAAGATCTGCGTCGGCGCCAGCGAGCCGTGATCGACCAGCGTGCCGGCCCAGTCGAAGATCACCGCCTGCAGGCGCGAATGGCGCCGGGCCTCGGCGGTCGTGGCGGTCGACGCGCCGTGGCTCGTCGAGTCCGTCGAATCCGTTGAAACAGGGGTGGCAATCGAAACGTCGTTCATGCGAGGGCCTGGATGAAGTTGCGTCCGCGAGGGCCGCGCAGCGCTTGAGCGACGCGCGCGTCCCAGTCGTCGGGGGAGATGCCGTAGTCGGCGGGATCGGTGGACACGCCCAGCGCGGCCAGGAAACGTTCCAGCGCGGCGACCGCGCCGTCGGCATCGACCGCGTCGAAGATCGACAGCAGCCGCGCGTCCAGCGCCGCGTCGCGCCCGAAGGCCAGGCGCATCACGCGCGGCAGGCTGAACGAACAGGCGATGCCGTGCGCCGTGCCGCGCGTCAAGGTGATGTCGTAGGACAGCGAATGCGCCAGCGCGGTCCGGGTGTTGGAGAAGGCCATGCCGGCCTGCAGCGCCGCGACGGCCAGCGCCTCCCGCAGGTCGAGCCGGCCCGGCTCGCGCAGCAGCGCCGGCAGCGTCGCGACGATCGCCCGCGCGGCGCTCGCCGCCAGGCTGGAGGACACCGGATTGCGATGCACGTTCCACAGCGCCTCCAGCGCATGCGACAGCGCGTCCAGTCCGCTCGCGAGCGTGGCGCCCACCGGCAGGCTCACCATCAGCGACGGATCGACGATCGCCGCCTCCGGCCAGGTCCAGGGCAGGTGCAGCGAATGCTTGCGGCCGCGCGCGGCGTCCCACAGCGTCGCCCAGGGCGTGACCTCGCTGCCGGTGCCGGCGGTGGTCGGCACCGCGATCAGCGCGCGATGCGGCGCATCGGCCGACAGCGGCGCCGCCTTCGGATCGACGAGGTGATCGAGCAGTTCATCGAAGCGGCCCGACGGCGTCGCCGTCAGCATCGCCTTGGCGCAGTCGATGCTGCTGCCGCCGCCCAGCGCGATCACGCAGCGCGCGCCGCGGTGCTCGCGCCAGAGTCGCTCGTACAGCGGCGCGAGCCAGCGCAGGTCGGGATTGGGGCGGATGTCGGTCTCGACCGCGACGAGGCGATCGCCGAGCAGCTCGCGCACCCGGCCGACGAGACCGAGCGCCTCGGCCTCCGGGAAGGCGATCAGCAGCGCGTCGCGCGCGCCGACTAGGCGCGGCAGTTGCGCCAGCGCGCCGTTGCCGGCCCGCACGTCGACGGGGTTGTGGAAGGTCCAGGGGGTCATGGGCGGGTCCTCGCGCTCAATGCCGCCCGGCATCCTGGATCGCGCGGCGCAGCCGGCTCGACACCAGGTCGGCGCTGACGACCATCGCCGTGATCACGAGGATGCAGGTCGCGGTCTCGGGATACTTGAAGAGCTTGAGGCTGCCCACCAGCTCGAAGCCCAGCCCGCCCGCGCCCACCATGCCCAGCACCGTCGCCGAGCGCAGGTTGACCTCGAAGCGATAGAGCACCACCGCGATCCAGGCGGTGATCACCTGCGGCAGCACACCGAAGGCGATCACCTGCAGCGGCCGGGCGCCGGTGGCGCGCAGCGCCTCGAGCGGGCCGTCGTCGATCTCCTCGATGGCCTCGGCGAAGAACTTGCCCAGCATGCCCGCGCCATGCACCGCCAGCGCCAGCACGCCGGGGAACGGCCCCAGCCCCACGGCCGACACGAACACCAGCGCCAGGATCAGTTCATTGATGCTGCGCGTCACGTTCAGGCCCTGGCGGGTGAGGTGATACAGCCAGCGGGGTCCCTGCAGGTTGCGCGCCGCGAGGAAGGACACCGGGATCGCGCCGATCACGCCCAGCAGCGTGCCCCACACGGCGATCTGGACCGTCTCCAGCGCCGGCGCCCACAGCCGCTCCAGGATGCGCCAGTCCGGCGGCCAGGTGCGGCCGAGGAAATCGGCGATCTGCGGCAGGCCGCTCGCCAGCTCGGCCGGGCTCAGCTGCGCGCCCCGGGCGCTCCACTGCAGCGCCCACAGGCCCGCGACCATCAGCGCCAGCAGCTTCGTCCAGCCGCCCGGCGTGGTGGGTAGCGCCACCAGCCAGCGGGTGCGATCGCGGGCGGCGCGGTCCACAGCGGTCATCGTCGTCATGCGGTTCTCCAGGTCGGGGCGGTAGCGGCCGGCGGCGCCGACGCGGCCATCGAGGCGATGCGCTCCGGGTCATTCGCTGGCGCATTCATCGAGGCATTCACCGGCACGTTCACCGGCGCGATCAGCTGCAGGCCCGCCTGCGCGGCGCTGCCCGCGTAGAGCGCCTCGAGTTCCGCCTCGGAGAGCTCCCGCGGCAGCCGGTCGAAAAGCACGCGCCCCTGCGAGAGCCCGACGATGCGATCGCCGAATTCGCGCGCGTAGTCGACCTGGTGCAGGTTGCAGACCACGGTGATGCCGAGCTCGCGGCAGGCCTGCTTCAGGTAACCGAGCGCCTGGCGCGCGGTGTGCGGGTCCAGGCTCGCGACCGGCTCGTCGGCCAGGATCACCTGCGGCTGCTGCGCCAGCGCGCGGGCGATGCCCACGCGCTGCATCTGCCCGCCCGACAGCGCGTCGGTGCGCGACGCCGCCTTGTGGGCGAGGCCGACGCGGTCCAGGCAGGCCATGGCCAGCGCGATGTCGGACGCGCGGAACAGCTGCAGCACCGAGCGCCAGACGGCCATCGCGCCGAGCCGCCCGCTGAGCACGTTCTTCAGCACGCTGAGCCGCGGCACGACCTGGTGGTGCTGAAACACCATCGCCACGCGCCGACGCAGCGCGCGCAGCTCCGTGGCGCGTTCGGCGCCGCGCGCGTCCAGGCCGGCGATCGTCATCGTCCCGCCGTCGGCCTGGACCAGGCGGTTCATGCAGCGCAGCAAGGTGGACTTGCCGGCGCCGGACGGGCCGAGCACCACCAGGAACTCGCCGGGCCGCACGTCCAGGTCGACGCCGCGCAGCACGGCGTTGTCGCCGAAGCGCTTGGTGACGCCACGCAGCGTGATCACTTCATGCTCCGCAGGTCGAGCTTGAGCACCTTGGCGGTGTCGCGGACCACGTCGTAGGCGGCGTCGCTGGTCGGCTGGAAGCCGTTGAGCACGCCCTGGTCGCCCCACTTCACGTCCTTGAGGTTGGCCAGCGCCTTGGCGAGCTTCTCCTTGAGCGCCGGATCGAGGTCCTTGCGCCAGACCATCGGCGATTCGGGAATCGGCCTGGACGACCACAGCACGACGAAGTCGTCCTGCTTGACCGTCCCCTTGGCGACGGCGCTGTTGAAGATGCGGTCCGCGACGGCGGCCGCGTCGACCTTCTTGTTAGCGACCGCCAGGATGCTGGCGTCATGCGAGCCCGAGAACACGACGCGGCCGAAGTAGGTCTCCGGATCCAGTCCCGTCTGCTGCAGCCCTGCCTTGGGGAACAGGTGGCCGGAGGCGGAACTCGGATCCACGAAGGCGAAGTTGCGGCCCTTGAGCTCGGCGACGCTGCGCAGGCCGCTGTCCTTGCGGGCGAGGATGACGCTCCGGTAGGCGCTCTGGCCGGTCTTCTTCGTCACCGCGACGGAGAAGGCCTCGACCTCGGCCACCGAGCTCGCCAGCACGTAGGAGAAGGGGCCGAGGTAGGCCACGTCCAGCTTCTTCGCGCGCAGCGCCTCGATGAAGCCGTTGTAGTCGGTGGCCACGAAGGGCTTCACCGGCATGCCCAGCTGCTGCTGCAGCGCGTCCAGCACCTGCCGGCTGGACTCGATCATGGCCTGGGAGTCCTCGGCCGGGATCAGGCCGATGGTCAGCGCCCGCGGCTGGGCCGATGCGTGCCGCGGCAGGCCCGCGCAGACGGTGAGGACCAGGGCGGCACCCAGTGCGGCGCGGCGCGCGGCGGAGAAGCGGGGATGGGACATGGCGGCATCCAGGAGTGGTGAGCGGATGCCGGCACTCTATGAATCCAACATGACAGCAGATCCATCGATCCCATGTTGATTTCTCGACCGAAGCATTCATGCGATCTATGGATCGTCCGCTCGGTCTCTCCGGGCGGCGCCGCAGGGCCGGAGCGTCGAAGGGCCGGAGGGGCTGCGCCTACTCCGGCCCTGGTCAGCTTGCCTTCAGCCGGCGCCTTCAGTGGCTGCCGCAAGCGGGGTGCTTGCTCCCCGCCGTGTCGTTGACCAGGCCGAGGAAGTCCAGCACGTGAGGCGTCAGCGCGCCGGTCTGGGGCAGCGGCGTGCCGGTCAGGTCGCCCTGGCAGTAGGCCGGCTTGGTGGGATTGCGGTAGCGGTTGGTCATCACCAGCGCCGCATCGCGCTCGCCAGCGCTTTGGCCGCCATGGCCGCTGCCGGTGCCGCCATGGTCGGAGACGACGACGATCAGCCACTCCTCCTGCGCATAGGTCGGGCGCGCCGCGAGGGCGTCCAGCACCTGCTGGATCTGCGCGTCCTCGCCGGCGATCCTGGACTGGTAGTAGGCGTTGTAGGGGTCGTAGCTGGCGGCATGGATGTCGACGTTGTGCAGGTAATAGAAGATCGCGGTCGGCGGGTTCGTCCACGACAACCAGCCCTTGACCGCATCCGTCGCCTGCTGCGAGTTCTTCGCTGCGTTGGCCACGACGAAGTCCGCCCCCACGGGCTTGAGGTTGCCGGTGATGTTGGCCCAGTCACCGACCACCGCGATCGTGGCGGTCGGATAGGCCTGCTTGATGCGGTCGAAGACATGCGGCTTGCGCAGCGGCAGGCTGGCGTCGTTGCCGGTGACGCCATGCTGGTCCGCCCAGTAGCCGGTGAACAGCGTGCCCCAACCCGGGCCGCTGTAGGTGGACTGCGAACCGCCGGCCAGCACGTTGCCGTGGAAGGCGCCCACCGCGGCGAGTTGGCTCAGCGCCGGCGTGGTCGCGCAACCGGCGCAGAACAGCGCGTCGCCACGCAGGCCGTCGATGCCGATCACCAGCACATGGCGCCGGCCGTAGGGGCCCACGATCGGGTTGGGTACGCCGGGACCGGGGATCAGCGCGTAATGGTCATACGGGTTGCCGGCGTAGTCGGTCTTGAGCCCGCCCACGTCGGCCGCGCGCTTGTCGCTGAGGTCGCACTGCTGCGAGGCCTTGTAGTAGTCGAAGCTCACGCACCACGACTTGCGCGCATCGGCCAGGCAGGCCGCGGCGCAGGCCTCGGGCGAGACGCCGTTCAGGTGCTCGCGGTTGTAGCCGGAGATCGCGGCGTTGAGCGTGCGCGTGAACGAGGCCAGCGGGCTCGGGGCCGATTGCGCCTGCGCGGGCGGCGGGGCCGTGGCGAGCAGCGCCGCGATCGACGCGGTGAACAGGGCGGTGGACAGCGCGGCGAAGCGCGCAGGCGAGCGATGCGCCGGCGGGCGCGGGAAACGGGTCCGGGTCATGGGCACTCCAGGTCGGGTTGAGGGGGAACTGCCCGCGCAGCGTAGGAACGTCACGTGACCGTCACTCGATCGAATCAATATGACCAACCGCAGGAAATCATCGAGAGCGTCTATACATGTCCGCCGCCAAGCTCCGCGCCTTCCTCGCCGTCGCCCGCCATGGCAGCTTCAGCGCGGCGGCGCGGGCGCTCGGGCTCTCGCAGCCGACCCTGACAACGCAGGTGCAGGGCCTGGAGCAGCAGCACAAGGTGGAGCTCTTCCACCGCCGCGGCCATCGCATCGAGCTGACCAGCGTCGGCCACCAGCTGCTGCCGATCGCCCGGCAGCTCGCCGCGCTGGAGGTCGAGGCCTACAACCTGCTGCATGACTGCGGGGAGCTCACCCGGGGGCAGCTCAAGCTCGGCGCGGTGGGTCCCTTCCACGTCATCGAGATGGTCGACGCCTACCGCCAGCGCTATCCCAAGGTGGACGTCTCCATCCGGCTGGGCAATTCGGCGCAGGTCTTCGGCGACCTGGAGAACTACGTGATCGACGTCGGCGTGCTGGCGCGCTTCCACGACGCGCCGGGCTTCGAGACCATGGCCTACGCGCGGCACGCGATCATCCTCTTCGTTCATCTCGACCACCCCTTCGCCGCGCGGGAGCACGTGTCGCTGCGGGAGCTGGCCGAGCAGCCGCTGCTGCAGCGCGAAGCCGGATCGAGCACGCGCCGCGCGCTCGAGTCGGCGCTGCGCCAGGCGGGCATCACGCCGCGCGTCGCGATGGAGATCGGCAGCCGCGAGGCGCTGCGCGAGGCGGCCGCGCGCGGCATCGGCATCGGCGTCGTGTCCGAGGCGGAATTCATCCCCGACGCGCGCTTCCGCCCGGTGCGCATCGAGGGCGACCCGGCCTTCACCGAGACCCACCTGTACTGCCTGAAGGAGCGCCGCGACAGCCTGCTGCTCGGTTCCTTCTTCGAGGTGGCGCAAAGCCTGCGCCGCTGAGGTGCGGGCGGCGCGCGGGTAACGCGCGGGTAGCGCGCGGCCAGACAGCGGACAGACAGCGGACAGGTTTCTGAAGGCCGCCCCAGGCATCCTGCGGACCTTCGCGCGGGGGGCCCCAGGGGGTCGTCTGTTCCCTGGAATCCATGTAGAGAAGAGAGCGCGCATGGACCGCCGCCAATTCTTCCCCCGCCCCGTGGTCGAGGCGGGCACCAATCGCTGGGACTGGGCGCTGCTGCCGCTGGTGCTGGGCCTGCTCGTGCTGCTGGCCTACGGCGCGGCGCAGATGACGCGTCCCTTCGCGCTGGGCGATCCGCTGCCCCTGTCGCTGGACCCGTCCCACCTGCCCTACTACCTGCTGCGCACCAACCTTCGGATGCTGGCCGCGATGGTGCTGGCGCTGCTCTTCAGCGCGGTCTTCGCGGTGCTCGCGGCCAAGGTGCGCGCCGCCGAGAAGGTGCTGGTGCCGATGCTCGACATCCTGCAGTCCATCCCCATCCTGGGTTTCCTGTCGATCACGGTGACCGGCTTCATCGCGCTGTTCCCCGGCAACCTGCTGGGTGTCGAGTGCGCGGCGATCTTCGCGATCTTCACCTCGCAGGCCTGGAACATGGCCTTCAGCCTCTACCAGTCGCTGCGCACCGTGCCTTCGGAGCTCGACGAAGCGGCGCGGGTGTTCCAGCTCTCCGGCTGGCAGCGCTTCTGGCGGCTGGAGCTGCCCTACGCGATGCCCGGGCTGCTGTGGAACATGATGATGTCGATGTCGGGCGGCTGGTTCTTCGTCGTCGCGTCGGAGGCCATCTCGGTATCCGACCAGAGCATCAAGCTGCCCGGCGTCGGCTCCTACATCGCCATGGCGATCGAGGCGCGCGACCTCGGCGCGATCGGCTGGGCGATCGTGGCGATGCTCGTGGGCATCGTGCTCTACGACCAGTTGGTGTTCCGGCCGCTGGTCGCCTGGGCCGACAAGTTCCGCTTCGAGGACAGCGGCACCGACAACGCGCCCAACTCCTGGATGCTGAACTGGCTGCGCCGCACCGCGTTCACGCGCCGCGCCGCGGCGTGGCTGGTGGACCGGCTCGAGGGCAGCCTGATCTGGTTCCGCCGACACCATGACGGCACCTCGATCCGCGCGCGCCCGCGCATCGCCGTGGCCGCGTGGCAGCGCGCCTGGGACGCGGTGCTGGCTGCCGCGGTGATGGTGGCGCTGTACCAGCTGGTGCGCTTCGTCCATGCCGAGGTCGGCTGGTCCGAGGCGGGCCATGTGCTCGGCCTGGGCCTGGTGACGCTGGCGCGGGTGCTGGTGCTGATCGCGCTGGCGGCGCTGGTGTGGGTGCCGGTGGGCATCTGGATCGGGATGAATCCGCGCTGGTCCGGCCGCCTGCAGGCCGTGGCGCAGTTCCTGGCCGCCTTCCCCGCCAACCTGCTGTTCCCGGTGGTCGTGGTGCTGATCGTGCGCTGGAAGCTCGATCCGGACGTGTGGCTCTCGCCGCTGATGATCTTCGGCACGCAGTGGTACCTGCTGTTCAACGTCATCGCCGGCGCGTCCAACATCCCGGCCGAGCTGCGGCACGCCGCGCGCAACCTGGGCCTGAGCGGCTGGCTGAAATGGCGCCGCTACCTGCTGCCGGCGGTCTTCCCCAGCTTCGTCACCGGCGCGATCACCGCCAGCGGCGGCTCCTGGAACGCCAGCATCGTGGCCGAGTACGTGTCCTGGGGCGACACCACGCTCAAGGCGCATGGCCTGGGCAGCTACATCGCGGAGATGACGGCCAAGGGCGACTTCCCGCGGATCGCGCTGGGCATCGGCGTGATGTGCGTCTTCGTGATGGGCCTGAACCACTTCGTCTGGCGCCGCCTGTACCGGCTGGCCGAGGACCGCATGCATCTGTGAGGAGCACCGCATGACCGCATCCATCATCGAACTCCATGGCGTCGGCAAGCGCTTCCGCTCGGCCGACGGGCATCCGCGGCCGGTGCTCGCGGACGTGGACTTCCACCTGCGCGAGGGCGAGATCGTCGCGCTGCTGGGGCAGTCGGGCTCGGGCAAGAGCACGCTGCTGCGCATCATGGCCGGGCTGGTGCCGGCCGATGCCGGCCAGGTCCGTTATCGCGGACAGCCGCTGTCGGGCCCGGCGCGCGGCATCAGCATGGTGTTCCAGTCCTTCGCCCTGTTCCCCTGGCTCACGGTGCAGCAGAACGTCGAGCTGGGCCTGGAGGCGCGCGGCGTGGCCAAGGCCGAACGCGCGGCCAAGGCCGAGGCGGCGATCGCGCTGATCGGCCTGTCCGGCTTCGAGGGCGCCCTGCCGCGCGAGCTGTCGGGCGGCATGCGGCAGCGCGTGGGCATCGCGCGCGCGCTGGTGACGGAGCCGGACGTGCTGCTGATGGACGAGGCCTTCTCGGCGCTGGACGTACTGACCGGCGAGCGGCTGCGGGAGGACATCCTGGAGCTGTGGGACGGCGGGCACATGCCGACGCAGGCGATGCTGGTGGTGTCCCACAACATCGAGGAGGCCGTCATGATGGCCGACCGCGTGCTGATCTTCGCGAGCGATCCCGGACGCATCCGCTGCCAGTTGTCGGTGCAGTTGCCACGACCGCGCGATCCCGAGAGCGCCGACGTGCGCGCGCTGATCGACGAGGTCTACGCGCTGATGACCGCCGGCGCGGCGCGCCCGACGCGCGCGGCCGGCACGGTGGATGCGGCGGTCGCCCCGGCCCCGCTGGCCGAGCGCCTGCCCGCCGCCGACGTGGCGCGCATGGACGGCCTGCTGGAGCTGCTGGCCGATCCGCCCTTCGACGGCCGCGCGGACCTGCCGCAGCTCTGCGAGGAAGCCGGCCTGCCCGACGCGGAGCTGCTGCCGGTGGCGCATGCGCTGGCGCTGCTGGGGCTGGCGCAGCTCGACAGCGGCGACCTGCAGCTCACCTCGCTGGGCCGGCGCTACGTCGAGGGCTCGCATGGCCTGCGGCGCGATCTCTTCGGGCAGCAGCTGGTCACCCACGTGCCGCTGATCGCGCACATCCGCCACAGCCTGGAGCAGGAGCCCAGCGGCGAGATGCCCGACAAGCCGGTGCTGCGGCTGCTGAGCGAGCACCTGGACGATGCCGAGGCCGGCGCCGTGCTGCAGACGGCGGTCAGCTGGGCGCGGCATGGCGAGGTGTTCGAGTACGACTACAACACCGGCGCGCTGCGCCTGCCGACCGGCGAAGAGGAGCCCGCGACGCGGTGAGCGGTCGCCGGCCTCGCCAGGAGGCCGGTGGCCCTTGCCACCGGGATGAGCGTCAGGCGCGCGGCGCCGGGCTCGGTAGAGTCGGGGCTCCGCGACTGCGAGCCGCCCCGATGAAGCGCACCGCCCGCCCCCGTTGGAAGTCCCTCGGTGTCGATCGCCTGCTGCGCCATGCGCTGCGGCACTGGCACGCCGACGAGGGCTGGCGCGCGATCGAAGCCCTGCAGCGACGCGGATCGCCCGCGGTACTGGCGCGGGTCGTCGCGCTGTGCGCGAGCCCGAACGTCCGGCGACGGGCCGTGGGCGTCTCGATCGCCGCGCAGCTCAGTCGCCACACGCAGGCTGGGCTCGCCTTGTACGCCGAGGAGGAGACGCAGCGCCTGCTGCTGCGCGGCCTGGCCGATCCGCATCACGACGTGGTCCGCGCAGCGGTGGGCGGGCTGGGGCTGCGGCCGCATGGCGAGAGCGTCCAGGCGCTGCTGCGACTGGCCTCGCATCCCGACGCCAGGATGCGCTGGCAGGTCGCGGTGGCGCTGGGGTCCTACGAGGAACCCGAGACGATCGCGGGGCTCATCCGCCTGAGCGCGGACCCGTCGGACGAGGTGCGCGACTGGGCCACCTTCGCGCTCGGCTCGCTGCGGATGGAGGACTCGCCGGAAATCCGGGCGGCGCTGCGGCGCAACCTCGACGACGCCGACCTCGACGTGCGCGGGGAAGCGCTGGTCGGCCTGGCCCGGCGGCGTGACGACGGCATCGTCGAAGCGCTGATCAAGCGGCTCACGCCCGATTGCCATGTGTACGAGCTGGACGCGGCGGAGGCGCTGGCGGACCCGCGGCTGGTCACCGCGCTGGAAGCACTCGCGCAAGGCGACACGTCCCCCGAGGAGGATCCCTGGCATGAGCGCCTTCGGGCGGCGCTCGACGCGTGTCGCGGCCCGCGCTAGCGTCCCGGCTCCGCCCGATTCAGTCAGTCCGCGGCGCACGCGCTCCGTGTGAGTTCAGATGCCGACTGCGCGCACAATCGGCCACTCCGCCACCGCGCCGTCGCCCCATGCTCCCCCGCATCAGCGAAGAGATCACCTTCCGCAAGCTCGAGATCCTGATCACGTTCCTGGAGAGCGGCAGCCTGGCGCGCGCCGCGGAGCGACTGGGCACGAGCGCGGTCAGCGTGCATCGCGCGCTGCATTCACTGGAGGCCGGCACGCGCTGCGCGCTGTTCCGGCTGGAGGGCCGCAACCTGCAGCCCACCGACGCGGCCCATGCGCTGGCCGACGTCGCGCGCGAAATCCTGCAGCGCATGGATGAAGGCATCAATGCCACGCGCGCCATCGCCGGCTACGGCGCCGAGCGCATCCGCATCGGCTCGCTGTACTCGCTGACCAGCGGCACCGTGCCGTCGATGATCATGGCGCTCAAGGCCCGCAAGCCCGAGGTGCAGGCCGAGCTGATCCTGGGCTCCAACTCCGACCTCACCCAGCGCCTGCGCGACGGCACGCTCGACGCCGCCGTCATGGGCCTGCCCGAGTCCGCACCGGAACTCGAGACCCACGCCCTCTTCGACGACGACGTCTTCTTCGCCGCGCCGGCCCAGTCGCCCTACGCCGCGCTCGCCGCCATCGACCTGCGGGACTGCGCCGAGGAGCGCTTCGTCAGTCTGCAGGAAGGCTTCGTCACCTACAGCCGCTTCGTCGACGCCTTCCGCATCGCCGGCTTCGAGCCGCAGATCGTGATGAAGACCAACGACATCTTCTCGTTGATGAACCTGGTCGGCGGCGGCATCGGCTGCACGCTGCTGCCCGGGCGCGTGCGCGCCGTGCTGCCGCCCAGCGTCCGGCTGATCCCGCTCCAGGAACGCTACGCGGTGCGCCAGACCATCGCGCTGTGCTTCCTGCGCGCCCGCGAGCGCGACCCCAACCTGCTGGCCCTGCTCGCCGCCAGCCGCACGCTGCGCCTGGGCGGGCACTGAGCCGTCCCGGGCGGACTCGATCATTCCGCTGCGCGTAATCGTCAGGCGCGGCGGTTGATTGATCGGGCACGGCGGTGCCCGTACCGTCCGTGCCCATGGACCGCATCAACCTGGACACCAAGGCCCGCGACCGCGCCGCGCGCATCGGCGCGGCTCGCGAGGCGCTCGGCACGCGCCTGACCGGCAAGCAGGTCGAGACCGAGGCGATCGTCGACCTGCTGCACGCGGTGCTCAAGCCCGGCGACCGCGTCTGCCTCGAAGGCAACAACCAGAAGCAGGCGGACTTCCTGGCCAAGGCGCTGGTGCGGCTGGACCCGGCCCGCATCCACGACCTGCACATGGTCCAGTCGGTGCTCGCCCTGCCCGAGCACCTGGACGTCTTCGAGCGCGGCGTCGCCAGCCAGCTGGACTTCAGTTTCTCCGGCCCGCAGGGCGCGCGGCTCGCCAAGCTGCTGTCCGGCGGGCGCGTGCGCATCGGCGCGATCCACACCTACCTGGAACTGTTCTCGCGCTACTTCGTCGACCTCACGCCCAAGGTCTCGCTGATCGCCGCGCACGCCGCCGACGCGCAGGGCAACCTCTACACCGGCCCCAACACCGAGGACACGCCGGCGATCGTCGAGGCCACCGCGTTCTCCGGGGGCCTGGTCATCGCCCAGGTCAACGAACGGGTGCCCGACGGCACGCCCCTGCCCCGAGTCGACGTGCCGGCGGACTGGGTCGACTTCGTGGTGCAGGCGCCCACGCCCAACTTCATCGAGCCGCTGTTCACCCGCGACCCGGCGCAGATCAGCGAGATCCAGGTCCTGATGGCGATGATGGCCATCAAGGGCATCTACGCCGAGTACGGCGTGCAGCGGCTCAACCACGGCATCGGCTTCGACACGGCCGCGATCGAGCTGCTGCTGCCGACCTACGGCGAATCGCTCGGCCTGAAGGGCAGGATCTGCCGCCACTGGGCGCTGAACCCGCACCCGGCGCTGATCCCGGCGATCGAGGCGGGCTGGGTCGAGTCCATCCATTCCTTCGGGTCCGAGCTCGGCATGGAGGACTACATCCGCGCGCGCTCGGACGTCTTCTTCACCGGGCCCGACGGCAGCCTGCGCAGCAACCGGGCGTTCAGCCAGGCGGCGGGCCATTACGCCTGCGACCTGTTCATCGGCTCGACGCTGCAGATGGACCTGCTGGGCAACAGCTCGACGGCCACGCTGGGACGCATCGCCGGCTTCGGCGGCGCGCCCAACATGGGCGCCGACGCGCGCGGGCGCCGGCATGCGAGCCCCGCCTGGCTGAAGGCCGGCGAGGAGGCCCGCAGCCATCGCAGCGGCGCGGCCGCGACGCCGCGCGGGCGCAAGCTGGTCGTGCAGATGGTCGAGACCTTCCGCGAGCACATGCAGCCCGCCTTCGTCGAGCGCCTGGACGCCTGGGAACTGCAGCGCCAGGCCGGCATGGACCTGCCGCCGATCATGATCTACGGCGACGACGTCACCCACGTCCTCACCGAGGAGGGCATCGCCAACCTGCTGCTGTGCCGCAACGACGAGGAGCGCGAGCAGGCGATCCGCGGCGTGGCCGGCTACACCGCGGTCGGCCTGGGCCGCGACCGCCGCGCGGTCGAGCAGCTGCGCGAGCGCGGCGTCATCCGGCGTCCCGAGGACCTGGGCATCGACCCGCGCGACGCCACGCGCAACCTGCTGGCCGCGCGCGGCATGCGCGACCTGGTGCGGGCGTCCGGCGGTCTGTATCGCCCCCCGAAACGCTTTCGCAACTGGTGACGCCGCCGGACCGCGCGAGACGCCCCCGACGCCACGACGCCACGACGCCACGACGAGGACTCCCATGACAGCCATCCCACCGGGTCTCGAGACCCTGGACTTCCGCTTCGCCGGCACGCGCGCCGTGCCGGCCTTCGCGCCGGTGCTGGTCGGCGTGGTCGGCTCCGGCAACCTCGAGGTGATGCTCGAACCCGGGGACGGCGGCGACTGCGCGGTGCATGTGCAGACCTCCGCGCGCGGCTTCGCGCCGGTCTGGCAGGCGGTGCTCGACGACTTCCACCATCGCCACGACCTGGCCGGCGTGCGGGTGTCCATCAACGACATGGGCGCCACACCCGCCGTCGTCAGCCTGCGCCTGGATCAGGCGGTGCGGGAGCTGCGGCCATGACGGCGACGACGCCCACCGCCCACGCAAACGCCGTGGCCGCGAGCGCCGCGTCCACCAGCGCCGTGGCCGCGAACTCCTACGCCGAGTGCAGCGCGCGCGAGCGGCTCGCGCAGCTGCTCGATCCCGGCAGCTTCCACGAATGGCTGCCGCCCGCCGAGCGCGTCATGAGTCCGCACCTGGCGCAGCTCGGCGTGCCCTCCGCCTTCGACGATGGCGTCGCGATCGGTCGCGCGCGGCTCGACGGACGGACCGTCTTCGTCGCCGCGCAGGAAGGCGCCTTCATGGGCGGCGGCGTCGGCGAGGTGCATGGTGCCAAGCTCGTCGGCCTGCTGCGCCGCGCACTGCGGGAGCGGCCCGCCGCGGTGCTGCTGCTGCTCGATTCCGGCGGCGTGCGACTCCACGAGGCCAACGCGGGCTTGATCGCGGTCTCCGAGGTGATGCGCGCCGTGCTCGATGCGCGCGATGCCGGCATCCCGGTGATCGCGCTGATCGGCGCGGCCAACGGCTGCTTCGGCGGCATGGGGATCGTGGCGCGCTGCACCGATTTCGTCGTCATGAGCGACCTCGGCCGCCTGGCGATGTCGGGGCCGGAGGTCATCGAGGCGTCCCATGGAGTCGAGGAATTCGACGCCCGCGATCGCGCGCTGGTCTGGCGCACCACCGGCGGCAAGCATCGCTGGCTGAGCGGCGACTGTGACGCGCTGGTCGAGGACGAGGTCGTCGCGTTCCGCCGCGCGGCGATCGACGCCATGGACGCGCTGCCCACGGCCCGCGCCGTGACGCTGGAAGCGCTCGAGGCGGAACACGCGCTGCTCGCGCGGCGGTTGGCGCTGCTCGATGCGCCGGTCTCCGGCGACGAGGCGCTGGCGCTGTGGCGCCAGCTGGGTGTCGAGGACGCCGCGAGCGTGCCGGACCTGGACGTGGCCGAGGTCGTTGCGTTGCGCACCGGCGCGGCCGTCCCCGAGCACCGCTGAGCCGATGTGCCGATGTGCCGATGAACCGATGAGCCGCTGAACCGCGAAGGAGTTCGAACATGGACTGGAAGAACTTGGCCGAGGCGCTGTTCGGCTCGGACCGCGGGCTGACGCTGGACGGCGAGCTGCTGCACGGCGAGGCCGCGCTCGACGATGAACCGCTGACCGTCGTCGGCACGACCGGGCATGCGCCGATCGGCGTTCGGCTCGCACTGGCGCAGGCGCGCGTGGTGCTGGACACCGTGGCCCGCCATCCGGGCCGGCCGATCCTGCTGTTGATCGACACCCAGGGACAGCAGTTGCGGCGGCGCGATGAGCTGCTGGGCATCAACCGCGCGATGGCCCATCTGGGCATGAGCATCGACCTCGCGCGCCGGCGCGGGCATCGCGTGCTGGGCCTGGTCTACGACCAGGCGCTGTCGGGCGGCTTCATCACGTCGGGCCTGATCGCCGACGCCTGCGATGCGCTGCCGCAGGCGGAGATCCGCGTGATGCGCATTCCAGCGATGTCGCGGGTGACCAAGCTGCCGGAGGCGATGCTGACCGGGCTGTCCCGGACCAACCCGGTCTTCGCGCCGGGCGTCGAGAACTACGTCGCGATGGGCGGTGTGCGGCGCGTGTGGACCGGCGACCTGCGGGCCGCGCTGCGCCAGGCGCTGGCCGATGCGCCGACCGAGGACCGCCGTGCGCTCGATGGCGCACAGCGCGGCGGTCGCCGGCTCGCTGCGGCCGTGATGGACCGCGTGCTGGAGGCGCCATGACCCGCCTGCATCGACATCAACTCGTGCATCCGTCGCCCGCGGCCTGGGAGCGCCTGCGCGCGGGCGCTCGCGACGCGGTCGAGCGGGAATGCATGATGCTGTGGGCCGCGCGTGGCCTGCCGCTGGTGGTCACGCAGCAGCGCTGCGACGCCGGCCCGGCCGTCGACTCGACCGCTGGCGGCATCGCGACGGGCCTGTCCGCGCCGCTGCGCTGGGAATCCCGCCGGCTTGGCGTGATGCTCACGCGGAGCGAGGTGCTGTTCTTCGACGAGTTCCCCGTCGCGCGCGCGCTGACCAAACTGCTGCCCGCCGCGGCGCGGCCCGCGTGGGATCGGCTGTGCCGGTCCGCCGCTGCGGACGGCGTCCAGTCGCGCGTCTACGGCAGCTACGGCTGGCAGGCCTTGACCGGCATGGCGCATGTGCGTGCGGATTCGGATGTGGACCTCTGGGTGGGCGTCCAGGATGCGGCCCAGGCCGACACGATCGCCGCGTTGCTCGCGCGCACCGAGATCCCCGGGCTGAGGCTTGATGGAGAGCTGATCTTCGACGGCGACACCGCGGTGTCGTGGCGCGAGTGGTTGACCTGGCGCGCCGGCGGCAGCCGCTCGATCCTGGTGAAGACCCTCAGCGGCAGTCGACTGGCCAGCGATCTGGGCGAGATCGTCCGCGACATGAAGGTGGCGGCATGAGCGCGCCAGCGCAGCAGAGGCCGCTGGGCCGGCGCCCACGCGACGCCGACGCGATCCTGGCGCCCGTGGCCCGCGACCTCGGCCGCGCCGCCGCAGCCGCGCTGTACGACGAGCTGGCGCTGTCGCCCAAACCGGGTCTAGTCACCCTGATCAGCAACGGCAGCCATGACGACATGGACGCGAGGACCTTCTTTCGCAGCATCGCCGCGCTGCGCGGCTACTTCGTCCGGATTGCCAGGCTGGGCATGGCCGGCGCGGACTTCGAGGCCCTGGAGCGAGCCGGCATCGAGGCCGAGGCCCGCATGCTCGCGGCGACCGGAGGCATCAACACCCATCGCGGCGCGATCTTCCTGCTGGGGCTGCTGTGCGCGAGTGCTGGCGCGCTCATCGCCGCCGGCCGACCGCTGACGCCGGCGGCGCTGCAGGCGATGCTCGACGAGCGTTGGGGCGCGGCGCTGCATCGGCGCGCGCAGCGTCCGTCGATGTTGCCCGGCGGCATGGCCGCGCGGCGGCACGGGCTTCGCAGTGCGTCGGAAGAAGCGGCGCTCGGATTTCCCGCTGTCTTCGACGTGGGCGTGCCCGCGATGCGGTCGGCGCGCACGCGCGGCCTGTCGCACGAGCGCGCACAGCTCGACACCTTCTTCCATTTGATGGCTGCCCTCGACGACAGCAACCTCGCGCATCGCGGCGGCCTGGAGGGTCTGCGATTCGCGCAGCAGACGGCGCGCGGATTCCTCGCCGACGGCGGCGCCGCTCATCCCTTTGCCACCGCACGGGCTGAGGCACTCGGTCAGGAATTCGAGGTGCGCCGGCTATCGCCCGGCGGCTCCGCCGACATGCTGGCCGCCGTCTGTTGGATGGTTCGCATCGGCGCGGTCGATGCGGTCGATGCGGTCGACGGCCGGTGAACACCTCGGGCAGTGCTCGTGAGCGTCGCGATCGTCTTCAGCGGGCAAGGCCACCAACATCCGGCGATGCTGCCGTGGTTGCGGCATGACGCGGCGATCGCCGCGATGGCGGCACGGCTTGGCGTCGAGGACTGGCGGGCCGCGCTCGCCGACGAGGCATGGGCTCACGCCAACCGACATGCCCAGGTGCTGATCACCGCGACCGCAGTGTCGGCCTGGACTCAACTCCATGACGCGTTGTGCGTCGCGTCGATCGAGGTCGACGCCCTCGCCGGCTACAGCGTCGGCGAGCTCGCCGCCTGTGCGGCGGCCGGCGTGTTCAGTCCGGACCGAGCGGTCGCGCTGGCGTCGCGTCGGGCCGCGCTCATGGATGCCGCAGGCAGCGCGGAGCGCGGTGGCCTGTGCGGCGTTACCGGTCTCGACGCGGCCGTGGTGGACGAACTCCTGCGCGGCTCGGCGGTGACCGTCGCCATTCGCAATGGCGAGGATTCGGTGGTGATCGGCGGGCCGCTGAGCGACTCGCACGCATACGGGTCTGAGGCGCTGCCTCCGGCGGACGGATCGCTCGACGCGGTCGATGCCGCGCTGGCTGAACGCGGCGCGCGCTGCACGCGCCTGGCGGTCACGGTGGCATCGCACACACCGCTGATGCGGACGGCCGCCGAGGCTTTCGCCGTCGAGTTGGCAGGCGCGGCGATGGAAGCGCCCGCACTGCCGGTGTTCGACAGCGACGGCAATCGCAGCTGGACCGCCGAGCAGGCGCGTGACGGGCTGTCGCGACAGATCGCCACGACGGTGCGATGGGATGCGGTGATGGACCAGTTGGCGGCGCGCGCGCCGTCGTGCGTGCTGGAGATCGGCGGCGGCCAGGCGCTCGCTCGGCTCTGGCAGCGGCGTCATCCGGCGATCCCCGCGCGGTCGGCGGACGAGTTCCGCACCGTCGACGGCGTGATCGCGTGGATCGAGCGTTGCAACACCTGAGCGCGACCGGCGACCGGCAGCCAGCGGTCGGCGGTCAACGGTCGGCAATGCGATATGCGAGCGGCGACCTGCGCGCGGGTTCACCCTCGATCGTTGCGGCGCGCGTAACGGTCCGCTTGGGAGCTTGATTGAAGCGGGCTCGCGCGCTGGATACCGTGCGACCCGATGAGAAACCGATGAAGAACGGAGCGGCCGGTGCTCGACATGCCGGACCGCCGCAACAGGAGACAGCGATGACCACACACTGGATGTCGATCCTTCCGCTCGGGGCCATGTTCGTGGTGGCCACCGCCCTGCCCATCAACATGGGCGTGCTCGCCTTCGTCGGCGCCTTTCTGGTGGGCACGCTGGTGGCCGGCATGAGCGCGAAAGCGATCATGGCCGGCTTCCCGGCCGAGCTCTTCCTGACGCTCGCCGGCATCACCTACCTCTTCGCCCTCGCGCAGAACAACGGCACGATCGACTGGCTGGTGCGACTGGCCGTGCGCGCGGTGCGGGGCCGCATCGCCGCCATCCCGTGGATCATGTTCCTGGTGGCGGCGCTGCTGACCTCGGTCGGTGCGGTGAGCCCGGCGGCGGTGGCGATCATCGCGCCCATCGCGCTGGGCTTCGCGGCCCGCCACGGCATCCATCCGCTGATGATGGGCCTGATGGTGATCCACGGCGCGCAGGCGGGTGGGTTCTCGCCAATGAGCATCTACGGCGGCATCACCAACAAGATCGTCGCGAAGGCGGGGCTGCCGCTCAGCGAGGTCACCACCATGCTGGCCAGCTTCGGCGTGAACTTCGCGGTTGCGCTGGGGCTGTTCGTGGCGCTGGGCGGTTTGAAGCTGATGCGACGGGGCCGTGTCGAGGAGGACGGCGAGCTGGCGCCGATTCCTCCGGTGGCGCGCCCGCAGGGTGGGCCGCAAGTCTTCGGCGGTGCGGAGGCCGAGTCGTATGGTGAAGGGCGGCGTGTCGCGGCGAGTCGTTCGTCGATGCTGGGCCAGGTGCAGACGCAGACTTTCCAGGCCACGAGCGTGCATCAGGTCATCACGGCGCTGGGCCTGGTGCTGCTGGCGGTGCTGACGCTGGGCTACAAGCTGGACATCGGTTTCGTGTCGATCACGATTGGCCTGGTGCTGAGCCTGATGCAGCCACGGTTGCAGAAGAGTGCGCTGGGCCAGGTGTCGTGGCCGGAGATCATGTTGATCGTCGGCGTGAGCACGTATGTGGGCGTGATGGAGAAGATGGGGACGATCGACTACGTCGGTCACAGTGTCGCGAACCTGACGTCGCCGCTGATGGCTGCGCTGCTGCTGTGTTTCGTGGGCGCGGTGGTGTCGGCCTTCGCGTCGTCGACGGCGGTGCTGGGCTCGTTGATTCCGCTCGGTGTGCCGTTCCTGACGGGAGACAACGCCGGCATGGCGATTGGTTTCATCGCTGCGATGGCGGTGTCCTCGACGATCGTGGACGTGAGCCCCTTCTCGACGAACGGCGCGCTGGTGCTGGCCAATGCCAAGGGCATGGACCGCGACCGCTTCTTCCGCATGTTGCTGCTCTACGGCGCTGCCGTGACGGTGATTGCCCCGATCGTCGTCTGGTCCCTCTTCGTCCTGCTCTGACCACCGCAGTCCGTCGGGTGCTTGGCCGGGGCTGCCGGCGAAGCCGAAGCTTCGTCATCTGACTGGGGCGCCGTCTGTCTGAGCAGAGCGAGCCGAAGGTGAGCGTCGCGAGTTGGCGCCCTGAGCTTCGGCTTCGCCGGCGGCCCCGGCCAAGCGCCGAGCTCCTCGCGCTGTGCTTCCCGATCAAGCGTCCACAAACGCCGCCGCGATCATTTCCCCTGCGTTGATGGGTGACGGCTCATCGACCCTCGGTGTGTAGATGAGGTCCCCCGCGCGAATGCTGGCGCCGCTGAGCACGCAGATGCCATCGCGTTTGGACGGCACCATGTCCCAGATTTGATAGCCGTAATGGCAGGCGCCTGCGTCGGACCACGAGATGGCGGCTGTGCGCGGCGTGGGTCGATCGAGGACGTGGATGGTGGGGGGAGGCCGCAGGGAGAGGCTGGTGCTGTCGTGGTTGCGGTTGGAGCGGGCCTTGGAGGTTGAGGGGTGAGGCGTATCGGGCACGCCGCCGTTCCCGAGCCAAGACACCGTGCGCAGCCAACCGTCGCGCGTTGGATCGTTTGCCAGATTGCTGTGCATGCCGCACCGCCTTTCACGTCCGCCGACAATCGGCGTCGAAGCCTGAAATAATTCAACGGGTGATGAATATAACAAAGGCAGCCAGCGCATGAATAAGACCCCAAGGACCGTCGGGGCGCCGCGGCGTCGCGGACGGCCGAGCGCGGATTGCGCCCGCGGCGCCGATGAACTGCTGCGCGTCGCGCGGCGCACCTTTGCGCTGCGGGGATATGAAGCCACCAGCGTCCGTGAGATCGCGCGCCAGGCCGAGGTCGATCCGGCGCTGATCGCCCATCATTTCGGATCGAAGGAAGCGCTGTGGCTCGCGGTGGTGGAGCAGATCAGGGAGCTCCTCGAGCCGATGCTGGAGACGACGGCGGCGCTGCGCGCCGACGCCTCGCTGGGACCGCGGCAGCGGGTCGAGCACTGCCTGCTGGCGTTCATCGACCGCGTCTTCGAGCACCCGGACATCGGCATCTTCTTCTCGACGGCGGCGACCGAGGAAGGCGAGCGGCTCAACGTGCTGGTCGACGTGATGGTGCGGCCTTTCCACGCCGTCTGCCTGCCGCTGTTCAGCGACGCGATGGATGCCGGCGAGCTGCGCCGCAGCGATCCGGCGCTGCTGTTCTCGGTGCTGATGCAAGGCATCAGCAAGACGGTGGCGTATGCGCATGTGCTGCGCGCGGTCTCCCCGCTGCCGGACGACCCGGGCCGCTTCAAGCGCGAGCTCACGGACGTGGCACTGCACCTGCTGCGCTGATCGCTCGAGCGCGGCGATGCGCCGCCATCGCCGGTGCCGCGATGTGTCCTCGCGCATCGGATCGTCTTTCCTTCCCAGGCCGGATACACGGGCATACGAAAGCCGTATCGCCCATCGGTCCGCGCTCGAAGAATCCGCTCCATCGCAGCCTCCCGCTGCTGGCCTGGAAAGGATTCCCCATGCGATCGATCTCCCGACGTTCCCTGCTCCCGCTGGCGCTGGCCGGTGCCGCCGCCGCGGCCGCCGTGGCACTCTCCCTGCCGACGATGTCCACCGACGCGGCGGCCGCCTCGCTGCTGGGCGGCGGCCGCATGACCGGCAAGCCGGCGCCCGCCTTCGCCGGCATCAACAGCTGGGTCAACAGCCCACCGCTGAAGATGGAGGAGCTGCGCGGCAAGGTGGTGCTGGTCGACTTCTGGACCTACACCTGCATCAACTGCCTGAACGCCCTGCCCTACGTGAAGGCCTGGCATGAGAAGTACAAGGACCAGGGGCTGGTCGTCGTCGGCGTGCATTCGCCCGAATACGAGGAAGAGAAGTCGCTGGCGGGCTTGAAGGAGGCCATCACGCGGCTGGGCATCACCCATCCGGTGGCGCAGGACAACGACTTCAAGACGTGGAAGAACTACAGCAACCGCTACTGGCCGGCGCTGTATCTCGTCGACAAGCAGGGCAAGGTCGTCTACACCCACTTCGGCGAGGGCGCCTACCAGCAGACCGAAGCGCAGATCCAGGCGCTGCTGAAGCAGCCGGCCTAATCGCGACCCTCGACGGCCATCGACAGCACGTAGCCCTCGCTGCGGACCGTCTTGATGTATTTGGGCTCGCGCGCGTCGTCGCGCAGCCGCTGGCGGATGCGGCTGACGAGCAGGTCGATCGAGCGCTCGAAGAGCTCGGCCTCGCGCCCCTGCGTGAGGCCGAGCAGCTGGTCGCGGCTCAGCACCCGCTGCGGATGGTCCAGGAACACGCGCAGCAGCCGGTACTCCGCGCCGCTGAGCGGCACCACCGTGCCCTGGGCATCGACCAGGTGACGCTCGATCGTGTCCAGCACCCAATCGCCGAAGGCCAGTCGCGGCGACTCGTCCGACGAGCGCATGTTGGGCGGCAGCATGCGCGCGCGCCGCAGCACCGACTTGATCCGCGCCAGCAGCTCGCGCGCCGCGAAGGGCTTGGCCAGGTAATCGTCCGCGCCCATCTCCAGGCCAAGGATGCGGTCGGCCTCGTCGCCCCGCGCGGTCAGCATGATGACCGGCGTCGCCTTGTGCCGGCCGGCCCGCAGGTCTCGACACAGCGACAGGCCATCCTCGCCCGGCAGCATCAGGTCCAGGATCACCAGGTCGAAGGGGCCGCCGGTCTCCATCGCGATGCGCATGTGCCGGCCGGTCGGCACGGCGGTGGCGCGCAGGCCGTTGCGGGTCAGGTAGGTGGTGAGCAACTCGCGGATCTCGCGGTCGTCGTCGACGATCAGGACATGGTCCTGGGTGGGCGCGGTCGTCTGCATGGGCGTGGAAGGCGGAACGCTGGGACGGGATGAGCCGGAATGTAGCGGCCCGCGGCCCGCGTGGCGTCGGCCGGGGCAATGTTGTGTCTCCGGTGCGGGACGCGGATACACGCCCATACAAAGCCCGCCACAAATCGGAGCCGCGCGCCTATAAACCAGCCTGCGGCGCCGCCGCCGCCCTTCGACCTCATCCCCAGCGTCACCGCACCGGAGATCCCCGTGAGCCGCGTCATCGACTACTTCCTCGCTCCCCACAGCCCCTGGACCTACCTCGGCCACGAGCGCTTCGTCGCCATCGCGCGCGAGGCGGGCGCCACGGTGCGCCCGATCCCGATCGACCTGCTCAAGCTGTTCTCGGTCTCCGGCGGCCTGCCGCTGTCGCAGCGCCCCGCCCAGCGCCAGGCCTATCGTTTGCTGGAGCTGCGGCGCTTCTCGCGCCATCTGGGCATGCCGATGCATGTGGAGCCGACCTTCTTTCCCGTCGTGCCGCATACGGCGGCGCGGCTGATCATCGCGGTCGACGAGGCCGACGGCGCGGAGGCGGCGCTGCGCCTGACCGGCGCGTTGCTGCGTGCGGTCTGGGAGCAGCAACGCGACATCGCCGACGCCGCCACGCTGACCGCCATCCTGGGCGAGCAAGCCCTGCCCGCCGAGCGCCTGGCCCGCTCCGCCGCCGACGACATCGGCGCGCGCTACGACGCCAACACGCAGCGCGCGATCGATGCTAGCCTGTTCGGTGCCCCCAGCTACGTCATCGATGGCGAGCTGTTCTGGGGCCAGGACCGGCTGGACTTCGTGCAGCGCGCGCTGGCCGCCGACCGGACATGAGCGCCCTCCGCGCTCCGGGCGGCGCCAGCGCGAACCCGCCGCCGCGACCGCGCCGCTTCGGGCCCCGCACGCTCTTCGCGCGCGTGTTCTGGATGATGGTGCTGGGCATCGCGATCGCACAGGCGCTGGCCTACGTCGCGATCCGGCAGGAGCGCTCGATGGCGCTGCGCTCGCTGATGATGTCGGGCATCGAGCGCGACATCGCCACCGGCGTCGCCGTCCTCGACCGCCTGCCGCCCGCCGAGCGCGCCACGTGGCTGAACCGCCTGGAGCGGCCCAACTTCCGCTTCGCGCTCGCCGACGAGATTGATGCGCAGGCGGGACCGGTCGATCACACCGAATTCAGCGGCGCGTTCGTCGACGCGTTGACGCAGGCGTTGCGGCCCTTCCGCATCGAGCGCGTCGCGCAGGTCGGCGCGCGGCGCTATCAGTTGCTGGTCCGCCTGGGCGACGGCACCGCCGTCACCGTGCATGCGCGCCGCGTCGACATGCCCATCCCCGAGTGGGTCACCTGGGTGCTGGTGGCGCAGTTGGTGGTGTTGACCTTCTGCACCTGGATGGCGGTGCGGCTGGTGACGCGACCGCTGAACGCGCTGGCGACGGCGGCCGACGATCTCGGCCCGGACCTCACGCCGCGCCTGATCGCCGAGGACGGCCCGGCCGAGGTGGCCCATGCCGCGCGCGCCTTCAACGCGATGCAGCAGCGCATCGCCGGCTACACCGCCGAGCGGGTGGAGATCCTGGCGGCGATCTCGCACGACCTGCAGACGCCGATCACGCGGATGCGGCTACGCGCGGACCTGATGGCCGACGAGGCGCTGCGCGACAAGTTCCGGCAGGACCTCGACGCGATGCACGCGCTGGTCCGTGAAGGCGTGACCTACGCGCGGACACTGCACGGGACTTCCGAGCCGACCGCGCGCCTGGACACCGACGCATTGCTGGCGAGCATCGTCGGTGACTACGAAGACGCCGGCGAGTCCGTGACGCTCGACGGCGCGGCGGGCGCGCCCATCGTGGCGCCGCCGCAGGCGCTCAAGCGCATCCTGGTCAACCTGATCGACAACGCCCTGGCCTTCGGCGGTGCGGCGGAGATCCAGGTCCGGCGCGACGACGTGCAAGACCCGGCCCCGCGCTTGACGATCGCCGTGCTGGACCGGGGGCCCGGCATCCCGGAGGACCAACTGGGCGAGGTCTTCAAACCCTTCCACCGGCTGGAAACCTCCCGCAATCGCGAGACCGGCGGCACCGGGCTCGGGCTGGCCATCGCCCAGCAACTCGCCACCGCGATGGGGGGACACCTCTCCCTCCATAACCGCCCGGGTGGGGGCCTGGAGGCCAGGCTGAGCCTCCCCGCCTCGCCGCCGACGGCACTGTCCACGACTTCTGTGGACAAGTCTGTTGGCTCAACGGGCAGGGACGGTGCAAGCCGTTGATTCATCACGGAATTCATTGCACTGCCGCGAAATGAGGCAGTGATCCGAATGAGCCATACGGAACGACCTGCGACGGTGCTGCGGCTATCCCCGCGCGCTGTGGACAAGCCTGTTGGCTGCCGCTGCAGGAGCGACGCAAGCTCTTGTCATGCCAGGGAAATTCTTGCTTCGCCTTAAAAACAGGCAGGCCGGCGAGCGGGGCGATTGACGAGCGTCAGGTCTTGACGGCCGGGCCGGGAACCTTAAGCAAGCCACGTTCCCGTCCTGGAGTTGCTCACAGTGCCCACGGGTTGTGCACCGGCGGCTCAGTCTGTCCACGGCTGCTGTGGACAACTCTGTTGGCTGCCCGCGCACGGATGTCGCAAGTGCTTGTCACGGCAAGGAAATGATTGCGGTGCTGCGGAATGAGGCAGCCCCCACAACGGTGGCGTCGGACGCGCGTCTCCCCGCTCGTCAGGCGGTATCGCCAGTCAGCGACTCGACGATCAGCTGCAGGCCCTTCAGCGCCGGCGCGGGATCGTCCGCGAACTGCGCCTGCACGATCGCGCCATCGACGGCCAGGGCGAGCGCGGCCGCCAGCTTCCGGCGTTGCCGCGAAGCGGGCAAGCGCCCGACGATCGCGTCCGTCATGTCCTGCTTGTGGCGCCGCGTGATCTCGACCACCTCGGGCAGCGCGGGTCCCATCTCGCCCACCCCGTTGAGGAACGCGCAGCCGCGGTAGTCGCCCAGGGCCTCGCCACGGAACCATTCGCCCATCGCCGGCACCAGCGCGAGCGCGCCTGGATGCCTGTCGCCATGGCGAGCGAGCGCCTCGCTGAACCACGCCATCCAGCGCGCGTGCCGCATGTCGAGGTAGGCCACGATCAGGTCGTTCTTGCTGGGGAAGTGCCGATAGAAGGTGACCTTGGTGACGCCGGACGCGGCGATCACGCGGTCAATGCCGGTCGCGCGGATGCCCTCGCCATAGAACAGGTCGTGGGCGGTGCGCAGGATGCGATCGCGGGCGGGCAGCTCGCCGATGTCCACGCTGCCATCGATGTCGTTCATGCGGCCATTGTAGACAGACCTGTCTACCTCCGACAGAATGCCGACGTAGACAGACCTGTCTACATGATGTCTCCCAATGAAAGGCCAACGACATGGACTCCCGCCCGCCCCTGCCCCCGTTCACCCGCGACACCGCGATCCAGAAGATCCGTCTGGCCGAGGACGCCTGGAACAGCCGCGACCCGGCGCGCATCGTGCTCGCCTACAGCCCGGACACGCAGTGGCGCAATCGCGCCGAGTTCCCGCGCGGCCGCGCGCAGGCGCAGGCCTTCCTGGAGCGCAAGTGGACGCGTGAACTGGACTACCGCCTGATCAAGGAACTGTGGGCCTTCGAGGGCCACCGCATCGCCGTTCGATTCGCCTACGAATGGCGTGACGACGCCGGCAACTGGTTCCGCAGCCACGGCAACGAGAACTGGGAATTCGACGCGCAAGGGCTGATGACCCACCGCCACGCCAGCATCAACGATCAGCCGATCCAGGCCGCGGACCGCAAGTTCTTCTGGCCGCAGGGCCGCCGCCCCGACGACCATCCCGGCCTGAGCGACCTGAGCCTGTGATCCTCGGCGACGGCACCCGGCCATCATCAGCGGCCGCGGCCGTCAGCGTCCGCCGCCGTGCTCGCGCCATTCGGTCGGCGCGCGCCCGGTGTGCTTCAGGAAGAAGCGCGTGAAGTAGGCCGGATCGGCGAAGCCCAGGCCGTCGGCGATCTGTCGGACCATCAGGTTGGTGTAGCCCAGCTCGCGCTTGGCCTCCAGCAGCACGCGCTGGTGCAGGACGGCGAGCGCCGAGCAGTGCAGATGGCGACGACACAGGCGGTTCAGCTGCGTCGGCGTGATGCCCAGCGGCGCCGCCAGCTCGGCCACCGGCGGCTGACGCCGGTAGTGACGCTCAACCTGCTCGCGATAGCGGGCCAGGTGCTGCAAGGCGCGGCCCTCGCCGGCCGCATGGGTCGCCGGCTCCGCGGCGCCGAAACGCGCCGCCTGCGTCGCCAGCAGTGCCACCGCGTGGTCCAGCGCCGGACCGCGCCAGGCCGCCGCGCCGGCGTAGTCTTCCCTCAGCCCATGGCCGACCGCGAACAGCGCGCGCGTCACCGTCGCGCCGCGTTCCAGCGGCACCAACCGCGGCTCGGCGAGGCTCTCCAGCAAGTCCGGCAGGTGATCGAGCAAGTCCCGCAGCCGGCCCTGGTCCAGCGTCACGACCAGCCCTTCCGTCTCCGGTGCGAAGCGGAAGCCGTGCACCGCCAGCGCCGGCACCCACACCAGCGCGGGCGCACGCAGTTCGCGCTCGTCCTCGTCCATGCGGACCACGACCCGGCCGCGCTCGATCAGCAGCAGCTGCACCAGCGCGCCATGCCGATGCGGCTGGATTTCCCAATTGTGCAAGCGGCTGCGCTCGGCGATCGATTCGAGGTGCAGCCCGTCCAGGGCGGGCGCTTGTCCTTCCTCGCCGTAGAGGGAATACACCGGCGTCGCGCCGGCGCGTGATCGGGAAGAGGACTTCGGGCGCGATTCGGGCATAGGTTCGGATTGTGCAAGCGCGCGTCGGCGCCGTCCATTCACCGCGGATCGTCCGCGCCGTAGGCTGCGCCCATCGGAGACAACACCACGCGCCTCGCCAGAAGGCCGGATTGCCATGAAGACCTTGCGAACCCAGGTGCTGATCGTCGGCGCCGGACCCTCGGGCCTGCTGCTGGGCCAGTTGCTGCACCGCGCCGGCATCGACACGCTGATCGTCGAGCGCCAGACTGCCGACCACGTGCTCTCGCGCATCCGGGCCGGCGTGCTGGAGCAAGGCACCGCCGACCTGATGGACGAAGCTGGCGTCGGCGCCCGCATGCATGCCGAGGGGCTGGTCCACGACGGCTTCGAGCTGGCGGTCGGCGGCGTGCGGCACCGCATCGACCTGCGGCAGCTCACCGGCGGGCATGGGGTGCTGGTCTATGGCCAGACCGAGGTCACCCGCGACCTCATGGCCGCGCGCGACGCCGCCGGGCTGCCCACGCTGTACGAGGCGGCCGAGGTCCGCATCGACGGCTTCCACACCGCGACGCCCCGCGGGCGATGCACGGTGCGCGGCGAGGCGGTCGAGATCCATGCCGATTTCATCGCCGGTTGCGACGGCTTCCACGGCGTGTGCCGCGCGAGCGTCCCGCCGGACGCGATCCGCCTCTACGAGAAGGTCTATCCCTTCGGCTGGCTAGGCCTGCTCAGCGACACGCCGCCGGTGGCCGACGAACTGATCTACAGCCGCCATGCGCGCGGCTTCAGCCTGTGCAGCATGCGCTCGCCGACCCGCAGCCGCTATTACCTGCAGGTGCCGCTGGGCGAGCGCGTGGAGGACTGGACCGATGCCCGCTTCTGGGACGAACTGCGCCTGCGGCTGGATCCCGAGGCGGCGGCCGCGCTGGTCACCGGTCCGTCGCTGGAGAAGAGCATCGCGCCGCTGCGCAGCTTCGTCGCCGAGCCGATGCGCTTCGGTCGCCTGTTCCTGGCCGGCGACGCGGCCCACATCGTGCCGCCGACCGGCGCGAAGGGACTGAACCTCGCGGCCTCAGACGTCCGCTACCTGTCGCAGGCCCTGATCGAGCACTACCGCGAGCGCAGCGATGCCGGACTGGACCACTACTCCGCCCGCTGCCTGGCCCGCGTGTGGAAAGCCGAGCGCTTCTCCTGGTGGCTGACCAGCCTGATGCACAACTTCGACCAGGAACCGGCCTTCCAGGCCAAGCTACAGGAGGCGGAGCTGGACTACGTCCTCGGGTCGGAGGCGGCCCGCCGCGTGCTGGCCGAGAACTACATCGGCCTGCCGTTCTGACCGGCGCCCCCGATAACCCCCGATCGGCCCCGATCAGTCCTCGATCAGTCCGAGGAAGTGATCGAGGATCACGAAGTGGTCCTCGAACAAGCGCGATTCCATCGCCGCCAACTCATCGCGATGGAACCAGCGCGCCTCCTTCACGTCGTCGCAGCCGACGACCTCCGGCAGCGTGCCCATGGCCGGGAACTTGAAGTGGTGGGCCATCGTGATCAGCCGGCCGCGCGCGCTGCGCAGCGGGTCCTCGAAGGTGGCGACGCCGTGCAGCGCCGCGAGGATGGAGGCCGGCAGCAAGGGGAAGCGCGTCTCCTCGATCAGCTCGCGGATCGCGCAGGCCACCAGCTTCTCGCCGCGGTCGAGGTGGCCGCCGGGCACGGCCCAGAGATCCTCGCCGAAAGGGCCCTTGCGCCGCACCAGCAGCACATGGTCGCCGACGGTCACCACCGCGTCGCCGGTCATGTACGCAACCGCGGTGTACTTCTTCCGATAACTCGCCACCGCGGCATGCTCGGCCTTGCGCCGCGCATATTCGGGCAGGCGGCTCCAGGCCTGCAGCCATGCGCGCACCGGCGCGCTGACGTAGGGCGTCATGACGGTCAGCGCCGCGTCCGGATCCTCGGCCTCGAAGAACACCTGCCGCATCGCCGTGGCGTCGACATCGGCCAGGCGGTCCACCAGCTGCTGCCGCCAGCGCGGGAAGTTGTTCAGGTAGTAGCTGGTGTGGTCCTTGCGATGGCCCACCAGCACGATGTCGGCCTCCTCGCCCGCCAGCGCTCGCACGCCCAGGGTCACGGCGGCGTTCCAGCGCCGGTCGTCGAAGTAGTCGCGCACCGGCAGCACGTGCAGCCGCTGCCGCTGCGCCTCGCTCAGGTTGGCCAGCAGCATCTGGCGGCGCTCCTCGTGCACGAAGGGATTGCGCGGATCACGCGCCTTGTACGAGGAGCCCAGCACCGCGATCACCTCGTCCGCCAGGCCGAAGGCCGCCTGGAACAGCGCCTCCTGCCCCTGGTGCACCAGCTGCCAACGGCCCACCACCACGGCGACGGTCTTGCGGGTCATGCCTTGTCCTTTCCCTGGGATTCGACGCGCGCCGATGCGGTCATCGGCGCTTCGGTTCAATAGTGCCGCGCCGCGATCGGCAACTGCCGGCCGCTGCCGAAGGCCCGGGCGCGCAGCCGCACGATCGGCGGCGCCTGGCGGCGCTTGTACTCGTTGCGCGCGATCATGCCCTTGATCCGCGCGAGCAGCGCCTGACCTTCGTCGCTTCCGCGCAGCGCGGCGACGGCCGCCTCGGCCGCGGCGCGTTCGTCGACGGCCAGCCGCTCGCCTTCGATCAGCAGCTTCAGCACCTCGTCCAGCAGCTCGTAGGGCGGCAGGCTGTCGGTGTCGCGCTGGTCCGGCGCCAGCTCGGCGCTCGGCGGCTTGTCGAGGATGGCGGCGGGAATGAGCTCCCGGCCGGCCACCTCGTTGAGATGCCGGCTCAGCGCGAAGACCTCCGTCTTGTAGAGATCGCCGATCAGGCCGAGGCCGCCGTTGGTGTCGCCGTAGAGCGTGCAGTAGCCGACGGCGATCTCGCTCTTGTTGCCGGTGGTCAGCAGCAGGTGGCCGCGCGCGTTGGACACGGTCATCAGGAGCGTGCCGCGCACCCGTGCCTGCAGGTTCTCGAGCGCCAGGCCGGATGGCCGCAGCGCCAGCGTGCTGGCGGCCAGGGTTTCGCCGACCTGGCCGACGATGTCTTCGATCGGGCAGACCTCGAGCGCGATGCCGAGCCGATCGCACAGCGCCTTCGAATCGTCGACGCTGCCGCTCGACGAGAAGCGCGATGGCATGGTGATGGCCATGACCCGGTCCGCGCCCAGCGCCTCGACGGCCAGCGCCAGCGTCAGCGCCGAGTCGATGCCACCGGACGCGCCGACGACGACGCGCTCGAAGCCGCATCGACGCGCGTAGTCCCGCAGTCCCAGCACGATCTGCCGGCGATAGAAGGCCATCGTGTCCAGCCCGGTGGCCGCTGGCGGCAGCGCGCCGCCGTCGAGCGACGCGAAGTGGCCGCGGTCGACCTCGAAGCCCAGGGTCACGACCTGCTCCTCGAAGCGCCGGGCCTCGAAGACGACGCCCGGCTCGGGCTCGATCGCGAAGGATGCGCCGTCGTAGACCAGCTGGTCGTGCCCGCCGATCTGGTTGACGAAGACCAGCGGCAGCCGATGCCGCCAGCAGGCGGCGCGGAAGACCTCGTGGCGCAGCTCGCGCTTGCCGACATGGCTGGGGCTGGCGTTGATCGACACGATCAGGTCGGGCGCCGAATCCGCCAGGCGCTGGAACGGATTGACGGTGTAGTCCTTGCCGTCGTCGTTCCAGCCGTCCTCGCAGATCATGAAGCCCACCTGCGCGCCGCCGATGCGCAGCACGCGGGCGACGTCCGGCCCGGGCTCGAAGTGCCGGCGCTCGTCGAAGACGTTGTAGGTGGGAAGCAGCTGCTTGTGATAGTCCAGTAGCAGCTCGCCGTCGCGGATCACCAGCAGCGAATTGCGGAAGGCCTTGCCGGCGCCCGGGTTGCGGGTCGGCGCGCCGACGACCCAGTGCAGCGAACTCACCTCGCGCGTGGCCGCCAGCAGCGCCGCCATCGCGCGGTCGAGGCGCTCGCGGAAGTCTTCGTCGTCGAGCAGGTCGGCCGGGTAGTAGCCGGTCAGCGACAGCTCCGGAAAGACGACCAGGTCCGCCCCGTCGTGCCGGGCGCGGCGCGCCGCGTCCAGGTGCAGCGCCAGGTTGCCTTCGAGGTAGCCAATGGTGGGATTGATTTGCGCGATGGTGATCTTGAGCATGACTTCGCTCCTCAGCTGGCCCTCACTCGAAAGACCTGCCGCAGGTAGTTGAGGAAGGTCTGGTCGTCGCACAGCGTCTTGCCGGGCGCGTCGGACAGCTTGGCCACCGGCTGGCCGTTGCAGCGCACCAGCTTCATGACGATGTTCAGCGGCTTGGGCCCGAGGTCGTTGGTGAGGTGCGTGCCGATGCCGAATCCGACCGGCACGCGCCGGGCGAAGTGCGCATGCAGGCGGAAGGCCTCGTCGGTGTCGAGCCCGTCGCTGAACACCAGCCGCTTGGTCCGTGCATCGATGCGCAGCGCCGCGTAATGCGCGAGCGCCTTCTCGCCCCATTCGACCGGATCGCCCGAGTCGTGCCGCAGGCCATCGAAGAGCTTGGCGAAGTAGAGGTCGAAGTCGGCCAGGAAGGCGTCCATGCCGATCACGTCGGTCAGTGCGATGCCGAGGTCGCCGCGGAACTCCTGCACCCAGCCCTCCAGCGCCGCCCGCTGCGACAGCCGCAGCTGCACGCCCACGGCCTGCCAGGTCTGCAGGTACTCATGGGCCATCGTGCCGATCGGCACCAGCCCGTGACGCCGCGCCAGCGCCACGTTGGAGCAGCCCTTGAAGACCTGCGGGGCCTCGCGCTTGAGCGTGGCGACGACCTCGTCGTGCCAGGCGCCGGAGAAGCGGCGGCGCAAGCCGAAGTCGAAGCACTCGAAGGGATGGGCTTCGGCGCCCAGCGTCGCGGGCACGGCCGCGGCGTAGTCGCGCAAGCGAGCCGCCTTCGCCGCGAGCCGCGCGCGGCCCTCGGCCAGCACCTCGCGCTCGCGGCCCGCGCACAGGCGGCGGAAGTAGAGCTCGTTGACGATCGCCAGCACGAAGATCTCGAAGCCCATCACGTGGACCTGCGGCCCCTTGGCGACGATGACCAGCTGTCCGGCCTCGGCGCCCTCGCCCGGCCGCGCTTCGATGAAGCGCCGCTGGAAACGGAAGATGCGCAGGAAGTCGATGAAGTCGGCCTTCATGAAGCGCAGTCCGCCCAGGTAGGCGAGTTCCTCGTCACTGAAGCCGAGCGTGCAGAGGTGGTCGAGCTCGCGGTTGACCGCCTCGCAGAGCTCGCTCAGCGGGAAGGCGGGCGTGTTGCGGCAGACGAAGCGGTACTCGGCATCGTTGGCCGGAAATGCGTGCAGCAGCGTCTGCCACATCGTGAACTTGTAGAGATCGGTCTCCAGCAGGGAGCGGATGACAGGCGTGTCGTTCATGAAGCCACCCCGCTCAGGCCGACAGCAGGCCGAGCGCCTGCGCCGCCGTCATCGTCCGCACGCCCAGCGCGCGGGCGCGCTCGACGAAAGCCGAGGCGCCGGCCTCGAAGCCGCCCACCGCGCTCATCGCATCCTCGATCAGCACGACGCGCGCGAGCCGCTCGGGCGTCATCGCCGCGAAGAGGTCTTCCGCCGTCGCCGCGACGCAGTGGCTGCTGGCCTCGCCGGCGATGAAGCTCAGGCCGGGGAAGTCGACGATGCGATCGACCAGCGCCTGATTCGTCTGCGTGCGCGGGTCGCCGTCGACCGGCACCTCGGCGCGCACGGCGCTGTATTGCTCGGTCATCGGATTCAGGCCCTTCAGCACCTTCTCCACCGTGCGCAGGCGCGCCGATTCCCAGCGGCCCAGGGCGTCGGCCAGCGCGCCATGCAAGTTGTGGCCCCAGGTGCCGACGACGCAGTGGGTCGGCCACACCATCAGCACGAACTTCCTCGGGCTGGCTTCAAGCGCGTCGAGGTAGCGCAGCACCGCGTCCCGCAGCGCCGGGTCGCGCGGGGCGTAGCGGCCCTCGCGCACGTCGGCCGCGCGGATCTGCGTGAATGGCGCGACCGGCTGCGGTGCGCCCTCCGCGCCCGGCTGTTGCCAGAAGGCCGGGCGCTCGATCGCGTAGACCGGGTGCGAGTCCAGCGTCACGACGACGTCGCCGATCGCATCGCCGGCCTGGTCCACCAGCGCGGCCAGGCGCTTCATGTCCGCGTCCGCGCCAGTCACCGGCAGCGCGGCGCCGGGGATGTCGCAGAAGTCGTTCTGCGGATCGACGATGAGCAGTTGGGCTTGGCGGTCCATGGGAACTCCGTTTCGGTCTTTTTGATGTCGTGGCGACAGCATACCGCTCTTCGTGCTCGTTTGCACTAAGTCGATATCGCAGACGGCGGATCAGAAGCCACGATTTGTATCCGCATATTTCCTGTGTTCCAGGAGACGGTTTGACGTCGGAGGATTTGACCGCTCATAATTCGTGCTCTTTCGCACTAAGCCTAGCGCCGTGGACTTCGAACGCCCCATCGTCACCGTCGACATCGTGCTGCTCACTCTGCTCGACGGCGCGTTGCACGCCGGCCTGGTACGACGCGACAAGGCGCCGGCGCTCGGCGCCTGGACGCTGCCCGGCGGCTGGGTGCACACCGACCAGGACCAGGACGCCGACGAGGCCGCGGCGCGCATCTTGCGGGACAAGGCGGGGGTGGTCTCGCCCTACCTGGAGCAGCTCAGGACCTTCTCCGGCATGCATCGCGATGCGCGCGGGTGGTCGCTGTCGGTGAGCTACTACGCGGTCGTGCCTGCGCCGGTGGGCGAGCCGTCGGGCGGGCGCTTCCGCTGGGCGCCGGTCGACGGCCTGCGCTCGCTGCCCTTCGACCATGCGCAGATCCTGCGCACCGCCGTCGAGCGCGTGCGGTCGAAGACGCTGTACTCCTCGCTGCCGGTGCACCTGATGCCGGCGCAGTTCACGCTCGGCGAGTTGCAGCGCACCTACGAGCAGGTGCTCGGCGCGGTGCTCGACAAGCGCGGATTCCGCCGCCGCATCGAGGAGCTCGATGTCATCGAGGAAGTCCCCGGCGCCTTCACCAGCGGCGGCAGCCACCGGCCAGCGCAGCTCTACCGCAAGAAGGCCCACGCCCCGGCGCTGAAGACGGCGCCCAGCAACCTGCCGGTCAGCTGAGCGGGCGCGCGCGCCGGGATGTCGGCGAGGCCTCGATCCATTTCCGGGTCTTCATCGGGCGGCGAGTCCCTTCAGCAGCGCCTCGTGGAATTCCTTCGGCGACTCGACCTGCGGCGAGTGGCCCAGCGCCGGGAACTCGACCAGCGCGGCGCCGGGAATCATCTTCGCGGTCGTGCGGCCGAGCGTCGCGTAATCGCCCAGCTGCTCGGCGATCGCCTTGGGCGCGCGGTTGGCGCCGGGCGCGGTGCGGTCCTTGCCGCCGATCATCAGCAGCGTCCGCACCTGCAGATGGGGCAGCTCGTGCACCACCGGCTGGGTGAAGATCATCTCGGAGGTCTGGGCCTGGTTCCAGGCGACGAGCTCACGTCCCGGACCGGCATACAGGCCGGCGGCCATCTCGACCCAGCGGTCGTAGGCCGGCTTCCACTGGCCGTTGTAATAGAAGCGCAACTGATAGGCCTTGATGCTGTCGGCCGTCGTCTTCAGTTCCTGCGCGTTCAGCTGGTCGATGGTCGCGTACGGCACGCCCGCCGCCTGCCAGTCCTCCAGCCCCAGCGGGTTGACGGCGACGAGCTGCTCGACCTGCGCCGGGTACTGCAGCGCGTAGCGCATCGCCAGCATGCCGCCCATCGAGTGGCCGATCACCGTCGCCTTGGCGATGCCCAGCGACTGCAGCAGCGCCTGCGTGTTGGCGGCGAGCTGGTTGAAGCTGAACTGGTAACCGACCGGCTTGGTCGAGGCGCAGAAGCCGACCTGGTCCGGCACCACGACGCGGTAGCCCGCACCGGCGAGCGCCGCGATCGTCTCCGCCCAGGTCGCGCCGCAGAAGTTCTTGCCGTGCAGCAGCACCGCGGTCCGGCCGTTGGGCGGCGCCGTCGGCGCGATGTCCATGTGGACCATCTCCAGCGCCTGGCGCTGCGAATTGAGCTTGAAGCGCTGCTGCGGGTACGGGTACTCGAAACCCTCGAGCCTGGCGCCGTAGCTGGGAGCGGCCTGCGCCGACGTGGCAAGGGACAGCGCCGCGAGCGCGGCGGCGAGAAGCATCTTCATCGGGGACTCCAGTGACGGGGAACGGGCGCGCCGAAGCGAGCAAGTGTCGTTCCCTCCGCCCCGCGCGCCGTCTTCAATGCGGATCGAGATATCCGAAGGTGCCGTGGTCGCGGATCTCCTCGGCGGCCAGGCGGGCCGCCTTCATCGCATGCCGGAACAGCGACATCGCCAGGCTCACGCGCTTGACGCCCGCCTCGCCCAGCTCGCGCACGCTGAACGAGCGTCCCGGGATGCCGGCCATGAAGTTCACCGGCCTGGACACCGACGCGCAGACCTGGCGCACCGCGTCCAGGTCGGGCAGCAGCGGCGCGAACAGCACGTCGGCGCCGGCGCGCTCGAAGGCCTGCAGGCGCCGGATCGTGTCCTCGAGGTCGTTCACGCCGTGCAGGAAATTCTCCGAGCGCGCCGTGACCAGGAAGGGGACCGGCAAGGCCCGCGCGGCCTCGACCGCGGCGGCGACGCGCTCGACGGCCAGGTCGAAGTCGAGGATGGGCGCGCCGCCCTCGCTCGACGCATCCTCGATCGATCCGCCGACCGCGCCCGCTTCCGCCGCCAGGCGGATCGTCAGCGCGCAGTCCTCGGGCCGGTGGCCGAAGCCGTTGCCGAGGTCGGCGCTCAGCGGCAGCGGCGTCGCGCCGGCCAGTTGGCGGATGTGGGCCAGGGTCTCGTCGCGGGTCAGCTGGCCGTCGCGCCGGCCGATGGCTTCGGCGGCCGCGGCGCTCGAGGTCGCCAGCGCGGGAAAGCCCGCCGCCTCCAGCATCCGCGCCGACGCGATGTCCCAGGCGTTGGCGATGACGAAGGGACCCGGGCGCTGATGCAACGCGAACAGGGCGGCAGACTTGTCGGCGGCGGTGGGGGATGCGGTGCTCATCTTGAGGGCCTCGTAAAGAGTGAGGGGGCGGTCTTCGGTGGGAAGAACGGCGCATCCTAGGCCCGGACCCCTGCCGCCGTCTGGCAGCAATCGGACGTCTTCCCGGCCCCCTCGCTCCCCGCCCCGTTCGCGACGGCCGGCCTGGAGACCCTCGAAACGGTGGCGCTCCCGCCACGATTTCGTTGCGATTCCGCCCGAGCGGGGTGCCCGCGCGCGTCCTGCGCACGAAATCCGGCGACCCGAATGTTGCGAACTATTCGCATTTGATAACGTATCGCGTTAGCTGAGCACGCACGGCCCATCGCCGCGCCGCGGGCCTCCCCGACCCACCTCCCCCGAATCCCTGATCTCCGGTCCCCCGGTCCACGTCCATGTCGTCCACCGCGTCCCGCGGCGCCTCGCCGCGCCGGTCCCTGATTTCCCTCTCCGTCCTCGCGCTGCTGGCCCCGCTGGCGGCTGCCGCGCAATCCGCAGCGCCCTCCGAAGCGCCATCCACGGCGACGGACGCGACAGCGTCCGCCCCGGCGCCGGCCAAGCTGCTGGACGAGGTCACCGTCAACGGCGTGCGCAAGAAGACCTTCGCGCCGACGACGGTGCGGGTCGGCGCCTTCCGCGACCAGGACCCGCTGGACGTGCCGCTGACCAACAGCGTGATGTCGCGCGACCTGCTCGACGCGCAGGCCGCGCAGGGCCTGTACGACGCGCTGAAGAACACCGCCGGCGTGACCCGCTCGCAGGTCAGCGGCTCGACCTACGACAACCTGTCGATCCGCGGCATCGTCGTCGAGAACCGCGGCAACTACCGCCTCAACGGCAACCTGCCCATCGTCAACCTGATCGACATCCCGCTCGAGAACAAGGAGCAGGTGGAGGTGCTGAAGGGCGCGTCGTCGATGTACTACGGCATGGTGCCGCCCTCGGGCATCGTCAACTTCGTGACCAAGCGGGCCGGCCCGACGCCGGTCACCTCGCTGACGACCACCTTCAACGACCACGGCGGCATGAAGGCCCACGTCGACATCGGCCGCCGCTTCGGCGCCGACGACAGCATGGGCCTGCGCCTGAACGCCGTCACCAGCAAGGAAGCCACCGGCATCGACCGCTACGAGGGCCACCGCGACCTGGTGGCCGTCGCCTACGACTGGCGCGCGACCTCGTGGGCCAACCTGAAGGTGGACGTCGAGCATTACCGCAAGAACGTCAGCGAGCAGGGCGCGATCACGCTGCCGGCCGCGGTCAACGGCGTGATCACGCTGCCGCGCGTGCCCGACAACACCACCAACATCGCGCCCGAATGGGCCCGCTACGACGCCGAGGCCACCAACGTCCTGGTGCGCGGCGACTTCGCGCTCAGTGACGACTGGGTGCTGAGCGTCGAGTCCGGTCGCGCCAACACCCAGCGCGATCGCAACTACACGACGCTGACCAACTACAACACGCAGACCGGCGCCGGCACCGCCAACATCTCGGTGCTCAAGGGCCAGGAGTACACCAACACCAACCACCGCGTCGAGGCGATCGGCCGCTTCGCCACGGCCGGCATCGGCCACGAGCTGACGATCGGCGCCACCTACAACCGGCGCGCCTCGGCCGGCTGGTTCAACGGGACGGCGCGCGCGGCGCAGAACCTGTACGACCCGGTCGACATCGCGCCGGTCAGCCCGACGCTGACGCAGACCGGCTTCCCGTCCGAGGTCAACGACCGCGGCCTCTACGTCTTCGACCGGATGAGCTTCGGCGAGCAGTGGCAGCTGCTGGCCGGCCTGCGCAAGACGGTGTACCGCAGCGAGGCGAGCAATCCCTCGTCGCCGGTGCCGACCTACCGCGCCGACAAGGTGACGCCCAACGTCTCGGTGATGTGGAAGCCGCTGAAGGACCTGAGCGTCTACGCCAGCGCGCTGCGCGGCCTGGAGGAGACCGGCACCGCGCCGCTGAACACCGACAACTTCGGCCAGGTGCTGCCGCCGGCGGTGAGCCGCCAGCACGAACTCGGCGTGAAGGCCCGCCTGGGCGCGGTGCTGCTGCAGACGGCGCTGTTCCAGACCGACCGCCCGCTGGCCACGACGATCAACCGCGTCTACCAGGTCGGCGGCGAGACCCGCTACCGCGGCCTGGAGTTCTCCGCCAGCGGTGAGATCGGCCGCGACTTCGCGCTGGTGGTCTCCGGGGTGGTGCTGGACGCGGAGATCACCAAGGTCGGCACCGGCAACCCGCTGGAGCTGGGCAAGACGCCGGAGAACACGCCGAAGAACACGCTGGGCGTGTTCGGCGAGTACCGGCTGCCGATGGTGCCGGGCCTGGCGCTGAACGCGGGGGTCTATCACGTCGGCAAGCGTGCGGTGAACAACAGCAACCAGGCCTGGGTCGACGGCTACCAGACGCTGTCGCTGGGCGCGCGCTACCAGACGCGGATCTTCGACAAGGCGGTCAACCTGCAGGCCAACCTCGACAACGCGACCAACAAGAACTACTGGAGCACCGCCGGCAACGGCCTGCTGGGCGTCGGCGCGCCGCGCACGCTGCGCCTCACCGCCAAGGTCGACTTCTGACCGCCGGCCCGGGAGCGAGCACGCCATGGCGCTGATGACCGCCCGCCGCGTCTGGATCTGGCTGCACCGCTGGACCGGGCTGACGCTCGGCCTGCTGCTCACCGCGGCGGCGCTGCTGGGCGCGCTGATGACGGTGCTGCGCCCGCTGGACGAGGCGATGCATCCCGAGCTCTTCCGCGCGCCGGTGGCCGCCGCGACAGCGTCCGGCGCCTCGCCCGTCGGGCCCGTCGCGCAGGCGTCGGCCACGCCGCTGGAAACGCTGCGCGGTCGCGTCGCCGATGAATTCGGCCCGAAGTCGACGATGACGATCCGGCCGCCGCGCGAGCCCGGCGAATCGCTGCGCGTAATGGTGCGCGGGCCGGCCTGGGAAGGCACGCTCTACCTGGACCCGGTCACCGTGGCCGAGCTCGGCCGGCGCGGCGAGGCCGAGGGGCTCGCGAACCTGGTGTTCGAGCTGCACAGCGCGCTGCTGCTGGGGGACACCGGCAAGGCGGTGCTCGCGTTCACCGCGCTGGCCTACCTCGCGCTGCTGGTCACCGGGCTGGTCCTGTGGTGGCCGACGACGGCCGCGCAGTGGCGCCACGCCTTCGGGCTCAAGCTCGACAAGGGCACCACCCGCGGCCTCTTCGACCTGCACCGCTTCGGCGGCGCGGTGCTGGGCCTGCTGCTCGCGGTGACCGTGGCCAGCGGTGCGTGGATGGCCTGGCGACCGATCGGCGGCTGGCTCAACGCGCTGGTCGGCGAGGCGGCGCCCAAGCCGCCCCAGGTCGGCAAGGACCACGGCGAGCGCCGCCCGCTCGACGCCATCGTGGCCGAGGCGCAGGCGGCCTGGCCGGACGGACGGGTCGGCTTCGTGCAGCTCGGCGCCGCGGACACGCGCCCGGTCCGCATCCGCTTCAAGCTGCCCGGCGACCCGCATCCCAACGGGCTGTCCTCGGTCTGGGCCCATCCGGTCGACGGCCATGTGCTGGCGCGCCAGCGCTGGGATGAGCTCGATCTCGCCGGCCGCTCCACCGCGTGGATCTATCCGCTGCACGCGGGCGAGTTGTTCGGCGTGGCCCACCGGGCGATCACCGGCGTGCTCGGGCTCGTGCTTTTCGGCATGGGGGTCACCGGGACCTGGCTGTGGTGGCGCCGGCGGCGCTGAGCGCTTCCGCCTGAACGGGACGGCCGACGCCCCGACGGCAGCTTTTTCCGATGGTGCGGCGCCTGGGCAAGACCCGCCCCCGCGTCGCCCGACAGGCGTCCCCCACGATGGCGACGGGCGTCCCCTGCCCCAGGAATCCCACCTGCCCACCAGCGCTCGCGACACCGCTTCTCCACCCCGGTGCGCCTGACCTGATGCCGCTGTACCACCTGCCGCCCTCCCCAGTCCCACCCTCGCTGGTGGGGCTCCCCGATCTTCCGGCCGGCTCCAGGGAGCCCGCCGATTCCCCCTCCCACCCCGCGCCGCCGCCGGCCGCAGCCCCCGACGCCCGCGGCCTGCGGGCCTTGGAGCGGCGCTGGGCGCAGTCGGTGGCGGCGCACGCGCTCTGGTCGCGCCAGGCGCCGATCGTGCCGCTGCTGCTGGACTGGCTGCGCGACGCCGAGCCCATCGCGCGCGCGCTCGGCCCGGCGATGTGGCGGCACTTCGCACAGCATCTGTTGCAGCACGCCAGCAGCCGCGACCTGCGCGCGATGGGGCTGGACGAGCGCGTCGAGTCCCGCGTCTGGAGCTCCTGGCCCGAATGGCGCAGCGCCGGCTTCCGCATCGCCGACGCGCCGGGGCGCCTGCACCGCGCCGTCGTCTGGTGGGAGGACGGCCGCCTGCCCGAGTTCCCGCAGGACGGCGCCGTCTTCGAAGCGCCCTATGGCGCCGCGCTGTGGCTGGACGGCCGCCTGCTGCCCTACCCGCAGGAGCTGACCTTCGGCTGCTCGATCGCGGGCTCCGGGGAATGGCTGGACGACCGCTACTTCGTGCTGGACGTCGACGGCCCGCCGGAGCATCCGGACTATGTCGAGGAACTGGCCAACGGCCGTGGGTCGGTGCTGAGCCTGCTGGTGGTGGACGCCCGCCATCGCAGCTGCCACCTGCTGAACCCGCGCGCCCACGAGCCCTGGCTGCGCCCGAGGATCACCGTGCAGGCCGACGGCCGCTGGCGCATCGACCCCGGCATCGATGCGGGCGCCGGCGACCCGCGTTATGACGAGGATGCCGACCGGCCGGTCGTGGCCTCCCGGCTGATGCTGCCCTCGGACCTGCCGCCGGCCTCGATCGAAGCGGAGATCCCGGACGACGAGGCCGAGCCGCGCTCGCTCGCGCCGGCCTGGCGCCATGTCGTCGACAGCTGGAACGCGGACCGCGACCGCCTGGTCGCGCTGCTCGGCGAGATGAACTACGAGCTGGCCCTGGACAGCTTCCGCGACGCCGCCCTGGGCGGCTGAGCCGCCGCGACCTCCCGGCAGCAGGCCATGAATTGCTCGGCCGCCGGCGTCGCGCGCCGGTTGCGCAGCGTCAGCAGGCCCACCGGCGGCAACTCGATCGGCACGTCGATGGGCAGCGCCTTCGCCAGCCCCTCGCGCGCCAGGTAACGCGCCACGTTGTCGGCGACGAAGGCGGCCGCGCCGCGCTGGCGCAGGAAGGTCAGCGTCACCAGGAAGGACGCGCTCTCGATGATGTCGCTCGGCGGATCCAGCCGCTGCGCGTAGAACAGCTGGTTCAGCTTGATCCGCGAGGAGGCCCACGGCGGCGGCATCACCCACGGCATCCGCGCGAGCTCGGCCCAGGGCGGCTCGCGCCGCCTGCGGCCGCCGACCAGCGGATGGTCCGGGCGAACGACGATGCGCATCGCCTCCTCCATCAGCGGCTCGGTCGCCAGGTCCGGCGCGGCGTAGCCGGGCTCCAGCCGCGCGACGATCACGTCCAGCTCGCCCACCCGCAGACGTGGCAGCAGCCGCGTCAGGTCGCCCTCCTCCAGATGCACCGTCGTCAGCGACGAGTGGCGCTTGAGCCGCTCCACCGCGCCGGCCACCAGGCCCGGCATCGCCACCACCATCGCGCCGACGCTGACGCGTCCCGCCGCGCCGCTGGCCACGGCGGCGATCTCGTCGCGGGTGCGGGCGTAGTCCGACAGCACCGAACGCGCGAAGCGCACCACCGCCTCGCCAAACGGCGTCGGCTCGGTGCCGCGCGTGGAGCGGGTGAACAGCGCCAGGCCGAACATGCGCTCGACCTCGGCCAGCGACTTCGACACCGCCGGCTGCGTCTGCGACAGGAACTCCGCCGCGCGGCCCAGGTGACGGAACTGGTCGAGCGCGACCAGCATCTGCAGGTGGCGCAGCTTCAGGTTGGAACGCAGGACGCGGTCGATCTGGCTCATGGGCGCGCATCTTAGGCTTCATGCCGTTTCCGGCATGAAGCCTGTCCAGTTCTTCAATTGAACCGCATGGACCGGATGCCCACAATGCGACGCAAAGAGCTCTCGCGACACGACGCGACAGGGCCTCCCTTCGATCCCGAGCCAGGAGACAACGATGACCTTCCGCATGGACCGCCGCCGCGTCCTGCTCGCCGGCGCCGCCGGCCTCGGCGCCAGCGCCCTGTCGCTGCCGCGCGTCGCGCGCGCCGCCGCCTATCCCTCAGAGCGCGCCATCACCTTCATCTGCCCCTGGCCCGCCGGCGGCACCGCCGACGTGACGATGCGCGCGCTGTGCCAGGCCGCGGCCAAGGTGCTGGGACAGACCGTCATCATCGAGAACCGGGCCGGCGCGTCCGGCATGCTCGGCACCAAGGTGCTGTCCACGGCCAAGCCAGACGGCTACACGATCGGCCAGGTGCCGATCTCGGTGACCCGCTTCGCGCAGCTGCGCACGGTGCAGCTGGATCCGCTCAAGGACCTGACCTACCTCGCCCGCGTCAACGGCCAGACCTTCGGCCTGGCGGTGCGGGCCGACTCCCCGTGGAAGACGCTGGCCGAGTTCGTCGCCGCCGCGAAGGCCAAGCCCGGCCTGATCAGCTACGGCAGCGCCGGCATCGGCGGCGCCACCCATGTCGGCATGGAGGAGTTCAACCTGCTCGCCGGCATCCAGCTCAACCACATCCCCTACAAGGGCGGCGCGCCGGCGCTGCAGGACCTGCTCGGCGGCCAGGTGGACGCGGTGGCGGACTCCAGTTCGTGGGCGCCGCATGTCAAGTCCGGCAAGCTGCGCCTGCTCGTGACCTGGGGCGAGGCCCGCACCAAGGACTTCCCGGCCGTGCCAACGCTGAAGGAATCCGGCTACGACCTGGTGGTCGACGCGCCCAACGGCATCGGCGCGCCCAAGGGCATGGACCCGGCGATCGTCGCCCGACTGCGCGACGCCTTCCGCAAAGCGACTGCGGACCCCGAGTTCATCGCCGTCTGCGATCGCATCGATGCGCCGGTGATGTACCTGGACCAACCCGACTACGAGAAGTACATCCAGGCCACCTACCGCAAGGACACGCAGCTGATCGAGCGGCTGAAGCTGCGCGAACTGCTGGCCAAGGGCTGAGCGTGAGCGACGCCTTCACCGCCCCCGCCTCCGGTGCGGCCGCGCTCGCGACGGCCTCGCCGCTGCTGCGCCTGCATGCCGACGACAACGTGCTGATCGCCCGGCAGGCGCTGACGCTGGGCCAGGTGCTGCCGGAATTCGGCCTGCGCCTGAAAGCGCAGGTGCCGGCCGGCCACAAGATCGCCGCGCGCCGCATCGCCGCGGGCGAGCCGATCCGCAAGTACAACGCGGTGATCGGCGTGGCCGCGCGCGACATCGAGGCCGGCGACTACGTCCACGCGCACAACATCGCGCTGGTCGAGTTCCACCGCGATCCCGCCTTCGGCGCGGACGTGAAGCCCGTCGACTACCTGCCCGAGGCGGAACGCGCGACCTTCCTGGGCATCGTGCGGGCCGACGGCCGCGTCGCGACGCGCAACTTCATCGGCATCCTCGCGTCGGTCAACTGCTCGTCGACGGCGATCAATCGCATCGCGGAGCACTTCACGCCGGAGCGGCTGAAGGACTATCCCAACGTCGATGGCGTCGTCGCCTTCGCGCAGACCACCGGCTGCGGCATGTCCTCGCCCAGTCCCCACTTCGACCTGCTGCGTCGCACGATCGCCGGCTACGTGCGCCACCCCAACCTCGGCGGCGCGCTGATCGTCGGCCTGGGCTGCGAGCGCAACCAGGTCGCCGGCCTGATGGAGTCGCAGCACCTGGTGGCCGGCGAGACGCTGCGCACGCTGGTGATGCAGGAGACCGGCGGCACGCGCGCCACGATCGAGGCCGGCATCCGCGCCGTCGAGGCGATGCTGCCGATCGCCAATCGCGTTGAGCGCCAGCCGGTCAGCGCCGCGCATCTGAAGATCGGGCTGGAATGCGGCGGCTCGGACGGCTTCTCCGGCATCGGCGCGAATCCGGCGCTGGGCGCGGCCATGGACCTGCTGGTGCGCCACGGCGGCACCGCGATCCTGTCGGAGACACCGGAGATCCACGGCGTCGAATACATGCTCACCCGCCGCGCGGTCAGCCCCGAGGTCGGCCAGAAGCTGCTGGACCGGCTGGCCTGGTGGGAGGACTACACCCGCGGCCACAACGGGCAGTTCAATGGCGTCGTCGGCCCCGGCAACCAGGCCGGCGGGCTGGCCAACATCTTCGAGAAGTCGCTGGGCTCCGCGATGAAGGGCGGCACCACGCCGCTGCGGCAGGTCTACGAATACGCGGAGCCGATCGACGAGCACGGCTTCGTGTTCATGGACTCGCCGGGCTACGACCCCGTCGCGGTCACCGGCCAGATCGCCAGCGGCGCCAACCTGATCTGCTTCACCACCGGCCGCGGCTCGATGTTCGGCTCCAAACCGGCGCCGACGATCAAACTGGCCAGCAACACGCCGATGTTCACGCGCCTCGAGGAGGACATGGACATCAACTGCGGCCAGGTCATCGACGGCACCTTGAGCATCGAGGAGATGGGCCGGCAGATCTTCGAGCACATCCTGCGCGCCGCCTCCGGCGAGCCGACCAAGAGCGAGCTGCTGGGCCTGGGCGACCACGAGTTCGTGCCCTGGCACCTGGGCATCGTCAGTTGATGGCCGGCCCGCCCGCTTCCCGCGCCATCGCGACCGCCGCCCACGCCGCGGCGCCGGCCGCGTCCTGACTTCGCTTCCCTCCAGGTCCCTTCATGCAGACGCAGAACCACATTGCCGGTCGCTGGTGCGACGCGGCCGCCGGCGACCGTTTCCCGGTCGTCGATCCCGCCGACGACGGCCGCATCGCCGAGGTGCCCGACAGCCGCGCCGAGGACGCGCGCGCCGCGGTCGATGCCGCGCACGCCGCCTTCGCCGGCTGGCGCGCGGTGCCGGCCAAGCAGCGCGCCGCCTTGCTCAAGCGCTGGAACGACCTCCTCCTGCGCGACCAGGAGCGCCTGGGCGCGCTGATCTCGCAGGAGCAAGGCAAGCCGCTGGCCGAAGGTCGCGCCGAGGTCGCCTACGCGGCCAGCTACGTCGAGTGGTTCGCCGAGGAAGCCACGCGCGCCAACGGCGAGGTCATTCCCGCGCCGGTCGCGGGCCGCCGGATGCTGGCGCTGCGCGAGCCGGTCGGCGTCGTCGCCGCGATCACGCCGTGGAATTTCCCGGCCGCGATGATCGCCCGCAAGATCGCGCCGGCGCTCGCTGCCGGCTGCACCGTCGTGGCCAAGCCGGCCGAGGACACGCCGCTGACCTCGCTGGCGCTGGTCGAGCTGGCCGCCGAAGCCGGCCTGCCGCCGGGCGTGCTCAACATCGTCTGCGCGTCGCGCGAGCGCACGCCGGAGGTCGTCGACGTCTGGCTCGCCGACGATCGCGTGCGCAAGATCACCTTCACCGGCTCGACGCCGGTGGGCAAGCACCTGGCGCGCGAATCGGCCGCCACGCTGAAGAAGCTCTCGCTGGAACTCGGCGGCAATGCGCCCTTCATCGTCTTCGACGATGCGGATGTCGACGCGGCCGTCGAGGGCCTGATGGCGGCCAAGTTCCGCAATGGTGGCCAGACCTGCGTGTGCCCCAACCGCGTCTTCGCGCAGACGGGCATTCATGATCGATTCGTCGAGCGGCTTGCGGCGCGGGTGAGCGCGCTCCGCGTGGGCCCGGCCAGCCGCGCCGACTCGCAGATCGGTCCGATGATCAACGCCCGCGCGGTCGAGAAGATCGAGCGCCACGTGCAGGACGCGGTGGCGCGCGGCGCGACCGCGGTCGCCGGCGGCCGCCGCCTGCGCGACGAGGTCGCCGCCGGCCCGAACTACTTCGCGCCCACCGTGCTGACCGGCGCGACGACCGACATGCTGCTGTGGCAGGAGGAGACCTTCGGGCCGGTGGTGCCGGTGTTCCGATTCGAGCGCGAGGACGAAGTCATCGCCGCCGCCAACGACACGCCCTTCGGCCTGGCCGCCTACTTCTACACGCGCGACATCGCCCGCGCCTGGCGCGTCGCCGACGCGTTGGAAAGCGGCATCGTCGGCCTGAACGAAGGCGCGATCGCCGCCGAGGCGGCGCCCTTCGGTGGCGTCAAGGAATCCGGCTACGGGCGCGAGGGCTCCACGCACGGGCTCGACGACTACCTGCACATCAAGTACGTTTGCCAGGGAGGCCTGTCATGAGCGCCATGCATTTCGCCAACACCTTCAAGCAGGCCCTGGCCGCGCGCCGGCCGCAGATCGGCCTGTGGCTGTCGATGGCGCAGGCCTACAGCGCCGAGGTCTGCGCGACGGCCGGATTCCAGTGGCTGCTGATCGACGGCGAGCACGCACCCAATGAGCTGACCAGCACGCTGCAGCAGCTGCAGGCGGTGGCGCCGTATCCGTCGCATCCGGTGGTGCGCGCAGTCAATGCGGACAAGGACGGCATCAAGAAGCTGCTGGACATCGGCGTGCAGACGCTGCTGGTGCCGATGATCGACACCGCCGAGCAGGCGGCCGCGGTGGTGGCCGCGACGCGTTATCCGCCGCACGGCGTGCGCGGCGTCGGGGCGGCGGTGGCGCGCGCGTCGCGCTGGGGCCTGCGTCGGCACTACCTCGACGAGGCCGACGGCGAGACCTGCGTGCTGGTGCAGGCCGAGACGGTCACCGCGCTGCGCAACCTCGCATCGATCTGCGCGGTGGACGGCGTCGACGGCGTGTTCATCGGGCCGGCGGACCTGGCGGCGTCCATGGGTCATCGCGGCAACCCGACGCATCCGGAGGTGCAGGCGGCCATCGACGCGGCGGTGCGCACCATCGTCGCCAGCGGCAAGGCGGCCGGCACGCTGACCGCTGACGCGGCGCTCGCGCGGCACTACCTGTCGCTGGGCGCGAGCTTCGTCGCGGTGGGCATCGACGTCACGCTGCTCGCACAGGCCACGCGGCGCCTTGCGGCAGACTTCGAGCTCTCGCCGCCGCAACCGGCGCCGACCGGCTCGCCGTACTGATCACGACGGCGGATCGCCCGCGCTGATCGGTCGCCCCTCGCGGCGGCCCGGCGCACCCGGTCCGCTCTTCCGACCTCCGTTGATTTCAAGACCGAAAGCACGACCATGAGCAAGACGTACAGGATCGCCGTCATTCCCGGCGACGGCATCGGCAAGGAAGTGATGCCCGAGGGCCTGCGCGTGCTGGAAGCGGCCGCCCGGCGCTTCGGCATCCGCTTCGAGTTCACCCCCATCGAGTGGGCCAGCTGCGACTACTACCAGCAGACCGGGCAGATGATGCCGGACGACTGGAAGGCGCAGCTGCAAGGCCAGGATGCGATCTTCTTCGGCGCGGTGGGCTGGCCGGCGACCGTGCCGGACCATGTGTCGCTGTGGGGCTCGCTGCTGAAGTTCCGCCGCGAGTTCGACCAGTACATCAACCTGCGGCCGGTGCGGCTCTTCGAGGGCGTGCCCTGCCCGCTGGCCCATCGCAAGCCGGGCGAGATCGACTACCTGGTCGTGCGCGAGAACACCGAGGGCGAGTACACCAACCTCGGCGGCGTGATGTACGCCGGCACCGACCGCGAGATCGTGATCCAGGAGTCGGTCTATTCGCGCTTCGGCGCGGACCGGGTGCTGAAGTACGCTTTCGAGCTGGCGCAGGCGCGTGCGCGCAAGCACCTGACGGTGGCGACCAAGAGCAATGGGATCGCGATCTCGATGCCGTGGTGGGACGGGCGCGCGGACGCGGTCGGTGCGGGTTATCCGTCGGTGACGGTGGACAAGCAGCACATCGACATCCTGTCGGCGCGTTTCGTGCTGCAGCCGGGGCGCTTCGACGTGGTGGTGGCATCCAACCTGTTCGGCGACATCCTGTCGGACCTCGGGCCCGCGACCACCGGCACGATCGGCCTGGCGCCGTCGGCCAACCTGAATCCGGAGCGGAACTTCCCCTCGCTGTTCGAGCCGGTGCATGGCTCGGCGCCGGACATCTACGGCAGGAACATCGCCAATCCGGTGGCAATGATCTGGTCGGGGGCGCTGATGCTGCAGTTCCTGGGCGAGCAGCAGGCGCATGACGCGATCCTCGCGGCGATCGAGCAGACGCTGGCGTCGGGGCCGCGCACGCGCGATCTCGGCGGCGAGGCCAGCACGACCGAGATGGGACAGGCGATCGCGGCGCTCGTCTGACCGCTGGCCTACAGCCACCCCGCCTTGCGGAATCGCCAGAAGAGCACGCCGCAGGTCGCGGCGATGACGCCGAGCGCCGCCGGATAACCCCAGCGCCACTTGAGCTCCGGCATGACCTCGAAGTTCATGCCCCAGATGCCGGCGAAGGCGGTTGCCGCGGCGAAGATGCCGGCCCAGGCCGCGAGGCGCTTGGTGACCTCGGACTCCTCGATCGTGGCCATCGACAGATGGACCTGGATCGCCGTCGTCGCGGTATCGCGCAGGGAGTCCAGCGCCGACTGCATGCGCTCGAGGTGGTCGTAGACATCGCGGAAATACTCGCGCGTGTCCTCGCAGATCGGCGGCACCCGGCCGCGCACCAGCTTGCCCACCGCGTCCAGCAGCGGCGACACCGCATGCTTGACGGTGGTGATGCGCTGCTTGAGCTCATACACGCGGCGGATGTTCTCGCGGGTGACGCCAGGCTCGAAGATCTGCGCCTCGATCGCGTCGAGCTCCGCCTCCAGCGCCTCGATGACGGGGAAGTAGCGGTCCACCACCGCGTCCATGATCGCGTACATCACGAAGCCGGGACCGCGCTTGAGCATGTGCGGCTCCTTCTCCGCGCGGGCCCGCACGCCCAGCAGGCTCTGCGCGACGCGGTTGCGGATCGACAGCACGAAGTTGCTGCCGGCGAAGATGGACACCTCGCCGGTGCAGAGCTCGTCGGTCGGCGTGAACTGCACCGTCTGCATGACGGCGAACAGGGTGTCGCCGTACTCCTCGACCTTGGGCCGCTGCTGCCCGTGCAGCGCGTCCTCGACGGCAAGCTCGTGCAGGTCGAACTCCTCCTTCATCGCGAGGACCTCCTCGGTGGAGGCGTCGCGCAACGCGACCCAGACGAAGCAGTCGGGCAGCTTCACGTAGTCGCTGATCTCTTCGGGCTGGATATCGGCCAGCCGGCGGCCGTCGCGGTAGGCGACACAGTTGATGAGCATGGGGCGTCTCACTCGTTCTTGCTTGCGGCGAGCGTAGCCCGGATGGCATCAAGGCGGCATCAAGAGAAACCGAGGGGGCGGCGCGCGGGATCGCGAAAGCACGACAGCTCGAAGCTCATGGGGCTTCGCGGTTCAGCAGGTCGAGGTAGGCGGTGTAGACATAGATCGGCTCGCCAGCCGTGCCGAAGACGGTGCGCAGCAGGCCCAGGCCGGTCAGCACCCGCGCGCCCCGATCGATCGCGGCCGCGTCCTGGCCGTTGAAGGCGGTGATGTCGACCCGGCGTGCCACGGGCCGGCTGAACAGCGCGTGATGCAAGCGCAGCGCGTCCTCGTCGGCCCGCGCCTCCCGGCGGATCCGCGCCCCATCCACCGTGAAGAGCCGGGTGATCGCCAGGGTCATCTCCACCGCCTGCATCGCCGCCACCTGCACCGCGGTCGCGAAGAAGGACAGCCAGGACTCCCAGTCGCCGTGCTCGCGCACCGCCTGGAGCAGGTCGTAGTAGTCGTTCCTGCACGACTTGAAGTAGAGCGACAGGTAGAGCAAGGGCTCGCGCAGCACGCCTTCGCTCACCAGGATCAGCGGGATCAGCAGCCGGCCCAGCCGGCCGTTGCCGTCCAGGTAGGGATGGATGGTCTCGAACTGCAGGTGGGCCATCGCGGCCTTGACCAGCGAGGGATGCCGCTCCGGCTGGTCGTTGATGAACCTCTCCAGGTCGGACAGGCAGTGCTCGAGCCGATGGGGCGGCGGCGGCACGAAGGAGGCCGACGCCGCGGACGCACCGCCGATCCAGTTCTGCGTGCGCCGCAGTTCTCCGGGCGCCTTGCCACGCCCCCGGCCCTGGGTCATCAGCCGCCGGTGCATGTCGTTCATCAGGCGCGTGCACAGCGGCATCCCCTGCCGCATGCGGTCCCGGCCATGCTCCAGCGCCGCGACGTAGCAGGACACCTCCCGCACGTCGTCCAGCGGCGAGCCGGGCGCGCCGTCCGCCTCGTAGATCAGCAGGTCGGCGAGGGACGACTGCGTGCCCTCGATGCGGGAGGACATCACCGCCTCCTTGCGCACGTAGCTGTAGAGCAGCACCGAGGTCTCCGGCATCAGCAGCGAGAGTCCATCCAGTCGCCCCAGGGCCAGATGAGCGGCGTTGAGCCGCTCCTGCAGGTCGGCGTCGAGGCTCAGCGCGGGCCGCGGCGGCAAGGGCAGCGGCACGAAGGCCTGGCATGTGTCGCCGCCCGCGATCGAGTATTCATAGGTGCCGGTGAGTCCGCGTCGCATCGGGTGCTCCGTGATGAGGGAGCCCGTGATGCTGCGCGACCACGCGTTTTACGCAATCGCAGCTTTGCGCTATTCCACTGCCACGGCGCGGGTCGGCCGCCATTCGACCAGGCGCCCGCCGTCCATCACGCCGATCCAGTCGCCGATCGTCTCGGCCTCGTCGGGGTCATGGGTGACCATCAACGCGGTCTGGCCGGCGGCGCGCAGGATATCGCGCACCTCGCCGGCCAGGCGGTCGCGGGTGGTCGCGTCCAGGCTGGAGAAGGGCTCGTCGAGCAGCAGCAGCCGCGGCGACGGCGCCAGCGCCCGGGCCAGCGCGATCCGCTGCTGCTGGCCGCCGGACAGCTCATGCGGCATGCGCGCGCCCAGCGACTCCAGGCCCACCATCGCCAGCAGTTCGCGCACGCGCTGGTCGCGCTCGGCGCGCGGCCGGCGCCGCAGGCCGAATCCCACGTTCGCCGCCGCGTCCAGGTGCGGAAACAGCGCGATCTCCTGGAAGAGCAGGCCGACGCCGCGCCGCTCGGGCTCGACATGCCGCCCCGGGCTGGACAAGACCTGCCCCGCCAACACGATGCGGCCCGCTTCCAGCGGCTCGAAGCCGGCGATCGCGCGCAGCGCCGTGCTCTTGCCGCAGCCCGACGGACCCAGCAGGCAGGCGATGGTCCCCAGCGGCTGGACCAGCGACAGGCCGCGCAGGACTGGCGTGGCCGCGCCGGGATACCGGACCTGGAGGTCCTCGAGGGCCAGGGTGCTCATGTCGCCTCCTTCATCGGCATGAATGCGGGGGACGCGTCGTCCGCGGGCGACGCGGGCGCGGGCTCGCGGCTCAGCAGCAGCACCGCCGGCAGCCCCACCGCCACGATCAGCAGCGCCGCGAGCGCGCCGTGCTCGTAGCTGCCGCGCGCGGCCTCGGCGTATAGCAGCGTCGGCAGCGTCTCGAAGTTGGCCGGCCGCAGCAGCAGCGAGGCCGGCAGTTCCTTCATCACGTCGATGAACACCAGCAGCGCGCTGGCGGACAGCGCCGGCCTGAGCAGCGGCAGGTGGACGCGTCGCAGCGTGCCCCAGGGCGATTCGCCGAGGCTGCGCGCGACCTGCTCCAGCGGCGCCGGCAGCCGCGCCAGGCCGGCCTCGACGCCACCGATGGGCAGCGCCAGGAAACGCAGCACGCAGGCCAGGACCAGCACCGCGCCCAGGCCCATCAGCGGCAGGCCGGGCCAACCCAGCGCGCCGGCGATCCAGCCGTCCACCGCCAGCGCCGGCGGCAGCAGCCCGATCGCCAGCACCGTGCCCGGGATGCCGTAGCCCAGCGCCGCGCTGCCTAGCCACCAGGCGCGACGACGCCCCGCCCCGCCGGTCGGACGCGAGGCCCAGGCGACGATCAATCCGGTCGCCACCGCGATCGCGGTCACGCCGAGCGCCAGGCCCGCCGAGTGCCTCGCGCCCGCCAGCACCTGGGCGGACAGGCCGTGCCCTTCGGCGGCGCGCTGCCAGGCCAGCACCGTCAGATGGCCGGCCGGCAGCACGAAGCCGATCAGCACGGGCAACGCCGCCGCCGCCGTCGCGAGTCCCGCCCGCAGGCCGCGCAGCCGGCGCCGCTGCGCGGGCCGCATCGCGTGGACCGTGCCGGCGCGACGCCGCCGCCGGCCCTGGCGTTCCAGCCAGACCAGCAGGGCCACCATCGCCAGCATCGCGCAGGCGATCTGCGCCGCCGCGCCCAGGTCCGAGCGCGTGATCCAGGTCGTGTAGACCGTGGTGGTCAGCGTGGTCACGCCGAGGAACTCCGACGCGCCCACGTCGTTCAGCACCTCCAGCAGCACCAGCCCGACGCCGACCGCCAGCGCCGGCCGCGCCATCGGCAGCGCGACGCGCCGGAACGCGCCCCACGGCCCCTCGCCGAGCAGGCGCGCCACCTCCATCAGCCGGGCGGGCTGGGTCGCGAACATGGCGCGCATGCTCAGGTAGACGTAGGGATAGAGGACGGCGGACAACACCAGCACCGCGCCCGTCATCGAGCGCGCATCGGGCAGGCGGAACTGGCGCGGCGACTCGACGCCCAGCAGCGCGCGCACTGCGCTCTGGAAGGGGCCGATCGGATGCAGCAGGTCGACATAGCTGTAGGCCGCGATGTAGGTCGGCACCGTCAGCGGCAACAGCAGCGCCCATTGCAGGACGGCGCGGCCAGGGAAGTCAGTGCGCGTCACCAGCCAGGCGCTGCCGGTGCCCACGAGCGCCGTCAGCAGCCCCACCCCGGCCAGCAGGGTCGCCGTCTGCGCCGCCGCGAGCGGCAGCACATGCGCGACGAGGTGCCCCCAGTGCGCGGTCCCGGCGCCCAGCGCCGTCCAGGCGAGCGCGGCCAGCGGCGCCAGCACCGCCAGCGCGATCGCGGTGGCCGTCGCGTGCCAGAGCGGACCGACCGTGCGCGGCCGGCCGAGCACCGTCCTCACGCCGTCACTGGTCGAAGGCGACCTTGTCGATCAGCAGGCTGGCCTGCTTGCGATGACGGGCGATCTCGGTGAGCGGCAGGGTGTCCGCCTTGACCGGGCCGATTGCCGACTGGATCAGCGGATCCAGCGCGACGCCGGCGCGCACCGGGTATTCGTAGTTGGTCTGCGCGTAGAGCTGCTGCGCCGGCTCGGACACCAGGAAGGCCAGCAGCGCCCGCGCGGCCGCGGGGTTGGGCGCATGCCTGGCGACTGCGGCGCCGCTGATGTTCACGTGCGTGCCGGCCCCCTTGGCGGCGAAGGTCGGCTTCAGCACCTGGATGCCGTCGCCCCACTTGCGGGCGTCGCTGCCCGGCTTGGACGACTTCATCTGGCCCACGTAATAGGAGTTGGCCAGGCCCACGTCGCAGATGCCGCCCAGGATGTCGCGCGCCACGTCGCGGTCGCCGCCGGTCGGCTTGCGGCCGAGGTTGGCCTTCAGGCCGCGCAGCCACTGCTCGGTCCGGGCCTCGCCGTCGTGCGCGATCATCGCCGCCACCAGCGCGGTGTTGTAGGGATGCTGGCCGGAGCGCGTGCAGACCTTGCCCTTCCACTTCGGGTCGGCCAGGTCCTCGTAGCGGATCGGGCCGGCCTTGAGCGCCTGGTCGGCATATAGCACGCGGGCGCGCATCGACAGCGCGGTCCATTGCCCGTCCGCGCCGCGCAGGTGGGCGGGCACCGCGGCCTCGACCTCGGCCGACTTCAGCGGCTGGGTCACGCCGCCTTCGACGAGGTCGACCAGGTTGCCCACGTCCACCGTCATCAGCAGGTCGGCCGGCGAGCGCGCGCCCTCGGCCTTGACCCGTTCCAGCAGGCCGTCCTTCACGAACACGGTGTTGACCTGGGTGCCGGTGCGGGCGGTGAAGGCCGACAGCAGCGGCTGGACCAGCGCGACCTCGCGCGTCGTGTAGAGCGTCAGCTCGCCACCGGGTCGCGCCTCGGCTTGCGCGACCGCCGGCACCATCGCCGCCGCGAGGGCCAGGCCGGTCAGCGCCGCGGCGGTCCCGGTCGGGCGGCGGGCGGGTCGGAAGGAGGTCGTCAGTGCGCGCATCGTGGGTCTCTTTCGCTGGCATCCCGGAGGACGGTGGAACCGGAGCCCGTCGATGAGAATTACTCTCATCTAAGGAGTGGCGCACTTTAGGCGCCACCCTCCGTCCCGGCAAGGAGACAAATTCTGGGACGGACGCAGGAATTGACGTATCCCGCACGGCGGAGGTAGGTGCCCCGCCGACGTGGCCCCGCAGCGCGGGCAGGGCCGTCGCTCAGGCCGGCTCGGCGGGCTACGCGGGCTCGGGCGGTGATGGGGCCGTCTGCGGCAGCGCCCGCGCGCCGGCGGCGATCACGTCCGAGATCTCGCCGATCACCTGCCGCAGCCAGCGCTGGGCGGGATCGGGCTCGGCGCGCACGTGCCAGACCTGGCTGATGTCGATGCCGCGCAGCGCGAACGGCAGGTGCCGGCAGGCGAGCTGCCCCGCGAAGCCCGTCGCGGGCACGAAGCTGTCGGGCAGCACCGTGATCAGGTCGGACTGCTGCACCGCCATCGTGCCGGTGAAGAAACTGTTGACCGTCATCGCCACCGTGCGCTTGCGGCCGATCATCGCCAGGGCGTCGTCGACGAAGCCGTGCGCCCGGCCCGCGAAGCTCACCCGCAGGTGCTGCGCCGCGCAGTAGGCGTCCAGCGTGAGCGCGCCCGGCGCGGCCAGCGGATGGTCGGCGCGCATGACGCAGACATAACGGCTCGCGTAGAGCGCCTCGCGGCGGAAGGCGGCGCTGTCGTCCTCGACCAGCAGCTGCTCGGTCAGGTCCGGGAAGAAACCGATCGCGAGGTCCGCCCAGCCTTGCTCCAGCAGCTCGCGCGGGTCGCGCGTGGTCAGCGGCACGACGCGCAGGCCGACATGGATCCCTTCGTCCAGGAAACGCCGCGCCAGCTGCGGCACCACCAGCGCGGCGGTGGCGTCGGCCATCGCCAGCGTGAAGCTGATCGTGTTGCCGGCGGCGCGCGGGTCGAAGACCTGCGGCTCCAGCGCCTGCTGCAGGCTGGAGAGCGCGCGCCGCACCACCGGCCACAGCGCCTGGGCATGCGGCGTGGGCTCGACGCCGGTGGAGGACGGGATGAACAGCTCCTCGTGCGTCGCCTCGCGCAGCCGGCGCAGTGCGTTGCTGACCGCCGGCTGGGTGATGGCCAGCCGGTGCGCAGCGCGGGTGACGTGGCGTTCTTCCATCACCACGTCGAAGACGCGCAGCAGGTTCAGGTCCAGCGTCCGGAAGTTGACGGGGCGGGGGGTGCTCATGCGCCGGATGCTAATTCCGTCACGGGTCATTTCCGGCCGTGATGACCCGATTCCGAAGCGCAATTGGCGTGCCCTACGTAAAAACCGCAATATCTCGGCCATGGCGCAAGGCCACCCGCCCAGCGCCCCAAACACCACCTCAGAAGGGAACCGCCATGATCACCACCACGCTGAATGTCCAAGTGATGGCTGCCGACGCAGCCCGCGTCCGCGCCGCGAGCGCGGCCGGCGAGCGCCTGGTGAGCCTGGCCCTGCGCGCCGGCCATGCGGTCGTCGAGTTCGTCAACGCCGCCGCCGAGTTGCGTCCCCGCGACGCGGTGCTGCAGGCCGCCGCCGAGCAGTCGGCCGAGCGCCCGGACCTGGCCTTCTCGCTGCGCCGCGTCGCCCGCAACGGCTGGATGATGTATTGACCGAGTCTCCTCCGGACGCCTGACCCGCGTCCGCTCCTGCAAGGATTGAGCCGGGCCGCAAGGTCCGGCTTTTTTCTTTGCGCCGGCCACCGAGTCCGGATCGGTCAAATCCTTCGTTGCTTCCGCGCCTGCGGACCGGGTTTTGGCCGGAAGGCCATCGACGGCCTCTCAACATCGCTGCCTCGTTCCTGTCGAAGGAGGCCAGCCATGCCAGTCGAAAATCTCCACGCCCGAAAACCGGGAGCCGCTCACGGCGCGCCCCCGCCCGCCATCCTGGCGCCCCAGGTCCGGCGCGAGCCGGACGCCAGCTATCTCGCCCCCCGGCCCCGACCGCCCGCCTGGTCCGAGCCGTCCCGGCAGATGTTCGACTTCATGGAGATCCCGGTCGACTACCGCGACGCCGTGCCCTACCGGCGAGCGTTCCTCGATGCCTACGAGCCCAACGTCGATTCGCTGCTGCCGCCAAGCCTCGCCGACTCGCTGTACCGCACCGCGCACTGGGAGAACGGTCCCCATCATTTCGAAGGCGCGCTGAGCATCCTGACCGACTTCATGACGGAGTTCTGCTGGTCCTCGTCGGCGCTGGAGGGTTGCCGATACACGCTGGCGGAAACCGACGCCCTGCTGCGGCTCGACCAGCGTCTCCAGGACCATTCGCTCGATCACGGCGAGGATGCCAGGCTGGTCCTGAACCACGCCCGGGCGCTGGAGCTGATGGTGTTCGACGTGCATCCGCACCGGATCACGCCCGGCCTGCTGATGCGGCTGCAAGGCTGCCTGATGCGAGGCCTCCTGCCCGCGGAACGTTGCGGCCAGGCGCGTGACATCAGCGTCTACATCCATGGATCGGCCTACCAACCGGCGGGACCTCGTGTGCTCCTGGAGGAAATGCTCCAGCAGATCGCCACCAAGGCCGCGGCCATCCGCAACCCGGTCGAAGCCGCCTTCTTCCTGTGGATCCACATCGCCTACCTGCAGGCCTTCGCCGACGGCAACAAGCGCACCGGCCGGGTCGCCGCCAACCTCCCGCTGCTCAGCGGGCACTGCGCGCCGCTGAGCTTCGCCGGTGCGGAGAAGCGGGACTACGTGGTGGCCATGCTGGGCGTCTACGAGCGCAACGACGTGTCGGTCGCCGTCGACCTCTTCGAATGGCTGTATCGGCGTTCGATGCAGCGGTACGTCTGGATGCTGGGATGATCGGCCCATGCCCGATCCGACCGTTCTCCAGGCCGTGCGCTTCGCCGGCGCCCACGCGCTGGCGATCTACGCCGCGCTCCTGCTGCTGGTGATGCTCACCGCGGGACTGGTCGCCCGCGGCCTGCTGCCCCTGCGCGGCCCGTCCGCCGCGGCGCCCGAGCCGCTCTCGCCCGTCGCCCTGCTGCTGCGCTTCGCGGCGGGCTTCGCCTGCCTGGTCGGCGGCGCGATGCTCTTCGCCACGATCGCGGAAGAGCTCCACACCGAGCCGACACTCGGCCAGCTCGACGAGGCCTTCATCGTCGCGATGATCGATCACGTGCCCGAGCTCGCGCTGCGCGCCTTCTACCTGATCACCGTCGTGGGCAACCGGGAAACGCTGATCACGCTGGGCGTGGTGGTCACCGCGGCTCTGCTGGTCCTGCGCCGCCGCGGGCTGGCCCTGGGCTGGGCGCTGGCGATGCTGGGCAACAGCGCCCTCAACCCGACGCTGAAGCAGGTCTTCGAGCGCGCCCGCCCGATCCACCCCACCCACTGGCTCACCGAGGACGGCTTCAGCTTCCCCAGCGGGCACAGCTCGGGTGCGGTGATCGCCATGGGCATGCTCGCCTACCTGGCGGTGCGGCTGCTGCCGCGGCGCTGGCACGTGCCGGCCTGGATCGCGGCCGCGGGGCTGGCCTTCTCGATCGGCGCGAGCCGCGTCTTCCTGCGCGTGCACTTCCCCAGCGACGTCCTCGCCGGCTTCGCCTCCGGCACGGCCTGGCTGACGGTCTCGATCGCCAGCATCGAGCTCGCCCGCTGGGCCAAGCGCCGGCGCAGAGCGCCTCAGGTCAGCGGCGTCGAGCTCACCCGCTGAAAGAGGCCCACGGTCTCGTCGACATCCCAGCGCTCGACAACCGCCGCCTGCCCCTGCTCGGTCCGGATCAGGTTCACCGAATTCGGGATGCCGCCCCGCACCCGCGTGCTCAGCGCGGTGCCGGCCTGGACCGCCCAGACCGGCCGCGGCAGGTCCGTTCGGCGCTCGTGCAGCGGCAGCACGTAAGGCAGATGGATGTGGCCGCCGACGATCGCGTCCACGCCCGCCTCCGCCCAACGCCGGGCGGCCTTCGCATGACCGCGCAGCAGATTGACCAGGTCCGACGCGCGCGTCACCGCCACCGGCTGGTGGACCGCCACCAGCTTCACCTGACCGGCGCGCGCCGCGGCCAGCCGCTGCGCGGTGCGCTCGATCTGGCGCTCGGACAGCTCTCCGTTCTTGTGCCGGTAGCGCCGCGTGGTGTTGAGCGCGATCAGCAGCAGATCGTCGGTCTCGAACTCGTCGTCACGGACCGGCCCGAAGGCGCGTTCATAGCGCTGGTAGGGATGCAGCAGCCGCGTGGGCATCGCGTAGAGCGGGATGTCGTGGTTGCCAGGAATGACCAGCCGCGCCGGAATGCCGAGCTTGTCGACGAAGGCCCGGGCGCGCGAGAACTCGATCGGCCGCGCCCGCTGGGTGATGTCGCCGGTGATCAGCAGCACATCGGGTCGCAGCTCGCCGCACAGCCGCTCCAGCGCCGCCAGCGCCATCGGCCGCTCGGTGCCGAAGTGCGGGTCGGACATCTGCAGCACCAGCGTCATCGCCCGGACTCCGCCTCGGCGAGGCTGGCCTGCGCCTGACGGCGTTCCTCCGCCAAGCCGGGTGGACGGATCAGCATCAGCCGATGGGGCGAGACCTCGAAATGCAGCGGCAGCCGCATCCAGAGGACTTCCCCGTCCGTGGCGACCTTCACCCGCCGTGCGCCGATGCGGCGGTCCCGCACCGTGAGCCGGCGGAAGGCGAAGTTGACGATCTGGTCCGCCTCGGCCAGGCGCCCCATGGCGCCGCGCACCAGCAGCTTCAGCAGTCCCCAGCGGCCCACCGGCTTGAGCATCACGCCGGCCAGCGCGCCCTGGTCGATGGCCTGCGCCTCGGGCAGGCCGACCTGCTCCATCTGCAGCGCGTTGTTGCCGACGAAAACCGTCGGTGTGCGGACCTTGCGCGGCGCGCCCTGCGACTCGATCGTCAGCCCGAGGCTGCGATGACCGCGCAGGATGGTCGCGAGCACCGCGCCGATGGCGATGGCGCGGCTGCGGCCGAACTGCCGCTTCCAGACCTCCCGGTCTTCGAGCGACTGCGAGTACAGCCCCAGGCTCGCGTTGACGAGGAAGACCCGGTCGTTGAGCAGGCCGACCTGGACCGGCACCGCGCGCTCCTCGAGCAGCACCCGCAGCGCGGCGTCCAATTCGGCGGGAATGCCGTGGGTGCGGGCGAAGTAGTTGAAGGTGCCCCGCGGCAGCACGCCGAAGGCGCAGCCGCTGCCGAGCACCGCCTGGGCGACGCAGTTGATGGTCCCGTCGCCGCCTGCGGCCACGACGACGCCGCCAGCCTCGCTCGCTCGCCGCACCGCCTCGAGCGCGGTCTCGACCAGGCGGCCCGGTTCCTCGACGGGCATCAGCTCGCAGACGCGGCCCGCCGCGCGGCAGGCGGCCTCGACGGCCGGACCGAGCTCATCGCGGTCGCCTCGGCCCGAGGCGCGGTTGAACACGACGAAGAGCGGTGCGGAGCGGGGCGCGAGCGGCACGGACATGGGCGTTGGGGCGCGTGGCGGGCGGGAAAGTCGGGACGATACCCGGCTTGGCAAGCGAGGCGCCCGGCCGGCGGGCGGCGCCGGGCTCAGCGTTCGGCCGGAGGGCGACGCGAATCGCCTGCCGGGGCGATCGACAGGGCGTCGATCAAGGCCCGCACGCCCGGCAGCGACGGCGCCTGCGCCGTGTGGCACAGCAGCAGCGTGCGGCGCGCCCAGGCGTCGGCGAGCGCCACCATGCGCAAGCCGGCCGTCATCTGCCGCTTCGCCGCGCTGCGCGGCATCACGGCCACGCCCGCGCCAGCCTCGACCAGGCGCGCGATGGCCTCGAAGCTGGACACCCGCACGCGATGCTTCGGCACCCGGCCGCCGCGCGCGGCCTGCGCCTGCAGGAAGCGACTCAATCCGCTCTCGGCGCCGAGGCCGACGAAGGGCTGGTCCAGCAGCTCGACGAACCGGATCGATGCCGCGCGTCGGCGCGGGCTCGCCGGCAGCAACGCGACCAGTTCGTCGTCCAGCCAGGCGTGGGCGCTCAGGCCGGCGGTGTCGACGTGGTCCGCGACCACCGCCACGTCCGCGACGCCGTCGCGCAGTGCCTGCAGCGCGGCGTCGCTGGGCATCTCCTGCAGCTCGAGGTCGATGTCGGGATGCGCGGCCAGGAAGGCCCCCAGGCGCGGCGGCAGCGCCTCGACCACCGCCGCCGTGTTGCCCAGCAGGCGCACCGTGCCGCGCAGGCCGTGCCCGAAGGCCGACATCGCGACATGCAGCGAATCGAGCTCCGCCAGCACCCGGTGGGCCTGCCGCGACAGCGCACGGCCCGCGTCGGTGGCCGCGGCGCCGGTCTTGGCGCGGTCGAGCAGCCGCACGCCGACGCGATGCTCCAGCGCCTTCAAGCGCGCGCTGGCCGCCGCGAGCGACAGGCCCATCGCCGCCGCGCCCGCGGTGATCGACCCCTGCGCCACCACCGCCTCGAAGAGCTGCAGGTCGAAGGGATCGACGCGGTAGTCGATCGGTCGGGCGGCGGCGCGGGAGCGGGTGTTGGCGGCGGTCATCAGGGCCATCCTCTTGCAGACGCGAAGGATATCCGCCGCACATCGAGATCGACAGCGCCACGGCCGGCCCTGAAGATGGCCGCATGCAGTCGATCTCCTTCGCGGCGCTCGCGCCCTGGCTCGGCATCGGGCTGGTCTTTGTCCTGGCCGGTGGCGTCAAGGGCATCACCGGCATGGGCCTGCCGACGGTCGCCATGAGCCTGCTCGGCCTGTGGATGGCGCCGGCCCAGGCCGCCGCGCTGCTCGTGATGCCCTCGCTGGTGACCAATGTCGCGCAGTGCCGGGGACCGGCGGGACGGGAGCTGGTCGCGACGCTCTGGCCGATGTGGACCGGCCTGGTGCTCACGACCGTCTGGAGTCCGGACCTCGCCACCCTCGCGCCGATCGACGCCCGGCTCCCGCTGGGCGCGATCCTGGTGGTCTACGGGCTGTGGGGCCTGCGGAAGCCCGTGCTGCCGCGCATCGCACCGAGCGCGTGGTGGATCGGCCTGGCTGCGGGACTGGCGACGGGTGTCGTCACCGCCGCCACCGCCGTCTTCGCGCTGCCGCTGGTGCCCTACCTGCAGGCCCTGCGGCTGGACAAGGACACGATGATCCAGGCGCTGGGCCTGTCCTTCACCGTCGCGACGCTGGCGCTGGCCGCGCGGCTGCAGGCCTTCGACGGCGGCGCGCTGTGGTCGCTGCCCTCCTTCGTCGCGCTGGCCGCTGCCAGCGCCGGACTCGCGCTGGGCGCGGCGCTGCGCGCGCGCATCAGCGCCGCGACCTTCCAGCGCGGGCTGTTCCTCATGTTCATCGTGCTGGGCGCGGCCAACCTGTGGCGCGGGCTGTGAACAGGGGCCGGTTCGACGACGACGACCACGCCCTGGGCGCGTTGCTCGAGCGCGCCTACCGGCTCGCGCTCTGGCTCCAGGATTCGGTGGGCGGCGCGGCGTCGAACGGCAAGCGCGTGGACAACGACCGGGTGGACAACAAGCGCTTGAACGACGAGGGCGCGGAGGACGAGCGCCCGTCGGACTTCGCGGCCCGGGTCGCCTCGGCCGAGCTGGTGGAGCTGCTTGACGATGCCCGCGCGCTGCTGGTCACCGCCAGCGGCAACCCTCGCTGACGGATGCCGTGAAGGCTCAGCTGCTCACGCCGACTCGGTGACGATCTCCTCGATAGAGACGCCTGAAGCACGCGCCGGCGAGGCGCTGGCCTGATCAATGCTCCGGCGGATGCTCTCGCCAGCGATCTGGTCGTACGCCGCCCGCTGCTCCTCCGGCAGGCTGTCCACATAGGCGCCGATCCGGGCCACCTGCGCCTGCAACTCCTCGGGCGAGCGGGGCGTCATGGTGGCCAGCGTCTGTCCGTCCGGCCCCTTGAACAGGTTGACCACCTGGGTGCCGAGGGCGGCGATCTGCCCGCCGCCCCAGTTCATCGCGAGCTCGGCGCCACGCGCGACAGGCCCCGGCATCGTCATCGCCATGGCGGTCATGACCAGGCTCGCGTAGTAGGGCGCGGAGGCGCTGGATTCGATCATGCCCTTGGGCGTGAACTGCTTGGACAGCTTGTCGGCGGTGAGCGCGATGGCCATCACCATGCTGGTCGCGGCCATGCCCTTGAAGCGCTCCATCGCGTCCTGCCGCGTGGTCTGCCGGTTCCAGGCGCTTTGCGCCATGACCGCGGTGACCACCACGCTGTCGGCCGCGAGGTCCACCGTGCCGATCGGGTCGGGCTGGATCAGGTAGACGGTGGTTCCGGTCACGCCGGCGGCGAAGAGCGTGAGCGCGAGCTTGGAGGCGAAGTCCGGGTGGGCCTGCGGCTCACGCGGGATCGAGGCCGCGTTGGACTCCTGCGCCGCGCCGAGATGGAAGGCCTGGTCCAGGCGCTTCGTGCATTGCGCGATCGATGCCAGCAGATGCGTGCATTGCGAGTTGAGCGTGCGCGTCAGCTCGTGGCCGGACTCCGGATCGGTGAAATCGCGGCGCGCCTGCTGCAGCGCCTTGCGTCCGTCCTCCAGCCCTTGCCAGAGCTGGGACAGTTCGGCGTGCACGGCCTCGCCAACCTGACCCGGCGTGAACTGGCGGCGCAGCGTGCCGGCCTGGCCGGAGAAGCCCGCCTTGTCCATGCCGGCCGCCACGGCGTTCGCGCCCAGCGCGACGGCCTTGGCCGCGCCATTCCTGATGCTGCCCCAGACGAAGGGGGCGATCAGGATGGTGCCGGCGGCGGCGGCGAAGCCGGCGTGCGCCACCTTGCTGTGGTCGACCGCCTCGGCGTGGTGGCGGACCGACTCGGAGCCGTAGCGCTTGGACATCTCGACGGACAGGAAGATCGCGTTGAGCAGGGCCGGATAGAAGTGGACCTCGTCGGACTGGCGGCCGAGCTCGCCGCCGCCCAGCGGGAACGGCAGTCCGTCGGCGGTGGGACGCAGCGTGGTGCCCGCCACGCCGACGACCGCCTTGGCCGCGGCGGCCACGGTGTAGGCGAAGGTCTTGGCCTGGTTGGCCAGCAAGGGGCTGGGCACGATCACGGGCCACAGATTGACCAGGTTCAGCAGCGCCTTGGCGGCGCGGCCCGACGCGGAGGTGCCGTGCTGCAGCGGATCGATGGCGCGCTCGATGGCCTCGATGTCCTTCATCAGGGTCTTCTTGAAACGGGGCTCGATCCCCGGCTCGCCCTGGACCACGCCGCGCAATGCGGTCAGTTGTTCGCGGCAGCGGGCGAAGGTGAAGGCCTGATCGGGCCCCGGCTCCGCGTCGCGCAGCACCGCCAGGAAGGACCGGTCGTCGCCATGGGGCTGCAGCATGGTCCGCAGGTCGCTGAGGGACCACAGGACCTCCATGGCGGAGACGACGGCTTTCTGGGTGCTCGACAAGCCTTGAAGGGCCGCGCTGCCTGCGGTGCCCAAGGCGCCGGCCACGCCGCCCACGAGGTCGGTCAGACGGGAGCCCGACGCGCCGGCCTGCGCAGAGGCCCGGCTGTCGACCACGGGCGATTGCGGCGCCGCCGAGCGCGGCGGCAAATCGACCGTGTCGTCTCGGGGCTGCGCCCCGGTGGCGTCGACGGAGCGGCGGCTGGAGATGGGCGACTCCTGTGCGACGGAGGGCGCGGAGGTGGGCGCCGGCGAGACGGGGGACGCGTGCGTCGTGTCTGGGACCGGCAACTCGACGTGGCGCGACGGCGAGGAGGAAGCGGAAGAAATGGGAGACGGCATCAGGGTGTCCTCATGCGGCCGGGAAGCGTGGCACGCCGTGGTGGCGCCGTCTTCCGGCCGTTCTGGGTTGAACGGGGAAGTGGCGCTGTTGCCCGTACTGCAATGGGCGCCAACTCGTGCGAGGGCCCCATGATGGGGAGCGGTGACTGAACACCGCGCCGCGGTGCGAAGCCGGGCGGTGCCGAGCGAAGAAAGCTTGCGTCCGCGACACAAAGCATGTTCGGCAACGTTCACGCTTCTGGGTGCTCAGCGTGGTTGCCGAGCCTGCGGCAAGACGGTGATGTGGCGGGCCCGCTACGGCCAGACCGAACGGATCGTCGCCTGTCTCCGCGCCCCTGCGGCCTCGGCCCGCACCAGCGACCAGCGAGGCACCGCCTCTCCTTCGTTCAGCAGCTCCAGGTAGGCCAACAACGCCTTGTAGTCGTCGAACTCCAGCGTCACATCGGCGCCGCCACGCGTGGCGTTGAGCTCGATCGCGGAAACGCGCACGCCCTCGACGGCCACCGTCTCGAGCGATCGCAGCACCGGCTGCAACGGAAAGGCCGCCGTGCGCGCCACCGCCAGCGCGTCACGGGCGTAGGCCGGTGGCACGGCCGCTTCCGCGGCGCGGTCGGCTCGCACGCGCAGGCTCTCGCGCAGGCGCGCGATCTCCGCCGAATCCGCGGCGGCTCGCGCCACCAGGTCCGTGCGTCGCTCCCAGGCCTGCCACGCGCCCACGCCCAGACCGATCGTCGCCACCGCACAGAGCGCGCCCCAGACCACCAACGCCGCGATCGGCCGACGCGCCGGTGCGAAGTCCACCTTCAACGGCCTCATGCCACGCCTCCCATGCGGAAGGCGAGATGCTCGTCGACCCGCTGCCCCGGCAACGCGGCCCCATCGAACTCGATGAGCGGAACGCCGTCTGCCGGCCCGTCATGCGAGACCAGCGCTCGATTGAGCACCGCCGCGGGCGCCTCCCCGTCCAGCGCATACGACTGGGCGACTCGATAGGTCTCGCCCTCGGCGATCAGCAGCACCAGCGACTCGCTGTCCGCAACGGCGAGCCCTGCGCTCCTGCCGTCGGCGCGCGTCGAACCCAGCGACTCGATCGCCAGGGCCCACCACGGCCGCACGCTGCGCAGCGATCGTCCCCCGATCGCCTCGATGCCTTGCCGCCACGCCGGATCCATCGCCACCGCCAGCCGGGGCGCCGCTTGCCCTTCATCCAACCACACCGGGCTGTCCATCGGCAGGCCCGTCGATTCCTCGACCATCGATGCCGCGATCGCCTGCCACTCCGCGTCGCTGGCGACGCCTTCGACGGCGGGCAGCAGGAAGGGCCGACAAACCGTGCCGCTCACCGTCACGTGCAGCCGAATGCCGCGCGGCAACTCGCTCACCGCCGCGGACAGCGCAGCCAAGGCCGCTTCGCGCCCTTCGACCTTCATCGCCATCTGCACCGCGCCACCAACGGCCACGCGCACCGCGCCCTCACCCGCATAGACGATCGCCGTCCGCGACGCCGACCGCTTACCAGCCCACCACACGCTTGATCTCCTCCGCGCTGCTCTCGCGCCGGCTCACCATGTCCGCGCCCAGTTGCGACAAGGTCCTCACGCCTTTGCGATACACGTGCTCGCGCAACGCCGACACCGGCGCCCCGGTGGTCACGAGATCGCGGAAACCGTCATCGATCGTGTGGACCTCCGCGATGACTCGGCGGCCCTTGTAGCCCGTGCCGCCGCAGCGCTCGCAACCGACCGGGCGTGGCACGGTCTCCGGCCTGGGCAGCCCCATGTCGACCAGCCACTGCTGCTCGCGCGCCGTTGCCGGCCGGTCGGCCACGCAGTGCGGACACAGGCAGCGCACCAGCCGCTGCACGATCACGCCGTTGAGCGCGGCCATGAACCCGAACATGTCCAGGTCGAAGTGCTTGAAGCGTCCGGTCACGTCGAACACGCTGTTCGCGTGCACCGTCGTCAGCACCTGGTGGCCGGTGAGCGCCGACTGCACCGCGATCTCGGCGGTCTCCGCATCGCGAATCTCACCCACGAGGATGCGATCCGGGTCGTGCCGAAGGATGGACCGCAGGCCCTTCGCGAAGGTCAGGCCCTTGCGCTCGTTCACCGGCACCTGCAGCACGCCGGCCAGCTCGTACTCGACCGGATCCTCGATCGTGATGATCTTCTCGATGCCGTTGTTGACCTCGGACAGCGCCGCATACACCGTGGTCGTCTTGCCGCTGCCCGTCGGTCCCGTCACGAGCAGCATGCCGTGCGGCAGCCCCGCCAACTCGCGGATCATCGCGGCGCCCGACGCGTCGAAGCCCAGCAGGTCGAGCGACACCTGGTCCGCCGGATCGCGCAGTTGAGCCTTGTCCAGCAGCCGCAGCACCGCGTCCTCGCCGAACACGCTCGGGATGATGGACACCCGCAGGTCCAGCTCTCCGCCACCGAGCGCGATCCGGAATCGTCCGTCCTGCGGCAGGCGGCGCTCGGTGATGTCCAGCTGGGCCAGCACCTTGATCCGGGAAATCGCTTCTTCCGCCTGACGCGAGCCCTCCATCCGCTCATGGGGCGTCAGCACGCCATCGCGGCGCAGCCGCACGGTGACGCCGTGCCGGTCGCATTCGAAGTGGATGTCGCTCGCGCCGACCTCATAGGCTCGCCGCAGCGCCTGGTCAACGAAGGCAACGACCGGTCCTTCCGGCAAGGCGCCGCCGGTCGAACTCCCGACCGCGCTGACGGACGAGCTGGCGTCCGACGAGGCGGAGGGCGCCGAGCCCAGCCAGCCGTCGAGTTGCGCCGCGGTCGCGGCGATCGGCGGCACACGGCGACCCATCGCCTGCGCCGCACGGCGCAGCGTCGCGTCGTCCCAGGGATCGGCCATCGCCAGGCGAAGCCGGCCAGGCTCGCCGTCCAGCCGCACCGGCACGGCGCGCAGCGATCGCGCGAGCGCCAACCCCGGCGCACCGAAGAGCGTCGGGTCAGGCACGGCGCGCTGGCCGCTGTCGCCGTCCACCATGTCCATGCCGCCGGTCTCGCGCAGCAGCGCGGGCAGCACGTCACGCCAGCTGCCACGCAGCAGTTGGTCGAGCACGGTCTCGGCGCCCGCCTGCGCGGTGTGTCGGCGTGCGGCCTGCAGGGCGGCGCGGAAGCCCGCGCGGATGTCAGCGCTCATATCGGCGCTCATATCGGCGCTCATGGGGTGAGCTCTTTCGTCACGGGTCGTGGGAGGCAGCGCGCGTTCATCGGATGCTGCTCGCGATGTCGAAGATCGGCAGGTACATCAGCACGACGATGCTGCCGACGAGCAGCGAGACCAGCAGCAGCATCAGCGGCTCGACGATCCGTGTCGCGCGGTCCATGAAGGCGGCGAAGTTGCCGGCGTGGCGTTCGGCGATGGTCTGCAGCACGCGCTCGAAGTTGCCGGAGCGCTCGCCGACGGCCAGCAGCCGCTGGGTCACGGTGTCGGTCAGGCCGGCGTCGGAGAACGCGCTGGACACCCGCACTCCGCGCGTCAACGCGGTCCGGGCGCCGCGCATCGCATCGTCCATCTGCTCGCCGAGCGCCAGGCCCTCGCAGCGCAGCAGCGTCTCGTCGAGCGTGTAGCCGCCACGGAACATCACCGTCATCGAGTGGTACAGCTTGGCGAGCCGGAACTCCCGCAGCGCGCGTTTCACCGGCGGGATCCACCCTGCCGCGCGCATCGCGGCGCGTTGGATCGCGCCTTGTCGCCAAGCCACGACGGCCAGCGCGCCAAGCGCCGCCGCACCCGCCAGAAGGCTGAGCCGATGCTCTCGCACGAACAAGCTCGACAGCGTCAGCAGGTGGGTCGACCAGCTCATCTCGCCGCGCAGGTCCGCATACATCGACGCGAAACGCGGCAGCACGACCACGATCAGGAAGCCGCTGACCAGCAGGCCCAGCCCCAACACCAGGCTGGGATAGATGGCGGCGCTGACGACCTTCTTGCGCAGCGCTTCCACCATCTCGTGATAGCGCAGGTATTCGGAGAGCGCCTCGGCCAGCGAGCTGCTGCGCTCACTGGCGCGCACGCTGGCGACCAGCACCATCGGGAAGCGGTCCAGCGCCTGCATCGCGACGGACAGGGACTTGCCCTGATGCAGCTGCGCCAGCAACGCCGCTTGCAGTTCCGCACGCGCGCCATCGGCGCCGGACTGCGCCTGCAGCGTCTCGATCGCCTCCACGACGGTCATGCCGGCGACCAGCAGCGTGCGCAGCTCCTGGCACCACCAGGCGATGTCCAGCGCACGCTCCCGGGCGCCGGTCGGCCCTTCATGCGAGGCCGCGCCCACGGCCACCGGATCGCGGACCGGCTCGGCGGTCAGCACCTTGCGGCCGTCGGGCAGACGCTGGCCGAGCGACTCGCGCGACGGCGCGTCCATCAGCTCTTCGCTGATGGTCATGCGCACGGGATCGAGCAAGCGGACGCGGAGCTTCATGCCGGTGAGGAGATCGTCAATGAGAAAGAGAAGGCAGAAGGCGCCTCAGCGGTCCTCGTCAGAGCTGGATGTCGGCATCGTCGCCACTGCCACCGGCCACCCGGTCGTGGCCGAAGCTGAACAGCTCGTAGTCCTTGCCCGGCTGCTGCGACGGAATGCGGTACTGGTAGGGCATGCCCCACGGATCGTTGGGCAGCTCGCCCTTGAGGTAGGGGCCGCGCCACCGCGGATCGTTGGCGTCGTTGCGCACCAGCGCGGCCAGGCCCTCGCCGGTGTCGGGATAACGGCCGAGGTCGATGCGATAGCCCTGCAAGGCCTTGTCGATCGCATCGAGCTGCGCCTTCGCGGTCGTGACCTCGGAGCGCGAGATCTGGCTCAGGAAACGAGGGCCGACGATGCCGGTCAGCAGGCCGATGATCAGGATGACCACCAGCAGTTCCAGCAGCGTGAAGCCGCGCGAGCGCCGGCCGACGCGGGAGTCAATGGATTCGATGTGCTTCATGTCTTGGGATCTTGGTCTTCGGGTGCTCGGGTCTGTGGACGCTCAGACGTCGGTGTCCACGACGAATTTCCAATCAGCGTAGCGGCGCGCCGGTTCCAGTCGCAGCCCGGGCCGGCGCACGGCACCGGCGATCAAGGGCTGATCCTCGCTGAGGCTGTAGACGCCGCGGATGCGCCCGTCATCGCCGCGCACCAGGCCCCACTGGCCGGTGGCGCCGACCGGGTCGGGATAGAGCCGGCGCAGGTGCCGCACGGTGCCGACGAAGCGCTGGTCCGTCAGCAGTTCGTCGAGCTCCTGGGGCAGTCGCTTGTCGGTGCCGGGCGAGCTGCGGCGGTAGCGCTCCAGCGCCTGCACGTAGAGCAGGCCGATGCGCAGCAGTTGCTGTTCCTTGTCGCGCCGCGCGGTGTCGGCCCACGACTGCGCCGCCACGGACAGCGCCATCGAGGTCAGCGCGACCAGTACCAGCACGGCCACCAGACCGTAGCCGCCGCTTCGCCCGAGCGGGCCGGAGCGCTCACCACGACGCATAGCTGCTCCCGTCGGCGGCCACCTCGCGCGCGCCGCTGCGGACGTCGGACACGCCCTCCCCATCGACGTTGCCCGCCCGGGGCGGCACGGCGACCCAGGTATCGGCGCGCTGCGTCACCGGATCCAGAGGAATGGCTCGCAGATAACGACGCTCGACGAGCTCCGCCAGCTCCTTCGGATAGCGCCCCTGGTCGCTGTAGAACTTGTCGATCGCATCGCGCATCGCGTGCAGGTTGTGGCGCAGCGCCGTGTCACGCGCGCGGTCCACGTGCTGCACATAGCGTGGCGCGGCCACGCTCAGCAACAGCGCCAGCGCGGCCAGCACCACCAGCAGCTCGATGACGGTGAAGCCTCGTGAGCGGGTGCAGCGGTGGAGCGGCCTCGACATCCCGGTCCTCACCATTGCTTCAGCGGGACGCCGTTCAGGCCGACCGCGGTGGATTTCGAATAGACGTCGTAGACCTCGGGGCCGGGCTGCGGATTGTCCGCATCGGACTGATAGCCGCGCAGGCCCCAGGTCTGCTCGGCGGGCAGGCCCGGCTCCGCGAAAGGATCGCGCGGCACCCGGCGCAGGAAGCGCATCGTCTGCCCTTGCCGATCCGCGCGCGCGTCCACGACCTCCTGTGTCAGGTCCTGCAGCGTGGCCGGATACGGCGGCCGGTCGCCGGGCCCCAAGACCGCCCCGGCTTCCCGGGCTGCACGGTACGCGTCGAGCGCGTCCCGGATCTCCCAGAGCGCCCGCTTGAGTTCGCGCTCCTTTTCGCGCTGCACGGTCATCTCGGCCATCGGCAGCGCCAGCGACGCCAGGAAGCCCAGGATGGCCAGGCACACCAGCAACTCGATCAGCGTGAAGCCGCACTCGATCGCACCGCGCGAGCGCGCGCCGACCCGGCCGCGTAGGCGGCGGTCGGCGGCTGCGATCAAGCGGCGCGGCGTCATCTCACTTCACCTCGATGACGGCCGGTGCGGGCAGCGCCGGGCGGTCGGCATTCGGTTCCAGCGACACCGGCTGCGCGGTGCCGACCCGCACCTCGGCGCGGCCGGGCGCCGTCGCCTTGAAGCGCAGCTTGAAGACGCCCCCAGCGCCCTCGGCGGCGGTGGCCTGGTTGCGCAGCACGCTGAGGTTGACCCGGCCCGCGTCCACCCGCTTGCTGAAGCTGGTCACCGCGCCGCCCTTGCGGAAGTAGTCGTCTTCGTCGGCATCGACCAGCGTGAGCTTGTCGGCGCTGAACTGCAGCTCGGTCATGAGCCCCCGCAGACGGGCATCGCGAAGGTCCAGGCGGACTTCGACGGTGTCGCCGACCTTGGCCTGCCCCGGCGCCGCGAGCGACAGGGCCGCCTGATGCGACGGCAGATTCGGCGCGACCGGTGCCGGCGGCGCGGACGGTTGGCCGGCCCCCGGCGGCGACGCGACGCCTGGTGCCGCCGGCGAGCCTGCAGCGCCTGCGGCGCCCGGCTTGCTCTCCGGCTGTGGCGTGTTGAACTGCAGGCCGCCGACCTGGCGCAGCTTCGGCGAGGCCTCCGTGCCGACCCACATCTCGGCTTCGCTCGCGTTGAGGCGCTTGACGTTGCGCAGCACGCGCGGCGTGATGGCGAGCAGCAATTCCGAGCGCTTGCCGTCGTCGAGCTGACTGGAGAACAGCCGGCCGAGCACCGGCAGGTCCCCCAGGCCCGGCACGCGGCTGGAGGTGGAGCGTTCGTCGCGGCTGATCAGGCCCGCCAGCAACTGCGTCTCGCCATCGCGCAGGCGCAGCAGCGTGTTGGCGTTGCGCGTCCCGATCTGATACGCGATCGACCCGGCGGACGTCTTGGTCGCGGTGCCGAGCGAGCTGACCTCCAGGCCGATCTTGATGGCCACCTCGTCGTCGGCGAAGACGGTGGGCTCGACATCGAGCTTCAGGCCGACGTCGAGGTAGCTGATGTTCTCCGAGACGAAGCCGCCGGTGCCGGTGGTGGTCGACACGATGGGGATCTTGTCGCCGATCAGGATCTTGGCTTTCTCCTTGTTGCGCACGCGCAGCTTGGGATTGGCCAGCGTGGACGTATCCCCGACCTCGCGGCGGAGGTTGACCAGCAGGTTGTTGGGATTGAAGCCGACGCCGATGCGGTCGCGGCCGATGCCATCGAGATTGCCCAGCGTCAGCGAGTCGCTGCCAACGGGCGGCAGCGGCGTGAGCGAGAACGAACTCGGGAACTTGACGCCGAGCTCATTGAGGCGCGAGGCCGCGACCTCGAGGACTTCGACCTCGAGCAGCACCTCGGGCTCGGCGCTGTCGAAGACCGCGAGCAGCCGTTCGGCGAGCTGGATGTTCTCGGGCGAGTCGCGCAGCGCGAGCAGGTTGCTGCGCTCGTCGACGAAAGGCTCGCGGATCTTGAGCATCGCCTTGAGGAAGGCGGCGGCCCCCTTGGGATCGCTGTTGGAGAGGTTGAACACGCGCACCAGTTGCTCCTGGTACTCGCGGTGCTTCTCGGCGGTGTTGGGGTAGATGACGATGGTGCGGGAGTCGATGACCTTCTTGGCCAGCTGGTTGCTGGAGGTGATCAGGTCCAGCGCGTCCTCGACCTTGGCCTGGCGCAGCAGCACGGTGACGCGCACGTCGGCGCGCACGTCGCGGTCGAGCACGAAGTTGATGCCGCTGTGTCGGGTGACGACGTCGAGCACGGTGCGCAGGCTCGCGTCGCGGAAGTCGAGCGAGATCGGGCGGGACTCGGTCAGCACGCCGTTGAGCGCCTGGACCTGGGCGGCGCGCTGCTCGCTGAGCAATCGGCGCTGCAGGTCCAGCAGGCCGCCGTGGCGGGGGTTGTCCTTCAGCGCCTGCTCGAGCGTGCGCAGCGCGCGGTCGGGTTGTCTGGCCTCCGCCCACTTCTGCGCGACGGCAAGGTCGGCGGCGCCCTTGCGCTCGAGCTCCATGTCGGACAGCAGCGCCTGAACGCGAGCGTTTGATGGGTCGAGTTCCAACGCCTGGCGCAGCGTGGCGGTGGCCTCGTCGTACTGGCCGGCGGCGCGCTGGGAGAGGGCCTGCGAGATCAGCCGCATCTGCGCGTCGGCGCGAGCCTGCAGCAAGGAGGTGCGCAGGGACGTGCTCTCTGGGTAGTCCCTGAGCCCGTTCTCGAGCGTCGACATCGCCTGCTGGTACTGACCGCCGGCCATGGCCTTGCGCGACTCCTCGCGGATGCGGTTCTCGGCGCAACCGGCGACGAGCAGCAGCGCCGCGATGGCGACGGCAGTGCTACTGGCCGGGCGCGCGGGGGAACGGAAGAGGCGGGTGCGGAAGAGCATCGGAACAGGCGGATCAGGGCGACGGCGCGGCCGGCGGAATGCGGATCACGGCGCGCTGCTGCAGGGAGTCGTAGATGAGGCGGACTTCGTCGTCGGTGATCGCCTCGACGCGATAGCCCTCGTCCAGGCGGGTGCCGGCTTCGACGAGCAGGTCCTTGTCGGCTCGGGCGAGGTAGACCTTGCGCTGGCCCTGCGGGTCGATGAGCTGGCCGAGGTAGCGATAGTTCAGCGGCGGCGCCTGCGGAGGTGGCGGCGGGGGCGGAGGCGGTGGGGGCGGAGGCGGTGGAGGCGCCGGCGGCTGGGGAACGGAGAACGGGTCGCGATCGGCGGCTTCGAGTGGGTGCTCGGGCAGGCGGGCGGGGAGCGCGGCCAGGGGCTGCGCCGCGAGGCCGGGACGGGTCGGCGCCGTCGAGACGGAGGTGGGCGGGCGCGGTGCGGGGGTGCTGGGGCCGCTTTGTCCGGACGGCGGGGACGTGGTGGCTGCGACCACGGGCGGGTCAGCGGGCGACAGCAGTGCCCAGGCGCTGGCCGCGGCGCTCATGCCGAGCGCCCAGCGCAAGCCGGGACGAAGACCGGACGCAGGGGCGGCCGAGGTGGCGGGCGGGGTCGAAGCGCGCTTGAACATCGAGGCGCTTTCAGCGGCGGGCCGCAGAGGCCGCATAAGCCGCAGAGGCGGCCGACGGCGCGAGCGCGGGCGCCGATGCCGGAGCGGCAGTGGCGGGACCCGACGCGCCGGACGCGGCCTGCGTGGCGGGCTTCGCCGTCGGCAGTGGCCGCGGCGCGGAGGTCGAGGCGGGCTCAGCGAGCGGGCGGCTCAGCCAGGTCGCAACGACGCGCGCTTCCAGATCGCCGCCCGAAGGCGTCGTCATGCCGGTCATCGGCCGTGCGGCGTTCATCGGGTTCATGGCGCCCATCGGGGCCATGCCCGCAGGCGATGCCGGGTTGGCGCGACGCAGCGAGAGCTGCTGCAACACGGCCTGCTGGGCGTCCCGAGTGAGGACGTCGGCCAGCACGGTCTTGATGGCGACGTAGCTGCCGCGGAGCTGGACATCGAGGCTCATGCGGCCGAGGGTGGTGCCGGTCGGCACCTGATGTGCAGTAGAGATCGCGGTGACCAGGACCGACTGCGCCTCGGCGGCTTCGCGCAGATGGGCGACCGCGCGGGCGGAGGGCTGTGACAGCGGCAGGCGAAGGGTAAAAGGCGATCGATCGGCGGGAGGTGCGGCAGCAGCTTTTGCCCGAAGGTCGGCGAGCAAGCCGCGGGGCGCTTGCTCCTGCGCGAGGGCGAGCCGTTCGAAGTGGCGTGCGGTGAAGAACAGCCCGCCAGCGAACAGCGGTGGCACAAGTGCGAGACCGGCCCAGGCGAGGGTCGGCAGGCGGGCGGCCCGTTGCTTGAGCGAGGCGACGTCCGCCAGTGCACGCCAGTCCATCAAGGTCAGGCGCATGAAGCGGACGAATCACGGGGGAAGATGGCGGAACACGAGGATCCGGCCGGAACTGCTGCCGAATGCATGAACGAAAGCGGATCAGTGCGCCGGAACGCGAAGGTCCCCACAGTGCATTGCGGTTCTTTGCGTCCCGTGCGGCAATGCGCGCGACTCGCTTCTGACAGACAACTTCATGGCGTCCTCCCGTGATCCGCGGCATCGGATTTGCCGCGTGGCCTGTGATCTGGTTTATGGCCAAGCCGGAACTCTAACCGGTCGGTTCACGCAGGCCTCAATCTGTTCCGCTTCCAAGGGGTTGGTGAAATCCCCTGTGCTGCGGAACAACAACAACGGTGCGCCCTGTCTCGAAAGGGGTATAGAGGCTGTCCCGATGGAGACGCCACGCCAGTCCTGAGGTTGTCCCATTTTCCAGAACCGACGAAGGCCGGCCCGGGCATAGCCATCTGAGCTTCGCTCGCAAGTGCCTTGTTGAGCTTCAGCGCAATCGCCGAATCCCGGGCGCTGGTCGATGGGCCCTTGCGGCAAGGAGTCAACTACTTCGCCGCGATATTAAGCGCCTCGATAAACGGGGAGACCTGCTCCGCAATGGACCGGTCTTCTTGGAAGACTCCATGGCTGGAGTAGAGCGTACGCTCCGTTTCAAGGTCAATGACTTCTGCGTCGTAGTTGCCACTTTCCCAGCACGTAATGCGAGCGACGGTGGTAGGTGCATCTATATCGAGTCGAGCCGACGGATTGTCTGAGCTAGGACCCTCCGTCACGCGTGACTCCACCCCCCTCGCACCATGGCTCGCTCCCACTTGCCTTGCCCATTCCAGAAATGAATTCAACATACGATCTCCGATCAAGGAAGTCTGGTGGCCGAGTGCACCACGTCCGTCGCAGCAGGCATCTGCGGAATCGGCAGACCTTTCCGTGCGGCAAGTCGGCCTTCAAGCGAATTCGGGCCCATGACCGTGGACCAACCTTCGTTCGTTGCCTTCAACGATGACGTGGGCACGTTGAACTCGACGTACAGACTGCCCGGCTTGGCTTGACTGATGAATGCCGCAGCGTCGGCGGGGCTGTCGACGTGCGTCGTTCCCGAGAAATATTCTTGAACTCTTCCAGTCGCCTTCATAGGCTCATATCGCGCCTGAGCAGCATCGCTTGAGAAACGATTGCTGCCTACGATGCGATAGGGGTCGCCGACATTCAGAAGGAGCGAAGATAAACCGACGATCCAAGGCACCTCGGCTTACCGATACCGTCCTTTTAGCACGTCTCGCCAAACTCGCCGCCTAGCTCAAGCTGCTTGAGGATCACAACGATCTCTACCTGCCCTTCACCACTACCAGCTCTCCAACTCAAAAACAGCTGGCCCCAAGGCTCCTTCTTCAAGGTCGAGCAGTACGCCATGGCCGGCATCCGCAGTCGCGACAAGTACGGAGTTTCCGTCGTAACCAAGCAGCTTGGGCGCACATTCACTGACTGCCTCAACGGTAGACCGATAAACCCCCTTGCGCTCCGAGTCCTGAAAAATAATGTCCAATAACTCGCCGGCAGTCCGGTGGACAAGTGTGCGGCGGACTGCTTCGGCGAACGTTGCGACATCAGCAAACCTTTGAACGGTCACTGCACCGGCTTTGCGTGCCGTAGCGTAGGCATCGAGAGCAGCTTCTCTTCTGGATTCGCCCTCGTCAAATTCGTGCAGATCGAGTAAATGCCCGCTCATGACGTCAGCCAAATCACTTTTGATCCGCTTCGATTCGATTGACCACGCAATTCGTGCGCCGACACCCTTACGGACCATAGTCCACCTTCGCTTTGTCGTTCACAACTCGGACCCGCCCCAGCGGGTCCAACCGCTCCGGCACTTTAGCCGCGCCCGCTTCCCAGTGCGGACCATGCCCCACAACGCGATCAGTCGTCTGGTCGGTCACAACCATTTTTCGCGTACCACCCCCAGCAGCAGGCACCTCATATACAAGTTGTCGGCCAGCATGTGTGGAGAGTTGACTCACAGGTTGTTGGCTTGTGGGGATGCCCGCTTCCCGCATTGCCTGCCGACGTGCAGCCCGCGATGTAAATGCGGCTTCTCCGGCTAACCCCTTTGCGGCCAGTTCACCAGCGCTCTTTAGACGCAAGCCCACTCCGAAGATCGCCACCGCCTTGGTCACTGGCAAGACGCTCTCGATGATGAACTGGTCGAAGTTCTCGAGGGCTTGCTCCTTCGTTCGGATGGATTGCTCGAGTTCAATGGCCCGCTGGCAGTCGTTACGGACGATGCTACAGCTGGATGTAAATCTATTCAGTGCTAGCCGCGGCGGCGGTCCAAGCACACTAAAGAATTGGACCGGTTCCGAAGTCGATTCAGTTTCGGTATTAATCTGAATGGAAGTACAGAACGGTCCTGAGAATGCACAGGGACTACTGAACTTGAGCTTTTTCTGTTCGTGCTCCTGCTTCTTTGAGTCGCCCGACGACGGGCTAAGTCCGGTCGGGTCAGTAAACGCGAGCGCATTGTTCAGCACATAGCTGTACCGATTGAAGGCCTGCCCATTCTGCGGGTCCGGAATCGTGGGGTCGGCGCTCGTATGCTTTCCGAGGATCGGGTCATACAGGCGCGCGTTCATGTGCACCAGGCCCAACTGGTCTAGGTGCTCATGGCCTGTATAGCCGCTGTTGTCCTGGTTGTTGGCGATCGTACCCAGGCTGCCCCAACTGTCGTCATTGCCATTGGTCTGACGGCGGCGCCCCCAGGCGTCATAGCTCATTCGCTGCAGTACGGTGCCGTCGCCATCCACCACGCCCAGCACCGAGCCAAGGTGGTCCTTCAGATGCAGGCGCACGGTGCTCGAACCTGCAGCCGCGAGGTCCACGGACGTGCCGGCCAACCGCTCCTCAAGGTAACCCAATCCCATCGGCAGCTGCGTTCGCACGATCGTGAGGTTCTGCGCCGCCTCGATCTGCTTCTCCTGCGCGCCAGCGTAGTAGATGCTTGTGCTGACACCGCCCGGCGCACCGCCAGACATCGGCTGCACCGTTTGCAAACGACGCTCCTGATCGGGGCCATACACAAATGACGTCCGCTCAACCGCCACTCCGCCCGACAGCCGCTCGATGGTCCGTGGCACATCGCCGGCCGTCCATGTGTAGGCACGGTTCAGCCCCAGCAGGAGGTTGCCGTTGTCGTCGTAGCCAAAGCTCGGGTTCTGGATACCAGCAACTGTCCCCGAGATGCTCGTGACGGCGTGCGGCCTCACGCTCCCAGCGCCTGAGACGGGGTAGGTGTAGCCACCGACATTGCTCTTGGACGACAGGTTCCCAATCTCGTCGTAACGAGTGCTGCTCACCACCCCGTTGATCGTCGCGTCCTCCAGGCGGTTGAGCGCGTCATAGGTGAAGTTCTCCTGCAGCAGTCCGCCCTGCTCGTTCATCTGCGCGCGGTAGCGCAAGTTGCCGATCACGTCGTAGAGGTAAACGTCGTTTTGATGTGTGGGATTCGGCGCACCAAGCCGCGTCGGTGTACCTGTAATCACGCTGCTCATACGCCCGGTGAATGCCGAGTACCCCGTGTGCTGAATCAGGCCACCGGCAAGAAACTCCTGCGTGTCATGGCCTTCCGCGTCGCGCGCGATGGCCTGCCACACCGTAGTGTTCAGACCCAGTGCGTTGACGCTGACGGCCGCCGCATGGCCACGTTCGTTGTAGTGGATGCCGATCGTGCTCGTCGCACCGCCGGTAGCCCCTCGCGCTGAACGTCGATACACCGAGCCCGCAGCACGGCCGAGACTGTCGTAGCGATAGGTCTCTTGATAATCCCCGTCGAGCTGGAAGAGTTGGCTTTCCGCGCGGCCCTTCGTGTCGTAAGTGAACAGACGTCGCGCATCCTTGGCCCCGTTGGTCCAGTTGTACGACTCGGCCAGCTTTCCGATCCCGTTGGCCGCTGTGTCGAACACCCAGCGGCTGTCCTGATCGGGTGCCAGGCGCCTCGTCTGACGATTCAGGTCGTCAAACTCGAACGTCGTTTCCTGTCCCTTGGCGTCCCTCTGCCAGTAGGTCCGGCCGAGCGGATCGACCGCGTATTGCCAATTGCCCAGATCAGGATCGCGCAATCCGGTCTTGCGACCCAAGCGATCGAGTGTGACGTCGATCACGTTGGCCTTGGCATCCGTTACCTGCTTCAGGTGGCCGAAGCCGTCGTAGCCATATCGCGTCGTGCGATTGAGCGCATCGGTTACGCGAAGTACCTTGCCCAGTGCGTTCGCCACACGCGTGGTCGTCTGCTGCCTGGCATCTAGCTGCGAGATCTCTAGCCCGTTGTAGGTGAAGGTCGTCGTCGCTTCGACGCCGTTGTCGTCCGGTGCGCGCAGCGCAATTACGCGTCCAATCGCATCGCGGTCGCGGTGGGTCCAGACCGGCGCCTGACCCGCGAAGTACGGACGACTCAAGGACTTCAGATATCCGTTGATGTCGTACCGGTTCTCTGTCAGCAGTTCGGCACCGGAGAAGCCCCAGGTCCGCGTCAGGACCTTGCGGCCTAACGCGTCGAATAGTTCCTCCACGGGGACGGTAGTTTGCTGAGTTCCCATCCACTGCTGCACCACGGTCGCGGAGGTCGCGCGGTTCATGCAGCCCGACACGCAGGATCGATACGCCCAGGTCGTGGCACTTCCGTCGGGCCTCGTTTCGCGCTGCTTGCGGCCCCAGGCGTCATAGACCCACTGAGTCTGCAACTGGTTCGCATCGACGTGCAGAACGGGCTGACCATGTGCCGGATCGAATTGACGTCGCTCCAGATGCCCCTTGGCATTGGTCGTCGCCTCGACGAAACGTCCCACGGCGTCGTACTCCGCCGTTTCCACGACGAGCGATCGGTCCGACGAAGCACCGGGAGCTCGCCAAGTCTCCGTCTTGGACGAAACCCCGCCGTGGACAGGGTGTCGCCCCAACTCCGTCACCTTCCGGAGCTCGGGTGCGTCGGGCTCCACCGTCTCTTTCCAGACCTCGCCTGTGGCGTTGTACTCAAGTGCTTTGGTGCGGGTCACCGCCTGCGCGCCAGGGGCCGTAGCGGTGATCGATTCGGTCCGCATCAGCCCCATCAACCAACGGTCCTCCAGCACGTCGAAGGTTCTGCTCGTCGTGGTCACGTAGCTCGCGCCGGGTTCAAGCGCGGAGGTCGCCGTCTGCGTCAGCGACGTCACATTGCCCCAAGCATCGATACCGCCAACAGGAATCTCCAGCGAGCGCGTCAGCATCGCGGCGCCGTTGAGGTCTTTCGTCGTCTGGGTGGTCGATCGCTGGAAGACATGCTTTGTCGCGCCACCAGAGGTCGTCGTCATCGACTCCCAGAGTGTGGTGCTCGAAGACATCTGCACACCGTTGGTCTGCGTCACCGTCTCCGTGAGCAATTGGCCGATGGTCGGGAAGTCCTGGCTATAGACGCTGCGCGTCTTCAGGCCTTTAAGAGGGTCCAGCCGCTCGACCGCCGCGAAGCCCAGCGCCCCGCGTCCGGTCAACTCGGTCCGCATACCTTCATAGCGATAGGTCGTGACCGAAGCGCCACCTTGTCCGTTGCCGATCTCCAGCCGCCTCACGATCGGCGCGCCAGTCTGGACGTTGCGCTTCGGGTATCCGGGTTCGGAGCCCTGTGCGTGAACGGCAGCGTCGTTCACAGCGCCATAGCTGAAGGTTGACGTCTGACCGGCGCCATTCGTGACCGAGGTCATCAAGTCCGGCACCTGGGCCGATCCCGCCAGGTAGACCGCCCAGGTCTTCGCGTCCGGGTTGTACTCCGCGAGGTCCATCCGACCGTCGCCGTTGAAATCCCCATAGACCAGGGTCGGATGCTGCAAGGTGAACGTGCGACTCTCGCAGCGCAGTTGCCCCGCGGCGATGCGACACAGGCGGCCGTTTGCGCCCACGCCCAGCAGTTCGGGCCGACCATCACCGTCGATGTCAGCCACGGTGCTGAAGGCGTGTTCGTCGGGGGTTGCGCCGTTGGTGTGATCGCGGCAGTCGACGCCACCCGCCCCGTTGCCGTAGCAAATCTTGAGCACCGTCGCGTGCTGAAGGGCGCTCAGTGCGAAGTCGGTGATGCCGTCGCCGTTGAAGTCACCCGTCATCGACGCACCTTGCCCGGCGAACCCGGTGTCTAGGCCAAGCCCGTCGAGCACCGTACGACACCCGTCGCCACTGGCGCTGCACATCTGGAAACTGTTATCTGGTGGCAGTTCCCACAGGCGTGCGCAGGCCGGGTTGTAGTAGGTCGAGATCAGCGTGTCAGTCTTGCCGTCCCCGTTGAAATCACCCATGAACGGCCGCCAGCGCGTCAGGCTGATCGTGCACGCCGTCTCTGATGAAGGCTCGAAGTAGCGATACGCGTAGCGGTCGAAGAATGCGCCCCCCGCACCGCCACCGTACCCGCAGGTGAAGGTCGCGCCATTCGACAAACACGCGCCCGTGCCTCGCGCGACGACATCGTCTCGCCCGTCGCCGTTCACATCTGCAACGACATAGTTGTAGCTGGCGCCCAACGCTGGAAGAGTCGTAGGTGCTGGCGGAACCGGGAAGACGGTGGACGCCTGGCAAGTGAAGCCGGCGCCAGTCGACAGGCAAAGGGTAGAGCCATCGCTGCCCGTCGAGGGGCGCAGCAGGTCAATACGCCCGTCACCGTTGTAGTCCCCTGGAATCACACCCGACAAAGGGCTCTCCGGACCGGTCCAGGTCGAGCAGGAGAACGCCGCTCCCGTCGAGAGGCAGACTTGCCAGGAGGTTCCTCCCAAGTGCTGGATCAGATCGCTACGACCGTCGCCGTTGACGTCGACGGCCGCCATCACCTCTAGCAGTTTCGACAAACCTCGCTGCGCCGGATTTTTGTAGAGCACCTCCGGACCGCCTTGCCAGACGCCGCCGCTGAAGACGTTGTCCGCCTCGCTGCGCTTGGAATACTGGAAGGTCGTTGCGGGCAGGCATTCCGCCGCACCGCAGTCGGTGACCGACTGGACAAGGCTCAATCCCGTGGTCGTGCTCGTCGTGTGGCCGATCGACCAGCGTCGAGCGAGCGTTCCGCCGGAGCCGTCGGCGGCAATGCCGGTCCAGGTGGACAGGCCGCTGAGCCGCTTCGTGATCACGGTGCGCGCGCCGGCCAGATAGGCGAATGAGGGATCCGGACGGTCGACCGTGTCGTACTCGAAGCGGAGCGCCGCATACGGTGCGAACGCAGATCCGTTTCCGGTGTAGCGGATCGCCTTGGGGAGGTGCTCGCCAGTCGAGCTGTCCTTGAAATAGTCGTAGGCGATGTAGTTGCCACGTCGATCCTCTTCCCGGCTCAGCGCCCAGAACAGGGCCTTGCCCGCAGAGCCCGGCGTTTCGACGAACGAATCCGCAGTTGTGCCGAAGTACTGGATGTCGCCCGACTTCAACTCTACTTTCCACGAGTCTGGCCCGCGGTCGGGATCGCTGCCAGAGGAGGTCACGCGCGCGAAGTGGTCGATCTCGGTCCGGTAGGTCGCGGTCGCGCCCTCCACCCCGCTGATCGCGATCAGACGCTCACCATCCAGGCAGTAATGTGCTTTGCTGTCAAGGCGCGCGCGGTTGCGCTCGCCGTCAGTAGCAATGGTTGCCGCGCAACGCGTGATGCGCGACTGGCCGCTCACCGTCCATCCGAGGCCGGACAGCCCTTCCTTGGCCTGGCTGTCGTAGTGCAAGGTCACGCTCGGCACCTGTCCCGCAGTACCCGGGGGCAGCGCGATGGGTAGGTCGTAGGTGGCGGATCCGTTCACCGAGACCGCGGCTTGGCCTGCCGCCGTGCCGGTGATCCCGCCGGACAGGTTCGGCGGAACGATGTTGACCGCCACCGGATCGGCGTACGACACCACGACCGCCACCGGCGCGGAGGTCGTTTGACGGCCCTCCGTGTCAGTCGCCCTGGCGGAAACGAGATAGGTCCCAGCGGGACGATCCGTCCAAGCGAACTGGTAGGGCGGCGCCGTGACCGTCGCGACGACGCCTGCGCCCGACAGGAACTCGACCGTCTGGATTCCAGCGTCATCAGTCGCGGTGGCGGCAAGCGCGATCGTGGCCGAAGGACCTTGATGGATTGCGCCAGATTTCGGAGCCGTCAATGTGACGTTCGGTGGCGCGTTGACCCGTACGGAGATTTCCCCGGATAGGGTGGATCCGCCGACGTTGTCGAAGGCCCGGACTGCCAGCCGATGCATGCCGGGCGCTGCAGAGGACCAGTCCCACACAAATGGCGGTGAATTGACACGACCGGCTACTTGTCCATCGATCAAGAACTCGACGGATGCAATGCTGCCGTCGGCGTCGCTGGCCGCGGCCGAAAGTCGCCAAGGCGTCGAGTTGTCCGCCAGTACGGCCCCCGCCGCCGGCGCCGTCAGAGCCACAGTAGGCAAAGCGTTGACGGTCACGGTGACGCTCGCGGAGTCGCGAACGCCGCCGTCGTTGTCCACCGCACGAGCCACGATCGAATGACTGCCTGCGCCAACGCCATTCCACGTCATGGCGAACGGCGCCGAACTGCTGGAGCCAACATGCACGCCATTTGCATAGAACTCCACCCGCTGCACCCCCCCGTCGCCGTCGGAGGCAGTGGCTGCCAACGGGATCGAGGCCGGCACGCCAGCGAAGGCCTGATTGCTGGACGGCGATGTCAGTGCCACGGCGGGCAAGGCATTGATGCGGAAGCTGACTAGTGCTGAATCCGCCGTGGCGCCGTCGCGATCAACGACTCGCGCGATGAACGTGTATGAACCTGCACCCAGGCCGTTCCAGACAGTGTCGTACGGCGCGGTTGAGGCACTGCCGATCAGTGTTCCCCCTGACAGGAAGTCCACCCGGGAGACGCCTGAGTCGCTATCCGAGGCGGATGCCGTGAGTCGCACGGGCCCGCTGTTCGCCGCGATGACGGCGCCATTTGCGGGCCCGGTCACCGTCGTCGACGGTAACGCATTCACCCGCACGAACACGCCGGCGGAGTCCCTATAGGCGCCATCGGTGTCCACAGCACGCGCCATCAGCATGTAGCCATTGGCTGGCTGATCGCTCAAAGTGATCGCGTAGGGAGCGGAGGTGCTTGTGCCGACATGCGCGCCATCTCGATAGAACTCGACTCGCTGGATGCCGCCGTCAGCATCGCTCGCGGCTGCAGTCAAGGAGAAGGTCGCCTTCGGTCCAGCGAACACCTGGTTGTTGGCAGGTCCCGTCAGCGACACCTGCGGCAAAGCATTGACCCGGAAGCGCACAGCGCCCGAAGTCGACACGCCGCCGTCCGTATCAACTGCGCGGGCGAGCACGTCATAGGTTCCCGGCGCCACGCCGGACCAGACGAACTCGAATGGCGCGGAGGACGCCGTTCCGATGTGCCCACCCGCAGTGGTGAAGTACTCGACGCGCGCGATGCCGGCTGAATCGCCGTCCGAAGCCGTGGCAGCAAACCGGATCGACCCGCTCGGTCCCGCCACGACAGTGCCGTTGGACGGCGACGTCATGGCTACCGTCGGTGGCGCATTCACGCGCACGGTCGTCGTCGGCGACTCCGACCACGCGCCGTCGAAATCGTAGGCCCGGGCCTTGAGTTGATGAACGCCAATGCCGACGTTGGGAATTGAGAACGCGTACGAGGACGGTGAGACCGACAAGGGCGTGGTGTTACCCACGTGCCCACCGTTCAGATAGATCTCGATACGCTGGACGCCGAAGTCGTCCGAGATCGAGCCGGCAACAGCAACTTCGACTGGCCCCTGGGCATAGACCTGGCCTTGGCCAGGTACCGAGATGCCGACGTTGGGGGCGGCGTTGATCCGGACCTGGATCGGCGACGACATCGTCGTGCGCCCGCCCGCGTCGTAAACCTTGCCTCGGAAAGTGTAGACGCCCGGCGCCAACCCGCTTTGCGCGAAGGTCGCGTCCGCGCGCTTCGTGTTGGGAGAAAACTCCTGCACGGCCACGGGCACATCATTGCGATGCAACTCGACCCGATAGATCAGTTGCAGCGTGTTCTGCGACTCCTCCAAACCAAGGACCTTGACCTGGAAGCTGCCGCCGGTGGGGACCACAGGACCGCCAGGCGTCGAGATGCTGGCGCTGGGCCAGGAGCAAATCGTCTCGCGTCCGTCCTTGTAGCAACCGGCTTGCGCTTCACCGATGGTGCCGGCGAGCATCGCTACGGCGACAAAAGCGTTCCAAAGCGCGGCCATGCAGCCGCCCGACCAGACGGCCGCCCTGATTCGAAGCATTCTTGATCTCTCCCTGCCGGCATCGTGGTGGACACGGCGCCGCCCTCGTCATGGGAGACCTCGCACGTGGGTCTCTCCGCAAAACCATACAGCTTAAAGCAGGCTCTCCCGGCGCTCGAGCGCGAAAACCATGATCTGTTGTTTTGCGGGCCAAGTACCCCCATAGGGAGGCTCTGGTGATCCGTCCGCATCGCTCACGCCATGCGCTGAGGCGCGGGGCTACCCGCAAGCCTTCGATTTGTCGATGCAGACGCCCACCAATGCCCTCGCCAAGCCGCTTATCACCGAGTTGTCACACCCTCGCCCCCGCCCGTCGCCCGTCCCTTAAACTCGCCCGCGCCCACGACAACGCCATCCCGCCCATGAAGAGCTCCAAGTCCGCCCGCCCGTCATCGAAGGTGACGCTGGGCATGGTGGCCGAAGCCAGCGGGGTCTCGCCGAGCACCGTCTCGCGCATCCTCAACGGCACCGCCGTCGTCAGCCAGGAAAAGAAGGACGCCGTCGACCGCGCCATCGCGGAACTCGGCTTCGTTCCCAATCCCATCGCGCGCGTGCTGGCCGGCGGGCGCTCGCTCAGCGTCGGCGTCGTCACGCAGGCGATCGACAGCCCCTACTACGGCGTCGCGCTGCGCGGCATCGAGGAGGTGCTCGACGCCGCCGGCTTCGTGCCGCTCTTCGCCAGCGGCCACTGGAATGCCAAGGAAGAGCAGCGCTGCATCGACACGCTGCGCTCGCGCCGCGTCGACGGGATCATCGTGCTCACCGGCCGCCTCAGCGACGAGTCGCTGCGCAAGCTGGCGAAAGAGCTGCCGGTGGTCGTGACCGGCCGCAGCCTGAAGGCGCCCAGCCTGCATGCGCTGAACTTCAATGACTTCGAGGGCGCGCGCCTGGCGACGCATCATCTGCTGTCGCTGGGCCATCGCAAGATCGCGTTCATCGCCGGCGACCCCGTCCACCCCGACGCGCAGGAGCGCCTGAGGGGCTATCGCGCCGCGCTCGAGGCGGCGGGCGTCAAGTACAAGCCGGCGCTGGTGCTGCCCGGCCTGTTCCACGAGGACAGCGGCGTGATGGCCGCCGAGCGCCTGATCGACAGCCGCGAGCCCTTCACCGCGATCTTCGCGGCCAACGACCAGATGGCCTTCGGCGCCTCGCTGGCGTTGTACCGCCGCGGGCTGCGGGTGCCGGAGGACGTCTCCATCGTCGGCTTCGACGACCTGGCAGGGGCCGCGCACTGCATCCCGCCGCTGACGACCATCCACCAGGCCGGCCTCGAGCTGGGACGCTGCGCTGCGCAGGCGCTGCTGGAGCTGCTGGCCGACAAGACGCCGACGACGCAGCTTCCGGAGCCGCGATTGATCATTCGATCGTCCACGCGGGCGGTCTGAGCGGAGCGCGGCCTCGACCCCGAGGCGCAAGCGGGCGGATGAGCGGACTGCGTGAGGACGCTGGCCCTCACCCCTGCCCTCTCCCGCAAGCGGGAGAGGGAGTCATGCTCATGCCCTTCCTACGCCCTCCCGCTTGCGGGCAGGGGCGAGGCGAAGCCGACTCACTAGCGATAACCCTGGTACTTTCCCGCTCTGACGACCGATATCATGAAAGCGCTTTCATAACGACACCAACGACGGAGACACAAAGCATGCGGCAGTGGGCCCAATGGCTATCCACGGCGACATTGACCCTGGCCCTGATCCAGGCGGGGTCAGGCGTTGCCGCGCAGCCGGCCAGCGCGACCGCCACGCCCGCGCCCGCGCCCACGACAACCACGCTCACCGTCGCCGCGTTCCCCGCCATCGACGAGATCGTCCGGTCCGCCCTGCCCGCCTGGAAGCAGCTGCATCCCGACATCGAGGTGAAGATCGTGAGCCGCGAGCTCAACGACCACCACACCGCGATGACGACGGCGCTCTCGACCGCGAAGGGCCTGCCGGACGTGATGGCGCTGGAGATCGGCTACCTCGGCCGATTCGCGCAGGGCACCGGGCTCGAGGACCTGTCCCGTCCGCCCTATGAGCTCGGCCGCGAGCGCGCGCGCTTCGTCGGCTACGCCTTCGACCAGGCGACGACCCCGGCCGGCGCCGTGCTGGCCGTCCCCACCGACATCGGCCCCGGCACCCTGCTCTACCGCGCCGACCTGCTGGCCCGCGCCGGCCTCAAGGAGGCCGACCTGACACGGAGCTGGGAGGGCTACGTCGCCGCCGGCGTGAAGATCAAGGCCTCGACCGGCGCCTACCTGATGGCGCATGCGCGCGACATGAAGGACATCCTCATCCGCACCGGCCTGCAAGCGGGCGAGGGCCTCTACTTCGACAAGGACTCGCGGCCGCTGGTGACCTCGCCGCGTTTCGTCCGCGCCTTCGAGCTGGCGCGCGCCGTGCGCCGCCGGCAGCTCGACGCCAAGGTCACCGCCTGGTCCTCCGACTGGACCGAGGGCTTCAAGCGCGGCGGCATCGCCACGCAGATGTCCGGCGCCTGGCTGGCCGGGCACCTGAACACCTGGCTCGCGCCCGGCACGCGCGGCAAGTGGCGCGCGGCGCAGCTGCCCGAGGGCGCCTTCGCCGCCTACGGCGGCACCTTCTTCGCGATGGCCCGCCATGGCGACGCCGCCCGCAAGCCGATGGCCTACGCCTTCATCCGCTTCATGACGATGAACCGCGCGCAGCAGCTCGCGGCCTTCAAGGCGCAGGACGCCTTCCCCGCGCTGGTCGATGCGCAGCAGGACGCCTTCTACGACCAGCCGCTGCCTTTCCTCGGCGGCCAGGTCGCCCGCCGCGACTGGCGCGATGCCGCCAGCCACATCCGCGCCTTCCCGGTCCACAAGCAGGACGCCTTCGCCCGCGAGGTCATCGACACCGAGCTCGACAAGGTCCTGGACCGCGGCAAGGACATCGCCACCGCGCTCGCCGATGCGCAGCGGCTGCTCCAGCAACGCGCGCGACGCTGACACGGAACGACGACGATGCACTTCCGACTCCCGCCGGCCCTGCGCCTCTCGCCCCGCTACGCGCCCTACGCGCTGCTGGCGCCCTTCCTGCTGCTGTTCGTGGTCTTCGGGTTGTTCCCGCTGCTGTTCTCGCTCTACCTGGCCTTCCACAGCTGGGAGCCCACCAGCGGCCTGGGCGCGATGCACTGGGTCGGGCTGGACAACTTCGCCTTCGCGCTGCAGGACGAGTGGTTCTGGAAGTCCATGCGCAACACCGCCTGGCTGGCGATCGCCTCGGGCGTTCCGCAGCACCTGGTCGCGATCCCGCTCGCCACCTTCCTGCACATCGCCTTCAAGCGCTGGCGCAATCCGATGGTCGGGGCCTACTTCCTGCCCTACATCACCTCCTCGGTCGCGATCGCGATCCTGTTCAGCTCGCTGTTCTCGACCGACTACGGCCTGATCAACCTCGCCATCGCGACGCTGCGCGAGATTCCGCTGCTGGGCCAGCTGATGCCGCAGGCGGCGGTGGACTGGCTCAACGATCCCGACGCCCTCAAGCCCGCCATCTCGACCATCGTCTTCTGGCGCTACGTCGGCTTCAACGTCGTGCTCTACCTGGCCGCGCTGCAGACCATCCCGCCCGATCTCTACGAGGCCGCGACCATGGACGGCGCCAGCCGCCTGCAGCAGTTCTTCCACATCACGCTGCCCAGCCTGCGCCCGATGATCTTCTTCGGCGTGACGCTGAGCGTCATCGGCGGTCTGCAGCTGTTCGAGGAACCCTTCATCCTCACCGGCGGCAAGGGCGGCTCCGACCAGGCCGGCATGAGCGCCGCGGTCTACCTCTACCGCAACGCCTTCGACTTCAACGATTTCGGCGCCGCCAGCGCGATGTCCTGGCTGCTGTTCTTCATCGTGGCCGCGCTGACGTGGCTGACGAACCGCGCCTTCCGGCGCAAGGACGACTGAGGACGCCGCGCCATGAGCACCACGATGCCTGCCTCCCTCGACGCCACCGCACCGCGCGCCGCGCAGCCGCCGCGCATGACCGCCTGGGCCGCCTACCTGCTGGTGGGCGCCGGGGCGCTGATCATGCTGGCGCCCTTCTATTTCATGTTCGTCTTCGCGACGCACTCGCGCACCGAGATCTTCAGCCTGCCGCCGCCGATGTGGTTCGGCAACGACTTCCTGAACAACGTCGACATCCTCACCAAACGCCTGCCCTTCTGGCGCAACCTCGGCCTGAGCCTCTACGTGGGCCTGTGCAACACCGGCCTGACGCTGCTGTTCTGCTCGATGGGCGGCTACGCCTTCGCGATGTACGAGTTCCGCTTCAAGAAGGCGCTCTTCGGCCTGGTTATGGGCACGATGCTGCTGCCCAGCTTCATGAACATGATCCCCAGCTTCATGATCATGGACCTGCTGGGCTGGATCGATCAGCCGCGCGCGCTCTACATCCCCGGCGCGGCCAGCGCCTTCGGCATCTTCCTGATGCGCCAGTTCATCACCTCGGCCGTGCCGCGCGAGCTCGTCGAGGCCGCCCGCATGGACGGCTGCGGCGAGCTCGGCATCTACGCCCGCATCGTGCTGCCGCTGCTCAAGCCGGCGCTCGGGACGCTCGGCCTGATCACCTTCATCTCGTCCTGGAACAACTTCATCGGGCCGCTGGTCGTCATGCGCTCGCCCGACATGTACACGCTGCCGCTGGCACTGCGGTCGCTGCAGAGCCCCGTCGACACCGAATGGGGCGCGCTGATGGCGGGTTCCGCCATCGCGACGCTGCCGCTGATCGTGCTCTTCGTCCTGTGCTCACGGCAGCTCATCTCGGGCCTGACCGTCGGCGCGGTGAAGTGACGCGCCACGCCTCGCACCTCATCGCACGCGCCTTCAGCCTCTCGCCTTCCGCCCTCCAACAACCATAAGCACGCCTGCTCCGATGTCATCCTCCACCCTGCCGACCGCCTCCGCCAAGCGCTTCCCTGACGACTTCGTCTGGGGCGTGGCCACCAGCGCCTTCCAGATCGAGGGCGCCCATGACGCCGACGGCAAGGGCCCGTCCATCTGGGACAGCTTCTGCCGCCAGCCCGGCGTGATCGCCGACGGCAGCAGCGGCGACGTCGCCTGCGAGCACTACGCGCGCTGGGAGCAGGACCTGGACATGATCCGGGACCTGGGCGTCGAGGCCTATCGCTTCTCGGTGTCCTGGCCGCGCGTGCGCCCCACCGGCGACGGCGAATGGAACGAAGCCGGCCTGGCCTTCTACGAGCGGCTCGTCGACGGCCTGCTGGCGCGCGGCCTCAAGCCCTATCTGACGCTGAACCACTGGGACCTGCCGCAGGCGCTGCAGGACATCGGCGGCTGGGGCAACCGCGCCACCGTCGAACGCTTCGTCGAGTACGCCGTGGGCATCGCGAAGCGGCTGGGCCACAAGGTGGTCTCCATCGCCACGCACAACGAGCCCTGGGTGGTCGCGCAGCTCGGCCACGAGACCGGCGTCTTCGCACCCGGCCTCAAGGATCGCCGCCTGGCCGCGCAGGTCTCGCATCACCTGCTGCTCAGCCACGGCCTGGCCGTGACCGCGATGCGCGAGCTGCAGCTCAAGGCCTCGCTCGGCATCGTGCTGAACATGGCCCCGATGTATCCCGCCACCGACTCCGATGCGGACCGCGCCAAGGCCCGGCTCGAGGACGGCAAGCTGCGCCGCTGGTACATGGACCCGCTGTTCAACGGCCACTATCCCCAGGACGTGATCGAGCACCTGGGCGATGACGCGCCGCACGTCGAGGCCGGCGACATGGACCGCATCCGCGTGCCCATCGACTTCGTCGGCATCAACTACTACTCGCGCGGCATGGCCAGCGCGGACAACAGCTTCGACCCGAAGACCGGCGGCCTGGAGCTCACCGACATGGGCTGGGAGGTCTACCCGCAGGGCCTGACCGACCTGCTGGTCTCGGTGCACCGCGACTACCCGGCGGCCAAGCGCCTGTACGTGACCGAGAACGGCGGCGCCTTCCCCGATCCGGTGGGCGCCGACGGCCGCGTGCATGACGCCGACCGCACCCGCTACCTGGACACGCACATCGCCGCCGTCGGCGACGCGATCGCGCAGGGCGTGCCCATGGGCGGCTACATGGTGTGGAGCCTGATGGACAACTTCGAGTGGGCCTCGGGCTACGAGAAGCGCTTCGGCATCGTGCATGTGGATTACACGACGCAGCGGCGCACGCCCAAGGACAGCGCGCTCGCCTACCGCGACTTCGTGTTGGCGCGGCGCGCGGCGCGCCAGGCTTGATCGGGAGCACCGTCATGGGACAAGTCACGCTGCGCGGCATCCGCAAGCGCTACGGCGATCACGAGGTGATCCAGGGCATCGACCTGGACGTGCGGGACGGCGAGTTCATGGTCTTCGTCGGCCCGTCGGGCTGCGGCAAGAGCACGACGCTGCGCATGATCGCGGGCCTGGAGGAGATCAGCGGCGGCGACCTGCTAATCGACGGCACCCGCGCCAACGACCTGCGCCCCGCCGACCGCGGCGCGGCGATGGTGTTCCAGAGCTACGCGCTCTACCCGCACATGACGGTGGCCGAGAACATGGGCTTCGCGCTGAAGATGGCCGGCGTCGGCCGCGCCGAGCGCGACGAGCAGGTGCGCCGCACCGCCGAGGTCCTGCGCATCACCGACCTGCTGCAGCGCACGCCCCGGCAGCTCTCCGGCGGCCAGCGCCAGCGCGTGGCCATCGGCCGCGCGATCGTGCGCAAGCCCAAGGTGTTCCTGTTCGACGAGCCGCTGTCCAACCTGGACGCCGCGCTGCGCGTGGACATGCGCATCGAGCTCACCCGGCTGCATCAGCAGCTCGGCACGACCATGATCTACGTCACCCACGACCAGGTCGAGGCGATGACGATGGGCGACCGCATCGCGGTCTTCAACAAGGGCCGCATCGAGCAGCTCGGCGCGCCGATGGACCTCTACCGCCATCCGGCCAATGCCTTCGTCGCCGGCTTCCTCGGCGCGCCGCGGATCAACTTCATCGAACGCCCGGCCGCGCACGCGCCCGGCGCGGCGCGGCGGCTGTGGGATTCGCTCGGCGGCGCCGCGCGTCCGGCGGCGGCCCGCCTGGGCCTGCGGCCCGAGCACCTGCAGCTCGCCGCCGGCCACGACGAAGCCGCGGTGCCGGCGACCGTCGTGCTGGCGGAGCACCTGGGCGACGTGTCCATCCTGCACCTGCGCGTGGACGGCATCCCCGAGCTGCTCACCGCCAAGCTGCCCGCCGGCGCGGCCGCGCTGCACGACGGCGACAGCGTCCGCCTGGTCGCCGGCGCCGGGCACGCCCTGGCTTTCGACGCCGAGTCCCGCGCGCTGGACGCGCGCCCCGCCGTCCCCGTCGCGGCCTGAAAGCGCCACGCCACCCGGCGTCCGCCCGGCCGCCGCGGCCGCCCCATTTCGCAGTACCCCGCGCCCGGTGTGGCGCGGACCCCTCGCTAGGGAAAGTCAGTAGAGGACCCGGAGCCGAAGCAGTTAAATTCTGAAAGCGCTTTCAAGATGATCCGCCACGCGCCCACCGGGGCGCGGAAAGGAGCGTCCTGGCAGCGAAGGACAGACGGGGCGACGGCCAACGAAGCCGTGCCCCGACGAGATCCGGATCCAGCTTGCCCTGCATCCCTCGGGCCCGCCGTCGCACGTGGGTCATGGCCAAGACTGAGAGACAACAAGGAGACACATGAAACACGTCCACCCCACCCGACAGCGGCAGGGCCGCGGACCGCAACCCCAACCGGTGGCGGCGGCCTGCGCGATGCTGTTCCTGGCCGCCGCGGCGCACGCGCAGCAGGCGCCCGCGGCCCCCGAGGCGGCCGCGTCCGAGGCCCAGCGCAAGACCGCCGACGCGCAGATCGACACCGTCGTCGTGACCGGCATCCGACAGTCGCTGGACACCTCGCTGAACCTCAAGCGCCAGCAGCGCGGCGTGGTCGACGGCATCGTCGCCGAGGACATCGGCAAGTTCCCCGACACCAACCTGGCCGAGTCGATGCAGCGCATCTCGGGCGTGTCGATCGACCGCTCGATGGGCGAAGGCTCCAAGGTCACCGTGCGCGGCGTCGGCCCCGACTTCAACCTGGTGCTGCTCAACGGCCGCCAGATGCCGGCCTCGACGCTGGCGGACACGGGTCCGTCGAACTCGCGCGCCTTCGACTTCGCCAACCTGGCCACGGAATCGATCGCCGCGCTGGAGGTCTACAAGACCAGCCGCGCCAGCGCCCCGACCGGCGGCATCGGCGCAACGATCAACATCAAGACCGCGCGCCCGCTGGACACCAAGAAGACCATCGCCAGCATCGGCGTCAAGGCGGTGCATGACGGCGGCAACTCGCGCCTGCCGGACAACATCAAGGGCGACAGCGTGACGCCCGAGGTGTCGGGCATCTACAGCACGACCTTCGGCGAGGGCATGTTCGGCGTGTCGGTCTCGGGCAGCTTCCAGAAGCGCGACGCCGGCTACAACAGCGCCGGCGTGCCCAACGGCTGGCTGCCCTTCAAGGGCGACGAGACGGGCAACGGCGCGATCCCGCTGCCGGGCGCGCCGGGTTCGGAACGGATCACCAACCGTCCGGGCGCGAGCGACGTCTACTCGCTGCCGCAGAACGTCAACTACAACATGAACGCCATCAGCCGTGAGCGCACGAACGGCCAGCTGACGTTCCAGTTCGCGCCGACCAAGTCGCTGACGACGACGCTGGACTACACGGTCTCGCAGAACAAGGTGCACACGCGCCGCAACGACCTGTCGGCCTGGTTCAGCTTCGGCCCCTCGTCGAGCTCGTGGACCTCCGGCCCCGTGTCCGCGCCGCTGAACTACACCGAGCTGATCGCCAACGGCGACGCCGACCTGTCCATGGGCGGCGCCGACTTCGCGACCAAGAACGACAACAAGTCGCTGGGCTTCAACGCCGACTGGAAGGTCACCGACAAGCTGCGCTTCGGCTTCGACGCCCACCACTCCACGGCGGAGTCGGGCGCCGACAGCCCCTGGGGCAGCAACAACGTGATCGGCACGGCCAGCTTCAACCGCGGCCAGACCGGCGTGGACTTCAGCCAGGACCTGCCCATCCTGATCATGCCGACGACGACGCGCAACGCGGCGCTGCAACAGGTGACGGGCTCGTCCTTCCGCAACAGCTACATGAAGGCGCAGGTCGACCAGCAGCAGATCAACGGCAGCTGGGACATCAGCGACGAATCGAAGCTGGACTTCGGCGTCGGCCTGACCAAGGCGAAGAACCGCTCGGCCTACGCCAACGTCCAGCTGGACAACTGGGGTGGCGTGGCCAACGGCCCGGCCAACTACCCGGACGAAGTCTGGATCCCGCAGGACCTGCGAGACTTCTTCGGCAAGATCGGCGGCGTCGGCGATCCGCGCCTGTTCACGCAGTTCTACACCTTCGACTTCGGGACGGTCCGCGACCTGGCCGCCAAAGGCAACGGCGATCCGTCGAAGTACCTCGCGTCCAACGTCTTCTCGACGGACCGCCGCACGACGGAGAAGTCCACCAGCGCCTACGCCGAGTACACCCGCGAGTGGGAACTGGGCGTCCCGATGAGCGCCACGGTCGGCATGCGCTACGAGAAAACCAAGGTCACCTCCAGCGCGCTGGTGCCGATCGCCACCGGCATCACCTGGGGCTCCAACAACGAGCTGACGGTGCTCAAGGGCGACCCGGGCTTCACGACGCTGGACGGCAAGTACAGCTACTGGCTGCCCAACATCGATTACCAGGCCGACCTGACCGACAAGCTCAAGCTGCGCGCCAGCTACGGCACGACGATCGGCCGTCCAGGCTGGGACGCGATCCAGGGCGGGCAGACGCTGAACGACCTGGCGCGCCTGAGCGGCGGCACCGGCTCGCAGGGCAACCCGGGGCTGAAGCCGCTGAAGTCGAAGAACATCGACTTCTCGCTGGAGTACTACTACGCGCGGTCCAGCTATGTGGCGGCGGGCGTGTTCCGCAAGAACATCAGCAACTACATCGGCTCGACGCTCGAGAACGCCACCCCGTTCAACCTCCACACCCCGATCGGCGGCGCGTACTACAACGAAGCCTCGACCACCGGCGGCTGCGGCAGCGACATCACCTGCATCCGCGACTACATCCTCAACCGCTACAACGGCCAGCCGGGCGTGACCAAGACCGGCGAGAGCAACGGCCATGCGCTGGGGACCATCGTCGGACAGCCCGGCGATCCGGTGGCCAACTTCCAGATCACGGTGCCGGCCAACACGCAGTCCAACAGCCTGAAGGGCTTCGAGCTGAACGTGCAGCACGCGTTCGGGAACTCGGGCTTCGGCGTCGCGGCCAACTACACCAAGGTGAAGTCGGGGCTCAAGTACGACAACATGAGCTTCGCGCAGCAGTACGCGCTGGTGGGCCTGAGCGACTCCGCCAACCTGGTGGGCTTCTACGAGGACGCGAAGTTCAGCGTGCGCGTGGCCTACAACTGGCGCGACAAGTTCCTGGCCGCGGTCAACGACGGCAACCAGCTGGGCCGCTCGGCGCCGATCTTCACCGAGCCCTACTCGCAGGTGGACGTCAGCCTGGGCTACAACTTCAGCGAACGCCTGAGCCTGCAGGCCGAAGTCATCAACCTCGGCGATTCGGTCCTGCGCCAGCATGGCCGGACCAAGGAGGAGGTGTACGCGGTCACGCAGACGGGACGCCGCTATATGCTGGGCCTCCGCTACAAGTTCTGACCCCGCCGGGGCCGATGCCGGCATGAAGCCGATCCGAGAACTCCACGACCTGGTGCCGGGTCGGCTTCCTTCCCACCTGATCGAGGCCGCGCAGCCAGTGGTGCTGCGCGGCCTCGTGTCGCATTGGCCGATGGTGCGGGAGGCGCGGCGCTCCGACCGCGCCGCGGTCGACTACCTGCACGGCTGCTGGCGCGGCGCGCCGGTGGCGATCATGACCGGCCCGCCGGAGATCGACGGCCGCATCTTCTACAACGACGACCTCACCGGCATGAATTTCGGCCGGGCCGACGCGCCGCTGCCGGCGCTGATGGAGGAACTGCTCCAACTCGCGGAGGTCGAGCGTCCGCCCTGCTACTACGTCGGCTCAACGACGGTCGACGAGTGCCTGCCCGGCTTTCGCGCGCACAACGACCTGGACCTGTCCTCGCTGGCGACCGGCGGCACGGCGGCACCGGAGGCGCTGGCCAGCGTCTGGCTGGGCAATCGCAGCCGCATCGCGCCGCACTACGACCTGCCCGACAACATCGCCTGCGTGGCGGCCGGCCATCGCCGCTTCACGCTGTTCCCGCCGGAGCAGTTGCCCAACCTGTACGTCGGTCCGATCGATTTCACGCCAGCCGGCCAGCCGGTCAGCCTGGTCGACCTGAAGCAGCCGGACTTCGAGCGCTTCCCGCGCTTCGCGACGGCGCTCGAGCACGCGCAGGTCGCCGAGCTCGAACCGGGCGACGTGCTCTACATCCCCAGCATGTGGTGGCACCAGGTGGAGGCGCTGGACGCGTTCAACGTGCTGATCAACTACTGGTGGCGGCAGTCGCCGGCCCACATGGATCCACCGGTCTTCGCGCTGATGCTGGCGCTGCTGTCGCTGCGCGACCTGCCGGCGCCGCAACGCCGCGCCTGGCAGGGGATCTTCGACCATTACGTGTTCAATGCCGACGGCCAGACCTCGGCCCACATCCCCGCGCATGCCCGCCATGCGCTGGCCCCGATCACCGCCGAGGGCGCCGGCCATCTGCGCGCCCACCTGATCCAGCGGCTCCGGCAGCGTTGAGCGACGCGTCCTTGCGGACGCCCGCATCGTCGCGCCGGAAGCCGCCCGACCCACGACATGGAGGAGACGCCATGAGCTTCACGCCCCCCGCCCCGTCCGTTCCCCGCTCGCCGGTGCGGCGCGTCGTCATTGCCGGCGGCGGCACGGCCGGCTGGATGATGGCCGCCTGCATCGCCAAGCACCTGGGCAAGCAGCTGGACATCCGCCTGGTCGAGTCTGACGAGATCGGCACGGTCGGTGTCGGCGAGGCGACGATCCCGACGATGCTGACCTTCCACCAGTTGCTCGGACTGGACGAGCGGGAGTTCATGGCCGCGACGCAGGCCACCATCAAGCTGGGCATCCAGTTCGAGGGCTGGCGCGACCCCGACGCGCGCTACATCCACGCGTTCGGCAGCACCGGCATCGACCACTGGACCGCCGGCTTCCAGCACTTCTGGATGAAGGGCCGCGAGCGCGGCATGGCGTCGGACTACGGCGACTACTGCCTCGAGCTGCGCGCGGCGCAGCAGCACCGGTTCGCGCATCTGCCGGGCGACGGCATCAACTACGCGTTCCACCTGGACGCATCGCTGTACGGCGCCTTCCTGCGCCGCTTCAGCGAAGGCTTCGGCGTGCGCCGCATCGAGGGCCGTATCGCCGAGGTGCTGCTGCGGCCTGATGGCGACCTGCGCGCGCTGAAGCTGCAGGATGGGTCCGAGGTCGAAGGGGATCTCTTCATCGACTGCACCGGCATGCGCTCGGTGCTGCTGGGGCAGACGCTGGGCGTCGGCTACCAGGACTGGTCGCACTGGCTGCCCTGCGACAGCGCGATCGCGCTGCAGACCGCGTCGGTGCGGGACGCGGTGCCCTACACGCGCGCGATCGCGCATCCCTGGGGCTGGCAGTGGCAGATTCCGCTGCAGCACCGCGTCGGCAACGGCGTGGTCTTCAGCAGCCGCTACACCGACGACGACACCGCGCGCGCGGCGCTGCTGGGCAACATCGAGGGCGAGGTGCTGACGCCGCATCGCGTGATCCGCTTCAAGCCGGGCCAGCGCGACGTGGTGTGGCAGCGCAACTGCGTCGCCGTGGGCCTGGCCAGCGGCTTCCTGGAGCCGCTGGAGTCCACCAGCATCCACCTGATCCAGCGCAGCGCGATCCGGCTGCTGCAGATGTTCCCGAAGGACGGGATCCGGCAGTCCGACGTCGACGAGTACAACGCCCAGATGCGGCATGAGCTGGAGCACATCCGCGACTTCATCGTGCTGCATTACCACCTGCAGCAGCGGACCGATTCGCCGATGTGGCGCGACCTGCGCGAGATGTCGGTGCCGGCGTCGCTGCAGCACCGGCTGGACCTGTTCCGCGAGAGCGGCCGGGTGTTCCGCGGGCCGAATGAGCTGTTCACCGAGAACTCGTGGATCCAGGTGATGCTGGGCCAGGGCCTGATGCCCGAGCAGCATCATCCGACGGCCGACCTGATGAGCGACCGCGAGCTGGCCGGCTTCCTGGGCGGGATCAAGGCGCGCATCGACCAGACGGTGCAGCAGATGCCGGGGCATCAGCAGTACATCGCGCGTTATGCGCCGGGGACGCAGTGGCAGGTGCCGGTGCCGGCCTGAGCGCACGGCCCCTGCGAGCGACGCGCATGCGCCCGCACGGGAAGCGGTCTAAGCTGCGGCCCTTGGGAGGAATCCAGGAGGCCCCATGCCCGACCACGCCGACGCCAGCTCCGATGACTTCGTCTGTGTCGCCACGCGCGACTCGCCCATCGAGGCCCACCTGCTGATGGGCGTGCTCCGGTCCGCCGCGCTCACGCCGCACCTGGCGGACGAGCACATGGTGCAGAACTACTCGCTGCTCTCGCCGGCCGTCGGCGGCGTGCGCGTGCTGGTGCCGGCCTCGCAACTCGCCGCCGCACGCGCGACGATCGCCGATTTCGAGGCGGGGGCGTTCCGGTTGGAGGAGTAGACGGCGGTCGTTTCCTCTCACTGTTTGGCGACCCCAAACAGTGATTGTGCGAGTCGCTGGTTTATCGACGGGCGGCGAATTCCTACAGTGAGCACATCGCAATTCGTGCTTCAAAGGAATGTCGGTCATGTTCACTCGAGATGTCGTCTCCCCGCCCGACCGCCACGCGCTCTATGAGCTGCACCGCTACTCCCCCGCCATTCGCGCCAATGGGTTGCTGTTCGTGTCGGGTCAGGTCGGCAGCCGCGCCGATGGATCGCCCGAGCCGGACCGGGACGAGCAGGTCCGCCTCGCGTTCAAGAACCTCAACGCCATCCTGGCGGCGGCGGGCTGCAGCTTCCGCGACGTCATTGACGTGACCGTCTTCATGGTGGATCCCCACACCCACTTCGAGCGCGCCTGGGCCGTCGCCGCCGAGTTCTGGGGCGAGGCGCCCTACCCGACCGCCACCGCCGTCGGCGTGACCTGGCTGTCCGGGTTCCAGTTCGAGATCAAGGTCATCGCGAAGCTGCCGGACGGCCCGGCGGCCTGACGGTCATGGCGGTGATGGCAGTCGCCGCCGCCTTCAATGAAGGAGGCCGACCGCCAGTTCGGCCCAGACGAGCAGGAACAAGGCGGCGATGACCACGCCGGCAATCCAGCGCGATCGCCGCTGGGAGGTCAGGCGCATGGCCAGTTCGAAAGCCCCGCAGGCGACCAGCAACATCCCGCCGAATGCGAGGAAGTCGGCCAGGTCCCACCGGACTTCGCTGGTGAATTGCATGGCCACGCCCGGCGCGAGCAGCGCCAGTGCGGCGAAGCCCCACAGCGCGATGCGCCAGGCCGGCAAGCGGGAGTGGGAAGGAATGATCATGGGTCGCTCCGTCGATGTCCTCCCGGAGTCTCGACGTTCGCCGTGAAGGCAATGAAGGCTGGCGGTGAAGTCAGGGTGAAATGCCGGGGCGCCCCTCACCGCCCCTTGATCAGTTTGACCCCGAGCGCCGCGCTGCACAGGCCGAGTGCCAGCTGCAGGCCCGCGAGCACGCGTTGGCCGATCTCATTGCCCAGCAACTCAGCCGCAATGAGCGACAGGCCACAGAGTGTCCGGCAAGACAGACCCGACGGCGGGTAATCGCCGCTCGCCGTGAAGTCACGGACGGCAAAGCCCATGAGCGCGATGCCGGCGGCGATCGCCAACCAAGCGAACCATTTGATGCGTCGATCCATCGCGCGATGTTAGTCGGGACGCCGATTGATCCCGTCTCGATCCTCCGGCTTCTGCGCGGCGCGAGCAAACGACGCCAAGGAGCGAAGGCGTCGACTCATCGCGCCGTGGGATGATCCCGCACCGCCGCGACCGACGGCGGCAGGCCATTCCTCACTCTCTCTCCGCCGCACCCATGCCAACTTCTCCCGAACTCCTCGATCGCCTGGTCAACAACGACGATCCGGACGCCAAGGTGTTGGCGCAGATGGTTGAACTTGGCGCGGATCTGTCCTTGCCACACGTCCCCGAATTCGCCTTCGATGCCGCCGAAGAAGCCGCCGCGATGTCGATCGCGCACGCCTTGGCCGAATTGGATTTCGATGTGCGGATCTTCGGTCCGGAGGACGATGCGCCGACCTGGCAGGTGGTCGCCGCCCGCCGCATGATTCCGGACCTGGATGCGCTCATGGCGCTGTCGGCGCAATTCGAAGCACTGGCGAAAACGCATGGCGTGGTCTATGACGGATGGGGCGCGGAGATCGTCGACTGACGAGTCGTCGTCAATCCCCTGGCGCCTCAATCCCGCGCGTTCACTTCACCGTGTAGCTCTGCAGCGCCGTGTCGTAGGCGCCATTGCGGGCCGGGTCCCAGTAGGTGAAGTTGAATCGCACGACATCGCCCTGCTTCAGCCCGGTGACCGTGTAGGCATTGCCACTGCCTTCCTTCAGCATCCGCACATTCATCTGGCCGCCGCCGTTGACCGTGTAATGCACGTCGGCCCAGGTGCCGGTCGGCTCCGTGAACTTGACCGTGGTCGCCGACGGCTGGGTGATGCCGGCCGGCGTCGGCGGCTCCTGGGTCGTCGTGCCGGACTCCCACACCACGTCATCGATCGCGAACTGGAATGCCGAGGTCGGCAGCCGGTTGTTGTCGCCCGAGAACATGAAGATGTCGGCGATCGATTGCAGCGCGACCTTCGGTCCGATGAGCGTCGAGATGGGAACCGTCGCCGTCGCCCATTCGCCATTGCGCACCAGGCCGAATGCCGTTGTATTGGCCGGGAAGTTCACCCAGTTCTGGTTGGTGTAGGTGTCGCCAATGCCGATGTTGAAGGACACGTTGGCCGGGATCTTGATCCGGAACTTCAGCTGGCCATTGCGGTAGTTGGTGAGGTCGCGGATCTGGCGGGACTGGATGCCGCCGCCGAACCACTGCCCCGGCGTGTTGTAGCTCCACGCGATCACATTGCCGCCTTCATACGGCAGCGTGTTGCCGGCCGCGGTCGACGCGCCATTCCACAGGAAGATGTCGGACGTGCTGCCGGCGACCAGCTTGTTGTTGACCACCGTGTTGTCGGTGAACACGCCGAATTTCCCGGCGACTTCCGGCACCACCTGGTTGCCCAGCTTCACCTCTCCCTTGCCGTCGAGTTCATACACCCGGATGTAGTCGACGTACATCGTGGCGGGCAGTGGCGCGTTCACCTGCGAGGGCGTCGCCGCATCGGTGAAGTTGCCCCCCACCGCCATGTTCAGCAGCAGATAGAACGGCGCCTGCAAGGCCGTTGAGTTCACCGGCAACGGCGCGTCATACATGTCGTGTTCGCCGTCGTTGTCTACGACGGTGAATCGCATCTGGCTTTCGGTCCAGTAGAAGCGGTATTTGACGAAGCGATTCGCCAATGAGGCCTGCGGCTTGTACCAGTTCTTGGTCTGCCAGGCGGTGGAGGCGGCACACGACTCATTGCCCGGCACGCAGGCGGCCTGCGACCAGGTGATCACATTGGCGCCGACGAAATGGTCGGGCGAAGGCGCGCCCGCCGCGGCCCAGGCCGAGGCGCGATGGCCCAGCTCGGCGATGTCGATCTCGCCCTTGCGCGGCCAGACCTGCGGACTGGTTCCCAGCAGCCAGGCGGCCGGCCACAGCCCGGTGGTGACCTGCGGCGTGGCCATGCGGATCTCGATCATTCCGTACTGCACCTGCACCTTGCCGTAGGAATCGACCTTTCCGGAGGTGAACTCATTGCTGCCGATGGTCTGCCGCAGCGCGCGGATCGCCAGGGCGCGCGTGCCGGCTTCAAAGGGCACGTCGGCGATCGAGAGGTTGTTGGGGCTGTAGTACTCGAGCTCGGCATTGCCGTAGCCGCACAGGTTGATCTGGCAGCCATTGCCGTCATAGGGCGTCCAGACACTGGTGTTCAACGACGCGCCGTTGAATTCCTCGGACCACAACAGGCGGCCGATGGTCGGATTGGTGACGCTGGCAAACGCCGGCGCGGCGGCAGTCGCGCACAAGCCCAGGGCGACGGCGCGCAGCATCGGCGCGCCCATGCGGTTCGGAAATCCCATTCATGTCTCCAAGAGGTGTCGATGGTGTGCTGGAGGGCACCGATCGGCGCGATCCGGCCAGCGCTCTGCGGCGCGGGTCCAGGGTCGCGACTTCTCTCCGGCGGGACGCATCCTAGGCAATATCGGTCGATTGTGAAAGCGCTTTCACGACAAGCGGGTTTTTGAATGCAACGGCCCGAAGCGCCGATCACCACGACGCTCTGCCCATACCAAGGTTCAATGCCCAGGCAGCGATGAATTTGGTCTGATCCGTGGCACTGCCCCACTTGCCTGGAAGACCCACATGCATGCCCACCGTCTCGCCTCGATGCTTCTCCTGGCTTCGCTCAGCGCCAGCTCGCTCCCCGCCTTGGCCCAGGGCAAGCCCTCGAAACCTGCTTCGCCGATCTACGGCGTGGTGCTGCCCGACGGTTATCGCCAATGGGAGATGGTGGGCGTCGCCACGGAGGACGCACCGCTCGACGAATTGCGCGCGGTGGTCGGCAATCCGATCGCGATGAAGGCCTATCGCCTGGGCCAGTTGCCGTTCCCCGACGGCGCCATGCTGGTCAAGCTGGCGTGGAAGCGGCAGCGCTCCACCGAGTTTCCCGCCGCGACGGTGCCGGGCGCGCCGACGACGGTGCAGGTGATGGTCAAGGATTCGAAGCGCTACGCCGACAGCGGCGGCTGGGGCTACGGCCGCTTCATCGACGGCAAGCCCGTCGACGCGGCGCAGCACCAGACCTGCTTCGCCTGCCACAACGCGCTCGTGAAGGCGCGCGACGATGTATTCACGAAGCTCGCGCCCTGAGCGGCCTAGCCGTACACCGCGCGTCGCAGGTCGCGATGCAGGGCGTCGTCGAAGGGCAGCTTCTGGGCGAAGAACACCACCGCGAGCTGGTTCGCCGGGTCGATCCAGAACAGCGTCGACGCGGCACCGCCCCAGGAGAACTCGCCCACCGCGCCGGGCGGCTCGTCCCGCAGCGGCGGCGCGATGCGCACCGAGCCGCCGAAGCCGAAGCCCAGCCCCGGGCTCGACAGGAAATGCCGCTGCGTGATCGCCGGGTCCAAGTGGTCGACCAGCATCAAGCGCACCGTCGCCGGGCGCAGCACCCGCACGCCGTCGAGCTCGCCTTCGCCGAGCAGCATCCGGGCGAAGCGCAGGTAGTCGTCGATGGGGCCGATCAGGCCGGCGCCGCCGCTGGCGAAGGTGAAGGGCTGGTCGGGCTCGCGCTCCGGCTTGCCGTCGGCGGACAGGCGGTAGGTCGCGGCCATGCGGTCCTGCAGCGCGGCCGGCGCGGTCCAGTCGGTCTCCCGCAGGCCCAGCGGCTGCAGCACATGGCGACGCACATGCGCATCGAAGGGTTCCTCCGCCAGCGCCTCCACCAGCCGGGCGAGGATGTCGGTCGAGGTGCCGTAGTGCCAGGCCGTGCCCGGCTCATGCCGCAGCGGCAGCGCGGCTACCGCGCGGCTGAAGGCGGCCAGGTCGGGTGAGCGCTCGAACGGGCTCGCGGCGCGGAAGGCCCGATCGGCGGCGCCGTCCTCCATCGCATAGGTCAGCCCGGCGGTGTGCAGCAGCACGTCGCGCACGAGGAGGGTCCGCTCGGCCGGTCGCTCGCCGCGGCCATCGTCGGCATGGACCCGCATCGCGCTGAACTCCGGCAGGTAGATTGCCAGCGGATCGTCCAGCCGGAACCGGCCCGCGTCCCACAGCCGCATGAGCGCCACCGACGCCACCGGCTTGGTCATCGACCAGATGCGCGCGAGCGTGTCGCGGGCCATCGGCCGCTTCGCTTCCACGTCGGCCAGGCCGTGGGCGCCGAAGTAGCGCTCCACGCCCGCTTGCCAGACCAGGGCCGACACGCCCGCCGCGCGGCCGTCGGCCACCATGCGGCGCAGCGTCTGGTCGATGCGCCGCGGCGAGAGTGTCGAGCCGGGGGCGCCCGGCGCCAGGCGCAGGACGGTCGCGCTGGCGCTGGCGCTGGCGGAGGGTGCGGGAGCGGCGGCCACCACAGCCGGCGCCGCCAGTGCCGCGCCCAGCACCAGGCGTCGGGAAGGAATTTGCGTCATGCGCGCGATGCTAGGGCCGTACCCGCGTGTAATCGCGCCCGGTTCGCGGGACGCGGCCGCCCCGGCTACTTCGCCGCGTTCGGGAAGGCCGGCAGCTTGCCGATGTCGCGCGGGTCGTGCTGGATGATGACCGTCGCCTTCAGGTTCTTCTCGATCTCTTTCATGCGCTGGATCGACGCGAGCGTCTGCGCGCGGTCGTCGTTGAAGCCGGGCACGCCGTCGTGCTCGTAGTTCTCATGGAAGTGGACCGCGTCGCCGCTCAGCAGCACCGGCCCCATCTCCTTGAGCCGCACCAGCAGCATCGAGTGGCCCGGCGTGTGCCCCGGCGCGCGCAGGATCATGACGCTGCCGTCGCCGAACACGTCCTTGTCCGCGCTCAGCGTCTCGACCTTGCGCTTCTCGGCGATCCATTCGGCGAAGCCCTTGACGTTGGCGCCGCTCATCGGCGGCGTGGCGGTGATGCCTTCCCAGTCGCCCTTGCCGATCAGCAGGGTCGCATTCCTGAGCGGGGCGAGCTGGCCGGTGTGGTCGGCGTGGAAGTGGCTGATGCCGACGTACTTCACCTCGCCGGGCTCGACCTTGATCTGCCGCAGCAGGTCGGCCAGCGGCTTGTTGGTGGCGTTGGGCACCGAGCCCGGCAGATAGCCGGTGTCCCAGACCATCACGTCGTTGCCATGCCGGATGACGTAGCAGCTGAAGGTGAAGGGCTTGGTGGTCTCGGTGTAGGCGTAGGTGTCGCTGAAGCGTCGCGGGTCGTTGCTGCCGCTGCCGCAGTCCAGCCGCGTCAGGGTGAGGTCCTGGGCCGCGGCCGACAGGCTGAAGAGCGCGCCCACCTGGAGCGCCAACCAGAAGCGTGATGCCATCTCGACTCCTTGTCTGCGGGGGCGATGATAGCGACGACCGCGGCCCCGTGGGTCCCGCCGGCGATCGATGTCCCCCGCGGCGCGAGCCGCCTCACTGCCCGAACTTGCGCTTGCGCGCGCCCTGGCCCTGGCCCTGGCCCTGGCCCTGGCCCTGACCTTGGCCCTGGCCCTGGCCCTGACCTTGGCCCTGGTGCCCCACCTGCTGCAAGGGCGGTGCAGGCTGGGCGGGGAAGACGGGCAACAGCGCGATGGCCTGCTGCTGCAGGTGCTGCGCCTGCTGGAGGGGCGCCACCTGGGGCACACCGATCGGCGCCTGCGGCACCGGCACCGGGACCGGCACCTGCGCGGGCTGCGCGTTGACCGGGACCACCGCTTGCGGCGGCACGCGCGGCGTGAGGCTGGTGTTGCGCCGGGCGGCCCGGTCGAAACGGGTCTGCGCGAAGGCCTCCCAGTCGTTCTTGGGTTGCCATCCGTCCAGCGCGGAGTAGCCGCGCATCTCGAAGAGCGCCAGGTCGCCATCCATCCCCATCGCACCCATGCCATACCGGAATTTCTTGTTCTCGCCGGACAGCGCGCTGTGGGGCGTGTATCCGGGCGGCGGCGACAACACGTCGCGGCCGGAGGCCGCCGTCGTGATGCTGCTCAGCCAGGCGCGCAGGGTCGGCCCCGCGTTGACCTTCTGCGGCACGTTCGGAGCGCCTTCGTCCAGATAGCCACGGCGGAACAGCTGGCTGTCCAGCTCCATGTCCACGACACGCGTGAGGGTGTTGGCCCTGCTGTCGACCGTACCGGCCGTCGCGGTGCCGTAGAGGATCAGCTTCAGTTGGTCCCGCTCCCCCTGGGTCAGCGAGCGGAACATGCTGCGGAAATCGGTTCGCGCCATCAGCCGGAATGACGCCTTCGGTCCATCCGTGCTGTCCGGCACGGTCGTGCGGGCCCGGTCGATGTACATCACCAGCGCCAGCAGCATGCCTTTCACGTTCGGGAAGATCGCGGTCTGCGGACCCAGCGAGGTGTTGGCGCGGGCGTCGCCGATCACGTCGCGCATGTCGTCATGAATGTCGTCGTGCTCGTCGCCCGCCTCGAGGTGCTCGTCGATCATGCGGGACAGGTCGCCCAGCGCCACCCCTTCCGTCGACTGCACCGCGGCCTCGAACGCCGGATCGTCTACCCTCATCCAGATGCCGTCCTGGGTGAAACCGTCGGCGATGCCGACGGAGAACTCTCCCCGAGGCGCCGCTCCGGCGCGCTGCTCGAGCGTGTCCGCCAAGGCCTTTGCCCCCGTGATCGCCTGGGCGAGCGCGGGCCAGTTGTCATAGGGCTGGGTCACGAATTCCAGGTTGTGGCCCGAATCGGCCTCCAGGCGGAACGCGCTGTTGCCGTTGCCGTAGGCGACGTCCTTGCGATCGAGCGCCTCGGGCGTGGCCGGGTCGTCGGCGGCCGCGTTCGGGTCCTTGATGAAGGTATTGCCGCTCTCGAACTCGAAGCCCATCTTGCGCTGCGCGACCCCACCGGTGGCCAGCACCGCGAGCGGTGTCGTGCCGCCGGCACGGCCCGCCGCCTGAAGCGTCGGGGTGATTGGTCCGCGCCGGGCCGCGCGCCCGAAAACAGCCTCGATCGTGCGGCGCTGCAGCTGCATGCGCGGCGTGGCCTCGATCGTGGCCTGCCAGCCACTGGCGCGCGGCGCCGCGTCACGGGGGCCGGTCGAGGCGAACCCCGCCGACCGCGGGGCGGTCGCGCGCTGAGCCGGCGCGGCTTCGGTCCGTTCTTCGGCCTGTTCGATCGAGCGCTTCATCGAGGCATCTCCCGCCGCGGGTCGGGTGACCGCGATGGGAAGCTATCGCACCGCCCGCGGCAACGCCATCGGCAGAATGCTGAGTCGCAGCCCGCCCCGCCCGACCCCGCGTCACGGCGGCGTCAGTCGCCCCGCTGCTGCCGCTCCAGGCGCCGGAGCACCTCGCCGATCGCCGCGCCTTCGCGGATCTGCGGATTCGAATAACCGTCGGTCTTGCCGGCCTCGCGCTCGCGGACCTCGATGAGCTGGCGCGCCCGCGCATGGGCCTGCGCGAAGGACCAGGTGTCCTTCAGCGCGTCGACGTAGAGCGCCTGCCCGAAGAAGGTCAGCGGCGAGCGCGACCCGCAGCCATACGAGGTGTGGGTCGCGTCGGCCGCCGTCATCACCAGGGTGTCGTCGCCCGCGAGCGGCTCGATCCAGCTGCCCGAGTAGCAGGCCGAGATCGAGATCACGCGCCAGCGGATGCCGGCCTCGTCCAGCCACTGCTTCAGCAGCGCCGGCGTCACCGGCTCGGATTCGAGCGGCCAGGCCTCGGCGGCCAGTTGCCCGTCGCGGCCGCCGTGCGAGGTGAGATGGAGGAAGAGCACGTCCTTGTCGCGATCCATCACCTGCCCCATGCGGTCCAGCGTCCGGCGCAGGTTGGCCTGCGTCGCCCAGGGCAGCGACTCGGTCGTCGACGGGTTCATCACCAGCTGGACCGTCCTGTCGCCCGCGCCGAAGCGCTCCGCCATCGCCTGGGCGACGACCGCGCTCTCGCGCTTGAAGACGTCCTCGATCGCGTAGGGCGCGTAGGTGACCGCGTAGACCTTGATCCGATCCGGCTCTGAGCGCGGCAAGGCGTCCAGGGCCTCGGCGATCAGGCGCGGTTGCGCGGCCAGCACGGCCTCGGTGAGCTTCAGGCCCGGGTCGGTGGCGGCGTCTTCGTCGGTCGCGGCCGTGCCGGTGGTCTTTGCCGACAGATCGGGCCACCAGAACATCGCCGGCTGCAACCAGCCGGCGATGGCGACGGCCGCAAGCGCCACCAGGCCCGCGAACGCGCGGGGCGCGGCGGAAGGGATGACGCGCCAGAGCAGGCCCGTGGCGGTTGCCAGCAGCCACACCATCGGCAGCAGCCAGACGCCCCAACGGGCGCCGAGCGGCCAGCTTTCCAGCGGGCCAATCAGTCGCAGCAGCGGCACAAGGAGCAGGCTGACCGCGACGGAGATCAGCGCGCTGTTGGCCATCACCAGGGTCAGCACCACCGACGTGTCGGGCACCGGGGCGGCCCCCGGCCGCTGACGCGCGGCGCGGACGGCGATCCAGCTGATCCAGATCCACAGGACCGTGGCCGCCCACCCGTTCAGCACCGCCGGCCAGTACAGCCGCGCGGGTCCGTCGATGGCCAGGCGCTGGACGCCGAAGGCCAGCAGCAGATGCCCCAGCAGCAGCGCGGCGATCCAGGTCGGGCCGGTGACGAGCCGTTCCCAAGGCGGTGCGCGGAAGGTCGCCACGCGGCACGCCGCCAGGCACCAGGCGGCCAGGTCGACGCGGGCCGGCTCGGCGGCGGTCGGCGCCTCTTCGTTCTCGTTCATCCAAGGCCCTCCCCGGCCATGCGTGATCGCGATGTCTTGATCGGGCGGATCATCGCCGTTGCTTCAATCGTTCAATCGGCGCGCCGGGCGGCGCGTCGCGCCCCGATCCCCGCCACCAGCGAGCCGAGCGCCACCAGCGCCGCGCCGCCCCAGAAGATCGGCGGCAAGGGCGCGCTCAGCAGCAGCGACGCGAACAGCGCCGACATCACCGGCGTGCCGTTGGCCGCCAGCCCCAGCAGGTGGATGTTGCCGCGCAGCACGCCGAGGTTCCAGAAGGTATACGCCAGCGTCACCGCGGCGCTCGCCAGCGCGACCTGGACGACGACATGCATCGACGCCTGCATCGGCGCTCGCTCCGGGTTGAGCGCGTGCACCACCCAGAAGCCGGCGGCGCTCAGCGCCATGAAGAACCACAGCGCGTTCCGGCCCTCGGCCATGTAGCGGGTGCAGGTGCTGTAGAGCGCCCACACGATCGCGCCGACGAAGGCCAAGCCATAGGCCAGCGGATTCGACGCGGCGTTGTGGAAGAAGCGCGCCAGCGACAGCCCCTCGGGCGGCGAGGACGCGGTGACGACCCCGGTGAAGGCCAGCGCCAGGCCGCCCAGCATCAGCGCATTGAGCCGCTGCCCGCCGGCGATCGCGGAACACAGCACGGTGAGGCTGGGCCACAGGTAATTCACCATGCCGACCTCGATGGCCTCGTGCCGCGTCCGCGCGAAACCGAGCGCGAGCACGAAGCACAGCTCATAACCGACGAACAGCGCGGCGCCCAGCCACAGGTAGCGCCGCGGCAACTCGCGCAGCGCGCTGCGCGTGGGCAGCAGGAGCAAGGCGGACAGGGTGAACATCACCGCCGGCGCGCCGGTCCGGCCGAGGAACTCGATCGTGCTGCGCGTGACGCCGACGGAGGTGCTCCAGAACAGGATGGCGATCAGGCCGAGCAGCGTGGCGCCTTGGGTACTGCGGGACAAGTGGGGCTCTCGAAGCAGGTCGATGGGCGGTCGACGGACGTGTCGACGGACCAGGTCATGAAGACCGTCTTGCGGTCTCCGGCCAAGCCGGAAGTAGACCATCGATCCGCCCCTGGTCCCGCGACCGCCGGCGGCGGCCTGCGTTCAGCGCGCCTGCTGATACACCCGCACGTGGGCCACCTCGTAGCTGACCGGGAAGATCGCGTCGTCGATCTCCCCGCCCAGGTCGCCGCCGATGGCGAGGTTGAGGATCAGGAACTGCGGCTTGTCGAACGGCCATTGCGCCGGGCCCTGGCCGAGGTTGGGATAGGCGGCATGCACCTGGCCGTCGATGCCGAAGCGGATCTCCCGGGGCGTCCACAGCATCTGGTAGTCGTGGAACTGGCCGCAGGCGGTCGCGAGCTTGCGGCCGTCGCCGACGCCATGGCCGCCGTGCCCGGAGCTCGTGTGGACCGTGCTGAAGACCCAGTCCGGCTTCTGGCCCATGTGCTCGAGGATGTCGAGCTCCCCGGCGGCCGGCCAGTCGCCCTGGCTGCCCAGGGTCCAGATCGCCGGCCAGGTGCCGCGGCCGCAGGGCAGCCGGGCGCGGATCTCGAAGAAGCCGTAGGTCCACTCGGCCTTGCCTTTCGTGATCAGCCGCGTCGAGCTGTATTGCTGGCCGCCCCAGTCGGGCCGCGACGACAGCGCCTCCTTGCGCGCGGTGATGACCAGCCGGCCCTCGCGCACCGCCGCGTTCTCCAGGCGCGGGCCGGCGTAGTACTGCTGCTCGCGGTTGTGCCAGCCCTGCTGGTTCATGCCGGTGTCGTGGGCCCACTTCGACGGGTCGGGCAGCCCGTCCCGGTCGAACTCGTCCGACCACACCAGCGTGTAGCCGGCCGGCAGGGCGATCGGCCCGGAGGCCGCGCCGCCCTTGCCGGTCGCGGTCTGCGCCAGCGCCGCGCCGCCGTCGATCGTCAGGGCCGCCAACAGCGGCACGGCGGCCCAGCGCCGCGTCAATCGTTGCTTCATGAAAGAGCTCCCCTTCCTTCAGCGCTTCGCGCGCCGCAGCAGCAGCTGCTCGGCATCCGCGAGCGCCGCCTTGATCGTCTTGTGCCCGCGCAGCACCTTGTCCAGCTCGGTCTGCACCACTTCCTCGGCGAACTTGTTCTGCTTGTGGACCGGCAAGGCGGTGATGCGCAGGGCATCGTCTCGCCAGAGCAGGCGCGCCCGCTGACCGCCGAGGAAGTCCACCGGCTCGCTGAAGAAGGGATCGTCGTGCACGTCGCGCAGCGCGGGGAAGGCGTCGTAGTCCTTGAAGGCCTGCAGCTGCCGCGCCGGGTCCAGCGTCATCAGTTGGATGAACTGCCAGGCCAGGCGCTTGCGCGCCGGCGCCGACCGGCGCGCGATCGCGTAGAAGGTGCCGCCGTAGGGCACCTGCGAGCCGCCCGGCAAGGAGGCCGCGCGCCACAGGCCCTTGGTCTCCGGCGCGACGAAGGCATTGAGCTGCCCCACCAGCCACGCGCCCGAGAGTTCCGTCGCCAGCCGCCCCTGCTTGAAGCCCGCGCCCCAGTCGTTGGACCAGGCCTGCACCTTCGCATCCAGTCCCTTCTGGCGGGCGCGCAGGGACACCTCGAAGGCGCGCTCGAAGCGCGGCGTGTTCACCAGCACCCGCGATTCGGTGTCGAAATAGACGCCCTCGCCCGGCCGCAGGCCATCGGCCACCAGGATGTCCTTGATCTCCTGCACGTTGGCGACCAGGTAGGCGCCGGTGCGCGCCTTGATGCGCTCGCCGGCGGCGACGTAGGCATCCCAACTGCGCGTGAGGTCCTCCGGCGCCACGCCCGCGCGGTCCAGGATGTCCTTGCGATACAGCAGGGTCCCCGGGCCGATGTCCGCCGGCATCGCCACCACCGCGCCGCTGCGCGCGATCGCCTGGTCGTAGGCATACGGCACCAGCCGCGCGCGCACCGACTCGATGCCGAAGGGCGGCTGCCGCAGGTCCTCCAGGCCGCCGCCCTGGGCGAAGCGGCCGACGAAGCTGGCCTCCAGCGCCATCACGTCGGGCAGCCCGACGGCGGTCGACAGCGCGGTCGTCATCGCCGTGTGGTGGTCGCTGTACTGCCGCATCAGGATGCGCAACTCGACGTCCGGATGCAGCGCCTGCCAAGCCGGGATCGCCGCCTTGGCGATCTCGTCCATCAGCGGAAAGGCGGCGACGGTCAGCACCTCGCGCGGCTGCGCCCGCGCCGGCACGACCAGCACGCCGGTCCAGGCGGGCGCCGTCATCGCCGCCAGCAGCCCGCGGCGGGAAAGTCCCCGGCCGGCGCTCAAAAGTCGAGCTCCATCGTCAGGCTGGCGCCTTGGGCCAGCGAGCCGCCCGCCGGCGGCTGCAGGTAGACGCCGAAGCGCGAGGCCTGTCCCGGCCAGCGCTGCGCGCTCAGCGCCGCGATCGCCGTGTCGATGCCGGCCTGCGCCTGGCCGGTGTCGGGATCGACGTTGGGCACGACGCAGCGCTCGCACGGCATCCGATGGACCAGGCGCCGCCAGGCGCCCTCCCCGTCGCGCCAGACCATCTGCGTCAGGTGCTCTTCGATGAAGGGCATCCCCGCGTCCGGCCCGCCGCCCAGCACCAGGTTGGGCCGCAGCCGGCGCACGTCCACCGGTCCCAGTCCCAACGTCGCCAGATGCGCGTTGAGCTCCGCCACCGAGGCCGTCGACACCGCATGCAGCGGATTCGGCGCGGTGGCGAGCATCGCCTCGCGCTCGAGCTTCACCAGCCGCAGCTCCTCGCCGGTCAGGTCGCGCAGGAACTGGGCCGCGAGCGCGCCGGCGTCGCGTCCGGCGTGCCCCACCATGCGACGCTCGCCGGGATGCCAGATCAGCGCCTGCGTCGCGTCGCCCTCGGGCTCGCGCGACAGCCGCAGCGGCTGCTGCCCGCCGCCGCGCAGCAGCAGCGCGTCCGGCAGCAGGCCCGGCTGGAGCAGCGCCAGCTTCGGATGCGAGCCCAGCCAGGCCAGCTCGCCACGCGCGTCGACCACGATCCATTCGCGATCGCCCTCGATGCGGCCATCGGCATCGAAGCGGAGCTCGGGCACGCGCGCGCCGGCGCAGGACTTCACCGGGTACAGGTAGAGCGCCTCGACGCGGGCGGAGGCGGTGACATCGGCGACGGTCATGCGGTCGTCCCCGCCTCAGCGCGGCAGCAGGTAGGTCGCGATGCAGCGCGCCGGCAGCGCCGCGACGCCGGCCTGGCCGTCGATGCGCAGCGTGAATCGGTGCGCGCGCTCGCTGCGGTTCATCACGACGACGGCGATGCTGCCGTCTTCGTTGAGCGCCGCGGTGCATTCCAGGTCCTGGCTGCTGGCCGAGCACAGCACCCGATGCGCGCCGGGCCGGATGAAGCGGCTGAAGTGACCGAGGTAGTCGTAGGCGCTCTGCGGCATCAGCCGGTTCTGCTCCCGGTCCGCCAGCATCGGCGCGCTGCACAGGTTGCCGACGTGGTTGGGCCCGCCGGTCTCGTCCAGCAGCAGGTTCCAGTCGATCCAGCCGACCGTCCAGCGATTGAGGTCGTTGATGATGCTGCGCCCGTAGCGCTCGCCGGTCGCCCACGCGCCGATGTGCGGGCCGCCTTCCTGGCAGCCCTCGGTGAACAGCAGTTGCTTGTCCGGATAGGCGTCATGCAGCAGGCCGACGTGGTCGAAGTGGTCCTCGACATACCAATGGAAACCGCAGCCCCAGACGTACTTCGCCGCCTCGGGGTCCGAGTAGACGACGTCGGCGCGCTGCACCATCTGGTCGCGGTTGTGGTCCCAGATCACGATGCGGATGCGCGCCAGGCCGGCCGCGTGCAGCGCCGGGCCGAGGTGGTCGCGGACGAAGTCGCGTTCCTCCTCGGCGCTGTAGACGCAGGAGTCCCAGCGCTGCACCGCGTCGGGTTCGTTCTGCACCGAGACGCCCCAGATGGGCACGCCCTCGGCCTCGTAGGCCTGGATGAACTTCACGTAGCACTGCGCCCAGGCCCGGGCGTACCGCGGCAGCAGCTTGCCGCCGTTGTTCATCTCGCCATTGGTCTTCATCCACGCCGGCGGACTCCAGGGCGAGACCAGCAGCTTCATCGGCCGGGCGGCGACCTTCATCGCGGCCTTGATCATCGGCAGTAGCGCGCGGCGGTCGCGATCGATGCTGAAGTGGGCCAGTGCCTCATCGCCAGGGACCTTCGCATGGGCGTAGTTGCCCAGCGAGAAGTCGCAGCTGTTCATGTGTACCCGGTTGAAGGTGTAGCCGTGGCCGGCGCCGACGTCGAAGTAGGCCTGCAGCAGCGCGTTGGCCTCGGCGGGCGGCAGCTGCTGCCAGGTGGTCGCGGCGGCTTCGGTGAAGGCACCGCCGAAGCCCTCGATGCGCTGGAAGCGCCTGGCGCTGTTCACCACCAGCTTGGGCATGCCGGCGATCGCGGCATCGGCCATCAGCTGCGCGACCGGCTGCAGTGCCAGGTCGGGCTGCGCGGCCAGGCGCGTCGAACTCGCCAGGTCCGCGCCTTTGGCGGACAGCGTCCATCGCAGCGAGGCGCTGGCGCGCCCCGTCGTTGTCTCCGTCATGGGAATGCCCTTCTGCTGCGCGCTTATGAAAGCGCTTTCAAGCATCGAGCATAGAGGCACTCCGTCCGACGGTCAATCCAGGGATGGCCCCAGGAGGGCGAGCGCGCGAGGCCGCTCAGATCGCGATCGCGTCGAAGGCGATGGGGACGCCGCTGGTGGTGCCGGCATTGGGATTGCCGCGCGCGCCGGTCGCGAGGGAGGCGCCGGCTTCCGGCCACAGGGCGAGGCCGCCGGCCAAGCTCCAGGACTGCGCATGGCCGAGGCGGCGCAGCGCCCGCGCCGCCTGCGCGCTGCGATTGCCGCTGCGGCAGAAGAAGACCACCGGCGTGTCGGCTGGCAAGGCGCGCCAGCGCGGCAACGCATTGATCAGCGCGGACAGCGGCACCGCCTCGGGCGCGAGCGCCTCGTTCGGGCTCAGCCGCGCCTCGTAGGCCTCGCGCACGTCGACCAGCACCGGCTTCGGATGAGCGCCCTCGCCCAGCAGCGCCTGCAGGCCAGCGACATCCAGCTCGACGCGTTCCGCCGACCGCGCGCAGGCCACGCGCGCGCCGCACGCCATGGTCTGGTACTGGGTCGGCGCGAGGTCGTGCTCCAGCACGCCCTTGCCGATCGCGAAGGCCTCGGCGCTGAGCCGGCCCTTGAGCACGCCGTCAAGCAGTGGCTGCGCCTCGCATTCGACCGCCAGCGTCGTGGCGAAGCGGTCGTCGTAGTCATGGCCCGGCAGCAGCAGGCCGTCCAGGCCGACATTGCGCTCCAGCGTCTTCAGCGACGGCCCGAAGGCGGCCGGCGCGCTCTGCGCGAAATCGCTGCGGCCGAGCGCGCCCGGCATCACCGTGTCGCCGACGAAGGTCGCGATCAGGTCGCCGCCGGCATGCAGCAGGTAGGCGGTCGAGTCCTCGGTGTGACCGGGGGTCGCCAGGCGCGACAGGCGGTAGGCGCCCAGCGCGATCACTTCGGCGCCCACGGGCCAGCCGAGCGCCTCGAACCGGCCTGGCCAGGCGTCCTCGGCCAGCAACTCCGGCACCGCGTCGCGCAGCGCCTGCGCCGAGGAGGCGTGATCGCCATGGCTGTGGGTGTCGAGCACCGCCGCCAGCGACAGGCCGCGACATCGCAGCCATTGCGCCAGCGTGCCGGTCAGCTCGGGCAGCGGATCGACGACGACGCAGCGGCGGCTGGCGACATCGGCGACGACGTAGCAGCAGGCGCCGTCGACGGTGAAGCGCGTCAGCAGATCCGGCGCCTGCGGGCTGTCGTTCGGCGACGGCGTCTGGCAGGTGGCGCGCAGCGACTCGCCGCAGGCGCGCACGCGGCGGCAGGCTTCCTCCAGCGTGGCGTCGGTATCGGCCGCGCCGAAGGACAGGCGCACCGCCGAGGCGGCGCGCCATGCCGGCAGGCCCATGGCCTGGAGCACGTAGCTCGGCGCCGCCTTCGACGCGCCGCAGGCCGATCCGCCGCTGACGCGCAGGCCGGCGGCATCGAAGAGGTCGAGCAGCAGCTTCGCGCCCAGGCCCGGGACGGAGACGTTCAGCGTGGTGGGCAGGCTGATGTCGAACGGCGCGTTGAAGACCACGCCGGGGAAGGCGTCGCGCAGCGCGTCGGCCAGACGCTGGCGGCGGTCGATCAGCTGGCTGAGCGAGGCGAAGGTGCTGCCCTGCTCGAGCGCGTCCAGCACCGCGCCCAGCGCGGCGATGCCGGCCATGTTCTCGGTGCCGGAGCGCAGCGCGCCCTCCTGGCCGCCGCCGGCCATCAGCGGCGTGAACGGCGCGCCTTCGCGGACGTAGAGCATGCCGATGCCCTTGGGCGCGTAGAGCTTGTGGCCGGAGAACGGCGCGTAGTCGATGGCGCGCTCGCCGAGCTGCAGCGGCAGCTTGCCCAGCGCCTGCACGCCGTCGACCAGCCACAGCGCGCCACTGCCGCGCAGCACCTCGGCGATGCCGTCGAGGTCGCTGATGACGCCGGTCTCGTTGTTGGCCGCCATCGTGCAGACCAAGCCGGCGGCGGACACCTGCTCGCGCAGCCAGGCCAGGTCATGGCGACCGTCCAGTCCGACCGGGATCGCGACGACCTCCAGCCCCAGGCCGAGCAGCGCGTTCCAGTGCTTGAGCGCCTCGGGGACGGCCTTGTGCTCGGTGGCGCCGTACAGCAGCCGCGGCGGGATCGCCTGGCCGGCGTCGCGGCGCTGGCGCAGCGCGGTCAGCGCGGAGAGGACGGCGGTCTGGATGCCTTCGGTCGCGCCGCTGGTGAAGACCAGCCGGCCGCCCGGCGCGCCCAGCACCCGGCGCGCGGTGGCGCGGACCTCGTCGAGCCGGGCGCGGGCCTTGAGGCCGCTGCCGTGGATGCTGCTGGGGTTCCCGAACGCGTCCGCCATCACGGAGAGCGCGGCCTCGCGGGCCTGCGGCAGGACGGGGGTGGTGGCGTTGGCGTCGAGATAGATTTCCATGGCCGACGATTGTCAGAAGGCCGCCGTGGAATCCGCATGCAAAATCCACCTGTTCTTCATCGCTTTCAGCAAATGCATTCCAAGGCGGCCGGAAATGACAAAACTGGATTCCATTGACCGCAAGATCCTGCATGTGCTGCAGCGGGACGCCGCGGTCCAGGTCAGCGACCTGGCGGCGGAGGTGGGCTTGTCCACGACGCCCTGCTGGCGCCGGGTGCAGCGGCTCAAGGAGTCGGGCGTGATCACCCGCAACGTGATGCTGGTCGATCCGAAGAAGGTCAACGTCGGGGTGACGGTGTTCGTGTCGGTGCGGACCAGCATGCATTCGCAAGGCTGGTTCGAGCAGTTCCGCGCCGCGGTCGAGGCGATCCCGGAGGTCGTCGAGTTCTACCGGATGAGCGGCGACGTCGATTACCTGCTGCGCGTGGTCGTGCCGGACATCGCGGCCTACGACCAGGTCTACAAGCGGCTGATCGCCAACACGCAGCTCTCGGACGTCAGCTCCAGCTTCGCGATGGAGGAGCTCAAGTTCACGACGGCGCTGCCGTTGTCGTATATCCCGTGAGGTAGCGGGAGCCGCGGCCGGGACCGCGGCAGCGGACTCGGACCTCCCGCGCGCGGGAGGGAGAAGTCCTCATCCCATTCGTCGCCCCATCAGCCGTGCCACCAGCCGCCTCGTCAGCGGCGCGACGACCAGCACGGTGGGAAACGCGATCACCCAGGCGCTGAGCCACCCCGTCATCCACAGGCCGCCGACGCCCTCGACCAACCCCACCGCGCGCAGCGTGGTCACCGCCGAGACGAGCAGCGACATCAGCCCCGACAGGATGAAGCCGAACAGCAGGCCGGCGCGGCGCTCGGGCGTCATGCGGGCACGCCCGCCGTGGCGGACGCGGCGACCAAGCTGCCGGCCTCCACGCAGCCCAGCCGATGCAGGGTCTCCGCGACATGACGCCCGAACAAGCGGGCGGTACGCACGTCTCCGGACGAGAACGCATCCGCTGGCGCGCCGTGGGCGGACTGGGCCATCAGCCCGGACCAGGAGCCCAGCCGGTTGGCCGCCTCCGCCTCGGGCACGCCGCGGTGCTGCTCGGGCAACAGCGGGTTGCCGACCCACACCATGCCGTGCTGCATGCAGAAGACGAACATCGACATCAGCGTCGACTGCTTGTCGCCGGACGGCAGCGAGGACACCGTGAACGCCGCCGCCAGCTTGCCGCGCAGGCGCTGCGTGCGCCACAAGGGGCCGGTCGCGTCCATGAAGTGCTTGAACGGCCCCGACACGCCGCCCAGGTAGGTCGGCGAGCCCAGCACCAGTCCGTCGTAGGCGATCAGGTCGGCCGGCGTCGCGGCGAGGTCCTCGGCCCTCAGCAGGTCGGCCACGACGTCGGGCACCTCGCGAGCGCCCGCGCGGATGTGCGACGCGATGTGCTCCGTGTGCCCGTGGGCGCTGTGATAGACGATCGCGAGGCGGCGTGGCGTCCGGACCGGTCGGTCGGAGGGGATGGCAGTAGCTTTCATGGAAGTCCTTTCGAGGGAAGAAACGGCGGACAGGCAGACCTCGGGGCAGCGGCGCGGCCGCGCCCGCTCATCGCAGCGCTTGCAGCGCCAGCGCGCTGACCAGCAGGCCCATGCCGAACACGAGGTGATTGGCCAGGCTTCGCAGCCGGTTCTGGAAGGGCGCGGCGGTGCGACTCGCCGCGATACCGGCGCCCATCGCGGGCTGCATGACGAACCAGGGCATCAGCACCGTGGCGACGCCAACCCCCAACGCCGGCTCCCAGCTCGGCGCGAGGAGCCAGCCGGGTCCGGCGATCACCACGAGCAAGGCCGCGAAGGCGATGCCGACGGCGTAGTGCACCAGCCATCCGAGGACCGCTTCGCCGGGGACGGCCGGCGCCTGTCCGATCGACGCGTGAGCGAATCGCCCCCGCGCCATGTGTCCGACCCAACGTCCTATCCAGGCCATCGGCTGCGTGGGCACGCCGGCGCGTCGCAGCGCCATCAGCCAAAGGTCGAGGATGGCGGTCGCACCGATGCCGATCAGCGCGATGTGGCCGAGGGCACTCGGCGGCAGGGAAAGGAGGAGGGGCAGCGGTGGGCTTGTCATCGTGGGCCTCGTGGGCAGTCGCGGGCGGTTGGGGTGGCGGGTTGACGTGTGGCGTCGATGGGCGGCACGATAGAAGTTGAAGTCAACTTCAAGTCAAGCGCTCATGAACCAATCCCCACCCGGTCCGATGGACATCGCGCAGGTCGCGAAACGGACCGGCATTGCGTCCTCGACGCTGCGCTACTACGAGCAGCGCGGGCTGATCCGGTCGCTCGGACCGGCCGGCGCGCGGCGCCAGTTCCCGGCGAAGGTGCTGGACGACCTGGCGCTGATCGCACTCGGTCAGGCGGGCGGGCTCTCGCTGGACGAGATCCAGTCGATGCTGACGCCCACCGGCCCGGTGATCGACCGTCAGTTATTGGCCGCCAAGGCCGACGAGATCGACGCGACGATCCGCCAGCTGCGCGCCATCAGCCGCGGGCTGAAGCACGCGGCCGTCTGCCCCGCCAAGAGCCACGCCGCCTGCGCGACCTTCCGCGGCCTGCTCAAGGCCGCCGCGTCCGGCGCGCTCGATCGGCGCGTGCAATCGCGGTTCCGGCGCGACGAATAGCCGCGACTGCGGCTTGGGATGCCACGCGACGACCGCGCGGCCATCGCGCCGAGCGCCCGCGTGCGGGCTCACCATCTCAGCCAGTGCCGCCCGGCGAGCGCCCCCAGCGCCGCCGACAGCCCCATGCCCAGCACGTACCAGACGGCGACGAAGGGCGCGGCCATCTCCGGGCAGTGCAGCGAATAGACGCAGGCGCCCACCGCGCCGGCCAGCCAGCCAGCCGCCGCGCCCGTCAACGTGGGCCGCGTCGGCGCCAGGCCGCGCAGCGCCCACAGCAGCGCGATGCCGATCGGCAGCGCGGTCGCCGTCACGTTGAACACGCAGCTGCGCCAGGTGGTGCCCAGCACCAGCGGCATGCGCGCGGCCGGCTCGGCCATCCACAGCACGGCCGCGGCCCAGATCCACAGCAGCGACACCGGCAGCCACACGCCCAGCCACCAGCCGCGCACCCGCGCGCCCGGGTGGCCCAGCCGGAAGACCACGACCAGCCCGGTGACCGCCACCGCCAGCGGCATCGCGACCTTCTGCCAGAAGTCGGCGGTCGTCATCAGCAGCGGCAGGTCGGCCCGCAGGCCGAAGGCGGCCTTCACCCAGGCCAGGGACGCCAGGATGCCCAGCGCCAGCGCCGCGGCGAAGCGCCGCTCCCCCACGCCCGTGGGCACCGGGCCGGCATCCCGGGCCAGCAGCGCGATGAGCTCGTCGGTCTTCATGTCATGTCCTTCCACAGGCGCGCCAGCGCCTTCAAGCCGCGATGCACGCCGACCTTCACCGCCGATTCGCTCATGCCGGTGAGGCGCGCGGTCTCCTCCACCGACAGGCCTTCCAGCTTGGTGTGCAGGATGGGCAGGCGCTGGCTGGTCGGCAGCCGATCCAGCAGCCGGCCGAGGTCGCGACGGGTGTCGCCGGCCTCGTGGTCGGCGGTCGCGAACACGGCCAGGTCCTCGTCCAGCGGATCGTTCAAGGCCTCTTGCCGCGCGCGCCGGCGCCAGAGGTCCACCAGCTTGTAGCGGGCCACCGCGTGCACCCAGGCCGTCAGCGGCTCGCCGCGGCGATAGGTCTGGCGCTGCGCGTGCACGGCCATCAAGGTGTCCTGGACCAGGTCCTCGACCTCGTCCGGCAGCTGCTGCAGCCGACGCCGGAAGTACCCGCGCAGCAAGGCCCCCAGGCGTTCGAGGAAGTGGCGGTAGGCCGCCGCGTCCCCGTCCAGCCCGGCCAGGAACAGCTCGTGCAGCTCATGCTCGGTCGCGATCACGGGGTCTATTCGCGTCATGGGCCTGGAAGGTTACAGACCGCTCGAAAAAAAGAATCCGGGAAATTTCCCGTGGCGCTGTAACCCGGAGCACGTCCGTCGCGAACTAGCTGCCGGAACGCGACGGAATCGCCGCCGCGTCCGACCCACAACCCCGATCCACCGCACAAGGAGTGCCCCCATGAAGTCGACCACCCTGAGCCTCGCCCTGGTCACGCTGACCACCCTGTCCGCTTCCGCGATGGCGCAAGACGCCAAGCCCGCCGCCGCCGAGAAGGAGCGCTGCTACGGCGTGGCGATGGCCGGCAAGAACGACTGCGCGGCCGGCCCCGGCACCACCTGCGCCGGCACCGCCAAGATGGACTACCAGGCCAATGCCTGGAAGTACGTGCCCGCCGGCACCTGCACGACGATCAAGACGCCCAAGGGCATGGGCTCGCTGACCGCCACCAAGTCCTGATCGGCCGGCCATGACGCGCGCGTTGGGCGCCGGCCTGGGCTTCAAGCCCGAGTTCGCGGAGGACGCGCTGGCCGCGCGCGATCCGGGGCTCTGGTTCGAGGTCCATCCCGAGAACTACCTCGTCGCCGGCGGCCCGCGCCTGGCCCTGCTCGAAGCCTTGCGGGCCACGCACCCGCTGTCGCTGCACGGCGTCTCGGCCTCGCTGGGCGGCGCCGCGCCGCCTGACGCCGATCACCTGCGGCGACTGGCGGCGCTGGTCGACCGGGTGGCGCCGGCGCTGGTGTCCGAGCACCTGGCCTGGAGCCGCGCCGGCGCCGCCTATGCGCCGGACCTGCTGCCGGTGCCGCGCACGACCGAAGCGCTGCGGCGCGTCGTGGCCAACGTGTCGCGCCTGCAGGATGCGCTGCGGCGCCCGGTCGCCATCGAGAACCCCTCGCACTACCTGCGCCTGGACCATGCGTGGGGCGAGGTCGACTTCCTGCACGAGCTGGTCCGACGCAGCGGCTGCGGCCTGCTGGTCGACGTCAACAACGTGTTCGTGTCGGCCAGCAACCTCGGCCTGGACGCCACGGCATGGATCGACGCGATCGACGGCGACGCGGTGATGGAGATTCATGTCGCCGGGCACCGTCCCGACGCGGATCCGTCGACCGGCCTGCTGATCGACAGCCACGATGCGCCGGTGGCGGCGCCGGTCTGGGCCCTGCTGGAGCGGCTGACCGCCCGCATCGGACCGCGCCCCACCCTGCTCGAGCGCGACGGCCACCCGCCCCCGTTCGCCGAGTTGATCGCCGAGCGCGGTCGCACCCAGTCGGTGCTCGCGGCCGCGCCGCGCCTTGTGCTGGAGGTGACCGCATGACGCTCGTCGAATTCCAGACCGCCTTCTGGCGCGACCTGTGGGCCGAGGCCGACGATCGGGCCCCGCCCGAGGGGCCGGCGGCGCAGCCGGGTTTCGCCGTCTATCGCAACACCGTGCTGAAGGGCTGCGCGGAGGCGCTGGTCTCGTTGTACCCGGCCGTTCACCGGCTGGTCGGGGACGACTGGATGCGGGCCGTCGCGCTGGACGCGGCGCGGGCCGCCCCGCCCGCGGGCGGTGACCTGCAGCACTACGGCGCCCACTTCCCGGCCTTCCTCGATCAGGCGCTGGTCGGCGGCGACTGGCCCTGGCTGGGCGAGGTCGCTCGGCTGGACCGCCTCTGGAGCGAATGCCACGTCGCGGCCGACGCGCCGGTGCTCGATCTCCACACGATCGCGGCACTCGATCCCGGGCGGCTCGCCACCGCCCGCCTGGTGCCGCATCCCGCGGCCCGCTGGCGCTGGTGCGCGGACTGGCCTGCCTTCTCGCTCTGGCAGGCCGCACGGACCGCGGCCGCCGATCCGAATCCGCCGTGCTGGCACGGCCAGGGCGCGTTGCTGACGCGGCCCGCCGGCGCGGTGCTGGGCCTGGCCATCGACAGCGCCGACTGCGCGCTGCTCGAGGCCTGCGCCGCCGGCCAGGCGCTGGGCGAGGCGCTGGACGCGGTCCAGGCCCGCCATGCCTGCTTCGATCCCGGCGCCTCGCTGGGTCGCCTGCTTCAACAAGGCGCTTTCGCCGCCCTCATGGAGATGCCGTCATGAAGACCCTGTCCACGTCCTCGTCCCGCGCCCTGAGCGGTGCCCCGTGGTCGCTCGCCGCGCTGCGCGCGCGGCTGGAGCGGTTGATCTCGCACGACCTGATTGCGCTGGCCTGCCGCTTCAGCATCGCGGGCGTCTTCTGGCTGTCCGGCCGCACCAAGGTCGAGGGCTGGTTCACGCTCACCGACACCACCTTCCTGCTGTTCCGCCAGGACTACGCGCTGCCGCTGATCCCGCCCGAATGGGCCGCCTACCTCGCCACCGGCGCCGAGCACCTCCTGCCCATCCTGCTGGTGCTGGGGCTGTTCACCCGCCTGGCGGCGCTGGGCGTGCTGGGGATGACGGCGGTGATCCAGCTCTTCGTCTATCCGTCGGGCTGGCCGACCCACCTGAGCTGGGCTGCGCCGATGCTGTATCTGGTGGGCCGAGGTCCGGGGCGCTGGTCGCTGGACCATGTCCTGTTCGACTCCTCCAGCGCCAGACCCCGACTGCCGTGACGGCCCGCACCGCGCCGACCCGGGCCGCGACGACCCGGGCGCGGGCAGGCCCGCCGCCTTCAGCCTGCCCGCGAGGCCGGGCTCATCGCTTGCGCGCGGTGAGCCACTTGTCGGCGCTCAAGGGCTCGCTGCAGATGCGGATCTCGCCCAGGCTGCCGAGGAAGCCGTTCGACGGCGCGTTCGCGTAGACGCCGCCGCCGATGATCATCCGGTCGCTGGCGCTGCTGAACGCGATGCCGTTCGTGTTGGACGCGTTGCGCAGGATGGGCGCGCCCTCCACGTACATGATGGTGCTGTTCTGCGCCGGGTCGTTGACGATGGCGACGTGGATCCAGCGCTCGGTGACGATCTCGCCGGAGAAATTCGCCGCCGGCGAGCGCGTGCCCGGCGTGCTCGGCGTCACTTCCCATTGCACCTCGCGCAGGCTGGAGATCGCGAAGATCAGGGCGCTCTCGTCGCCATCGGCGCTGGCGTCGATGCCGGCGACATCGCCGCGCCGCCCCTCGCGCTCCATGATGTTCATCCACGCGTTGTTGGCCGCCGTCCAGTTGGCGGGCAGTTTGAGGAAGGCCTCGACCGTGTAGCCGGCGCTGAAGCTCAGCCCGTTCAGCGGTGCCGTCACGTCGGTCGCGAAGGCGCTCATCCGCAGCGGCGAGTTCACCGAGTTGGAGAAGCGCACGCTGCCCGGCGCGGCCGAGAGGTAATGGTGGTCGCTCGACCAGGTCAGGTCGCCTTCCTGCGCGGCGCCGCCCTGGGCCAGCGGCTGGCGCGCGATCGGATTGGCGCCGGTCTCGTCCTGGATCACCTGGCCCACCGGCACGACGCCGCCCTCGGTGCCGCCGAAGAAGCGCCAGTGCGCGACGGTCGACGCCACCACCGGGTAGTCGCTCGGGTCCGCCGCCGCCTTCTTGACGCTGGGCGCCGGCTCGGTGAAGTGGGTCAGCAGGGCCGCCTTGGCGCGCTCGTTGATCGGCGCGTTGCCGGCCGCCGGTTGGGCGAAGTCGGGGTTGAAGCGCGCGAAGCGCTTCTTGAAGTCGATGTTGATCTCGAACTGGTGGTTCGCGTCGGAGAGCACCGCCACGTCGAACTCGTTGAGCGTGTCGGTCGGCTTCTGCGTGACCCAGGGCGAGAACGACATCACCTTGATCTTGTTGTTGGTCAGGTCGAATTCGTACAGGCGCATGAGGCCGTTGCCGCCCATGTAGGCCATCTGGTAGTCGACCACCATCTCCTCGACCGCGTTGCCGAAGTCATTGGTCTTCGTCAGGTGGGCGCCGCCGTGGTAATGCCCGTTCAGGGTCATGAAGATCTGGTCGTTGTCGCGGATCAGCTTGTCCCACAGCATCAGCCCGTAGGGGACCTCGAGCGGGCTCACGCCGTCGGCCGCGATGTTGAGCAGCTGGTGGGTGGCGAGGATGGTCGGCAGCGTCGGGTGCTTGGCGAGCACGCCGCGCGCCCAGGCGATCGCGGCGTCGGACGCGCGCCAGGACATCGACAGCACCATGAAGGCGTTGCCGTCGACGTTGACGACGTGGTACTCGTGGAAGCCCGACGGGTCGCGCCCGCCGAAGGTGGACTGCTGCTGCGCCCGCGTGGTCGGGAAGGCCTGCAGGTAGGGCTCCTTGGCGAGGTTGCGCTGCGCATCGGTGTTGGCCGACTGGCTGCTCGCATCGACATAGTCCACGTCGGAGATCACGTCGTGGTTGCCGGCCAGAATGGAGTACGGCATCTTGGCCGACTCCAGCACCTTCATCGCCGAATCCGCGACCTGCCACTGCAGCGGCTTGCCCTGCTGGTCGACGACGTCACCGAGGTGGATGGTGAACGGGATGCGCAGCGACGCGGCGTTGTCCGCGATCCACTTCGTCTGCGCCACATACGGCGTCGAGCCGTACTTGCGCTGGAACTGCAGGTTCTCGTCGGTGGTGGCGTAGCGCGAATAGAACTGCGTGTCCGGCAGCACGGCCAGCGCGAAGCTCGAGACCTGGGCCGGCGTTCCCGCCGGGGTGCCGCCGCCGGCGTCCGGGCCGCTGCCGCCGTCGTTGTCGTCGCCGCCGCCGCAGGCGGTGAGAAGGCTGGCGCCGCCCAGGGACAGGCCCAGGCCCGCGCGCAGCAGCAGTCGGCGCTGGCGGTCGGGAAGGCCCTCGAGTTCACGCAGCGAGGAGAGGGGCAGCGACAAGGCGCTCGGATGCTTTGACGACATGGGCAGTGATCCAACAACGAAGAACAACAACCCCGTCACCTTGCCTGCCGGTCATGTCATCGGTGTGGCGGAGTTATCACCACGGCGTTCAGGCAGTCGCTGACAGCACTTACCACTTGTCACGCAGTCGCGTGGCGAACGCCTCTTAGCATCCCCGCCGCTGACTACGTTGTCAGCACACCAGGGAGCGGAGGCTCCGACTCCCGCATGCGGGAGCGGTACTCCGTCGCAGGAGACGAGGGGCGCCTTTGCATCGGCATGCACGCGGTGCGGCAGCAAGGGCTGGTTTGAGAGCGGACGATCGCCTGGCCGATGGCGAGGCCGGTCCGCGCACATCGAAGATCAAGATCATGACAAGACGCACGCAGGTGGGCCCCGTGGAGTTGGCCCAACTCCGCTACTTCGCTGCCGCAGTGGCGGCCACCAGCCTGATGACCGCCTGCGGCGGGGGCGGCTCCGGCAACGCGGACACCACGGCGAGCACCGCGCCGCCGACCGCGTCGACCCCGACACCGTCGCCCTCACCCTCACCGTCGCCCTCACCCTCACCCGCCCCGGCGCCAGCGCCGACGCCGTCACCAGCGCCGTCGCCATCGGCATCGCCGGCTCCCGCGCCGACGCCAGCACCGGCACCGGCACCGGCACCGGCACCAGCACCAGCACCGGCACCAGCACCAGCACCAGCACCAGCACCAGCACCGACACCCGCGCCTGCGCCTGCGCCGGCCCCTTCACCGGCTCCGGCTCCGGCACCTGCACCCGCGCCTGCGCCTTCCACGCCCACACCCACCGACAACCACAGTGGCGGTTATGCCGGCACGGTCACTGGCGGCGGCACGGCCAAGCCCGTGGTGGTCACCACGGCCGCGCAGATGCAGGCCGCGGTCGATGCCTACAGCGGCTCCGGTGGCCTGGTGATCACCTACACGGGCAGCTTTGATTTCGGCACCATCCCCGACCCCTGCACGCAATGGAAGAAGCCGGCAGGCGACATCGTGGAGCTCAAGGGCAAGCGCGACATCACCATCCAGGGCGCCACGGGCTCGGCCGCCAACTTCGGCCTGGCCATCAAGGCCGACGCCAGCAACATCATCATCCGCAACATGACGATCGGCCTGCTGCCCGGCTCCATCGACGCCATCGGCATCGAGGGCCTGGGCAGCAAGTTCCCCGCCTACATCTGGGTGGACCACAACACGCTGTTCAGCTCGCTCGCCGAATGCGCCGGCGCGGGGGACCTGGAGTTCGACGGCCTGGTGGACAACAAGGCGGGCGCCCACCACATCACCTACAGCTACAACGCCATCCACGACCACCACAAGGTCGGCCTGATCGGCAGCAGCGACAGCGACTCGAGCGACCGCTACATCACCTTCCATCACAACTACTACCGCAACGTCGGCTCGCGCCTGCCGCTGCAGCGGGGTGGCTACACCCACCTCTACAACAACCTCTACAGCGGCGTGACGGCCTCCGGCATCAACGTGCGCATGGGCGGCTACTCGCTGATCGAAGCCAATTACTTCGAGAACGCCAAGAACCCGGTGACCTCGCGGGACAGCCCGACGCTCGGCTACTGGGAACTGCGCAACAACAACATCACCAAGGTGGCGGACTTCAGCACCTACGGGGTGTCGTGGACCGATTCCGACAGCAGTCCATCGAGGAACGCGTCGGACTGGACCACCACCGCCGCCTACCCGGTCAGCATCTCCTACAGCTACACGCCGGACACGCCCAGCTGCGTGAAGGCCAAGCTGCCCCAGGTGGCCGGGGCCGGCACCTCGCTGGCCAAGCTGAGCTGCCAGTGAGCGGCGGCCTCCGTCACCCCGGGCGGCCCCGTTTCGCGAGGACCGTCAGCGCTTGCAAAGATCGCTGATGGCGTTGCGACCGACGGCCGTGATCAGGCCCAGCCGATACGGCAGCTCGATGTACTCGTACTTCTTGCCGGGTGTCATGTCCAGGCCCTGGTAGAGGAACTGGAGCGGCTTGCACGGATCGATCGTCAGCGTCTGATCGACGCCCGCGCGGATCATCTCGCCGTGCGAGACGCCCTCCGACCAGACGCGGCCGTTGAACTTGAGGTTCTCGGCGCCCGCGAACCGGTTCATCGCGCTGCCCGGGATCGGCCGCCATTCCCCGTCCAGGCGGTCGGCCAGCCAGGCGCGGAAGTAGCGCCCGGTCGGACCCATGGCCTCGATCAAGGTCAGGTATTGCCCGGTGCCTTCGATCTTGTAGGTGTTGCTCGCCTCGAACAGGTCTTCACGCCGCTCGGTCTTCATGGCGAGCACGGGCGTGGAGAAGCCTTGAGGGAAACGCTCGATCGAGGTCTCCGCGCGGAAGAAGCTGCCGTTGTCGTTGGTGAAGAAGAGGTGGCACTTCCGGTCGTCGCAGATGATCCAGAAGTCGAGCCAGGCGGCCTGGCCCTTCTCGTCCTTCACGATGTCCGGCGCGGCCGCGTAGAACGGCCGCGGCGCCGTCCACGAGCGGGGATCCGCCACATTCGTGGTCGTGGAATACATCGGATCGCCGCCCTGGTAGATGAGGTACCAGAGCTTCTGCGGCGCGAAGTAGAAGACCTGCGGCGCCGCCCGGTAACCGGGCCCGATGGGCGACTGGTCCAGCATGAAGACCGGCGCCCGGGGCGCGTCCTTCCAATCGGCGAAGCTGGTGTAGGCCATGCCCCAGCCCTTGGTGCCGGCGGTCGTGAAGAAGACGTGATAGCGCTTGTCGTGGAAGACGACGGACGGATCCTTGACGCCAAAGAGGCCCTCCGCGTTGGCGGGCGGCTTGATCAGGGGCTCGCTGGATTCCCAGGCGAAAGCGGGGGCCGGCGCCATCGCGGGTTGAGCTGCGGGTTCCGCTGCGTGGGCCAGCGGGCTCAGCGCCGTGCAGAGGGCCAGCCAGAGGGCGGACGGCCAGCCCCGCGTGATGTTGAAGTTGCGCATGGTCGAAGGTCTCCGGCGATCTCGCCTCGCAGCGTGACGGCGCGGAAATCGGGATGGTGATGAGGTGGTGATGCCCCGCCGGCGTCGACGCATTGCCCGGGGCAACGCGGACGCCGGCGAGGGGCGATCAGGCTTCAGTTGCTGTACAGCAGCCCGCGGCCGGTGCCGCTGAGGTAGACGCGCCCGTAGACGTTCTGGTCGGCAGCCATCACGCCGATGCCGCCGAACTGGTGCGCGTCGTCGTTGAAGCGGGTCCAGGTGGCGCCGCCATCGTCGGAGCGGTACACGCCCCACACGCCGCCGACGGTGCCGACCACGTAGACCGCCGCCGAGTAGGAGGCGCCGTCCTTCGCCTTGCCCAGGGCCACCACGGTGGCGCCCTGCAGGTCGGGCCAGGCGTTGCTGCCCTGGACCGATGCGAACTGGCTGAGCTTCTGCCAGGTGGCGCCCGAGTCCACCGAGTGGTACACGGCGTTGCCGTCGGCCATCCAGAGGTCGCCTTCGGCATTGGGGTTGACCGCCATCGAGGTCACCCACCAGCCGTTGGGCGCGAGCGCCGCCGTCACCGAGCCCTGGCTCAGCGCGAAGCTGTGGCCGCCATCGGTCGAGACGTAGACCCGGCCGGCCGACGCCCACCAGGCGCCGCCCGAGTCGTAGGCATAGACCTTGTTCGGATTCTTGCGATCGACCGCCAGCCGGTAGCCGCGGTTCCAGCCGACGGCGGGCAGCGCCGGCAGGTTGGTCGCGGTCCAGGTGGCGCCGTTGTCGGTCGTATAGGACGGCACCGAATTGGCGGGCGCCCAGACCGCCTTGTTGCGCGCGGTGACGACCAGGCTCGACTCGCTGGAGGTGTTGGTCGTGGCGCCGGCCGGCAGGCTGGCGAAGGTGGTCCAGGTCTTGCCGCCGTCGCCGGACCAGTAGCCGGTGCCGGTGGCGCTCGAGTTGATGACGCCGGAGGCCGCGATGTACTGCGGATCGGACCACGCCATGTCGGCCGCGATGCCGTTGCTCCAGCCCAGGCCCGGCGACCGGGTCGGCGTCGTCGTCACGTCCGTGTGGATCCAGGTGCCCACGTCGCCCGAGCTGTTGATCAGCAGGTAGGACGCACCGGGCGGCGGCGCCACGATGGCCTGCGCGGCGATCTCCTCGATGCCGGCGATGACGCCGCTCCAGGTCGGCGTGGCCGAGGAGGCGTTGCGCGTTTCGACGACGCCGCCGCCGTGGACGTGCAGGATGTGGTCGCGGTCGGAAGGATCGATCTCGACGTCGTCGACCCAGCCCGAGGCGATCTCGCCCGGCATCTGCGCTTCGATCTCGCGCCAGGTCAGGCCGGCGTCGTCGGACAGCTGCACGATCTGCTGGCCGTTCCAGTTCCCCCAGGAGTTGGTCACGCCCAGCGCGATGCGGGTGCTGGCGCCGCTGCCCTGGACCGAGACCCCGCCCAGGCCGAAGTTGGTGCCTCCCGTCGGGTCCACGCTCTTGAGCAGCGTCCAGGTGGTGCCGTCGAACTTGTAGAGACGGCCGGGGCCGCCGGCGCCGGGTCCCGCGTCCTTGGTGAACACGACGTAGAAGACGCCGTCGGCGGCACGCACCATGTGCGGGATGTGGAAGCCCGAGACCGGCGTCGTGACCGCGGTCCAGGTGGCGCCGCCGTTGGTGGACCGGTACATGTTGGAACCCAGGCCCGCGACGCTGGCGTAGTCCGGCGCGACCGCGGCGTAGAGCGTGGAGGTCGCGGTGCCGGTGCCCTTCGTGCCGGTGTCGTACACGACCAGCTCGATGCCCATCGCGCTGCCGCCCGCGGCCTTGATCTGGTCCTGGGTCATCCTGGCGCTGGACAACGCGCTGACCTGCGCCCAGCTGCGGCCCGAGTCCTCGCTCTTCCACAGGCCGGCGGTGCGCGAGCCGTAGAACAAGGTCGACGGCTTGTTGGGGTCGACCATCAGGCGCTCGCCCATCGCGCGGCCGCCGTTGTTGCCGCCGGTCGAGAACGGCAGGTTGACGAAGCTCCAGTGATCGCCGCGATCGCTGGAGATGTACAGGCGGGCATCGGCCTTGTCGGTGTTGTACATGCCGGCGGCCATGTACACGAGGCGGTCGTCGTTCGGATCGACGGCCATGCTCTCGATGCCGTGGTAGGAGCTCTCCGCGGCGCTGAAGCCCAGGCCGTCGGTGATCGGGGTCCACGACGAGGCGGCCGGGTTCCATCGGTAGGCGCCGCCGATGTCGGTCCGCGCATACAGCAGGTTCGCCGTGCTGGGATGGAACACCAGGCCGGTGACGTAACCGCCGCCTCCGAACTTCATGCTGTTCCAGGACGTCGCCAGCGACGGAGCAGGCGCGGGGGCCGGGGCGGAAGGTGGCGCCGGCGCGGGTTCTGGCGCAGGCGCTGGCGCGGGAGCAGGCCCGGGCGCGGGCGCCGGGGCCGGTGCGCCCGAGCCCGAAGTCGGGCTGGGAGTCGTCGTGGTGCCGCTGTCGCCCCCACCTCCTCCGCAGCCCGACGCGAGGGCTGCTGCGACGAGGGACAGGGCGGCAAGTCGTTGTCTCTTGATTGATGTGTTCATGAGGAGCGGGGAACGAAAGGTAACGGAAGCCCGACCAGGTTATTGATATAACGCTAAATCCCGGCATGTTAGTTCGGCCGGCGCATGAACTATCGATGGAAAACACCTACCGGGTCACCGGAGGTTGGAGGCGTGAAATGTCCGGCAACAAATTCCCATTCGACGAGGGCGAGGCCCCTGTCAACACCACCCGCCGCAGGCTGTCGGCGGGACTCTTCGGGTTGCCGATGCTGCCGCTGCTGCCCGCCTGCGGGGGCGTCAACGGCGACTCGGAAGGCAAGGCCGCCGGGGGCGAGGCCGTGGCCGATGCGAAGACGCCTGACGGCTCCGCGGGCTCGCCGGCGGGGCGCCTCCCGGCCTCGCAGAGCGGCGTCTTCCGCCACCCGGGACTGCTGGTGACGGAGGACGACTTCACGCGCATCCGCGCCCACATCAAGGCGGGCCAGGAGCCTTGGACGGGCTGGTGGAGCAAGCTGAGCGCCGACCGCTTCGCCAGCCTGGACACCCGGCCCTTTCCGCTGCCTGCCGTCTACCGCGCCGACGGCAGCAAGAACAACCTGTACGTCGACATCTGGCGCGCCTGGACCCTGACCCTGCGCTGGAAGCTCTCCGACCCGCCGGACAACCGCTATGCCGACAAGGCCGTGGAGTTCCTGGACGCCTGGGCCAGCACGCTGAAGGAGGTCGGGACGGTACCGCCCGGATCGACCGCCCATGACGACCACACCTTCATCCTGATGGCCGGCATGCAGGGCCACCAGCTGGCGCAGATCGGCGAGATCCTGCGCACCTACCCGGGCTGGGCGCCGGAGAGCCTGAAGCGCTTCCAGGACATGCTGCTCAAAGTCTTCGGCTCGATCTCGTCCTGGTTCCTCAGCGACGGGCGCATCGGGTCCCATGCCAACTGGGACATGGCCTCGATCGTCGGCGCCATGGCCATCGGCATCTTCTGCGACCAGCCTGACCTGTACCGGCTGGCCTGCAACTGCTACGCAGGCAACAACCGCGGCAAGCTCAGGAACTTCGGCAACGGCTCCATGGTCCACGGCGTGTACTTCATGCACCCGGGCCACTTCGGGCAGTGGGAGGAGAGCGGCCGCGACCAGGGCCACGCGACGCTGGGCATGTCGCTGGGCGGCGACGTGATGGAGATGGCCTGGAACCAAGGCGACGATCTCTATGGGCTGGGCAACAACCGCTTCCTGTCGGCGGCGGAGTACGTGGCGCGCTCCAACCTGCTCGACGAGAACGGCAAGCCCTATCCGATGCCGTTCGCCCGTGAACACAATCCGACGCAGCCTCACACCTCGCTGTGGACGGAGGTGAACCAGTCCTTCCAGCACGGCCGCAACGCCTGGGAGCCGATCTACAACCATTACGTGAACCGCATGGGGCTGGCGGCGCCGAACGTGGCGCGCATGGTGAAGCTGTGCGAGCCGAAGTACGGCGGCAGCAGCGACGACATCTGGTGGCCGACGCTGATCCACCGCCGCGCGGACTACACCGCCCCAATGAAGCCGGCCTCCGGCCTCACGGCGCACACGCGCGGCGATCGCGTCGTGCTGTCGTGGTGGGGCAGCGTGGGCGCCACCGCTTATGCCGTCCGGCGCGGCAGCCGGGCCGCCGGGCCGTTCACGCTGCTGGGCACGGTCTCGGCGAGCGAGGTGCTGACCTACAGCGACGCGCCCCCCAGCGGCGTCTGCTTCTACCAGGTCACCGCGCAGGGCAACGGCGCGAGCGCCAGTTCCCCGGCGGTGCGGGCCGTGATGCCGGGCGAGGACCGCTTGTCGCTGCCGCTAAATGGCCGGAACGGCACGGAGACCTTCGGCGCGCTGCTGGGCGCCGACGGCGTCCGGAGCGTCGTCGAGGGCAAGCTGCTGGACGGCGCGGCCTGGGGCGACGGACGCCGGGATGACAAGGCCATCGTCTTCGACGGCAAGAAGGCGGGCCTGCAGTTGCCCGCGGGGATCTTCAGCGGGCTCGAGGACTTCACGGTGTCGCTGTGGGCGTATGCGAATGCGCTGCGCTGGGACACCTGCCTGTTCTTCGCCGGGAACGACGCTTTCTCCTATATGTGCATTGCGCCCCAGAGCGGCCGGGGCGGGCTGCGATTCGCCATTGCCGGCGCGACCCACAACGACTCGCAAGGCATGGAGGCGCCGGGGCCCTTGCCCATCCGGCGCTGGGCTCATGTGGCGGTGACGCTCCGGGCGGGCACCGGGCGGCTCTACCTCGACGGCGTGGAGGTGGCGAGGGCCGACGACATCCTGCTCTCCCCGCGGCAGGTCGGCGACCAGGTCACCTTCCTGGGTCGAAACTGGGGGCATCCGTCCTTCAACGGCCGCATCCAGGACTTCCGCGTCCAGGTGGGCGCGCTGGGCGCGGCGGAGATCGCGGCGCTGGCGAAGTGACCCCGACTCGTTAGCACAATCCAAATCAATTAAACGTCAAGCTGCTGTCGACCAAGCGTTGAACTTTGCGAGTGCGCTACAGACAAAAAATATGACGTCCTCTGCAATCGATTCAGGAGCAATCGACTGCTAGATTCCATTCGTCGTCGACGATGAGCCTCGCAGAGGGCTGCCGATGACGAAAGGGAGAAGTGCGAATGATCCGTCCGATTGGAAAGAATTCCAGCAGCCAATTCCGCCGCCATCTGACAGCGAGTGTCAATGAGCGGCGAAGAGATTCGGATGCCGCGTGCTGTGGCGTCCCGGACATGGCCGGCCGCCCATAAAGAGCAGGTTGATCCCTGATGCTTGCGACGCCATGGCGGAGCACCCATCCAGAAGGATTCAAACCCGGTAGTCCGAGCATTTGATTCGATTCGATCGGCTCGGTGCCATTGACTCGATCAGTGTTGCTGCCGCCTCGCTGGAACGACTTTCCATGGACACCGCATGCTCAAGGACTCCTCTCCAGCAGCGACGACTCCGAACTGGGTAATGGCGCTGGCGCAGCGGCTGATTGGAAAGCCGACACTTATCTTCATTGCGGGATCGAATCAATCTCTCAATGACGAAACGCTCGATGTCGATCTCTTCATCGTTCACGAAGAGCGCACGACGCTACCCAACAAGCTGTCGTTCTTCGAGGACGGACGCCTCATCGATCTCAATCTGTTCACGTCCGCTCAATTGCGGCAGGTGATCAGGGCTCGCGTGGGCGTGGCGATCGCAGACATGGTGGCAACTGCACGCCTGCTATTCGGCGATCCGCAGCTGATGCAGTCGTTCTCGGATACCGCCCATCAGGTGCTGACAGCACACCTGCCCGGGTTCGAACGCCACGACGTGGCCCTGCGCTTGGCCATCGAGCTGCATGGGCTGACGAATGCACGCAATGATCGAGAGCTGCTGCTGCTCGGCCACCGCCTCTACACCTTCATGGAATCCGCCCATTGCGCGTTGCTGGGTGTCTGCGAGGTTCGGGGCAAGCACTTCGGCCGCCGTGCGGCGCACATCGCTGGCGCACGATGGCCGCTGGCGCTGCTGGACCTGCTGACGCAGGGCGCGCCATACGACCGGGAGGCCATGTCCGCCGCAGCCATAGACTGGTTGAACTACCACGGGCTGGAGTGGCCGGCGAGTGCCGCCCACCTCCGTCACCGTTGGAGCGAGACCGCATGACGGCGCCGGCAATGATCCGGGTCTGGGGAGGGACGATCGCCGCCGTGAGCGTCATGGCCATGCTGATCGTGATCCTGGCGTTCGGCTCCTTCTCCCGCCGCGAGTCCGTGCAGGGGTATGTGGAACCGGATGGCGGGCTCATCCGCGTCCGGCCAGCTCGGGAGGGCACTGTCCAAAGCCTCTCGGCCGCGACCGGGCGCCGGGTCAACAAGGGGGACGTGCTTGCGGTCGTCAACCTGGGCCAGTATGCCGAGGATGGGCTGGACGGCCGCCGCAGGATGGTGGACGAGGCCAAAGCCACCGTCCGGTTCATCGAGGAGCAATTGACCAACGAGTTGTCGGCGCTGCCAGTTCGTCAAGCCGACCTGGAGCGGCAGGCCCAGGCGCTTGCACGGCAGAAGGCGGTGGCCGAGCAACGCGCCGCCGGCTATGGGGAGCTTGAGAAGTACGCCGGTGCCACCGCAGAGCGGATGAAGCAACTGGAATCGCAAGGCTTCGTTGCCAATTCGGCTGTCGAGAAGGCCATGGCCGACGTCACCACGCAGAACGTCTCCGTACTGGCCCTCGGCCAGGAGCAAGAGCGTCTCAACGTGGAGCTGGTGAGGGTGGCCGCAACCACCCGGCAGCTGCAGATCGATCACGCCTCACGCGTGCTGCAGCTGAAAGCCGACCTGGCCCGTGCCCGCCAGTCGCTGGAGGAAAACAGTCTGCAGCAGGCCTATACCTTGATCGCACCGGTGGCCGGCGAGGTTGCCGCGGTCCGCGCAGCGGAGGGCGACGCAGTGAAGGCGGGCGTTGCATTGATCAGCCTGGCGCCAGAGCACGCGCGCTATCACGCCGTCCTGTTGATTCCCAGCCGGGCCATGGCCTACGTACGCCGCGGGCTGCGCGTGGAAATCGAATACGACGCCTTTCCCCACTCTCGTTACGGGACTTATGGAGGCACGATCACCGAGATCGACGAGGCGGTTGTCACGCCTCAGGAGCAATCAGCGCCCGTGACCCAGACGGAGTCGGTGTACCGGGTGATCGTCGAGTTGGACGAGCAAGCGATCACCGCATACCAGCAGGTCATCGCCCTGCGCAGCGACATGACGCTGCAGGCCCATGTGATCCGCGACCGCAGAAAGATCTACGAATGGATCGCGGACCCGCTGCTCACCGTTGCGAACCGGATCAAACAATGACGCTTTCCACGCATGCGCGGCTCGTTCTGCGGACGGAGCATCCGGCGCTCATCTGCCTGGCTGCCGCCCTGCAGACCGTGAAGGTGAGCTTCGACCCACTGGACCTGAAGCTTGCCTGGCAGAAGAGCTATCGCGGGGACGCATGGGGAGCCGTGGAAGAGCAGGCCAGACGGCTGGGCTGCGAGCTGCTCGCGCAGCCCGCGGGAGGCGCAAGCGAGCACCTGCCTGGCGATCTGCTGGGCCACGACGGCGGATTCTGGACCGTTGCCGGCGTCGCCTCCGGGCAACCGCGCCTGTTCTCCGGCAGCACGCGGGCATCGTACCGGCAGCCAGGGCCGTCAACGGATGCGCCTGGCTTGCGCCATTTCCGCTTGTGCGTGGTCGATGGGCCAATGAAGTCAGCGCCGAAGGTGGCGCTGCGCAATCTCCTCCACGGTTTGCATGGTGGCAGGGCCGCGCTGATGCGCATCCTGATCGTGTCGCTGGCCATCCAATGCCTGCTGCTGATCAACCCCGTCTTCTTCCAGTTCGCCATCGACGACGTCGTGGTCTCCCGGGATACCGACTTCCTGCTGGTCCTGGTGCTGGCCTACGGTTTGGTGACCATTGCGGCCGTGTTCCTCACCATGGCCCGCGCCGGAGACATATCGCGGCTGGACCTGCGTATCCGGGATGTGTTGGGCGCGCGCTTCTTCAAGGGTGTGCTGGGACTGCAAGCGTTGGAGATTGCCCGCAAGCCCATCAACGAGGTGGCATCCAAGCTGGGGTCCCTCGCCTCGGTGCAGGGGCATCTCGGTTCCAAGTCGATCGAGACAGTGGTGGACGGCGCGATGTCGCTGGCCGCATTGGTCATCATGTTCGTCTACAGCTGGCGCTTGGCCGTGGTGCCCATCGTCTCGGTGGTCGTCTTCCTCCTCGTCAAGGCGCTGCATATTCCCTCCCACCGCCAGAAAGGGCGGCTGGCACTGCATCAGATGACGCTGCAAGGCTCGGTGCTGGTCGAGACGCTGCGAAGCTTCGTTTCGCTCCGCGCCGCCGAACGCGCATCGCTGCGCTTGGAGCAATGGCTGCGGGCCCAGGCCGCATCCTCGGAGTGCGCACAGTCCTCGGCGCTTCAAGGCATGCGCATGAAGGCGCTGCATCAGGCCATCACCAGCGCGGAGTACATCGCGGTGATTGCGCTTGGCGCGCTGGACATCATGAATGGCCGGCTCAGCGTGGGGATGCTGATTGCCTTCCAGTTCTATCGCAATCTTTTCCAGGGCCGCGCGCACTCGCTCGTGGACCAATGGTTCGAGCGCAATGCGCTCACCTCGCACCTCGAGAAGATCGAGGACGTCATGACGACGCCGCCTCACGACGACGCAGCGCCACGCATGCCGCTGGAAGGAAAACCGGTGCGGCTGGAGCAGGTCAGCTTCCGCTTCAGTCCCCGGCATCCGTGGATCCTCCGGCATGCGAGCATCACCTTCGAGACCGGCAAGTGCTATGGCATCTCGGCGCCCAGCGGCGTGGGCAAGAGCACTTTGGCCAAGGTGATCCTGGGGGTCTATCCGCTGGAGGGCGGCGAGATCCTGTTTGGCGACACGGCGCTGGGCGCCGGGACCGGACCAGCCATTCGGAAAGCCTGCGCCATCGTGCTGCAGGACGACGTGGTCTTCCAGGGCACCGTCTCCGAGAACATCTCATATTTCGCCGTCGAACCCGATGAAGCCCGAGTGCGGGAGTGCGCGGACCAAGTGGGGTTGACGGCGGAGATCGAGAGCTTCGCAGGCGGCTTCGACACCCCGGTCGGAGATGGCGGTCAACCGATCTCCGGAGGCCAGAAGCAACGCCTGCTGATCGCACGCGCGCTGTACACCTCGCCCGCGCTGCTGATCCTGGACGAGGCCACCACGGCGCTGGATCAACGGCGCGAAGCTGCCGTTCTGAAGGCGATTCAACAGCTGGCCTGCACCCGGCTCGTCATTTCCCACAATCCGAAGGTCCTGGAGGTCTGCGACACCTTGCTGGAACTCAAGGGCGGGCAACTGCTGCCCTTGGAACCCACCGTGCAGCTGGTGGCGGCCAAGCGCGTCGCGGAGGTACATCCGTGATGGTCGGCCGCGCCGGGATGTCCGAGCGGATGGCGTGGATCCGCGCATGCGCCCAGCGGCGATTCGCGGGTGCCGAAGGCTTGGTCGTGTACGGCTCCGCGCAGACGGAACACTGGCAGCCGACGATGGGATCCGACGTGGACCTGCTGGTCATCGTGCAGGCCGGAGCACCCAATCTCCGGGAGGTCTACCAGGAGACCTGCACGATCGACCCCGAGGGCAGCGGCGACGCGTCGGGCATCAAGTTCGATACCTTCCAGCTCAATCTCCAGGTGATGTCGGCCCACTATCAGGGTGCCCTGCGCGGCCGGCCGTCGCCCTACATCGACATGCTGATCCACGGCACCTTGCTGGACGGCCACTCCTCCGCGGTGCGGGCGCTGTGGGACCGAGCGCGGGACCTTCCACCCCTCCCGGCCGCAGCGCAGGCGGGCATCGATGAGCGCTCCCACATTGAAAACCTCCTGGCTGAATTCGATCGCTGTACCTCCCTGGCGGAGGCCATCGGCGTGGCCGGCCACCTGCACCACACGCTGGCGAGGGTCCATGCCCGCATGCGAGGCGTCACCTACATCAAACAGGCGGGCATGCATCGTCTCCTTCAGGAACGGGCGCCGGAACTGCACCAGGCGTTGCTCGGCGGACTCGGCGAACTGATCAAGGACGGGGATGGGCGAGGTTTTCATCGGGCCGTCCGCCAGATGCTGAATGCCCTGGGAGGGCCGGCGCATGCACCTTGGAAATCCGTGCTTTGACCCGCGAAAGGAGGTGGACAGTCCGCAGGGAGAGTCACCGGACAGACATGACAGGCGGCTCAGCAGCCGCATTCAAAAATTAGTTAGGTGATAGAGCAATGAACATTCAGAAGATTGAATTTCTCAAGCAGCGCCGGGCGGTGAGTCAGCTCGTGATCAACGACGAAGCTTCGTTCTCCGAGCTCAATGAGTTGATCAAGGCGGACGCCGGCTACCAGCCCAATACAGCCCAGGGAAAGATCCTGGACGCGCTGATCGAACATCTGGAGGACCCGGTTCGACGCATCCATCTGCAGGAGCGCGTGCAGGAGACATTGAAGGCCCATGGCAGCACGGCGCGCACGACTTCCGACCTGGACGCTGGCTCGTGGGAGCAGATCATCCGGGTCATCGCCGAAGAGCTCCGCGATCCACTGCAGGCTCGCGGCCTGAGCTTCAACACCGGCGTCACCAGTTTCATGCTGCCCGGCGAGTCCGTGACGCCCTATGTGGCGGGCACCGCCAGCGGTGACGAGCTTTATTACTCCACCTCGAATGTCTGGACCACCTTCGATGTGCTGGCCATCACCGAAGTCGCGGTGTGGGTGGCGGCGGTCGCCGTGGCAGTGATCATCGGCGAGGAAGGCAACACCTCGCAGAACGCACTGTCTTATGAAGATTTGACGCGGATCTCGCGCCTCATCGCGCACGCCGGACGTTTCAACTAAGGCAAGCGTGGCCCGTGGCCGGGACGAGCTCCGGCCACCTTTCTTGACACAGGGAGTAGGCATGTCACTGATCAAACACAAGAAGTCGCTGTCGCTGATGCTGACCTATCAATGCACCGCCGAGTGCACGGACTGCGGCACTGGGAGTTCCCCGCGCGTGAAGGAGCAGATCCCGCTCGAAGACGCCATCAAGTTCATCAATGAGGCGCGCGAAAGGGACTTCGGCGTGGTGGTCTTCACCGGTGGTGAGGCCACGCTGCGCTGGAAGGATCTGCTGCGCGGCATCTCTCATGCCACGTCCATCGGCCTTCCCAGCCGGCTGGTGACCAATGCGCACTGGGCCACCTCTCTCGACGTTGCAAGGGGCCGCATCGCCGCCCTGCAGCGGGCTGGCTTGAAGGAATTGAACTACAGCACTGGAGATGAACATGCGCGTTTCATTCCCATTGAGCGGGTGATCAACGCGTCGCAGGTGGCATTGGAATTCGGCTACCGTCTGTCCATCATGGTCGAGTCCCGCCAGATACGCACCGTCACCCGAGACACCGTGATGAGCCTCCTCGCTGAGCGGGGCATGGCCGATCACCCAATGCTGTCCATTGTGGAGAGCCCATGGATGCCGCTGGACCCGCATCGGGTGGAAAGCTACCGCGAGGGCACGAGCCCAGATGCCGACCACGTGCATCTGCGCAAGGGTTGTGACAGCGTCCTCTCCACCTACACCGTGCAGGGCGACGGCCGCATCGGCGCCTGCTGCGGACTGGGCATGCGGTACCTGTCGGAGCTCAACGTGGGGGACTTGGGAACCACGCTCCAGGCCTGCATCGAAAAGAGCGAGAAGGACATCCTCAAGCTGCTCGTGCGCTTCATCGGACCGATGCGCATCCTGGACTGGGCGGGCCGGAAGAATCCACAGATCCAGTGGGAGGGCATGTACGGACATCATTGCCAGGCCTGCATCCGCATTTACCGGGACCCTGCGGTGGCCGAGGTCCTCAAGGCCCACTACATTGAATTGCTGCCCGAACTCAAGGACGCACTCTATCTGGAGAATCGGTACGTCGAAGCAGTCACCACCCAGCACGTCGCTGCCGCCCAGAAGATCGTGCATGAGATGTGAGGACCATTTCTGCTTTGATCATCTGGAGGATGCGATGAAAGATTATTGGTTTCCGGCGAAGAAATATGGTTTTGGCTGGGGTTTGCCGCAAACTTGGCAGGGCTGGGTGACGGTCGCCGTCTTTCTGCTATGCCTGGGGCTCGCGACCTACTTCTTCCAGCCTCGCGAAAACCCGGTTCTTTATCCACTTGTGGTCGTTTTGTTATCAGCAATCTTCTTGGTTGTCGTCTATCTGAAAGGCGAACCATCAGGATTCCGTTGACGAGGTTCGGTCAGTTCCGGCCATCCGGGACCCGCAAACCTGTGACCTCCTTCCCCGCTTGGCGCAGGTGCAGCTTGGCCGGTACGTCCGCAGCCGGAGGCTCGAAGGAAAGGACAGCCTTGACCACGGGAACGACCAAGGTATTTGGCGCTGTGGCATCAGCTGTGATTGCAGGCTGTCCCGAGCCCTGAACAACGAGCTTTCCATTGGCTTCACTGATCTCAATGAAAAAGGTGCCGGAGATCTGATAGCGGCCAACATATTGGCGATCAAACTGAACTCCCGGCAACCGGGAAGCAGTTTCCCGGATCAACTCGGTGGCGCCACCGCCTTGTCGCCAGATGAGGTGATTGATGCTGGCATCCGGCAGAACAAAAGGGGTGAGCGTGGCATTGATGTCTGGTGACAGAAATTCACCTGCGGAATCAAACATGAGATCCAACGGCGGCTGCCCTTGGACTTGGAGTTGCACGGTACCGGCTTCCTGCCTGTTCACTTCGAAGCGAGTGCGGCCCGCCAGGAAACTGCCTTGGATCGCCTCGGCAATCTGGATGGGCACCGGCATGCGGCGGCGAGGCTTCAGCGAATCCGCATTGCCCGTGAGGAGGGCCAAACCCACGTCGCTCAGGCCGCCCATTTCGCTCAGGGAGGTGTCTGACAGAACCAGCACAGCGGAGCGGTCCTCCGGGGAGATCAGCAGCAGGCTAGAAAATCCCCCGGTGCTGCCCTCGTGAAGCAACAACGAGCGCCCCTTGATGGAAGTGCGCGACCAATTGAGAGGGGGTAGACCCGCGCCCGGGTCGTGGGTCAGACGCAGGCCGGCTCGGATGCTGTCCGGTGCATCACCAAGGTTGGCTCTGGCGAAGGCCTCCATGTCGGCCATCGTGGCCTTGACCATGCCCACGCCTGCCAACGAGGGGTTGATCTGCCACGGGCCCACCACTTTTCCACCCGGAAAATGCCCGGCAGCGGGAGCAGCGACGGGGGATTTGGCAATGAACGCGTTGGACATTCCCAGGGGCTTGAAGAGTTGCTCCTGAAACGCCTGCTCAAGGTCCCCGCCATACGCTGATGTCACGGCCAGCGACATGAGCATCATGCCGTAGTTCGAGTAATTGAAGGTCTGACCGATATTGCCTTTCAGTTCCGTGCGTCCCAGGGCATCCAACAGATATTCGGGGGTGACATTCGCATAGGGATCCAGCGCGGATCGCACCGGCATGCGGGGCGGCAATGCCGGTAGCCCGGATGTATGGGTGAGCAGGTCCATCACCATAATGTGCCGATCGCCCTGGGCGGGGACCTTGGTGCCTGCGGGCAGATGGTCTGCCAGTTTATCCTGAAGCGTCCATTTCTCGCGGCGTACAAGGTCGGCCACCAAAAATGCAGTCATGGTCTTGGTGATGGACCCGATCTCAAATGTCCTGGAATACAGGGCGGAAGCGTCTCGTCCATCCGCGCAGAAGGAAGCGGACCTGACATTCCCGTCCCTGATGACACTGCCGAGGACACAGGCGCCGCTGATATCGCCTTCAAATCGGTGCTGGAGGGTTCGGCGCACGCCGCCGTCATTCCGTTCAGTAGACACCGCGTAGCACAATTGGGATGTTGTTGCAATTAAAAGAAGTAAAAGGGAACGACCTTTTGACATATGACTCCCGTGACGTTTTCAGCTTTGACGCACTATTGGAGCACATCTTGGCTAAAAGAGCGCTTGCATGACCACGGGCGATATCACCCCCAATATTCAACATGACGACTTATCTTCCTCAATACCGCGCGCCCATAGAGCTGGGCAGAGAGCCCATGGCAGGACCTGACGAACCCAGGGGCGCCGCGCATGAAATATTCATCGATGTCGGTGGCAATTGGACAAGCGAGCGGCATCCCACCTTCCTCGACCTGTGGTCCGCCTCCGCTGAAAGGAACAATACTGTCGAAGTGATTGATTTGCCGAGCCCCCCGCCCGCCCGCAGCCCTTGAATCGTCCACAGCGATCGAGCGGCCCAAGCGTGCCGGACACGCAGGAGACCAGATGACATCCTGCCGCTCCTCGCGCACGACTCGGAGGGCCGCGAGCGCTTCGCCGAGCCTCGCCCCACATGACGCGATCATGGTCCGCCTGTCCGACGTCATCAAACGCCAGCACTGCTCGCCATGAAGATCAACCGGTTAGGGAAGTTCTGCACAACAGGTTGGCCGATGCCTCGTGGCCGGGATGAAGGGGCCCGCCGAACTCGTTGGCGGCTGGCGGCATGACTTCATCGGGTTTGCGGCATCGATCGCGGGCTCGCAGCCCGTTTTCAAGCCGCCTTCATGTGCTCCGGACGGACTTGTCCATCCAGCGCCATCAACTGCCGTCGAGCTAGCCACAGGTTGGTCAGCGCGAACAGGGTGTGCAGCTGCGCCGTGTTCTTCGTCAGCCCGCGGTAGCGCACCTTGGTGTGTCCGAACTGGCGCTTGACGACCCGGAAGGCGTGCTCGACTTTGGCCCGCACGCTGGCCTTCAGGTGCTCGATCTCGTCGATGAGCCGCCCGAGCCGGCCCTCGTTCTCAGCGGGCTTGCGCGAACTCGGCCGCCGCGCGATCTGCCAGTCCACGCCCGGCTTGGCGTCGGGGCGCTCAGCCCGAACCACTGTTGCATGTAGTGGATACGCAGCATCGCCTCGATCGCGAACGGCGGGCGGTCCGTCTTGCTCTTGGGCCAGTGCGGCTCGATGATTTCCACGAGGACCTTCCACGGCACCACGCGCTCCATCTCTTCGAGGAACTCCCGCTTGCGCGTCTTCTTCGTCGAGAGGTTCAGGCTGACCGCCGCCTTCCAGCATGCCCCCAGCACGATGCACGATTTCGCGTTAGGGTGAGGGCCCTTGGGGCCCCGCCATGACCACCCTCCGCACCGACCTCTCCGCCTCTCCCGTCCTCTCCGTTCAGCCCCTGGGCATGCCCTGGGACACGGTCGACCCCTTCCTGTTCTGCGTGCACCACGACGACGCCTATCCGCGCGGCAACGGCCGGTACGGCCCGGATGCTTCGCTGCTGGCGGGCCGGCAGATGGGTTCCGACTTCTCGCGCAAGGACGGCTGGAGCATGTACCACGGCCAGCAGGTGCCTGGCTTCCCCGCCCACCCGCACCGCGGCTTCGAAACCGTCACCATCGTGCGCCAGGGCCGCATCGACCATTCCGATTCGCTGGGCGCCGGCGCGCGCTTCGGCGGCGGCGACGTGCAGTGGCTGACGGCCGGCAAGGGCATCGTCCACGCGGAGATGTTCCCGCTGCTGCACACCGACCGTCCCAACCCGCTGGAGCTGTTCCAGATCTGGCTCAACCTGCCCGCGGACAGCAAGATGGTGGAGCCGCACTTCACGATGTTCTGGTCGCAGGACATCCCGCGGCACACCTTCGTCGACGACGCCGGACGCGCGACGGAGGTGGTGGTCATCGCGGGCGCCCTGCCGGACGCCGCTCATGCCGGCGCGACGGTGACCAAGCCGCTCGCGCCGCCGCCGGACTCGTGGGGCTCGCGGCTGCATTCGGACCTGGCCATGTGGACCCTGCGCCTGGAGCCCGGCGCGCAATGGACCTTGCCCGCGGCACTGGGCGACGGCACGCGACGCAAGCTGTACTTCTTCGCCGGCGGCCGCATCACGATCGGCGACGAGCCCGTGACCGTCGGCCATTCCATCGAGGTGCGGGCCGGCCTCGACGTCGTGCTTGTCAATGGCGAAGAACCCGCCGAGTTGCTGATGCTGCAGGGCCGTCCCATCGGCGAGCCGGTGGCGCAGTACGGCCCCTTCGTCATGAACACCGAGCAGGAGCTGCGTCAGGCCTTCGAGGACTACCGTCGCACCGAGTTCGGGGGCTGGCCGTGGCCGGACCCGGCCCCGGTGCACGGCGACCAGGAGGACCGATTCGCGCGGCATGCGGACGGCCGGACGGAGCGGCCGCCGGCGCAGGACTGAGTCACCGCCAGCGAGGCGCCGGTCACACGATCGGACAGGGACACGGTTAAGCTGGACGCAAGGAGGCAGCGATGAATGTTTCCCAGCGCGTCGGCGCCATCAGCTACCGTTTCGACAGCCTGCGCGAGCTGATGGCCAAGGCCACACCGGAGCGTTCGGGCGACCGGCTCGCCGGCGTCTGCGCCGGGTCTGAGCAGGAACGCGTCGGCGCGCAGATGGCCTTGGCCGATCTGCCGCTGAAGACCTTCCTCAGCGAGGCCCTGATCCCATACGAGGACGACGAGATCACCCGACTCATCGTCGACGGCCACGACGCCGCGGCCTTCCAGCCGATCACCCACCTGACGGTCGGCGGGTTGCGCGAGTGGCTGCTCTCGGACGCGGCGGACACCGCGGCGCTCACGCGCCTGGCGCCCGCCCTCACGCCCGAGATGGTGGCTGCGACCAGCAAGATCATGCGGAACCAGGACCTGATCCTGGTCGCTCGCAAGTGCCAGGTCGTCACACGCTTTCGCAATACGCTGGGACTCACGGGCAGGCTGTCTACGCGCCTGCAGCCGAATCATCCGACCGACGACGCCAGCGGGATCGCCGCGAGCGTGCTTGACGGTCTGATGTACGGCAGCGGCGATGCGGTCATCGGCATCAATCCCGCCACCGACAACCTGACCCAGGTCGCGCATCTGCTACGCCTGCTGGCGGAGGTCATCGAGCGCTTCGAGATCCCCACCCAAAGCTGCGTGCTCACGCACGTGACCAACACGATGCAGTGCATCGAGCGCGGCGCGCCGGTCGATCTGGTGTTCCAGTCCATCGGCGGCACGGAAGCGACCAACCGCGGTTTCGGTGTCGACCTGAAGCTGCTGGCCGAGGCGCGCGCGGCGGCCTTGTCGCTGGCGCGGGGCGCCTACTTCGACGACGGCCAACGCGGGCAGCACGTGATGTACTTCGAGACCGGCCAGGGCAGCGCGCTGTCCGCCGGCGCGCACCACGGTTGCGACCAACAGACCCTCGAGGCCCGGACCTACGCGGTGGCGAGGCACTTCGAGCCGCTGCTCGTGAACACGGTGGTCGGGTTCATCGGGCCGGAGTACCTGTACGACGGCAAGCAGATCATCCGGGCCGGGCTGGAGGACCACTTCTGCGCCAAGCTGCTGGGCCTGCCGATGGGCTGCGACATCTGCTACACGAACCACGCGGCGGCGGATCAGAACGACATGGATGTGCTTCTCACGCTGCTGGGCGTGGCGGGCTGCAACTTCATCATGGGCATCCCGGGCTCGGACGACGTGATGCTCAACTACCAGACCACCTCGTTCCACGACGCGCTGTACGCCCGCCGGGTGCTGGGCTTGCGCGCCGCGCCGGAGTTCGAGCGCTGGCTCGAACGCATGCGCATCGCGCGACCCGGCGCGCCGGGGCATCTGGTCGACGCCATGTCCCCGGCCTTCGCTGCCTTGCTGCCATCGTCGTGAGCGAAACACCATGAGCGACGCGATCACTCCCAATCCCTGGCACACGCTGCGGCGCCACACGCCGGCGCGGATCGGGCTGGGCCGAGCGGGCGTCAGCCAGCCGACGGTGGCGCACCTGGCCTTCCAGTTGGCCCATGCGCAGGCGCGGGACGCGGTGCATCGCGAGCTGGATCAGGTGGCGCTCGCGGCGGCCCTGAACGAGGCCGGGTTGGAGACGCTCGATCTGCACAGTGCCGCCGCGGATCGGGCGGCGTACCTTCAGCGACCGGATCTCGGTCGACGGCTCGACGACCGGTCGACGGCCGTGCTGTCCTCGCTCGATGCGCAACAGCAGCCGGATCTGGCGCTGGTCGTGGCCGATGGCCTGTCCGCGTTGGCGATCGAGCGGCATGCGGTCCGGTTCGTCGAAGCGCTCCGGCCGCTGCTCGCCGACGGCTGGCGTTGGTCGCCCGTCGCCATCGTCCGTCAGGCGCGCGTCGCGATCGGAGATCCGATCGGTCAAGCGCTGGGAGCGAAGCTCGTCGTGGTGCTCATCGGCGAGCGCCCTGGATTGAGCTCCCCCGACAGCATGGGCGTCTACGTCACCTGGGCGCCTCGCCCCGGCCGCGTGGACGCGGAGCGCAACTGCATCTCCAACGTGCGACCGGAAGGATTGGCGCCGGCCACCGCGGCGGCGCGGCTGGCGTGGTTGCTCCAGGAAGCGCGGGCTCGTCAGGTGACGGGTGTTGCGTTGAAGGATGAAAGCGTGGAAGTGGCGCCGGCGGTCGAGACTCGGGAGCCGTTCCGGCTCGACAGGCGCTGATCGCGGAGGCAGCGGCCGCCGCGGATATCGATGGCTGCGTCCGATGGTTCCGACCGTTGTCAGGTTGATCGGACTCGGTGGGCGGCTCCGGGACGCTAGACGACGAAAGCGCGCAGTTCAGCCAACAAGCCATCACGGAAGCGCCAGACATCGCAGTACTCATGCCGGGAGGCTTCCCCCTTGTCGTCCTTGAGCGTGATCTCGCCGATCGCAATGACGAAGTCGCCCTCTGCCACCATTCGATGGACGTCGAACTCGGGGGGCTCGCGATAGGTGTCGGCCATCCACTTGCGAACGGCTTCCTTGCCCCTGAGCGTCCGCTCGCCGACAAAGGTCCACTCGGTATCCTCGGTGCAGAACTGCAGGAATCCTTCGAAGTCGCGCTTGACGATGGCTGCGTTCGCCTTCTCAAGAATCGATTTATGGGCGTGAGACATGCAGGTTCTCCTGGTCAGATCGGTCCCAACAACAACGGCAACCCGCTTGCCATCTGGATCCGTGTCCGTGTCCTGTCGCAAGGCGTCTCGTTCGACACGACTTCTGTAATTCCCGTTGCGGCGCCGTTACCTCATGTAGCGAATTCCAGGGGCACCGCATTCAACGCCCGACCTATCATGCCGCCGCAACGATTTAACGCTAAATCGCCGCAAACACTCGAGTAGCCCGGCATCTCGCTGCAATCGGTCATCGACGCCAAAAGCGGCTCGACGTCGTGCTGGCTCGCAGCGAGGGGGAGCGCAAGGCGGGTCGCACGACGCGAGAGAGGGGGCTCGCCATGGCGACGCTGCAGCCCGGTGTGGCCGGCGCCGCCACCGTGATGCGTGAACCGCGCCAGCCAAGCCATCCGGTTGCGTGACGAAGTGGCGAGATCAGCCACGCGATCACGCGCCGTTATGACTGCCGCGCACGCCGGCCATAGCGTGGCGCACTTCAACAAGACCACCGCAATGACGATATTCAGACCCGGGGCGGAGCACGCGGCCCTTGACGACTTTCCGGACGCGCACCGGCGCCTGCTGACCTTGGGCGTCGGCCTGTTCCCGATCCTGCCGCTTCTGCCGGGATGCGGCGGCGGCCCGGTCAGCGAGGCGGGTACCCCGTTGCTCGGCGGAGCGGATGAAGCGGCGGCGGGCATCGGGACGCCGCCGCCGCCAGACACGACACCGGATCCTCGGCCCGACGATCCGATTCCAGCCCCCGCGCCGGCGCCGGCGCCCCCTCCCGCCCCGACCGAGCCCATGCCGCCCGCCCCGGCTGCGCCTGCACCCGCGCCTTCACCGGCGCCCGCACCCGCACCCGCACCTGCGCCTGCACCTGCACCTGCACCTGCACCTGCACCTGCACCTACACCTGCGCCTGCACCCGCACCTGCACCTGCACCTGCGCCTGCGCCTGCGCCTGTGCCTGCACCTGCACCTGCGCCCGCACCGGCACCCGCGCCTGCGCCAGGCGGGCTGGTCCATCCGGGGCTGCTTCATACGCAGGCGGACCTTCAGCGCATGCGCGATCAGGTCGCCGCCGGCAGGCAGCCGTGGCTCGGCAGTTGGAACCTGCTGCTCGCCGCGCGTCGTGCCGAGCTGGGCGTGAAGCCCTCACCGCTGGAAGTCGTGAGTCGCGGCGGAACCGGCGAGAACTTCTGGGTGATGGTCACCGACATGATGCGCGCGTATCACCTCGCGCTGCGCTGGAAGGTCACCGGCGACGAGGCCTATGCGAAAGACGCGGTGAAGTTCCTCAATGCCTGGTCGTCGACCTTGAAGCGGCTGGCCGGCGATTCCAATCGTTACCTGGCGTCGGGCCTCTACGGCAACCAATGGGCCAATGCCGCCGAGGTGATGCGCACCTATCCGGGTTGGGCCAAGGAGGACGTCGCACGGTTCCAGACCATGCTGCTCAACGTGTTCTATCCGGAGTGCCACGCGTTCCTCACCGACCACAACGGCACCGAGATCAGAAAGGTCACGCACTACTGGGCCAACTGGGACCTGGCGAACGTCTGCAGCATGTATGCCATCGGCGTGTTCTGCGACCGACAGGACATCGTCGCTGAGGCCAGCAACTACTACAAGAACGGCCGGGGCTGTGGATCGCACGGCAACAACGTCTACTACCTGCATCCCGGCTACCTGGGCCAGTGGCAGGAAAGCCACCGCGACCAAGGACACTCCACCCTTGGCATCGCGCTGGCCGGCATGCTGTGCGAGATGGCCTGGAACCAGGGCGAGGACCTCTACGGGCTCTGGAACAACCGCCTCCTCGCCGGTGCGGAGTACGTCGCGAAGACCAACGTCCTGGTCGGACCGCCGCCCGACTACATCGCGTACCCGATGCCCTTCACCCCCTACACCGGCGTCCATGGATCCAGCACCACGGTGTCCGGTGGGGACAACCCTCGCCCCTGCTGGGAACTCATCCTCAACCATTACGTCGCCCGCAAAGGCCTGTCGGCCCCATGGACCCAGAAGATGGTGAACAAGCAGCGTCCTGAACGGGTGGACGGTGGGGATTCGCCGGGCCTGGGATCCTTGCTTTACGTCCGTGACGCCGTCGCGCCCGCCCGGCCGAGCGGCCTGAGCGCCGTCCTCCATGAGGGCAAGGTGCTGATGTCGTGGTGGGGCAGCGCCGATGCAACGGACTATCTGGTGCAGCGCGCGAGTTCCTCCGCCGGCCCCTTCACCACCCTTGCGCGAGTGACCGACCCGCGCACCTACACCGACGCACCGGCTGCGGGCACCTGGTACTACCGCATCAGCGCCGTCACCGGCCAGGGCGAGCGGGTCGGGGCGGACACCCTGCGCGTGGCGGTGCCCGGAGAACTGTGGCTGCATCTGCCACTCAACGGCAGCACCGATGACCTCAGCGGCAACGGCCGATATGGCGTGCTCATGGAAGGCGCGACCTGGGGCGAGGGGCGCAACGGCAGCACCTGCGTCGTGTTCGACGGCCGCCGTGCCCATGTGCGCCTGGTCGATGGCGTGGTGTCGGCATTGGGCGACTACACGGTGGCGATGTGGGTCTACTGCGACAACACCGGCCCCAGTTCGCGCTTCTTCGATTTCGGCTCCAACGACGTGTCGTACATGGCGCTCACCCCGCGGGAGTCGACGCGCCCGCCCGTCCCCAGCCTGATGCGCCTCATGTCCACACGCAATCAGTTCTGGATGCCGTCGCCCTTGGCGGCGCCCATTCCGCCCAACGGTCGCTGGACCCATGTGGCCATCACGCTCTCTGGCACGGTCGGCACGCTTTACGTCGACGGCTCACCGGTCGCCACCAGTCCCGAAATCTGGATGGCGCCCTATCAGTTCGGCCACACGACGCGGAACTGGCTGGGACGCTCGCAGTACGGGGGCGATCCATTCTTTAAGGGGCGGATGCAGGACTTCCGGATCTACAGCGGAGCGCTGACCGCCGCCGCCGTTGCGAACCTCGCCCGCTGACAGCCTTGCCCCCGCCCTTGGGCGGGGCAAGGCGAGCGCGGAAGCTTCACGTCAACTCATACGCCAGCTCAGAGAAATGCCGCCCGTCCCGGATGTCGACGCTCAGTTGCCCGCTGAGCCCGGTCAGCCCGCCGGTCCCTGAATCCGGCACCACCTGCACGGTCAGTGTCGGCTGGCCGCGGTTCATCTCGCCGGTGTGCATCAGCACGAAGCTCCCCTCCCAAGTTAGCTGAATGTCGACACCCGCCCTTGAAAGCGCCAAGCCCGTCCATATAATCTCCCTGCTAGCACTCGCGTCGGTCGAGTGCTAACAAGCCCCACGACGTCCCTCGCGGGGCTTACTTCTTGTGGGGGTTGGCCAGTGCGAGAACCGCACGGCGGGCCCTTGAAGCAAGTCCGCACAGTCAAGGAGATCTGATGAAACTGCGTCCTCTGCACGATCGCGTGATCGTTAAGCGCCTGGAAAACGAAACCAAGACGGCCTCCGGCATCGTCATCCCCGACAACGCCGCCGAGAAGCCCGACCAGGGCGAGGTGCTGGCCGTCGGCCCGGGCAAGCGCAACGACAAGGGTGAATTCATCGCCCTGAACGTCGCCGTCGGCGACCGCGTGCTGTTCGGCAAGTACAGCGGCCAGACCGTCAAGGTCGACGGCGAAGAGCTGCTCGTGATGCGCGAAGAGGATCTGTTTGCGGTCATCGCCAAGTAATCGGCGACCACCCTCACAGACCCCATTCATCTAGATAGAGATTCGGAGAGATACACATGGCAGCAAAAGACGTTGTCTTCGGCGGCGAAGCCCGTGCCCGCATGGTCGAAGGCGTGAACATCCTGGCCAACGCGGTCAAGGTCACGCTGGGTCCCAAGGGCCGTAACGTGGTGCTGGAGCGCTCGTTCGGCGCCCCCACCGTCACCAAGGACGGTGTCTCGGTCGCCAAGGAGATCGAGCTCAAGGACAAGCTGCAGAACATGGGCGCCCAGATGGTCAAGGAAGTCGCTTCCAAGACCTCGGACAACGCCGGTGACGGCACCACCACCGCCACCGTGCTGGCCCAGGCCATCGTGCGCGAAGGCATGAAGTACGTGGCCGCCGGCATGAACCCGATGGACCTCAAGCGCGGCATCGACAAGGCCGTCGCCGCCCTGGTCGAGCAGCTGAAGAAGGCCTCCAAGGCCACCACCACGTCCAAGGAAATCGCCCAGGTCGGCACGATCTCGGCCAACTCCGATGACTCGATCGGCAAGATCATCGCCGACGCGATGGACAAGGTCGGCAAGGAAGGCGTGATCACCGTCGAGGACGGCAAGTCGCTGGCCAACGAGCTGGACGTCGTCGAAGGCATGCAGTTCGACCGCGGCTACCTGTCGCCCTACTTCATCAACAACCCGGAGAAGCAGTCGGCGATCCTGGACAACCCCTTCGTCCTGCTCTACGACAAGAAGATCTCCAACATCCGCGACCTGCTGCCGACGCTGGAAGCCGTAGCCAAGGCCGGCCGTCCGCTGCTGATCATCGCGGAAGAAGTCGACGGCGAAGCGCTGGCGACCCTGGTGGTCAACACCATCCGCGGCATCCTGAAGGTTGTCGCCGTGAAGGCCCCGGGCTTCGGCGACCGCCGCAAGGCCATGCTGGAAGACATCGCCATCCTGACCGGCGGCAAGGTCATCGCCGAGGAAGTCGGCCTGTCGCTGGAGAAGGTCACGCTGGCTGACCTGGGCCAGGCCAAGCGCGTCGAAGTGGGCAAGGAAAACACCACCATCATCGACGGCAACGGCGCCGGCGCCGACATCGAGGCGCGCGTCAAGCAGATCCGCGTCCAGATCGAGGAAGCCACCAGCGACTACGACCGCGAGAAGCTGCAGGAACGCGTGGCCAAGCTGGCCGGCGGCGTGGCCGTCATCAAGGTCGGTGCCGCCACCGAAGTCGAGATGAAGGAGAAGAAGGCCCGTGTCGAAGACGCGCTGCACGCCACCCGTGCCGCCGTCGAGGAAGGCATCGTGGCCGGTGGCGGTGTCGCGCTGCTGCGCGCCCGTCAGGCCGCTGGCGACATCAAGGGCGACAACGCCGACCAGGACGCCGGCATCAAGCTGATCCTGAAGGCCATCGAAGCCCCGCTGCGCGAGATCGTCTACAACGCCGGCGAAGAAAGCTCGGTCGTCGTCAACAACGTGCTGGCCGGTTCGGGCAACCACGGCTACAACGCCGCCAACGGCACCTATGGCGACATGATCGAGATGGGCATCCTGGACCCGACCAAGGTGACCCGCACCGCGCTGCAGAACGCCGCCTCCGTGGCCTCGCTGATGCTGACGACCGAGTGCATGGTCGCCGAAGCGCCGAAGGATGAGTCCGCCGCGCCCGCGATGCCGGGTGGCATGGGCGGCATGGGCATGGACATGTAAGAGTCCGGCCGAGCCCGCGACGATCGACGCCCGCCGTCGATCGTTGACGCTCAGCAAAAGGGGTCGCTTCGGCGACCCCTTTTTTTCATTGCGCGGGCCGCAACGGGAAAAAGATCGCCGCCCGGGGGCCGCTCTGTTTCCGTTGGATACGAACCGGGCAACGCGCTTGCTGGTCATCCCGGTCGGCATGCGCCCAGAATTGCCGGACCCGCCAGCCTCTTCGGCTCGGCACCGCAGGGGCTTTCCCCAGGTCGCACGGCCCCACGGGCCTGGGGGATGTCACTTGAATCAGGGGCGACCATAATGCGCTGACAACTTGTCACAAACGATGGCCCACGCCGCTTCGCCTTCCCTTCAAAGCCTGGTCGACGAGACCCTCGCCCACGTGCCCGCGCTGTCGCATGCGGTCTACAACGGCTTGCAGGACGAGCTCAAGAGCCGGCTGGAGCACCACCAGTTGCTGGCCGGATGGTCCAAGCGACGCGCCCACTTCGCGTCCGACCTCGAAGGCTCGCTGGGTCGCCTGCTGGGCTTGGCGCGCGAAGGCGGCGATCCGCTGCAGCGCGAGCGGCAGGCGGCGGGTCGCGGGGAGCTGTCGCTGAGCCTGGTCGACGAGGGCCAGGCGCTGAAGGACGTCGCGATCGCGCACGTGATCACCGCCATCGAGGACCAGTCGCGCGCCGAGCTCCACCAGCTCGGCAATTTCTTCGCGGCGCTGCGTGGCATCGCCCGGCCGCTGAAGAACGACAACCCGCTGCGGGCTGCGCTGTTCGCGCAGGCGCTGTCCCGCGCGATCGAGGGCGTGGACCTCGATGCCGAAGGCCGTTATGCGCTGATGCGCATGGCCGCGCTGCCGCTGGCGCTGAAGCTGCAGCCGATCTACGCCTCGCTGTGCCAGGGCCTGCGGCAGGCGCAGCTGAGCGGCATGCTCACCAGCCACGGCGCCGCGCTGAAGGAATCGGACCTGCGGCGGCGCCAGTTCAAGAGCATCACCGAGACGCCGACGCAGAACGCGACGCTGGACCAGGTTGCGCTGAAGCTGGACCTGATGAACACCCGCGCGGCCGAGCTGACCCCGGCGATGGCGCACCCGGGCCCCGCCGGCGCCGCGCCGGCCGCTCCGCCGCCCAGGCTCGGCCCCGGCACCGGCGCGCCGGGCACCGACCTGCTGTCGCGTCTGTACGACCAGATCCTGGCCGACGACAGCCTGCAACCGCCGCTGAAGGTGCTGATGGGCCGGCTGCAGGTCGCGATCGTGCGACTGTCCCGCGCCGACGCGACGCTGCTGCGGCGCCAGGACCATCCGACCTGGCAGCTGCTGAACCGCATCGCCGCGCACGGCGCGGGTTTCCAGCGGCCGGACGATGTCGACCTGAAGGCCTTCCTGCAATTCCTGGAGCGCGTGATCCAGCCGCTGCTGGACAGCGCCCATCCCTCGGCGCTGCAGTTCCAGCAGGCGCTGACCGAGGTCGACAGCCACATCCGCGCCCAGGCCGAGGCCCGCGGCCAGCGCAGCGCGGTGGCGCTGGAGCGGCTGGATCGCGAGCAGCGCCGGCAGGAGTGGCAGCGGATGCTGCGCGACCAGCTCGAGCACCAGCTCGACGACGCGCAGGCCGGCAAGCTGATGCGGCGTTTCCTGCTCGGGCCCTGGGTCGAGGTCATCGCGCATGCGATGGTCCAGCACGGCCGCGACGCGGTGGAGGCGCAGACCTCGATCGAGCTGGTCGACGCGCTGCTGCACAGCGTGTCGCCGCAGCCGGACGAGGCGGCGCGCCAGCGGCTGCGCGCCCAGTTGCCGGACCTGGTCCGGGCGCTGGAACGCGGCATGGACTCGATCGCGCTGCCGCCGATGCAGCGCCAGACCTTCCTCGACGAACTGATGCGCCAGCATGGCCGCGTGCTGCGCGGCCTGCCGGCGCTCGAGGAAGCGGCGCCGGCAGCGCCCGCGGCGCCGAGTCCGCGCCGCCCGGCCCGGACGCCGGAAGAGCTGCTGCAGCAGCTGCTGGACGAGCGCGAATCGCAGCTGCCCTCGCGCTGGGCCTACGAGCGGGTCGACCGCGGCCAGTTGCCGACCGTGCCGGTGGCGCTCTACAGCGAGGAACATTCGCCGCACGCGCAGGCCGCGCTGCAGGACTGGATCGCCGGCGTGCACATCGGCGGCTGGTACCACCTGTTCCACCGGAGCGAATGGATCACCGCGCAGATCGCCTGGATCAGCGACAGCCGCCAGATGTTCCTGTTCATCGGCCAGGCGCCGGAGGAGCGCCACTCGGTGACGCGCGGCGCGCTCGAGCAGCTGGTGGCCGCCGGCCTGATCACGCAGCTCGAGGATGCGCCGCTGCTGCAGCGCGCGATCGGCACGCTGATGCTGGACCTGGACCGCGCGCCCGCCCAAGGCGACGACCGCTGACGGACACGGCCGGCCGCCGGGGCCGGTTCGGGTCACAATGCGCGCGCCCCGGGCGCTTGCCGCGGGGCGTTCCGTCCCCCGTCCGCCGTCGATGCCCGCCGTGTTCCGCGATTCCCGAGCCGTTTTCCGCCTCGCCGGTGTTCCCGGCCTGCCTGCCCTGCTGCTGACGGCCGTGCTGGCGACCGTGCTGGCCGCGCCCGCGGTGCTGGCCCAGACCGTGCCGCCCAACCCGCCGCCCGGCCCGGTGCCGACGCCCGCCGCCGACCAGGCGCAGCGGCCCAAGCTGGCGCTGGTGCTGTCCGGCGGCGGCGCGCGCGGGCTGGCCCACGTCGGCGTGCTGAAGGTGCTCGAGCGCGAGCACATCCCCGTCGACATCGTCACCGGCACCTCGATGGGCGCCATCATCGGCGGGCTCTACGCCAGCGGCATGTCCGCCGAGGACCTGGATCGCGAGCTGTCGAGGATCGCGTGGGACCGGCTCTTCGCCAGCCGCGTCGATCGGCAGGACCTGTCGCAGCGCCGCAAGGAGGAGGACTTCGAGTTCTCCGCGACGATCGAATTCGGCCTGCGCGACGGCGAGGTGCGCGTGCCCACCGGCACCCTCTCCAGCCGCGGCCTGGAGGCGCTGCTGCGCCGGCTGACGCTGCCGGTGCGCAACGTGCGCCAGTTCGACCGCCTGCCGACGCCCTTCCGCGCCGTCGCCACCGACATGGAGAACGGCCAGGAGCGCATCCTGGCCGAGGGCGACCTGGCGCTGGCGCTGCGCTCCAGCATGAGCGTGCCCGGCGTGTTCGCGCCGGTCGAGTGGGAAGACCGCATCCTCGGCGACGGCGGCCTGGTCAACAACCTGCCGGTGGACGTGGCGCGCGAGATGGGCGCGACGCGCCTGATCGCCGTCAACGTCGGCACGCCGGTGGGTGGGCGCGAGACGCTGAACTCGCTGATCGGCCTGACGGCGCAGATGATCAACATCCTGACCGAGCAGAACGTGCAGCGCTCGATCGCCAGCATGTCCGCCGGCGAGGACCTGCTCATCACGCCGCAGCTGGGCAAGCTAACCTCGGGCGACTTCGACAAGGCGCGCGACTTCATCCGCGCCGGCGAGGAGGCGGCCCAGGCGCTGCTGCCGCAGCTGCGCGCCTATGCCGTCGACGACAAGACCTATGCCGACTGGCAGTTCGCGCGCATCGGGCTGAAGCCGCCGGCCGTCGTGCTCGCGGCGGTCAAGCTGGAGGGCTCGGACAACACCAATCCGGAGCGCTTCCGCAGCCAGCTCGAATCCAAGCCCGGCCAGGTCTTCAACAATGAGACGGCCGAGCGCGACATGCGCTTCCTCTCCTCCAGCGGCGACTACAACCGCGTCGACTACCACGTCGAGCAACGCGCCGACGGCGAGACGCTGGTCTTCAACATGGAGGACAAGCCCTGGGGGCCGAACTACTTCCGCGTCGGCATGGACCTGTCCACCGACTCGGGCGGCGACAGCTTCTTCAACCTGCGGCTGAGCCACAACCGCCACTGGCTGACCAGCAAGGGCACCGAGTGGCGCAACCAGATCACCATCGGCGAAACGCCGCGGCTCTACACCGAGCTCTACCACCCGCTCGGACTCAAGCTCGGCGTGGCCGACGACTGGTTCGTCAGCGCCTGGGCCGAGGCCAACCAGCGCAAGCAGATCGTCTATGACGACAACGACCCCGACAACGCCAGCCTGGGCCAGGCGCGGCTGGTGCGGCGCGACGGCACGCTGGGACTGGACGTCGGCCAGCCTTGGGGCCGCTGGGGCGAGGTGCGGCTGGGCGTGATCAGCCAGGTCCGCCATGCCAAGCCCGACCTGATCACCGTCGCCACGCCCGCGATGGGCAAGCTGCGCTGGACCAGCTACGAGCGCGGCTTCCGCCTGCGCACCGTCGTCGACCAGCTGGACTACGCCAACTTCCCGCAGCACGGCTACCGCTTCACCGTCGAGGCCCAGGGCGGCCGCCAGGACAACCGCAACCTCAGCAGCGGCCGTTTCCTGCGCCTGAACATGGACGGCAACATGGTGCGCAGCTTCGGCGGCCACACCGTCAGCCTGTACGCGCGGGCGGTCGGTTCGCAGCAGCCCGACGACACCGGCCTGGGCGGCTACACGCTGGGCGGCTTCCATCAACTGTCGGGCTACAACCCCAACCAGCTCAGCGGCAACTCGCTGTTGTTCACACGGGCGACCTACTACCGGCGGCTGAACGACCAGCCCTTCCTGTCCCGCGGCTTCTTCGTCGGCGGCACGCTCGAGGCCGGCAACACCTGGCTGTCGCGCCGCGACATCAACATCAAGGACCTGCGCTACGCGAGCAGCGTGTTCCTCGGCTCGGACACGGGGCTGGGTCCGTTGTACGTGGGCATCGGCTACGCGCCGCGCGGCGGCACCGCGCTCTACGTGTTCATCGGCCGGCCCTGATCGGGCTCGGCGTCGACGTCGGCGTCCTCATCGGCGCCGGCGTCGGCGTCCTCATCGTCCGATCGCAGCGCCGGCTCGCGGTGGGCCCAGTCGTAGAGCACCTCGGCCACGTCCTCCAGGCCCTGCTTGCTGAGCGCCGAGAACAGCGTGATGCGGATGTCCGAGTCCTCGGTGGCCAGCACGCCGATGTCCTTCTCGACCTGCGCCAGGACCGCGGCGCCTTCCTTGCGGTTGAGCTTGTCGGCCTTGGTCAGCACGATCAGCAGGCTGACCTCGCCGGCGGTAACGCGGTCGGAGACGAACTCCAGCAGCTGCTTGTCCAGATCGGTCAGGCCCAGCCGCGAATCGACCATCAGCACCACGCCCGACAGCGATTCGCGCTGGCTGAGGTAATCGGCCATGACGCGCTGCCAGCGCAGCTTGGCGTCGCGGGCGACCGCGGCGTAGCCGTAGCCCGGCAGGTCGGCGAACAGCGCATCGGGCGCGTCGCGCGGGCCCACCGCGAACAGGTTGATGTGCTGCGTGCGGCCCGGCGTCTTGGAGGCGAAGGCCAGGCGCTTCTGCTGCGCCAGCGTGTTGACCGCCGTCGACTTGCCGGCGTTGGAGCGGCCGACGAAGGCGATCTCCGGCAGCTGGCGCGGGGCCAGGTCGTGCGCGAGCGCCTCGCCCTCGCTCGCCAGCGCGGAGCCGGCGTCGCCTTCGGGTGCGCCGACGTCGGCGTCGTCCAGGAATTCGTCGAACTCGTCGTCGCCCGCGGCCTCGGCGCGGGCCTGGGCCTCGGCGGGCAGCACGCCGTTGACGGGCAGATGCTTGAGCTGGCTGGCGGTCGTCAGGAAGCGCGCGGTGTGCGTCCACGCCAGCGCGCGCTTGCCGGCCGTCAGCGGTTCGGTGCTGGCCGGCTTGACCGGCGGGGGCAGGCCTTGCGCCTTGAGCTTCTCGTTGGCCTTGGCACGCGCCTTGGCTGCGGCACGCTGGCCGGTCTTGCCCGGACCGGGCTTCTTCTTCGCCCCCCCTGCGCGTCCCGCACCACGGCCTGCGGGTTTCCCTGGGGCCGCGGGAGCGGGTTTCTTGTTGGAATCGGTCATCGCGCTGCGGGGCTCAAAAGAGGTGCCATTGTAAGATCCCACGGTTGCGCTCACCCAACCCTCAACAATTCATGAAGACTGTCGCTTTCTTGTTGTCGAGTATGGTTTTGATGTCCGGCGCCGCCAACGCCGCCGAACCGCAAGCAGCCACCAAGCCCGATCTGACCAAGGGCCAGGCCATCAGCTCTCAAGTCTGCGCCGCCTGTCACACGGCGGACGGCTCCCGCGGCAGTCCCGCCAATCCCATCATCGCCGGCCAGCATGCCGACTACCTGGCCAAGCAGCTGCACGAGTTCAAGTCGGGCAAGCGCAAGAACGCGGTGATGTCGGGCATGGCCGCGCCGCTGTCGGATGCCGACATCCGCAACGTCTCGGCCTTCTACGCCAGCAAGGGCGCCAAGCCCGGCTTCGCGAAGAACAAGGAACTGATCGCCCTGGGCGAGAAGATCTACCGCGGCGGCATCGCCGACAAGCAGGTGCCCGCCTGCGCCGGCTGTCACAGCCCCAACGGCGCCGGCATCCCCGCGCAGTACCCCCGCCTGGGCGGCCAGCACAGCGACTACACCGAGGCCCAGCTGACCGCGTTCCGCGCTGGCGGCCGGCCCAACAGCCCGCAGATGCTGGCCATCGCCGCGAAGATGAGCGACCGCGAGATCAAGGCGGTCTCCGACTACATCGCCGGCCTGCGCTGAGCGGCCGTCTCCGCCACGCCCCTTTCGGGGCAGGTGCCGACGAACGAGGCCGGTGATCCGATCACCGGCCTTCGTTTTTGCCGGCCCTCGCCCGATTCGTCGTTCCGGGCAACGAGAATGCCGGCCATGACCGAGAAGTCCCCCGACCGTCCCCCCAGGCCCGCCGCCCAGGTGGCGGCCCGTGTCGCGCTCGACGACGCGATGGAGCTGCTGGCGTCGATGCGTTTCGCGATCGCGCTGCTGACGGTGATCTGCATCGCCTCCGTGATCGGCACGGTGGTGCAGCAGCAGCAACCGATGACGAACTACGTCAACCAGTTCGGGCCGTTCTGGTCGGAGCTGTTCGGCAAGCTCGACCTCTACACCGTCTACAGCGCCTGGTGGTTCCTGCTGATGCTGGGCTTCCTGGTCGTGTCGACCAGCCTGTGCATCGCGCGGCACACGCCCAGGATCCTGCGCGACCTGAAGACCTACAAGGAGACGATGCGGGAGCAGTCGATCCAGGCCTTCAAGCTCAAGGCGCTGGGCTACCTGCACATGAATCCGGAAGCGGCGCTGGGCCAGGTCAACGCCTGGCTGGCCGCCGAGGGCTGGAAGGCCCGCGCGCAGGTGCGCACCGGCGGCGTGATGATCGGCGCACGCAAGGGCGCGGCGCACAAGATCGGCTACCTGGCGGCGCACTCGGCCATCGTGCTGATCTGCCTGGGCGGGCTGCTCGACGGCAACCTGATCGTGCGCGCGATCATGTGGGCGCAGGGCAAGCAGATCTACCAGGGCGCCGACCTGAACCAGATGACGGCGGTCAACCGGCTGGGCACCTCCAATCCCAGCTTCCGCGGCAACCTGTTCGTGCCCGAGGGCAGCCGCTCGTCGACCGCGCTGCTGTCCATGCCCACCGGCGTGGTGGTGCAGGACCTGCCCTTCGACGTCGAGCTGAAGAAATTCATCGTCGAGTACTACGCGACCGGCATGCCCAAGCTGTTCGCGAGCGACATCGTCATCCACGACCGCCGCGATGGCTCGTCGACGAAGGCGACCGTCAAGGTCAACGAGCCGGTCACCTACCGCGGCGTCACGCTCTACCAGAGCAGCTTCGAGGACGGCGGCTCGGGCATGAAGCTCAAGCTGCGCTCGCTGCAGTCGCCGCACGACACGCCGCTGGACGCCAAGGTCAACGGCACGACGACGCTGACGGTGGACGGCGAGTCCTACGGCCTCGAGTTCACCGGGCTGCGCGTCATCAACGTCGAGAACTTCGCCAACGACGGCAAGGACCAGGCCGGCACCGACGTGCGCAAGGTCGACCTGGTGGGGCGGCTCGAGCAGCACCTGGGCTCGGGCGCGAACGTCAGCGACCGCAAGACGCTGCGCAACGTCGGCCCGTCCTTCAGCTACAAGCTGCGCGACGCCAGCGGCCAGGCGCGCGAGTACAACAACTACATGCTGCCGCTGGAGCTGGAGGGCCACCGGGTCTACCTGCTCGGCGTGCGCGACACGCTGGCCGACAACTTCCGCTACCTGCGCGTGCCGGTGGACAGCAAGGACAGCATGGAAAGCTGGCTGGCGCTGCGCCGCGTGCTGGCCGATCCGGCGCAGCGGCTGCTCGCGGCGCGGCAGTACGCGCTGGGCGCCAGCCCGCCCGACAAGCCGGCGATGCAGGCGCAGCTCGAGGCCACGGCGCTGCGCACGCTGACCCTGTTCGCCGGCGCCGAGGGCCTGAAGGCCGATGCGCCCGCGCAGGGCGCGGCGCTGGGCGGTCTGCCGGCGCTGTCGCAGTTCATCGAGCGCGAGGTGCCCGAGCCCGAGCGCGCCCGCGTGTCCGAGGTGCTGCTGCGCATCCTCAACGGCAGCCTGTTCGAGTTGCACAAGCAGGCCGAGGAGCAACTGGGCCGTCCCAAGCCGACGCCCGGCGACGCGACGCAGGCCTTCATGACGCAGGCGGTGCTGTCGCTGTCGGACGCGATGTTCTATCCCGCGCCGGTCCTGATGCAGCTGGACGACTTCCAGCAGGTCCAGGCCAGCGTGTTCCAGGTGACCCGCGCCCCTGGACAGACCCTGGTCTATCTGGGCGCCGTGTTGCTGATCGTCGGTGTGTTTGCGATGCTCTACGTCAAGGAGCGGCGGCTGTGGCTGTGGCTGGAGGCCGCGCCGGGACGCAGCGAACAGACCCGGGTCCGCATGGCCCTGTCCAGCAACCGCGATTCGCCCGACCTGCCCGTCGAATTCCAAGCGCTCAAGCAGCGGCTGCTGCATGAGGAGGCCTGACATGAACAGCACCTACTCCCCCGCCGAGTCGTCGGCCCTGCCCTCGCAGCTGCCGGGCGCGCACGAGGCGACGCCGCAGCGCTCGCTGGTGATCGGCCGGCGCGGCTACTTCCATGGCCGCAATGCGTTCGACTGGATCTTCGCGGCGCTGGTGCTGATCGGCGCGGGCTTCGCGTTCAGCCGCTATCACGCGTCGATGGACGTCTACGAGAAGGGCATCCTGGCCGGCGCGGCGCCGGCGCTGATCGCGCTGGGCTGGTTCTGGCGGCCGCTGCGGCCGCTGTGCCTGATCGTCGGCGCGGCCAGCCTGTTCGCGATCCAGCTCTACCTGCGGCAGACCGACGACTTCGGCGCCGACCTGGCCGCGGCCGACAAGGTCTTCTTCCTGAAGTACATGCTGTCCAGCCAGAGCGCGATCCTGTGGATGAGCGTGCTGGTCTGGATGAGCACCCTCTTCTACTGGCTGGGCTTCTTCCAGAAGGCCGGCGGCCACAGCGCGGCCGAGGCGATCGGCACCCGGCTGGCCTGGGGCGCGGTGGGCATGGCGCTGATCGGCACGATGGTGCGCTGGTTCGAGAGCCACCAGATCGCGCCCGACATCGGCCACATCCCGGTGAGCAACCTCTACGAGGTCTTCGTGCTCTTCACCTGGCTGACGACGCTGATGTACCTGTACTACGAGCAGCGCTTCGCCACGCGCGCGCTGGGCGCCTACGTGATGCTGGTGGTCAGCGCGGCGGTCGGCTTCCTGCTCTGGTACACGGTGGCGCGCGAGGCGCATGAGATCCAGCCGCTGGTGCCCGCGCTGCAGAGCTGGTGGATGAAGATCCATGTGCCGGCGAACTTCATCGGCTACGGCAGCTTCGCCATGGCGGCGATGGTGGCGCTGGCGACGCTGCTCAAGACCGCGACGCCGCGCGCGCTGGTGATCGGCCTGATCGGCGTGCCGGTGGGGCTGGTGGCGGTGCTCCTGGCCTTCCGCTTCGGCGCGAACGTGTCGCCGGAGCTGGCCGCCGGCCTGAACGGCTGGGCCGGCAAGATGGCCGGCGTGGCGGTGTTCCTGGCGGCGAGCGTCGCGCTGCGCGGCCCGCTGACGGCGCGGTTGCCGGCGCTGTCGACGCTGGACGACCTGGCCTACAAGGCGATCGCGCTGGGCTTCGCCTTCTTCACGATCGCGACCATCCTGGGCGCCTTCTGGGCCGCCGAGGCCTGGGGCGGCTACTGGAGCTGGGACCCGAAGGAAACCTGGGCGCTGATCGTCTGGCTGAACTACGCGGCCTGGCTACACATGCGGCTGATGAAGGGCCTGCGCGGCGTGGTGAGCGCCTGGTGGGCGCTGATCGGCCTGCTGGTCACGACCTTCGCCTTCCTGGGCGTCAACATGTTCCTGTCGGGCCTGCATTCCTACGGCACGCTGTAAGGCGGCACGGCCACGATCGAGGGCGGCGTCGGGCGAGGAGTCCACGCCGCCCTCCTTCTTTCGAGGTAGGCCGCGCCACGCGCCGGGTCCCCTCCGGGCCCTGAACGAGGGGACTTAAGCGCGATCTCATGAAATCCCGCAGCAGGCGGCGTAAGGTGCGAGGCTTCCCTCCCCCCGAAGGTCAGCCATGCATTTCCACAAGCCACGCGACGGCCAGCGCATCCCCGCTTCCGAGATCACGCCCCGCGAGGTCCACGACGCCCGCCGCGACTGGCTGAAGACGGCGGGCGCGCTGGGCCTGACCGGGATCGGCCTGAGCGGCCTGTCCGCGGGCGTCCAGGCCCAGACGGCGGGCCCGGGCAAGCTGGCGAAGCTGCCCGGCGCGAAGAGCGCCGTCGCGGGCGCCACCGTCATGGAGAAGCTGACCGCCTACAAGGATGTCACTTCCTACAACAACTTCTATGAGTTCGGCACCGACAAGTCGGACCCGGCGGAGAACGCCCACACGCTGAAGCCGCGGCCCTGGTCCGTGGTCATCGAGGGCGAGTGCGCCAAGCCGGGCCGCTTCGGCCTGGAGGACCTGCTCAAGGTCGCCCCGATGGAGGAGCGCGTCTACCGGCTGCGCTGCGTCGAGGGCTGGTCGATGGTGATCCCGTGGGTGGGGTACTCGCTGTCGGAGCTGCTGAAGAAGGCGGAGCCGACCGGCAAGGCCAGGTACGTCGAGTTCACGACGCTGGCCGACAAGGCGCAGATGCCGGGCGTGCGCTCGGGCGTGCTGGACTGGCCCTATGTCGAGGGCCTGCGCATCGACGAAGCGATGCATCCGCTGACGCTGATGGCCTTCGGCCTGTACGGCGAGGTGCTGCCCAACCAGAACGGCGCGCCGCTGCGGCTGGTGGTGCCCTGGAAGTACGGCTTCAAGTCGGCCAAGTCCATCGTCAAGATCCGCTTCGTCGAGAAGCAGCCGGTGAGCAGTTGGACCAAGGCGGCGCAACAGGAATACGGCTTCTATTCCAACGTCAACCCGACGGTCGACCACCCGCGCTGGAGCCAGGCCACCGAGCGCCGCATCGGCGAGGACGGCCTCTTCGCCAAGCGCCGCCCGACGCTGATGTTCAACGGCTACGAGGCGCAGGTCGGGCAGCTGTACGCCGGCATGGACCTGAAGAAGAACTTCTGAGCGCGGCGCGCCGCCCGGCCCCACCGCGGCCACCGGACGCCGCCGCCGGCCATCGCCATTGCATCCACCGATGACCTCCGTTCCCCCTTCCACCGCTGCCACGTCCACCTCCGCGACGGCGCCGGCTGCCGCGCGCCGCGCGCCGGCGAGGCGTCATCCGCTGCTGCATCCGGCGGCCAAGGTCGTGCTTTTCCTGCTGTGCCTGCTGCCGCTGGCCTGGTACGTCTTCGGCGCCTTCACCGAGCGGCTGGGCGCGAACCCGGCCGAGACGCTGATCCGCGGCCTGGGCGACTGGGCACTGCGCCTGCTGTGGATCACGCTGGCGGTGACGCCGCTGCGCACCTGGACGAACCAGCCGGCGCTGGCGCGCTTCCGCCGGATGCTGGGCCTGTTCGCCTTCTTCTACGCCAGCCTGCACCTGCTGGCCTACGGCTGGCTGGACAAGGGGCTGGACCTGGCCGACATCCTGCGCGACATCGGCAAGCGGCCCTTCATCCTGATGGGCTTCACCGCCTGGCTGCTGCTGGTGCCGCTGGCGGCGACCTCGTTCAACCGCGCGATCAAGGCACTGGGCGCGCCGCGCTGGCAGGCGCTGCACAAGCTGGTGTACGCGATCGCGATCGTCGGGCTGATGCACTTCATCTGGATGCGCGCCGGCAAGAACAACTTCGCCGAGCCGCTGGTCTATGGCTCGATCCTGGCGGTGCTGCTGGGATGGCGGGCGTTTCGGCGGATGAAGCGCTGAACGGGCGCGGCGGTCGCGGTCGCTACGCCGCTATGCTCGGCGACTTCGGCCGCCGTTGACTCATGCTGAGCCTGCACCCCGTCTCCGAGCGCGACGTCGTCGCGCTGCGTCGCTTCGAAATCGACAACCGTGCGTTCTTCGAGTCGCACATCAATGCCCGGCCGCCGGCCTATTACGACGCGGGCGGCATCGAGGCCGCCGTCGCCACCGCGCTGCGGGAGGCCGCTGCCGACATCGGCCACCAGTACCTGATCCGCGATGCGGATGGCGAGCTCGTCGGACGCATCAACCTGAGCCATGTGCGCCGCAGGCATTTCCACTCGTGCGAGTTGGGCTACCGGATCGCGGAGCGGGCCAATGGCCGGGGCCATGCGAAGGAGGCAGTGAAGCTGGTGCTGGCCAAGGCCTTCGACGAGCTCGGCCTGGTCCGGATCGAGGCGAAAGCACGAGCCGGGAACCTCGGCTCGCTCAAGGTCCTGCGACACAACGGCTTCACCGAGTTCGGCCGATCCATGCGCAGCTTCCAGCTCCACGACGAGTGGGAAGACATGCTGCACTTCGAGCGCCGAGCGCCCGGTCGCTGAGCCGGTCGCTACCGGCGCTCGACCGCCCGCAGCAAGTCGGCCAGGCGCTCCGGCCACACCGTCTCGGTGGTGGACGCCAGCTCCTCCGCTGACCACCAGCGGTGATCCGCCATCACCTCCTGCTCCAGCGCCGTCCAGCCCTCGCGAGACAGCCGCCGATCGGCGACGCGTACGACGAAGAAGCGTTCCTGCGCCCACACGCGTTCGCCGTCGGGCAGCAGCAGTTCAAAGTCGCGCGACGCGATCGCCGGGCCGATCTCGCGCACGACGATTCCCGTCTCCTCGCGCAGCTCGCGGATCGCGGCCTCGGCGAAGCTCTCGCCATCCTCGACGCCGCCGCCCGGCGTCGCCCAGAAGTCCTGACCCGCCATCGGGCCAGTCTTGTGCACGAAGCGGAAGAGCAGCACATGGCCCTCAGGATCGAGGACGAGCAGTCGCGCCGAAGGGCGACGTCGCATCGAGGCTGGAGGAACGGTCGAATCGGTCTGAGCAGTCGGAGCGGTCATGGGCGGCGATTCTCTGCGCGAGGCGCCTACCGTGTCCTCCGGCCTGTGCGTGCCACACGCCGATACTCGCGCGATCGCCTCTCCTTCACGCGACATGACCGACGACGCCGAGACCGACGACCTCCGTGAGATGCCCGCTTCCGCGCCGTCGCTGCCACCGTCGCTGGCCGGGGCGCTCGCAGGCCGCGAGTGGCACCGCAATCTGGTCGGCGAGGCCGGCGCCCTCGTGCATCGGCTGCGGCGCGAGGGCTCGCCCGATCTCTACCTGAAGCACGGCGATGGGGAAGCCGCAACAGCCATCGTCGATGAATTCGCCCGGCTGCGCTGGCTCAGCGGGCGCTGGCCCGTGCCGGCGATCGCGCATTTCGAGGCAACGGGCGGGACCGCCTGGCTGCTGACGCAGGCCCTGCCCGGCCGCACCGCCTACGAATGGCTCGAAGCGGCGCCGGATCGCGCGCCGGCGATCGTCGCGTCGATCGGGCGCTGCCTGCGCCGCCTGCATGCGCTGCCGGTGGAGACCTGCCCGTTCAGCGCGAGCCACCGCCTGCAACTGGACCTCGCCCGCCAGCGGCTCGAGGCCGGGTTGATCGACGCCGACGACTTCGACGACGCGCGCCAGGGCTGGACGCCCGAGCAGGTGTGGCGCGCGCTCGGCGACCTGCTGCCGCTGGAGGAAGACCGCGTCGTCAGCCACGGTGACTTCTCGCTCGACAACCTCCTGATGAGCGCCGAGGGCGAGGTGGCCGGCGTGATCGACGTCGGCCGCGCCGGCATCGCCGACCGTTATCGCGACCTCGCGATCCTAGCCAACGGCCTCGACGAGTTCGGTCCGGCGCTGGGCGAGGTCTTCTTCTCGGCCTACGGCATCACCGCGCCTGACGCACGCAAGCTCGAGTTCCATCTGCTGCTGGACGAGTGCTTCTGAGGCCGCGGCGCGCTGTCGCCGCCCCTGCCTCCGGCTGAGCCGACCTATACCAACGCAGGATGTCGGCGGCCGCGTCGCGCTCCTACCCTTGCGCCCGGGGTCGACGCTCGGCGCGCGGCCCGCAGGACCGAGTAGAAAGGACGCCCGCCGTGTTCCATGCCGCCTTCGCCCGCATCCAGGTGCGGGTCGCCCATTCCGACCCCGTCGTCGCCGCCGGCCTGGCCAGCCTGCTGTCGCGCGAGGGGGACATCGACGTCCTCGACGACCGCATCGAGCTGCCGGGCGTCGCGCGCGCGGGCCGACGGACCGACGTCGTCATCGCCGACTACGCCCGCGCCATGGCGCTGGCCGCCCTGCGCGCCAGCGACGACGCCGACCGCGCGACCGGCTTGGGCGAGACCTCCGCGCCGCGGGTGATGGTCCTCACCGCCCACGACCGCGAACAGGACGTGCGCAGCGCGCTGGAGGCCGGCGTGGACGGGTATGTCGAGCTGGGCTGCGCGTCGCAGGAACTGGTGGCCGGCGTGCGGCACCTGGCGCGCGGCTCGCGTTACCTGAGCGCGCTCGCCGCCCGGCGCGTCGCCGACAGCATGACGCGCTGCCGCCTCACCGGCCGCGAGCGCCAGGTGCTGCGCCTGGTCGCCGACGGCAAGAGCAACAAGGCGATCGCGCTGGCGCTGGACATCTCGGCCGGCACGGTGAAGACACACATGAAGGGCATCCTGGGCAAGCTCGCCGCCGCCACCCGCACCCAGGCGGCCACGATCGCGCGGGAGCGCGGCCTGCTCGCGGCCGACAGCGCGGTGCTCTGAGCGCGCGGGCCGGTCGGGAGATCCGACCCGGTCGGCCGTGACACGCGTCACCGGCTGGCGCCCCGTCGCGTCCGCAGAAGGCCCCCGATGGCGGTTTCCGGCGCTCATCCGGGATAATCCCCGGTTTGCTCGGGATGGCGGACGCCGCCTCGCCGGGCCCGGGCCGGGCTGACCGGCCTCCCTGCGCCGGCGCCCCGCCGGCCGACGCCACGCCTGCCCATGTCCCAGAACTCGCCCGACCGCCTGCCCGCCAGCCTGCCCGCGCTCGTCGATGCCGCCATCGTCGGCGGCGGTCCGGCCGGATGCAGCGCCGCCAGCTGGCTGACCCAGCTGGGCCTGAGCGTCGCGCTGATCGAGCGCGCCCCGCGCCTGTGCGACAGCCTGCGCCCGCTCGAGTACCGCCAGGACTGGTTGCTCGGCGCGCCCGGCGAGTCGCTCGCCGAGCTGGGCGAGCGCTACGCGGCCCACATCACCGCCCAGTCCGGCGTGCACGCGCTGACGGACCAGACGATCCACCACCTCGATTGGCAGGCGGAACAGGGCTGGACGCTCTACTTCGACGGCGGCCCGGCCTTCGCCGTCAACGCGCCGGATGCCGCCGACGCCCCCGGCGCACGCGACGCGGCCGGCCTGCGCCCGCTGCGCGCCCGCGCGCTGCTGCTCGCCACCGGCCTGACGCCGCGCCATCCGGCGCCGCTGTACCCCGCCAGCGACCGCCACGACCGGGTGCTCGACGCGGTCGAGCTGACGGCGGTCCGCGACCGTCTGCCGCCCGGCAAGGTGCTGCTGCTGGGCGGCGGCGACAACGCCGTCGAGAACGCGCTGTACCTCGCCGGTCGCGGCCATGCGGTCACGCTCTGGTCGCGCTCCGAGTGGCGCGCGCAAAGCCACCTGGTCCAGCAGCTGGACAGCCTGCCCGGCCTGCGCCGCCGTCCCGCTCAAGCCTTGCCGACCGCGGTCACCGCCTCGGCCGAAGGGGTGGTCGTCACCTCCAAGGCGCACGGCGAGGAAGCGTTCGACCATGTCGCGGTGCTGCTCGGTTACGAGCCCGAGCCCTCCGCCTGGCTCAAGGTCGCCGATGCGCTGCAGCGGGCCGGCGTCACCGCGCCCTCGCAGCCCTTCCGCGACGAACCGCGTTTCGGCGTGCTGGGCCTGTTCGTGGCCGGCGACGCCAGCGGCCGCCAGCATCCCTGCGTGCAGACCGCGCTGGGCGACGGCGTCGTCGCGGCCAAGCAGATCGAGGCCTTCCTGCGCCCGCTGCGCGAGTCGCAGCCGCCGCCCGCGCTGCGCCGCAACAACCGCCAGGTCATCCACATCAACGGGCTGCGCTTCGGCGCCAACCTCGGCGTGCTCGACTTCGAGCGCGAGGGCCCGCAACCGATCCAGGTCGACGCCGAAGTGAACCTCGGCGCCCAGACCATCGTCTCGCGCGATGCCGACATCGGCCACGTGCTGGACTACCGCCGCGTGCGCGCGATCATCATCGACGAGTGCACCGCCGAACACACCGACCTGCTCGAGGCCCTGCTGGGCAAGCTCAGCGTCCGGCTGATGAAGCTGCCGGGCGTGGTGGGCGTGCGCATCAAGGTGACCAAGCTCGAAATCTTCCCCGACTGCCAGGTCGCGATCTCCGCCGAATGTGGCACCTGGTAGGACCACCCCCTACGCGCTGACGCGCGCCCCCTCAAGGGGGCGGGCCTGGCGGCCCGGCAGTGCCGGTTCCGCAGGCCCCGCTTGACGAATACATTGAGGACAGAACATGACCGACTCGACCACCACCCTTGAAGGCCTCGACCTGGCCGCCGCGGACGCCGCGGCCAAGAAGCATGCGCATGAGATGAACAAGCTCAGCAAGCGCCTGCATCGCCAGGTGGGCCAGGCGATCGCCGACTTCAACATGATCGAGGACGGCGACAAGGTCATGGTCTGCGTGTCCGGCGGCAAGGACAGCTACTCGCTGCTGGACATCCTGATCAACCTGCGCGACCGCGCGCCGATCAAGTTCGACATCGTCGCCGTCAACCTCGACCAGAAACAACCCGGCTTCCCGGAGGACGTGCTGCCGGCCTACCTGAAGTCGCGCGGCGTGGACTTCCACATCGAGGAGCAGGACACCTACTCCATCGTCAAGCGCCTGGTGCCGGAGGGCAAGACGACCTGCTCGCTGTGCTCGCGACTGCGTCGCGGCATCCTGTACCGCGTGGCGGGGGAACTGGGCGCGACCAAGATCGCGCTGGGCCACCACCGCGACGACATCGTCACCACGCTGATGCTGAACATGTTCTTCGGCAGCCGGATGAAGGGCATGCCGCCCAAGCTGGTCAGCGACGACGGGAAGAACGTCGTGATCCGGCCGCTGGCGTATGTGAAGGAGTCGGACCTGGAACGCTGGGCCGAGCACCGCGAGTTCCCGATCATTCCGTGCAACCTGTGCGGCAGCCAGCCCAACCTCCAGCGCGCGACGGTGAAGGCGATGCTGCAGGATTGGGACCGCCGCTTCCCGGGGCGTGTCGACAACATGTTCACCGCGATGGGGAACATCGTGACCTCGCACATGATGGATCGCGAGCTGTTCCCGTTCCAGACGATCAAGGCCACCGGGGCGCCGGTCGCCGATGGGGACATCGCGTTTGATGAGGATGAGCAGTGCGGCACGCCGGCGCCGGCCACCGGCGTCGTCAAGTTGGTCCGCCCCGGGCAAGCCCCGGCACCGCTGGACGACGCCGGCGAGGCCTATCCGGCCGCCGACGAGTGAGCGCCCATCGCTGGAGTGACAACGGTTCATGCGTGAGGGCTAGCGACCGTAGCAGTGATGCCGCACGCCGGCTTCGTGCTTCCATACGAAGAGATACCCCGCATTGACCGTGCCGTCACGCGGCGCCCACACACGGGTCAACCGCGCGAGGCCACAATCGTTGCACCGTCACGCCGCGTACTGGCGTCACCGGGCGCGGCAACTGCCCCGGCTGACGACCGTCAGCGGCATTTGACCTGGAGGTTTCCATGTTCACCTTGAATCGTCGACTGGCCCTGGCGAGCCTCGGCGCGGCAGCCGTGCTGTCGCTCACCGCGTGTGCCTCGCTCAATTCCGTTTCGGCCGATGCCCAGAGCTTCGGCTCCTGGCCCGCCGCCCGGCAGGCGGGCACCTTCGCCTTCGAGCGGCTGCCCTCGCAGCAACGCGACGCCGCGGGTCAGGCGACGCTCGAGGACGCCGCCCGTGGCGCGCTGCTCAAGGCCGGCTTCACCGAGGCCAGCGATCCGAAGGCGGCGGACGTGCTGGTGTCGCTCGGTGCCCGCATCACCCGCACCGCCACCGCGCCGTGGGACGACCCGCTGTGGTGGCGCTGGAACGGCAGCTACTGGGGCTGGCGCTACGGCCCGGCCTGGCGGCCGTACTACAGCCGCTGGGGCTACGCCTACCCGATGGACCCGATGATGGAGCGCCGCTACGACCGCGAAGTCGCCATGCTGCTGCGCGACCGCAAGTCCAACGAGCCGCTGTACGAGGCCCGCGCCTCCAGTGACGGCTTCACCGAGGGCGGCAAGGAGCTGTTCGGCGCGCTGTTCGAGGCCTCGATGGCCGACTTCCCGGCCACCCGCCCCGAGCCGCACCGCGTGAGCGTGCAGCTGACGCCTTCCAAGTAAGGCCTTCGGGCGCCGGACCCCGGTGGGTCGCCGCGGACGGCGCCCGCCGCCGGTGCCAACAAACGGCGACAACCGGTCACGGCGCCGCCCTCAGGGGCGTCGCGGGCGACCCCGATAATCGCGGTCTCTCCAACAGGGAACCGCGATTTTTCTTATGTCGCTGAACATCGTCGTCATGGCCGCGGGCAAGGGCACCCGCATGAAGTCCAGCCTGCCCAAGGTGCTCCACAAGCTGGCCGGCCGCGCGTTGCTGCGACACGTGCTGGCCAACACCGCGTCCCTGCAGGCGGACGCGCGCATCGTCATCACCGGCCACGGCGCCGACCAGGTCGAGGCGGCCATCGGTGGCGAAGGCGTGCGCTTCGTGCGTCAGGAGCCGCAGCTGGGCACCGGCCATGCGATCCAGCAGACCGTCCCGGCGCTCACGGCCGGCGGCAGCACGCTCATCCTCAGCGGCGACACCCCGCTCATCAGCACCGCCACGACGCGTGCCCTGGTCGAGGCCTGCGGCGGCGAGCGGCTGGTGCTGCTGACCATCGAATACGCCGATCCCACCGGCTACGGCCGCATCGTGCGCGATGGCGAGCAGGTCAAGGCCATCGTCGAGCACAAGGACGCCAGCGACGAGCAGCGCCGCCTCCGCGAGTGCTACACCGGCATCATGGCCGCGCCGACCGAGGCGCTGAAGCGCTGGGTCGGCCAGCTCGACAACAAGAACGCGCAGGGCGAGTACTACCTGACCGACATCGTCGCGATGGCGGTCGCCGAGGGCGTGCCGGTGGTCGGCGTGAAGACCGCGGACGAGACCGAGGTCCTGGGCGTCAACAGCCCGTCCCAGCTGGCGCACCTGGAGCGCCGCTTCCAGCTCGTGCAGGCCGAGGCCTTGATGACTGCCGGCGTGCGCCTGGCCGATCCTTCGCGCTTCGACCTGCGCGGCACGCTGCACTGCGGCAAGGATGTCGAGATCGACGTCAACTGCGTCTTCGAAGGCGAGGTCACCTTGGGCGACGGCGTGCGCATCGGCGCCAACTGCGTGATCCGCAACGCCACGATCGGCGTCGGCGCCCGCATCCATGAGTTCACCCACATCGACGGCGAGGCCGCTGGCGCCAGCGTCGGCGAGGGCGCGCTCATCGGCCCCTTCGCGCGGCTGCGCCCGGGTGCCCGGCTGGGCGCCGAAGTCCACATCGGCAACTTCGTCGAGGTCAAGAACTCCACGCTGGCCAAGGGGGCCAAGGCCAATCACCTGGCCTACCTCGGCGATGCCACGGTGGGCGAGCGGGTCAACTACGGCGCCGGCAGCATCACTGCCAACTACGACGGCGCCAACAAACACCGCACCACCATCGGCGCGGACGTGCACGTCGGTTCCAACTGCGTGCTGGTGGCCCCGGTCACCCTGGGCGACGGCGCCACCATCGGCGGAGGTTCCACCATCACCAAGGACGTCGAGCCGGGCGGGCTCGCTGTGGCGCGCGGCCGACAAACCGTGATTTCCGGCTGGTCCCGCCCCAAGAAGGTGAAGTGATTCACCCAAATAGGCCAGGAACTGCGTAAGCTCTGCCATTCGTGTCACGAAGTGTGACAAGTTCACGGGATTGAGATCCACGGCGTTTGCCGGGTTGGCGTTCCCCCCAAGCTGCGGGAGGCGCGTTTGCCACGGCTTCCCTAGGATCCTTTCCGTTGACCGGCTGACCCGCTGTTCCCAGCTGAATCCTTATGGCGAACTCCAAAACTGCTGCTCTGCTGCTGCCCCAGGATGACGACGTGACGGTCGTGCCGCCGGCGTCTGCCGCGCTGGATGCGTTGGCGGATGGTTCCGAGGATCCGGCGGCGCAGGCGGCTCGTGCCGAGGCGCTGGAGCAACTGGCGATGTCGCACGCGATGTGCGATCAGGCGGCGGATGCCTGCTTCTACTTGTGCCGGAGCCTGGGATTGGCGCGTCAGCAGCAGACGCCGGATGCAGCGCCTGATCTGGAGTTGCTGTTCCAGCTGTTGGGTGCGCTGGCGGATTTGCCGAGCGAGGTCTCGGCGCTGCCGCTGCCGGAAGGCGAGGCCGATGGTCTGGGCGTGGCGGAACTCTGTCATCAGCTGAGCGCAGCCCGTGACCTGACGACCGCCGCGTGGCACGAAGCCACCGAATCCGACGCCTCGATCGCCGCATGCCCTGCGGCGCCCGCTCACGCGCTGCACTGACTCCGTCGCGCCCTACCACGGGCTTTCGGCAACCGCCACTGGCCTTCCGCCACGGCTTTTCGCCCGCCACGGCCTTTCGCCCGCCACGGCAGCGCTAAAAGGCTGCCAATCTAGGCGCAAAGCGCAGCCATAGCGGGGCTATGGCGAGCATTTGCAACGACGAGTGGCAGCCTTTTAGCGCTGCCGTTCGTGGCAGGAGATGAGGCGGCTGACGCGGGAAACCGACAAGCCGAGTTCGCGGGCGAGAGCAGTCATGGACTGGCCGCCTTCGGTGTGGGCTCGGTAGAGCGCTTCTTCGCGACTGGCGGAGGCTTTGAGCCAGTCGCCCCAGCGTCTTGGGCGTGGGGTACGAGGCGGATGCTCGCTCTGCCGCACGGTGCGCTGCACGAAGGCCGCATCCCCAAGAAAGATCTGGTGCCGCAACTGCCCCCAGATATCGAGATCCGGTTCCGACTCCACGATCGCCTGGTAGCGCTGCGCCGCCTTGCGCCGATCCGCCGCGTTCTGCGGTACGCGCCCCAGCACGTTGGTCCACAGCCCCTCGACCTCCAGCCACTCCGGCGCCGCCACCAGCCCCGCATGCGCCTGCAGGCTGCTCCAGCGCCACGCCGCCGGCGACGACGCCAACCCGGCGCGCCGCCCGATCAACTCCACATACCGGCAGGCATCCAGCAGCAGATGCTCCCGATCCACCAGCACCGCCTTGAAGCGCCCCTGGAACACATGCCCGATCTGCCCATGCCGACGGTTGTGCGCCTGCGTATACACCCCATTGAGATGCCGCATCAATCGCGACAGATTCGCCTGCCGCGTGAACAGCAGCAGCTCGTAATGCTCGCGCCCCAGCCCGTAGGCCAGCACCTGGGCATCGAAGCGCTGGGCGGCCTGCTCGATCAGGCCCAGCATCGCCAGCCTGTCCTCGTCATCCGCGAACACGGACGCATCACCACGCGTCGCCACGTGATAAACGGCGCCGGGGAACTCGATGCGAAGCGGCCTGGCCATGCCCAATAACTAGGCGAAGACCGCACAAAAGACAAGCGCCCGGACCGCTGTCGCGGCCACGGGCGCAAGACTTGACCCCTGATCGCGGGGCCCGCGTCCCCCGGTCGATAGCCAGAGCGCTATCGGGGGTCAGGACTCAACAGCAAAGCCTGGAACCGGATGCCTGCCTATGCATGGGTCCGCGCCCCGCGAAGGCTGCGCTCAGGACTTGCCCAGCGATTCCAGCACCCGCATCACGGCGTCCTCGCCCATGTTGCGCGCATCGGCGAGCTCGCCGCCCTTGGTCGTGCCCAGCACCTGGCCGTCGGCGCCCAGCACCGCGACGGTGGGGATGCCCTTCTTCAGCGTCACGCCCATCTGGTTGGCGAGGTCGACGTTCTTGTCGAAGCGGCCGACATTGACCTTGACCGTGACGAAGCGCTTGTCGACCGCACCGCCCAGGTGGCCCTGGCCGAAGCCCTTGTTCAGCGCCAGGCAGTCCTTGCACCAGTTGGCGCCGTAGACCACCAGCACCTGCTTGCCTTCCTTGGCGGCGCGGGCGACGGCGGTGTTGATGTCGGCGCGGGCGTCGGCCTGTTCGTCGTACGGGCCCGGCCCGCCGGCAGCGGCGTCGGCGGCGTGGACCGCGGTGGCGGACGCCGCGACGAGCGCGGCGGCGAAGAGCTGGGTGGCGGTGCGGCGTTTCATGGCGTCGGAGTTTGCCACCACCGGCAAGACCGCGACGAAGCTGAGGCCCGGCTTCGGGTACAAAGACGGGCTTCGCACAAATCATCACCCTCAGGGAACGGGACACCTCCGCCATGGCCTCCAGCCTGCTCGCACTGCTCGACGACATCACCACGGTCCTGGACGACGTGGCCCTGCTCTCCAAGATGGCCGCCAAGAAGACGTCCGGCGTCCTGGGCGACGACCTGGCGCTCAATGCGCAGCAGGTCACCGGCGTCAGCGCCGACCGGGAACTGCCCGTGGTCTGGGGCGTGTTCAAGGGCTCCCTGATCAACAAGGCCATCCTGGTGCCAGCGGCGCTGGCCATCAGCGCCTGGGCGCCCTGGCTGGTCACGCCGCTGCTGATGATCGGCGGCGCCTACCTCTGCTTCGAGGGCGTCGAGAAGCTCGCCCACAAGTGGCTGCACACCGCCGACGACGACGCCCACGAGGCCGCGCTGGCCGAGGCCGCCAGGAACCCGGCGATCGACCTGGCCGCGCTGGAGAAGGACAAGGTCAAGGGCGCGATCCGGACCGACTTCATCCTCTCCGCCGAGATCATCGCCATCACCCTGGGCACGGTGGCCGAGGCCAGCTTCATGACGCGCGTGCTGGTGCTCTCCGGCATCGCCCTGCTGATGACGATCGGCGTGTACGGCCTGGTCGCCGGCATCGTCAAGCTGGACGATGCCGGCCTGTGGCTCAGCCGCAAGGCCGCGGCCTGGCAGCAGGCGCTGGGCCGCGGGCTGCTCTGGCTGGCGCCGTGGCTGATGAAGGCGCTGTCGGTCGCCGGCACCGCCGCGATGTTCCTGGTCGGCGGCGGCATCCTGACGCACGGCGCGCCCTTCCTTCATCATGCGATCCAGCATGTAGTGGAAGCACTCGGCGCCAGCGGCTTCGCCCGCACCCTCGTCGAGCTGCTCGGCGACGGGATCACCGGCATCCTGGCCGGCATCGTCGTCGTGGCCGTGGTCACCGGTATCCAGCGCCTGCGCCATCGCCGAGAATGACGCCCCATGAAGACGCATCACATCGAAGTCCAGAAGTTCAAGGCCGCCTCGAATTCCAGCACCAGCGGCCTGGTGACCTTCAAGGTGGACGCCCTCGTCAAGGAGCGCGAACCGGTCGAGGGCATCGAACCCAGCACGCTGCTGGTCATGACCGAGGCCAACGCCCGCGTCCTGATGGCGCTGCTCAAGACCCAGCTCACCGACATGGACGGCCGCAAGCCCAAGAGCCGTCACGGCCGCCACGGCTGAGCGCCGGCCCTCGCCTTCTCCGCTTCCCCGACTCCGCCCGACCCCGCCCGACTTTCCAGGATCCGACATGGACTTCCCGCAGTACCAGCCCGACAAGGCGCAATACACCCCGCTGACCGACGATGAGCTGTCGGACCTCGACGACTTCCTGTCCGAGATCGACAACGACGCGGCGATGAACATCGAGGCGCTCGACGGCTACCTCAGCGCGCAGCTGCTGAGCCCGCTGTCGCTGAGCGACAAGCCCGGCGCCGAATGGATGAGCCCGGTGTGGGGCGGCGGCGACCCCTTCGCCAGCGGCAAGCAGCGCAAGAAGATCGCCTTGCTGCTGCTGCGCCACGTGCACAGCCTGGCGGTGCAGTGGTCGTCGAAGCAGGACGAATGGGAACCGATCTTCAGCGTCGCCGAGGAAGGCGACCAGCAGCTGGTCGATGCCGAGGACTGGTGCACCGGCTTCATGATCGGCGTGGACCAGGACGGCGAGGCCTGGGCGCCGCTGTTCGAGCACGTCAAGACCGCGGCCGCGCTGGCGCCGATCGCGCTGCTGGGCGGCGACGAGAGCCAGCTCAGCGCCGAGGACCAGGACAAGCTCACCGACCTGCACTGGCGCGACGCGCTCAGCCGCGAAGTGCCCGAGGGCGTCCTGACGCTGTGGACGCTGCGCCAGCAGGCCACCTGAGCGCTCCCCGCCTTGCCGCCGGCGGGCCTCACGCCCGCCGTCCCGCCCTTCCCTTTTCCCTTTTCCCATTTCCGTCACGCCGAGTTGATCCGATGAAGCGCCACTTTCCGTTCGCGGTGCTGGCCACCGCCGCCTTGCTGACGATCGCCGGCTGCGGCACCCAGGTCGTCAACCCGGTCTCCGGCCGCACCGAGCGCAGCGCGATGAGCCTGCAGCAGGAGGTGGCCGCCGGCCGCGAGGCCCACCAGGGCGTGCTCAAGGAGTACGCGGTCGTCGATGACGCGCGGCTGCAGGCCTACGTCACCGCGCTGGGCAACAAGCTCGCCGCGCAGTCGCACCGGGCCGAGCTCGAGTGGCATTTCACCGTGCTCGACAGTCCGGAGGTCAATGCCTTCGCGCTGCCGGGCGGCTACGTCTACGTCACCCGGGGCATCCTGGCCTACATGGAGAACGAGGCCGACCTCGCCGGCGTCATGGGCCACGAGATCGGCCACGTGACCGCGCGCCACGGCGCGCAGCGGGCGACGCGCCAGCAGAACGCCGGCATCGGCGTGCTCGCCGCGACGGTGCTGGGCGCGGTGCTGGAGTCGCGCGGCGTGGGCGGCGCGACGGACATCGCCGGGCAGCTCTCGCAGAACGCCGCGGCCGGCTACATCGCCTCCTACAGCCGCGAGCAGGAACTGCAGGCGGACCAGCTCGGCGCCGAGTACCTGGCTCGCAACCGCTACGACCCCAGGCACATGGTCGACGTGATCCAGGTGCTGAAGGACCAGGAGCAGTTCGCCGCCGACCAGGCGCGGGCACAGGGCCGCCAGCCGCAGACGGGCAACAACTGGCTGGCCTCGCACCCGAGCAACGAGCAGCGCCTGCAGCGCATCCGCGACGAGGCCTCGCAGCTGACCGCCGGGCAGGCGGTGGACGAGAACCGCGCCGCCTTCCTGCAGGCGATCGAGGGCATGGTCTTCGGCGACAGCCCGGCGCAGGGCCTGGTGCGCGGGCAGCAGTTCCTGCACCCGGACCTGGACTTCGCGCTGACGGCGCCGGCGGGCTGGGCGATCCAGAACGGCAATGACGCGGTGACGGTCATGAGCCCGCAGCGCGACGCGGCGCTGATCCTGCAGCCGGTGCCGGCCAAGGCGGGCAACTCGCACGACGAGATCCTGCGCAACCTGGGCGCCGAGCAGGGCCGCACCGACGCGAAGACGATCAACGGGCTGAAGGCGACCCACTTCGCCGGCGTGCGTCGCAACGCGCAGGGCCAGCGCGGCAACGCCGAGTTGACGCTGGTGACGAGTTCGAAGGGCGCGGTCTACGCGCTGGTCTACGCCGCGCAGGACGGCCAGGCGCTGCAGGCGCGGCGCGAGGGCCTCGCGCAGGCGGAGGGCAGCTTCCGCGCGCTGAATGCCGACGACCGCAAGCAGGCCCGGCCGTGGAAGATCGCGCTGCGGCCGTATCCGGCGGGCGACTTCGCCGAGATGGCGAAGAGCTCGGTGCTGACCGAAGCGCAGCTGAAACTGCTCAACGGCCGTTACGGTGGCGAAGCGCCGCCCAAGCCGGGCGAGCGCGTGAAGACGGTGGTCGCGGCGCCCTGAGCGCGCGCCGTCGCCCGTCCTGCGTCCTCGCCGCGCCCGCGGCAGCCTTACGGCTTCGGCGACTGATCGTTGTCGTTGAGCCGGCGCCGGTGGCCATGGTCATCAAGACCGACATGAATGTGAGACGGGTGGCGCGTCGAGCGTCGCGGAACGTCGGTGGCCCCGGACATGAACCGCGCATGAGCAGCACATGAACAGCGCAAGCAGGGGCTTGCTTTCATGATCCGTTCATCTCTCGCTCACATTCGATTAACTGGGCTCGCCGCTGACGTTCATTGCGGGTTCTGAGAATTCATCCTGCACCGCGCAGTGGTGCGACGTCCGACAGGCAGCACGCCATGTCCGGCCGTCTGACAGGAAGTGAAAGGAACAGCAAAGTGATGAACCGCAACACTCGAAGCACGACCCGGACGGCCCTGCTGTCGATCCTCGCCGCCGCCGCTGCGAGTGCCTCGATGTGGGCGCATGCCGAAGACGCGACCGCGCGTCCCCCGACCCGGGATGAAGTCAAGGCCGAGCGCGACCGCGCGCAGGCCTCCGGCGCCATCGACGCGGCGTTCGACGAGAACGGTCAGCACTCCAAGGAAGAGCTCGGCGTCAAGGGCAAGAGCACCAAGACGCGCGAACAGGCGCGCCAGGCCCTGACCGAAGCGCGCAAGTCCGGCGCGAAGCGCGACGCCTTCCACGAGTCGGCCGCCCACGCGAAGACCCAGAGCACGGATGCCCAGACCAGCGGATCCAAGACGCGGGCGCAGGTCAAGGCGGAGCTGGCGACCGCGCGCGCCAACGGCGACGTCGACCACGCCTTCCACGAGTCGCGTGCCCACGCGGGGCCTGGCACGGCCGGCGCAGCCAAGAAGCCGGCGACCACCCGCCAGGACGTGAAGCAGCAGTTCGACGAGGCGCGCCGCAGCGGCGAGCTGCGCCGCATCAACGACAACGACCAGTCGGCCAAGCCGTGAGGGGCCGCCCGCCGCGAGGCGGGCGGGTGGGTGTCCCTCGCCGACTCCTGGACCTGGCGCTGCCCCGGCTTGACGGGCTGGACCTGTGCCGCCTGCTGCGCGCCCAGGGGAGCCAGGTGCCCGTCCTGATGCTGGCGGATGCCGCGAGCTCCGGACGGCGTGAGCGGCCGGCCGGGCGTCGTGACAGGCGACATCCGCGGCTCAGGGCACGGGTAGGCTTGGCGTCCTACTTGCGCTGCGCCGCCCCCAGGTGTGCCAGCCAGAACGCCTCGTACTTGCGGTGCCAGCCCGCCGGCTTCACCGCGCCACCGAGGGCGTGCTCGCCGTCCGGATCCAGGAACAGCTCGACCAGCCCTTCCTTGCCCGACTCCAGCAGCGCGCGGTACACGTTGACCGTGTCCTGATAAAGCACGTTCGGGTCCTGCATGCCGTGCACCAGCAGCAGCGGCTTCTTCAGCTGCCTGGCCAGCGGCAGCAGCGAATACTTGCGCAGCACCGGCTTGGTCCGGTCCACCTTGCCGATGGTCCGGCCGCTGTACCAGCTGTTGTAGTTCTCCCATTCGGTCGGACCCGCTCCGGCGATGCCGGCCGCGAACAGGTCGGGCTTCGTATACATCGTGTACTGGGTCTGGAAACCGCCGAAGCTCCAGCCATTCAGGCCGATGCGCTGGCCGTCGACGCCCAGGTTGGCCTTCATGTAGGCGACCAGGTCTTCCAGGTCCTCGGTCTGCGGCGCGCCCGGCTGCTCCCAGTTGGCATCGGCGAATTTCTCGCCGTAGTTGGAATGCCCGCGCGGATCCACCGTCACCGTGACGTAGCCATGCTTGGCCGCCATGTACATCGCGAAGACATAACCGGTCGGCTGGAAGCTGTCGGTCTCGACCGAATGGCGATCATTCAGCGGCCCGCCGTAGGTGTAGACGACCGCCGCGCGCTTGTCGCTCGGCGCCCAGCCCAGCGGCTTGAAGACGTAGGCCGGGATCATGTCGCCGTGGCGGTTGCGGAAGCTGAAGCGCTCCGGCCGCAGCACGTCGACCTGGGCCCAGGCCGGGTCGTGGCTCTGCGTCAGCAGCTTGCCGGGCTCGGCACCCGACGCGGCCGCCTGGCCCTTCAGCAGCTTCAGCTCGGGACGCTCGGCCCAGTTGCCGGCCACCGCCGCCGCCCACTGGCCATTGCGCGCCACCGCCGCGTTGCGGTGGTAGTCCGGCGAGCGGCCCAGCGCCGTCATGCGGCCGTCCTTGAGCTCGACGCGCCAGACATTCATCGCCGCGTAGTCGTCCTTGTTGGACACGACGAACATCGTCTTCGCATCCGGCGTGAAGCCCAGCACCTGGAAAGCCTCGAACTCGCCCTTCACCAGCGGCGTCACCGAACGGTCGGCGCCCGCCGCCAGGCTCATCGCGTAGGGCTGGCGCCAGCCGTTGTCGGCCAGGATCAGCACCAGCTGCTTCGAGTCCGGCGTGAACGACGGCGTCATCACGTTGACCAGCTCGTGGTGGATGGGCGCGCGGCGCTCCAGCACCATCTCCGGTTTCGCGTCGCCGGGCTTGCCGAGGTAGACGCGCAGCAGGTCCTTCTCGCGCTCGAAGGTGGTGAAGGCGTAGCGGCTGCCGTCGCGCGCCCACACCACCGGCGAAATCTCGAACCACGCGTCGCCGCCCGGGTGCGTGAACACCGGCTCGGGCTGGCGCTCAGGCGCGGCGCCGGCCGCAGGCACCTTGCGGATGTAGATCGCCATCGAGGGCAGGCCGCGCTTGTCGTCGGAGACCTCGCGGTCCACCTTCTTCGCCGTCGCGAAACGGTCGCCGTAATTCATGATCTCGACCTGCCTGCCCGGCTTGGGCAGCGGCTTGCCGTCCGCGTTCACCAGCGGCGCGTTGGCCACCAGCGCCATCCAGCGGCCGTCCTCGCTCAGCGCGGTCTGGGCGATGCGGAACTTGCGGTCCTCGTCGTCCGGGTTGAACAGCTCGCGGTTGATCACCTCGATGCCGGCCGTGGCCAGGCGCACGCGCAGCACGCGGGTCTCGTCCTGCACGATCAGCGACTGGTCGTCCGGCGCGTAGGCGACCGGCTTGAGCGTGCGACCCGTCGACAGCAGCGGCTCGGCGCGGTCGGCGCCCGCTTTCCAGCGCAGCAGCTGGCCGCGGTAGGCGAGCACCAGTTCATCCGCCTTGGACGCCCACACGAACTGCGAGACGCCGGGGTACAGGTCCTCGGGCTTGAGCTTCTCGCGCTCGCGCTTCTTCTTCAGTTCGTCGCGCAGCTCCCAGAGCGCCATGTCCTTGGGATCCTTGGCCGGCTTCTTCGCCTCCGCGGCGGAAGCGCCCGAGGCCGGCGCCGCGGCGGCGGCCGGTGCGTCGCCCCAGGCCGCCTTCTCGGCCGCCTTGCGGGCGTCCTCGCGCGCCTTGCGCTCGGCCAGTTCCACCTTCAGGTCGGCAATCGCCTGGCGCTCCCATTGATCCAGGTCCACCGGCTCGCCGCGCAGGTAGGCGGCCTGCGCCTCCTCGCGGGCCTGGCGCTGGGCCAGCTCGTCGCGCTTCTGCTTGAGCTTGCGGGCGTAGCGCTCCAGGTTCTCCGGCGTCTCCACCACGGCCATCAGCGCCGGCGAACTCACGCGGACCGTCCGGCCCGCCTGGGTGTCATGGACGTAGAGGTCGCTGCCGGGCTCGCCGAACGGGTTCCAGAGGTAAGCGACGTAACGGCCGCTCGCGCTGAATTTCAGGTCTTTGGCGGACTCGCCGCGGTAGGACTCGGCGCGGAACAGCTGTTCCAGGGTCAGCGGCCGGTTGGCCACGGCGACGGGGGCCGTCGTCGTCTGCGCCAGCGAGGGCTCGCCGGCGCCCAGCCCCGTCGCCAGGGTCGCCAGCGCCAGGGAAGTCAGGATCCATTGCTTCAAATCGTTGCTCCACGCCCCGCAAGGTCAGCAGGGACGCGGGATTCTAGGGAGGGGTCAACAACTGCTTACCGCTGCGCTGTGCACCGGATCCGTCAAGCGCGCGTTAACCGTCCATACTTTCCCTAGGTAGGTCGGAGGTTCCATGAAGCACCTGATCCAACGCATCCTCGGCGCCGTGGCGCTGACCGCCGGCGTGCTGGCTGCGCCAACGGCCTTCGCAGGCGACGTGGGCGTGTCCATCAGCGTCGGACAGCCCGGCTTCTATGGCCGCATCGACGTCGGCAACGTCCGCCCGGACGTGATCTACGCGCAGCCGATGGTGATCGAGCGGGTCTACGACCCCGCCCCGCCGTTGTACCTGCGCGTGCCGCCCGCGCATTACCACGCCTGGTCGCGCCACTGCGGCTACTACCGCGCCTGCGGCCGGCCGGTGTATTTCGTCCGTGAGGACTGGTACACGCGGACCTACGCCCCGGTCTACTACGGTCGCCCGCGCGTGCATCCGATGCCGGTCTATGCCCCTCCGCCGCCGCCCCGGTGGGAGCCGGTGCGCCGGGATTGGGATGGCCGCTGGGATGGCCGCCGCGACTGGCACGACCACCGCGACGACCATCGCGGCTGGGAGGGCCGGCGCTGGGAAGAACGCCGCGATGACCATCGCGGCGGCGGTCGCGGCGGCTGGGACCGCGACGGTGATCGCGGTGATCGTGGCCACGGACATGGACGCGGCCATCATCGCGACTGAGGTTTTCCCCTCGCGTATAGTCGGCCGCTTGCACGCCAGCAAGGCGTGATTCACCGCGCCGACGTATGTTCGCCAAAGTCATCGCCGCCCTTGGACTGCTGATCTGCGTGCTGCTCGCGATCGACATGGCCTTGCCGCGGCGGCACCAGATGGCCTGGCGCGCATGGGTCCGGCGCCCGGGCCTTCTGATGGGCAGCGGCATCGGCCTGAAGGGTCGCTTCAATTCACGCGACCGCCGTCGCGCCGCCCATGACGCGGCCCTCGACGCAATCGCCCGCGCGAAGCACCGCTCAGGCACCTGGGACGGCAACGTCTATCACGGCGACGACTTCGAGCAGCGCCAGCGGCGCAAGCCGCATTGAGCCGGCCTGCGCGTGGCCTGTGGGTCGCGCTTCAGGGCGCAGACGCCGCTCACGACTCAGTCCCGTCAGCTCACTTGCATTCAGCTCGCTCGGTCTCCTTTAAAGTCGTTGATCCGATGAGCTGAGGCCCAACCCTTTGGGGCCGAACGATGCAGACCTGGATTGAGGAGCAAGATGCATGATTCCTGCCTGGAACCTGCAGGGTGTGATCCCACCTGTTCGCCCTGGGGTCGCAGGCCATCACGCCGACCGATCTCCTTACAAGGCCACCTTGGACGCTTTTGTCGACGCGATGGGGAACTCTCCGCCCCGTCTTGCAATCGTGGAAGGCCTGCTCCGCTTCCGCTCGGAAATTCGGGCAGCCGGGATAACAGTCGGATTTCAATGGTTGGATGGGAGCTTCTTGGAGCACGTGGAAGCCACCGAAGGACGGGATCCTCGGGATGTGGACGTGGTCACATTCATAGAAATTCCCCCGGGTGCGACTGAGGCCGCGCTTGTGGCCGCCAACCCGCATCTCTTCGATAACGCCCACGTGAAGAAAACTCATCAGGTGGACTCGTACTGGGACGTGCTAGGCGGCTCAATGAACGAAGCTTCGGTTCAACGGATCGCGTATTGGTACAGCATGTGGTCACACAGGCGGGACGGCCTGTGGAAGGGCTTCGTTCAGATTGATTTATCGCCTGCCAATGATCTGCTGGCGGCACAGGCAGTTGCTCAAGCAAAGCTTGCCTTGGGGATCACGCCATGATTGATCGCAGGGACGCGTTGTCATCGGAGATTCAAGAGCTCGAGCTGATGCTCAATCAGCTTCCCGGCTCCGCAGCAATCCAACGGCTCTCGCTGGAGAATCGCCTGAAATCCGCGCGGGACGCTCTTCTGAGGCAAGAGTCGGTGCCGCGGCCGGAACGCGCGCGGCTGACCTTTCGCGGTCGCCCTGTGACGGGCAGTCGCGGAATCTCGGCAGATTTCGCAGGCAAGGCGTCCAATGCGTTCGCGGATGCCTTCGCGGCGGTGGTCGCAGGTCTCAACGACAGCCTCCGCTTCATGGGCCCCATACCCGATCGAGCAAAGAATCAATTGCTGCTCACGGGCACCGCCGTTGGCTCCTTCGGGTTTGAGTTCGAACTCCCTGCGGGAGGCCTGTTCCCAGATCAAGAGAAGGCTGAAGACGCACTTCAGAAGATGCAAGGACTGTGGGAAGCCGCAGCATTGAAGAGCGACGACGAGGTCGCGGAACTTGTAGACACGATCCATCCCCGAGCGGTGAAAAAGATCTCGGAGTTCCTTGAACTCTTGCAGCAACATCAAGCCTGGTGCGGACTGGAGTTCAAGCAGCGGATTTTTAGGTTTGAGGGTCCTGATCAACTGAAGCAGTCCGCTGACCGATTGGAAGAAGGCAATATCAAGGAGGACCGAGAACAGCACCAAGGCGTATTCGTCGGCGTACTCCCCCACAGCCGCTCCTTTGAGTTCCAGACCAGCAACGCTCTAATCAAGGGAAGAATTGGTAGCGCAGTGGAAGATCCGGACCTCATCAATCGGGAATGGTTGAAGCGTCATACCAATATCACCTTGGACGTGGTGCAAGTCGGCCAGGGGCGTCCGCGATACACACTCAATGCATTGCCAACCTGAATAGAAAACGGCCTCTTGCGAGGCCGTTTCAGTTGGCGGGCTGATCAGCCTCGCGCCAGCACCGGTGCCAGCGCCTTGCCGGTGTGCGTCCCTTGCGCCACCAGCGTCTCCGGCCGGCCCTGCGCGACCACGCGTCCGCCCGCCGAGCCTCCCTCCGGTCCCAGGTCCAGCACCCAGTCGGCTTCGGCGATCACATCGAGGTCGTGCTCGATCACGACCACGCTGTGCCCGCCGTCGACCAGGCGATGCAGCACGCGGATCAGCTTCTCCACGTCGGCCATGTGCAGGCCCACCGTCGGCTCGTCCAGCACGTACAGCGTGTGCGGCGGCTTCTGGCCGCGGCGCGTCACGTCGTCGCGCACCTTCACCAGCTCCGACACCAGCTTGATCCGCTGCGCCTCGCCGCCCGAGAGCGTCGGGCTCGGCTGACCCAGCGTCAGGTAGCCCAGCCCCACGTCCTGCAGCAGCTTCAGCGGATGCGCGATCGAGGTCATCGCGGCAAAGAACTCCACCGCCTCGTCGACCTCCATCTGCAGCACCTCGCCGATGCTCTTGCCGCGCCAGCTCACCGCCAGCGTCTCGGGGTTGAAGCGCTGCCCATGGCATTGGTCGCAGAGCACCTTCACGTCCGGCAGGAAGCTCATCGCGATGGTGCGCATGCCCTGCCCTTCACAGCCCGGGCAACGGCCCTCGCCGGTGTTGAAGCTGAAGCGGCCCGGACCATACCCGCGGGCCTTCGCCTCCAGCGTCTCGGCGAACAGCTTGCGGATCGCGTCCCAGAAGCCGATGTAGGTCGCCGGGCAGCTGCGCGGCGTCTTGCCGATCGGCGTCTGGTCGACCTCCAGCACCCGGTCCACCTGCTGATGGCCCTCGATGGCGTCGCAGCCCAGCCAGGTCGACGGCGCCCGGCGCAGCGGCACCGCCGCCGCCATGTTGGCCAGCAGCACGTCGCGCGCCAGCGTCGACTTGCCCGAGCCCGACACCCCGGTGATGCCTACCAGCCGGTGCAGCGGCACGTCCACCGTGACGCCGCGCAGGTTGTGCAGCGTCGCGTTGAGCACCGTCAGCTTGGGCGCGTCGGCGTCCATCTCGCGGCGCTCCTTGAGCGGATGCACCAGCGGTTTCGACAGAAAACGGCCCGTCAGCGAGTCGGGGTTCTTCGCGATCTGCTCGGCCGTGCCCTCGGCGATCACGCGGCCGCCGCGCTTGCCCGCGCTCGGCCCGATGTCGATGATGTGATCGGCGCGCCGGATCGTGTCCTCGTCGTGCTCGACGACGACCAGCGTGTTGCCCTTGTCGCCCAGCGTCGACAGCGCCTTGAGCAGGATCTGGTTGTCGCGCGGATGCAGGCCGATGGTCGGCTCGTCCAGCACGTAGCAGACGCCCTGCAGGTTGCTGCCGAGCTGCGCCGCCAGGCGGATGCGCTGGGCCTCGCCGCCGGACAGCGTGGGCGCCGCGCGGTCCAGCGTCAGGTAGCCCAGGCCGACCTCCTCCAGGAACTCCAGCCGCCCGCGGATCTCCGCGATCACGTCGCGCGCGATCTCGGCGTCACGGCCGGTCAGCGCGAGGCCCGCGATCCACTCGCGCGCCTCGGTCACGCTCCACGAGGCCACCGTGCCGATGGTCTCGTGCTCGAAGCTCACCGCGCGCGCCACGGGATTCAGCCGCGAGCCGTGGCAATCCGGGCAGGGCGCGTCGCTCAGGTCCTCGATCTCGGCTTCCTCGGCGGGGAAGCTCTGCTCGCGGCCCCGGTTGTCCTTGTCCTGCTGACTGTCGTCCAGGGCCTTGCGCTGCTCGCGCGTCAGCGCCAGGCCGGTGCCGACGCAGGTGGTGCACCAGCCGTGCTTGGAGTTGTAGCTGAACAGCCGCGGATCCAGTTCCGGATAACTCGTGCCGCACTGCGGGCAGGCGCGCTTGGTGGAGAACACGCGCAGCTCGCCGATGCCGCGCGTCGGCTTCGCATTGCGCAGCGCGTCGTGCAGTCCGTCCAGCGGCGACAGCACATGCACCACGCCCTTGCCGTGGTCCAGCGCCTTGGCCAGCAGCTCGCGCAGCTCGGCCTCGGTCTCCGGCGTGACGGTCATGTCACCCACCGGCAGTTCGATCGTGTGTTCCTTGAAGCGGTCCAGCCGCGGCCAGGGACTGGTCGGCAGGAACTCGCTGTCGACGCGCAGGTGCGTATGGCCGCGCTGCTTCGCCCACTTCGCCAGGTCGGTGTAGACGCCCTTGCGATTGACCACCAACGGCGCGAGCAGCCCGATGTGGCGGCCCTTGTAGTCGCGCAGCAGCTGCGCGGCGATGGCCTCGACGCTCTGCGGCTTCACCGGCGTGCCGTCATTGGCGCAGTGCTGGACGCCGAGCTTCACGTAGAGCAGGCGCAGGAAGTGCCAGACCTCCGTCGTGGTCGCCACCGTGCTCTTGCGGCCGCCGCGCGACAGGCGCTGCTCGATCGCGACCGTCGGCGGAATGCCCCAGACCGCGTCGACCTCGGGCCGGCCCGCCGGCTGCACGATCGAGCGCGCATAGGCGTTCAGCGATTCGAGATAGCGGCGCTGGCCCTCGTTGAACAGGATGTCGAAGGCCAACGTGCTCTTGCCGGAGCCCGACACGCCGGTCACGACGTTGAACTTGCCGCGCGGGATGCTGACGTCGACCGACTTCAGGTTGTGCTCGCGCGCGTTGACGATGCGGATCGCTTCATCGGCTTTGCGGCGCTGGCGCAGCAGCGATTGCAGCGGCTTGCCTTCGGCGACCTTGACCGGCGCGCGGTCCATCTCGGCCGCGTACTCGCGCAGCGCCTGCGCGGTGTGCGAGGTCGGATGGTCCTTCAGCGTCTCCGGCGTGCCGACCGCGACGACCAGGCCGCCGTCCTCGCCGCCCTCGGGCCCGAGGTCGATGACCCAGTCCGACGCGCGGATCACGTCCAGGTTGTGCTCGATCAGGATCAGCGAGTGCCCCGCCGACAGCAGCTTGCGCATGGCGCGCATCAGCTTGGCGATGTCGTCGAAGTGCAGGCCGGTGGTCGGCTCGTCGAAGAGGAACAGGGTGCCCTTGGTCGCGGTCGCCTGGCGCGGCTTCGAGGCCGCCTCCGCCAGGTATCCCGCCAGCTTCAGCCGCTGCGCCTCGCCGCCCGACAGCGTCGGCACCGGCTGGCCCAGCGTCAGGTAGTCCAGGCCGACATCCGACAGCGGCTGCAGCTTGTTCAGCACCTCGCGGTCGTCCTTGAAGACGCCCAGCGCCTCGGCCACCGTCAGGTCCAGCACGTCGGAGACGCTGAGCTGCCGTCCGGCGCGCTCCAGCTTGACCTCGAGCAGCTCGGCACGGAAGCGCTTGCCGTCGCAGTCGGGGCAGCGCAGGTAGACGTCGGAGAGGAACTGCATCTCGACGTGCTCGAAGCCCGAGCCGCCGCAGGTCGGACAGCGGCCGTCGCCGGCGTTGAAGCTGAACATGCCGGCGCCATAGCTGCGCTCCCTGGCCATCGGCGTGTCGGCGAAGCGCTTGCGGATCTCGTCGAACACGCCAACGTAGCTGGCCGGGTTCGAGCGCGCCGTCTTGCCGATCGGCGACTGGTCGACGAAGACCGCGTCGGCCAGCCAGTCCGCGCCCAGGAGCCGGTCATGCGCGCCCGGCGCCTCGGTGGCCTGGCCGAACCAGCGCGCCAGCGCCGGATAGAGCACGTCCTGCATCAGCGTGCTCTTGCCCGAACCGGAGACGCCGGTGACCGCCACCATGCGCTGCAGCGGGAACTCGACGCTGACGTTCTTGAGGTTGTGCTCGCGCGCGCCCTCGAGGATCAGTCGCGGCGTGTTCTCCTCGACGACGCGCTTCAGGCCCATGCCCACGTGCCTGCGCGCGCCCAGATAGGCGCCGGTCAACGTATCGGCGGCGCGGATCTGTTCCGGCGTGCCGTCGAAGACGATCTGGCCGCCCTGCTGGCCGGGGCCGGGGCCCATGTCGATGAGCCGGTCCGCCGCCAGCATCACCGCCGGGTCGTGCTCGACGACCACCAGCGTGTTGCCCGCGTCGCGCAGGCGCTGCATCGCCTCGACGATGCGGTTCATGTCGCGCGGGTGCAGGCCGATGCTGGGCTCGTCCAGCACGAACAGCGTGTTGACCAGCGAGGTCCCCAGCGCCGTGGTCAGGTTGATGCGCTGCACCTCGCCGCCGGACAGCGTGCGGCTCTGGCGGTCCAGCGTCAGGTAGCCGATGCCGACGTCGACCAGGTACTTGAGCCGGTTGCGGATCTCGTCGAGCAGCAGCTTCAGCGCCTCGTCGAGCATCGAGCCCGGCAACTGGAGCTCGTCCATGAAGCGTCTGAGCCGATGGATCGGCAGCTGCATCAGGTCATGGACCGACAGCCCCGGCAACGCCTCGAGCTGCGCGCGCGTCCACTTCACGCCCTCCGGCATGAAGCGCTGCGCGGCCGGCAGTGCCGCGTCGGCCAGCGCCTTGGAACCGATGCGCCACAGCAGCGCCTCGGTCTTGAGGCGCGCGCCGCGGCAGGCCGGGCATTCGGTGTAGCTGCGGTACTTGGACAGCAGCACCCGGATGTGCATCTTGTAGGCCTTGCTCTCCAGGTAATCGAAGAACCGGCGGACGCCGTACCACTGCTTGTTCCAGTTGCCGTTCCAGTTCGGGCTGCCTTCGATGACCCAGTCGCGCTGCGCCTGCGTCATCTGGCTCCAGGCCGTGTCGCGCGGGATGCCGGCATCGCCGGCGTACTTCAGCAGGTCGTCCTGGCATTCCTTCCAGGCCGGCGTCTGCATCGGCTTGATCGCACCGCCGCGCAGCGTCTTGCGCTCGTCGGGGATCACCAGGCCCAGGTCCACGCCGATCACGCGGCCGAAACCGCGGCAGGTCTCGCACGCGCCCATCGCCGAGTTGAACGAGAACAGCGCCGGCTGCGGGTCGGCGTAGCGGATGTCGCTCTCCGGGCAATGCAGGCCGGTCGAGTAGCGCCACAGCACCGGCTCGGCACCCTCCTCGGCCGGCAGCACGTAGACCGTCATGCGGCCGCTGCCGCGCTTGAGCGCCAGCTCGATGGCCTCCATCACGCGCGCCTGCTCGACGCCCTGCATGCGGAAGCGGTCCGCCACCACGTCCAGCACCTTGCGGCCGTTGACGACGCGCTCCGACTGCACCCGCGTGAAGCCGGAGGCGGAGAGCCACTGCTCGACCTCGCCGGCGCTGACGGTCTCCGGCAGCTCGACCGGGAAGGTCAGCACCAGGCGCGGATCGCCGTCGACGGTGCGCGCCAGCAGCTCGGCGTGGATGGTCTGCGGCGTGTCGTGGCGCACCGGCAGCGCGGTGTCGCGGTCGAAGAGGTCCGCGCCGCGCGCGAACAGCAGCTTCAGATGGTCGTTGAGCTCCGTCATCGTGCCGACGGTGGAGCGGCTGGTGCGGACCGGGTTGGTCTGGTCGATCGCGATGGCGGGCGGCACGCCCTCCACCTTGTCGACGGCCGGGCGGTCCATGCGGTCGAGGAACTGGCGCGCGTAGGCGGAGAAGGTCTCGACGTAGCGGCGCTGGCCTTCCGCGTAGAGCGTGTCGAACACCAGGCTGGACTTGCCCGAGCCGCTCGGCCCGGTCACCACGGTCAGTTCTCCGGTCCGGAGATCCAGGTCGAGGTTCTTGAGGTTGTGCTGGCGGGCGCCGCGGATGCGGATATCGGCGTCGGACATGAGGTGTGGGCTCGGGAGCCTCGAAAAAGGCAGTGGGCGATGATTCTAGGGAGGGCGGCCGCCATGAATTGGCAGCAGCCGGCGGGACGCGCGCGAGGTGACCGGCGCGACGCAGTGGTAAGCAATTGAAAGCAGGAGACCGTTCAGGAAGCCTTCGCATACCTCTTGTCAAGGCCTCCGACCGATGACTTCCGCACACTTGCTAGTCTTCGGGGGGTGCGGCAACAATGGACCCCGTCGCCGCCGAGCAACACCGACCCCGGTTCGACCTGAACGGCGGGCGACGTTTTTCAGGGAATACCTCGCCTCCCGACCGGAGCGGGGACGACAAGCGACATGGACAGAAACGACGGCCATCCCATTTCCGAGACCACGCTGGTCTTGATGACGTCGGACGCGTCCGCCAAGCCGTCGCCCCCTTCCTCGATGACCGATCCGACGATTTCCGGCCAGCGCCCGGCCCCGGGCGAGCCGTTCGTGCTGCTGGTCGAGGACAACCCGATCAACCAGGTGGTGGCGCTGGAATTCCTGGCGCTGATGGGCTTGAAGACGCAGCTCGCGCGCAATGGCCAGGAAGCGCTGGACCTGTGCGAGCACGCGGCGCCCAGCCTGGTGCTGATGGACATCCAGATGCCGGGCATGGACGGCCTGGAATGCGCGCGCCGGCTGCGGGAGCAGCAGGCGCAGGGCAGGCTGCCGCGCTTTCCGATCCTGGCGCTGACGGCGCACGCGCTGGACAGCGACGTGGCCGACAGCCTGAAGGCCGGCATGGACGAGCACCTGACCAAGCCGCTGGACTTCCTGACGCTGCGCCGGCGGCTGGCGCGCTGGCTCGATTTGCCGCAGCTCAACGACTGACCGAAGCTGACAGTCGCCTTCGGCGGCATCCTCGGCTGGCTGATCAAGCGATGAACGCCATGACGCGCACCGACCGTCAGCCCCCCGCCAGGAAACCCTCAACGATCGCGAAGTGCTCCGGCACGTTCAGTGCGGGCGCGTGCCCGCAACCCGGCACCGTCACCACCTCCGCCCGGGGCCCGCGCACCCGCATCGCCTCGGCCGTCTCCGGCAACAGCAGATCGGAGCTCTCCCCGCGCAGGCACAGCACCGGCAGGCTGAGCGAATCCCATTCGGTCCAGCGCTTGTAATCGTCCGGATGGACGAAGAACTGGCGCACCATCGCCGGGTCGTAGTGCGGCGTCACCCGGCCGTCCGGCAGGCGGCGTGTCGAGGTCTCCGTCAGCCGGCGCCATTGCGCCGCGCTCATCCAGCCGTAGGGCTGGTAGATCTGACGGAAATAACGCTCCAGCTCGCTCACCGTGTCGAAGGCCGCCGGGTCACCGGCATAAGCACGGATGCGCTGGATCGCGGGTTCGGCGAGCTCCGGCCCGATGTCGTTCAGCACCAGCCGGCGGATGCGGCCGCGCAGCGAGGTCGCCGCCGCCAGCAGCCCGATCGCGCCCCCCATCGACGTGCCCACCCAATGGCAGTTGGCCAGCCCGAGCTGGTCCACCAGCGCCACCGCCAGCTTCACGTAGAAGGCCAGGTGGTATTCGTTGTCCGGGTCCGGGCTCCACTGCGACAACCCTCGCCCGATCGTGTCCGGGCAGATCACGCGATAACGCCCGGACTGCGCCAGGTGCGCCGCCAGATCGTCCATGTCGCGCCCGGTGCGCGCCAGGCCATGCCAGGCGATGACCGGCGCCGCGCCCGGATCGCCCCAGTCCATGTAATGGAGTTCGCGGCCCTCGCAGCGCAGGTAGTTCGACGTCGACTTCAAGTGCTTCTCCTCGCCTGCCGCAGGCGCCCGACCAGGCCGTTCGGGAAGTGGTACACGGCCAGCACGAACAGCACGCCCAGCCACAGCAGCCAGCGCTCCGGCGCGATCAGCTGCGACAGCACCGGCACGCCCTCCACCGCCGACGCGCCGACCCGCATCAGGTCCTGCAGGTAGCTCTGCGCCAGCACGAACAGCGCGCTGCCGATCACCGCGCCGTAGATCGTGCCCATGCCGCCGATCACGACGATCAGCAGGATGTCCAGCATGATCTCGAAGGACAGCGAGGTGTCCGGCCCGTTGTAGCGCAGCCAGATCGCGAGCAGCGCGCCCGCGAGCGTCGCGAACATCGCGGCCAGCAGTGTGGACAGCGTCCGGTAGGTCACCAGGCGGTAGCCGATGGCCTCGGCGCGGAAGTCGTTGTCGCGGATCGCCTGCAGCACCCGCCCGAACGGCGAATTGACGATGCGCAGCAAGGCCAGCACCAGCACCAGCGTCACGACGAACAGCAGGTAGTAGCTCAGCAGCCGGCCGTCGACGGACACGCCGAGGAAGGGCTCCTCCAGGAATTCAGTCGACGGCGACAGCAGCGCGGGCAGGCGGAAGTTCAGGCCGTCCTCGCCGCCGGTGAAGTCCGACAGCTGCGACGCCAGGCCCTGGAAGGCCGCGGCGACGGCCAGGGTGATCATCGCGAAGAAGATCGCCTTGACCCGCAGCGAGAACAGGCCGATGACCAGCGCCAGCAGCAGCGACAGCCCCAGCGCGCCGCCGATGCCGATCGCCAGCGCCGTGAAGCCCGGCTCCAGTCGCGTGCTCGCGATGGCCACGCCGTAGGCGCCGATGCCGAAGAACATCGTGTGGGCGAAGCTGACGATGCCGGTGTAGCCCAGCAGCAGGTCGTAGCTGCCGACCAGCACGATGAACACGAGGATCTTGGCCGCCACGTTGAGCGCCTTCGTGCCGGGGAACACGAAGGGCGTCAGCGCCAGCGCCAGCACCGTGAGCAGCAGCAGCGCCGCCAGCACGCGGCTGCGCGGCAGGTCGTGGGACAGCAGGGATCGGATCAGGGACATGAGGGCTCCACTCAACGGTGGCTGACCGGATAGAGGCCCTGCGGCCGCCACAGCAGCACGGCGACCATCAGCGCGATGTTGGAGAACAGCGCCGCCTTGGGCGCCAGGAAGCCGCAGTAGTTGGCCATCAGTCCCACCAGCAGCGCGCCGGCGAAGCAGCCCAACGTCGAGCCCAGGCCGCCGATGATGATGACGATGAAGATCAGCGTGTTGACCTGCGCCCCGATCTGCGGGATCACGCTCTGCTGGTACAGCCCCCACAGCACGCCGCCCAGCCCCGCCAGACCGGAACCCGCGACGAACACGGCGACGAACAGCCGCCGGATGCGGTAGCCCAGGCTCTCCACCATCTCGCGGTCCTGCACGCCGGCGCGGATCAGCAGGCCCAGCTTGGTCCGGTTCAGCAGCCACAGCAGGCCGGCGAAGACCAGCAGCCCCACGACGACGGCCAGCAGCCGGAACTTCTCGACCGCCACGTCGCCGACGATGAGCGCGCCGCGCAGCGACTCGGGCGGCTGCAGCGGGATCATCTGCGGCCCCCAGACGAGCTTGATCAGCTCCTCGCCGATGATCATCCCGCCCATCGTGATCAGGATCTGCTTCAGGTGCATGCCGTAGACCGGCCGCACCAGCACCCGCTCGAACACCAGCCCGAGTGCCGCCGCGCTGACGATGCCCGCCAGCGCGGCCACGGCTACCGCGCCCAGGTTCGCGGCCAGCGAAGGGCTCGCCACGAACCCGCCCATCGCGCCCATCACCGTCGTCGCCACGAAGGCGCCCAGCGCGATGAACACGCCGTGGCCGAAGTTCAGCACGTCCATCAGGCCGAAGACCAGGGTCAGTCCCGAGGCGATGACGAAGACGATCAGGCCCATCGCCAACCCGGCGATCGTCAGCGTCGCCCAGCTCGACGCCGACCCGATCAGCGGCAGCGCGCCCAGCGCGAGCGCCGCGATCAGCAGCAGCGGAATCAGGTCGAAGCGCGCCTGAGGCACCGTGTCGGTCGCCGGCGACGGCGCGGCGGAGGATGGCGTCGAGAAGGCGTTCATTGGTGCGCCGCCAGCGACAAGCCCAGCAGGCGCTGCTGCAGCGCCTCGTCGGCCGCCAGCTCGGCCATGCGTCCGGCGTGCACGACGCGGCCGTCGTCCATCACCGCGACCCCATCGCCCAGCGCCTGCGCGACCATGAAGTTCTGCTCGACCAGCAGCACCGTCGTGCGCGCGCCGTCGCGGCCGCGCTTGATCTCCTGCAGCGCCTCGATCAGGTTGCGGATGATGGCCGGCGCCAGGCCCTTGGTCGGCTCGTCGATCAGCAGCAGCCGCCGCGGCTCCACCATCGCGCGCGCGATCGCCAGCATCTGCTTTTGTCCGCCGCTGAGCTTGCCGGCCGGGTACAGCCAGAACTTGCGCAGCGCCGGGAACAGGCCGAAGAGCCAGTCCAGCCGCGCGGTGTCCAGCTCGTCCAGCGAGCGCGCCCCGCGCGCCGCCAGCAGCAGGTTCTCGCGCACCGTCAGGTCGCCGAAGATGCCCATGTTCTCGGGCACGTAGGCGATGTCCAGGCGCGCGATCTCCGGCGTCGGCAGCGCCTGGATCGGAAGCCCGTCCAGCAGCACGCGACCGGCGCCCGCGCGCCACAGTCCCATCACCGTGCGCAGCGTCGTCGTCTTGCCGGCGCCATTGCGGCCCAGCAGCATCGTGACCTCGCCCTCGCGCGCCGCGAGGTCGACGCCATGCAGGATGTGATACGCGCCGATGTGCGTGTGCACGCCCTCCAGGCGCAGCAGCGCACGGTCCGTGGCGGCGCTCATGCGGCCTCCGGCATCGCCAGGCCCAGGTAGGCGTTCTGGACCACCGGCGAGGCGATCACCGCCGCCGGTTCGCCGTCCGCCACCAGTTGCCCGTTGTGCAGCACGACGATGCGGTCGGCCAGCTCGCGCACCACATCCATCTTGTGCTCGACCAGCAGGATCGTATGGGTGCCCTCCGCCTTCAGCGCGCGGATCAGGTCCAGGATGACCGGCACCTCGTCGACGCTCATGCCGGCGGTGGGTTCGTCGAACAGGTAGACCTTGGGGCGCAGCGCCATCAGCATCGCCACCTCCAGCTTGCGCTGGTCGCCGTGCGGCAGGCTGGCGGCCGGCGCGTCGGCGCGATGCCCCAGACGGACGCGCTCGACGATGGCCTGCGCCTCGTCCAGCAGCTCCCGGTGATGCAGCCAGACCGACAACATCCGCAGTCCCTCGCCACGGCGCGACTGCACGGCGAGCCGCACGTTCTCCCGCACGCTCAGCGTCGGGAACAGCTGCGTCAGCTGGAAGGCCCGCCCCAGCCCGCGCCGGGTGCGCAGCGGCGCGGCCATGCGCGTCAGGTCCTCGCCGTCGAGCAGCACGCGCCCGGCGCTCGCGCCGAGCTGGCCCGAGATCAGGTTGAAGTAGGTCGTCTTGCCGGCGCCATTGGGCCCGACGATGGCGGTCAGCGTGCCCGGATGGAAGGCGCAGCTGACGCGGTCCACCGCCGTGTGGCCGCCGAAGCGGATGGTGAGGTCGCGGGTCTCGAGCATGCGTGCAGGGGTGGCTGGCCGGCGCCTCAGGGGCAGGTGCCGATCACGTAGTAGTTGGGCGCGGTCCGCTTCAGCGTCGTCGTGGCGTAGATGTTCCACAGGCCCATGGCCTGGTTGGAGCCATTCGCGTAGGTCAGGCCGTACAGCGCGTAGGCGCGGCCGGAGACGGTGTGGGTGTAGTTCGACGAGGTGAAGCAGACCGGCGCCGGCGTACCCGGATCGCCGGGGTCGCCGGGATCGCCGCCCGACACCTGGTCCACCATCGCCTTGAGCGCGGCGACCTGCGTCCCGGCCTTCTGCGCGAAGTTGGAGCCGTACCAGCCCACCCAGTCCCAGCAGCCGTTGGGATTGGGCAGCAGGCCGCTGGCGGCCGTCGAGCGCGCGGTGTTGTCCACCCGGGTCTGCGGGAACAGCACGACGATGCTGTTGGTGTCGGCCCAGCGCGAGAAGCCGGTGTTCCTCACGAACTTGTCGCCGATGGTCGCGTAGTTCTGCTGGCAGCCATGCAGCGCGACATGCAGCTTGCAGGACTGGCCCGCCGCGCAGTTGGCCGGGATGTAGGCCCAGCCGCTGGTGGCCAGGCCGGGGTTGGTGCTGAACGCGGTCTGGTCGAACTCGACGTAGTTGGCGGCGGCCGGGCTGTCGTTGCGCGCGTTGAGCGGGCCGTACAGCTGCGTCAGCACAGCCTTGGCGCCGTCGTAGCCGCAGTTGGCGATGTAGGGCGAGGCGCTGGTGCCGCAGCTGGTGTTGCCGCTCGCGTCGAAGTCGGTGGGCAGCACGTGCGCGGTGCCGCTGCGCTGCACGTAGGAGAGATTGGCCGCCGTCACGCCGTTGTCGAGGTACTGCGTCTGCACGGCGTTCATCGGGTTGGGCCCGACTGTCGCGTCGCTGGTGCCGACGAACAGGTAGACCTTCTGCGCGGCCACGTTGCTCTTGGCGTCGATCGCCGTGCCGCTCCAGTTGTTGAGGTCGGCCTGCATCGTGCTCAGCGCCGATGCCGGGATCGTCGCGTTGTACATGCAGGCCGTGTAGTTGCTGTGGCCGGCGCACATGTAGGGCCCGCCGGCGAAGACGCCCACGCCCTTGAAGGTCGATGAATGCGCGTAGCCGAGCTGGTTGGCCATGAAGCCGCCGGACGACAGCCCCGAGACGGTGATCTTCGTCTTGTCGATGTTGAGCGCCGGCAGCGGCGCCGCCGCCTGCGCGGCGCCCGCCGCGGCCAAGGCCAGCGTGACCGCCAGGGCGAAGGCCGGCGCGGCGGGCGCCAGCGCCCGGATCGTGGAACCACGGACTGGGGAAGACTTCATGGAAACCTCCTGGACGTCGGGGACGGTGGTGGGTCGCCGGGCCGCGCCGCGACCGGTCGCCACGGGTTGGCGACCAGATCGCGAGCCAGTCGCGGGCGGTGGCGATTCGGCAGCGGCGCTCATGCGCCGGGGATCGGTGGACGGGCGAGGGCCGCGGGACGGGCCGCCGCCGGTCAACGCGCGTTGCGGATGGGGATGGCCATCTCCTCCGGCTTGATCTCGCGCACCAGCTCGGGCACGCCCCAGGCGAAGGCGGGGTCGACCTTGATCTTGAAGTGGTACATCGACTGCATCGCCTGGTGGTCTTCCGCGCGGAAGGTCATGCGGCCCTTGGGCGTCTCGAAGCTCATGCCCTCCATCGCCTTGATGAGCTTCTGCGTCGTCGTGTCGCCGCCGGTCTTCTTGAGCGCCTCCACCACCGCGATCGCGGCGCTCATGCCGCCGGCGGTGAAGAAGTCGGGCGGCGACTGGAAGCGCTTGTAGTGGTTGGCCACCAGCCACTCGTTGACCGGGTTCTTCGGGATGCCGAAGTAGTAGTAGGTCGCGCCCTCCATGCCGGGCAACGCCTTGTAGGCGGCCATCGCCGGCAGGATGTTGCCGCCGGTGGCGATCTCGATGCCGTAGCGCTTGAGGTCGAGGTCGGCGATCTTGAACGGATTCCCGGCGCCGGCCCAGATGATGAAGATCACCTTGCGACCGGGCTGGTCCTTGAGCTTGTCGATCAGGCGCTGCGCGCCGGCGGTGAAGTCGGTGGTCGTCGTGGGCAGGTACTCCTCATGGAGGACCCTGGCCTTCTTGATCGCATCCTTGAAGGCCTTCACGCCGTCGCGGCCGAAGGCGTAGTCCTGGGCCAGCGTCGCGATCACGGTGCCCGGCCGGTCCAGCGCCACCGCATTGGAGATCGCGTCCTGCGAGCTGTTGCGTCCGGTCCGGAAGATGTACTTGTTCCACTTGTCGCCGGTGATCGAATCGGCGACGGCCGGCTCGACCAGCAGGATCTTCTTGTACTCCTCGGCCACCGGCAGCAGCGCGAGCGCCACGCCCGACGAGGACGGCCCCACGGCCAGGTCGGCCTTGTCGTCGCCGTAGGCCGCCGCCAGCTGGCTCTTGCCGACGTCCGGCTTGCCCTGGTCGTCCTTCTCCAGGACGACCAGCTTGCGGCCGGCGACCGTCATCGTGCCGCCGGTCGCGTAGTCCAGGCCCATCAGGAAGCCGGTCTGCGTCTGCTTGCCGTAGGCCTCGAGCGGGCCGGTGCGGCTGTAGACGTGGGCGATACGGATCTCCTTGCCTTGCGCGAACGCGGGAAGGCTCGCGCCGAAGGCGGCGCTCAGCGCCAGGGCCGCGCCAGCGGTGGCGCGGATGAAGCCAGGGGTCATGGGCCGGGTCTCCTGTGGGGCGGACCGGTCGTGCGCCGGTCTCGTGCCCCTCCTTCGCAAGGCCCGTGCCGTGCGGGAGAACCCTCGGATTCACCGCACCCATGGCCACGCCACCGTCCAGACTCCAGACAGTGGCGTGCGGTGGCGAACACAAGCCTGTCCGGACTCCAGACGCTGTGTCCGGAGTCCAGGCGGTGCGCGCGGCCCGGCCGCGCGGGCTCAGGTGCGGAAGGTCGCGACCTGCGCGTTGAGCAGGCGGGCCTGCTGCTGCAGCGATTCGGCCGCGGCGGCGGTCTGCTCGACCAGCGCCGCGTTCTGCTGCGTCATGTCGTCCAGGTGGGCGACGGCCTGGTTGATCTGCGCGAGGCCGTCGGACTGGCCCGCGCTGGACTGGCTGATCTCGGCGACGGTGCCGCTGACCTGCTGCACCGACTGCAGGATCTGGCCCATCGCCTCGCCGGCGCGGCCGACCTGGGCGCTGCCGGCGTCGACGCGCGAGACCGAGTCGTTGATCAGCGCCTTGATCTCCTTGGCGGCGTTGGCGCTGCGCTGCGCGAGCGCCCGCACCTCGCTGGCGACGACCGCGAAGCCGCGTCCCTGCTCGCCGGCACGCGCGGCCTCCACCGCGGCGTTCAGCGCCAGGATGTTGGTCTGGAAGGCCACGCCGTCGATGACCGAGATGATGTCGGAGATCTTGCGGCTGGCGCCGGCGATGCCGTCCATGGTCTGCACCACCTCGCCCATCACGTCGGCGCCGAGCTTGGCCCGGTCCGCCGCGCCGATGGCGAGCTGGTTGGTCTGGTGCGCCGCCTGCGCCGAATTCGTCACCTGCTGGGTCAACTCCTGCATCGAGGCCGCCGTCTGCTGCAGGCTGGAGGCCGCCTGCTCGCTGCGCTGCGACAGGTCCTGGCTGCCCATGGCCACTTCCTGCGAGGCATGCTGGATCGAGTCGGTGGCGTCGCGGATCGCGCGCACCAGGTCGCTGAGCCGGACCTGCATCGCCGCCACCTGCGTCAGCACCACACCGATCTCGTCGCTGCCGGCCGCCTGGTTGCCAAGCACCTGGGCGCGCAGGTCGCCGTTGGCCACGGCCTCGACGACTTCACGCATCTGGTCGAGCCGGCGCTTGAGGCCGCGCGCGAACCACTCGACCGCCACCATCGCGGCGATGCCCACCGCGATCACCAGCGTCAGCGCGATCGTCGCGTCGCGCCGCGCGATCGCGGAGACATCGTCGATGTAGACGCCCGAGCCGATGACCCAGCCCCAGGGCTTGAAGCCGGCGACGTAGGAGCGCTTGGGCTCGGGATCCTTGGCGCCGGGCTTGGGCCAGAGGTAGTCGACGAAGCCGCTGCCCTGGCTCTTGACCGTGTCGACGAAGGCGACGAACAGCTTCAGGCCGTTCGGGTCCTTGTTGCCGGACAGGTCCTTGTCGTTGAGCTCCGGCTTGATCGGGTGCATGACCATCTTGGGGCTCATGTCGTTGATCCAGAGGTACTCGTTGCCGGAGTAGCGGATCTTGCCGATCTCGGCCGCCGCCTGCTTGCGGGCCTCGGCCTCGGTCAGGCCGCCGGCGCCGACGCGGTCAAAGTAGCGCTTGGCGATCTGCTCGGCGTTCTTGACCTGCTCCACCGTCGTGATCATCTTCACGTCCAGCAGGCTCATCGCCGACCGGTGGCTGAGCCACATCACCAGCACCACGAAGCCGACCACCGCCGCGAGCACCGCGACGCGCAGCTTGGTCGCCAGCGTCCAGGCCCGGCGCGATGCCGGTCTCGCCGTTCCCGTGGCGCCTGCGGTGGAAGCAGTGGGCGCGGTCGCATGGAAACTGGTCGCGGGCGTGGTCAGCGTGTTCATGGGGTCTCCTGGGCGAGCCGGTGGGTCCGGCCCTTGTCGTGTTCCTTGCCCTGCAATATGCGCATGCCGCCCCGCGCGCGGCAAGCCCTCGAACCCTCGATGAAGCCCATGAACACGGCGCAAACGTGACGATGTGGCGCCGGGCTCACGCCGGGGTGCTGGCGTACGCGTCAGCCTGAAGCCAGTTCCGGGTACTTGGCGAGCTTCTCGTAGAGCGTGGCGCGGGAGATCGCCAGCAGGCGCGCCGCGGCCATGCGGTTGCCGTTGGTGCGGCGCAGCGCCTGCGCGATGGCGGCGCGCTCCAGTTCGGCCTTGCGGGCCGGCAGCGTCGCGGCGGGACCGGACGCCGCCATCGACGCCGGCATGAACGCCCCGTCCTCGATCCGGTCCTGCGCCCAGGGCGCTTGCGGCTCGCCACCCGGCGTCCGGTGGAAGGCCGTCGCCGCCGGGGCGCCCGCCGGTGGCTCGGGCATCGCGGCGATCGCGCGCGCAAGGCCCGCGCCCAGCGGGCATGGCATCGGCACGCCGGGATCCCTCAGGCCGAAGTGGCGCGGCTCCAGCTGCGCCTCGTCGCTCATCAGGAAGGCCTGCTCCAGCGCGTTGCGCAGTTCGCGGACGTTGCCCGGCCACGGCCGCGCCGTCAGCGCGCGCAGCGCCGCGGGGCTCAGCGTCTTCGGCGCCAGCCCGCCGCGGCGGGCGATGTCCTCGAGCAGCACCTCGACCAGCGATTCGATGTCCTCGGCCCGCTCGCGCAGCGACGGCAGGCGGATCGGCAGCACATGGAGCCGGTAGAACAGGTCGGCACGGAATTCCCCGCGCCGCACCATGGCCTCGAGGTCGCGGCTGGTGGCGGCGATGACGCGCACGTCGACCTTGACCACCTCGTTGCTGCCCAGCGGCTCGAGCTCCTGCTCCTGCAGCACGCGCAGCAGCTTGGCCTGCAAGGCGGGCGGCATGTCGCCGATCTCGTCGAGGAAGAGCGTGCCGCCATCGGCCAGCCGGAACTTGCCATCGCGCCCCTTGCGCTCGGCGCCGGTGTACGCGCCGGGCGCGACGCCGAAGAACTCGGCCTCCAGCAGCGTCTCCGGCACGGCGGCGATGTTGACCGACACCAGCGGCTTGCCCGCCCGCCGCGAGGCGGCGTGGATCGCATGCGCCAGCAGCTCCTTGCCGGTGCCGGTCTCGCCCAGCAGCAGCACCGTCGCATCGGCCTGCGCGACGCGGCGCGCCTGCCGCTTGACCTCGACCGCCGCGGGGCTCGCGCCGACGAAGTCGATGATGCGGTGCTTGGGCCGGCGGTTGCGCGACTGCTCGGCGGCCAGCTGGCGGCGCGTCTCGTCGAGCTCCGCCTGGAGGCAGGCGAACTTGTTCATCAGCGGCTGCATCGTCGTCTCGGGATGGTCGAGCAGCACCATGCCCATCGCGCCGATCACCTCGCCGCCCGGGCCGCGCAGCGGCAGCCGGCTGACGAGGAAGGTGCCCGCCTTGTTGGTCAGCAGGTCCACCAGGATGGGCTGGCCGGTGTCGATGACCTGCGCCATCAGCGTGTTGGGCACGACCTCCTCGACGCGGCGGCCGACGAACTCGGACTCGTCGCGGAAGCCCAGCGCCGGCAGGAAGCGCTTGTAGCCCTCGCTGATCCAGACGACGCGGTGCGCGCGGTTCACCACCATCGCGCCCTGGGCCGTGCTGGCCAGCACGTCGAACATCGACTGCGCCGCCAGCCGCAACACCGCGTCGGCATCCTGCGGAATGTCGTTCATGGCTTGTCTCCTTGGCTGCACCCAGGCCGCTCCTGGGCGAAGCGTCCGGGCCCTGTCCGGGGCCCTGTCCGGGGCCGTGTTCGGGGCCGTTTCCGGGGCCGTGTCCGGGTCGAGCCGCCACCGCGTGAGGCCGCCTCGGATCTGATGCGAGGCAATGTAGCAGCCGGCCCGGCGGTGCGAGGGCCATCCCACCCGCACGCCCGCCCTGGGGATTCCCTGAGGCGGCGGCCTGCCCGCGTCGCGGCCGATCCAGCTATAAACCGCCCTCATGGCCATCGTGGACTCCTGGACTTCGGCGCGCGCGGCAAGGCAGGTGCTGGCCTTGGCGCGCAAGCTCCTGTCCGAGCGCGGCCAGGCCAACAGCCTGGGCCTGGCGCAGGACCTGATCGGCCGCATGGGCGCGCTGCCCGCGCCCGCCTGGCCGGCCGTCTTCGACAAGCTGGCCGCCGATTTCAATCCCGAGCCGGCCGCCGTGCTGCGCGCCGCGCAGGCCTACGCCGACGCGCCCGGCACCGAGACGCTGCGCGCGCTCACCGAGCTCAGCGAACCGCCGCGGCAGGAGCTGTTCCGGCGCCTGAACCGGGCACCGGGCGGCACCGGCACCCTGGTGCGGATGCGGCGCCGGCTGCTGGAAGGCCTCAAGGCCCATCCCGACTGGCGCATGGTCGACGCCGACCTGCTGCACCTGCTGTCCTCCTGGTTCAACCCGGGCTTCCTGGAGATGCGGCAGGTGGACTGGAACTCCCCCGCGCGGCTGCTGGAGCAGGTCATCCACCACGAGGCGGTGCATGCGATCGATGGCTGGGACGACCTGCGCCGGCGCCTGCTGCCGGACCGGCGGCTGTTCGCCTTCTTCCATCCGCAGTTGCCCAACGAGCCGCTGATCTTCGTCGAGGTCGCGCTGCTGGCGGACATGCCGGACGCGATCGCGCCGCTGATCGCCAAGCGCGCCGAGCCGCTGCCGGCCAGCAGCTACAAGACCGCCGTCTTTTACTCGATCAGCAACTGCGAGCCGGGCCTGCGCGGCGTGTCGCTGGGCAACTTCCTGATCAAGCGCGTCGCCGAGCACCTCAAGCGCGAGCTGCCGCGGATCAAGCAGTTCTGCACGCTGTCGCCGCTGCCCGGCTTCGCCGCCTGGCTGCAGGGCCTGTCGTCGCTGGAGGAGCTGGCGGGCCTCAAGCCGGCGCAGCGCGAGCGCGCCGCGCAGGCGCTGGAGCGCGTGCGGCACCACACGGCCGCGGCGCTCGCGGGGCCGGCCGCGCTCGAGGACGAGGCGCTGCAGGCCGACCTGCGTCAGCTCGCCGCCGTCTACCTGATCGGCCAGACGCCGTTGCCCGGCGGCGATCCGGTCGCGCGCTTCCACCTGGACAACGGCGCGCGGCTCGAGCGCCTGAACCCCGGGGGCGACCGCTCCGCCAAGGGGCTGAAACAGTCGCACGGGATGATGGTCAATTACCTGTACGACCTCGACCGGATCGAGGAGCACCACGAAGCCTTCACCCAAGGGGAAATCGCCACCGCGCGCGCCGTCAGCGGACTGCTGTGAGCCGGCGCCGCGCCGTCCCCCACCGATGCCACATCCCGATTTCCCCCCATCGCCTGCCCTTCATCACGACACCACCGCCCGCAGAGGCCCAGAGGAGACCGCCATGACTTCGACTTCCCCGTCCCGCCGCCGCGTGCTCGGCGCCGCCACCCTGGCCGCCGTCGGCGCGAGCGCCTTCGGTGCCGCGTTCGCGCCGTCGGCCTTCGCGCAGGGCGCATGGCCGAGCCGGCCGGTCACCATCGTCGTGCCCTTCCCGGCCGGCGGCGGCACCGACGCCTTCGCGCGGCCGCTGACCGCGGTGCTGACCAAGCAGACCGGCAAGCAGTTCATCATCGACAACAAGGGCGGCGCCGGCGGCACCGTCGGCGCGACGCTCGCCTCCAAGGCCGCGCCCGACGGCTACACCTTCTTCATGGGCGCGGTCCACCACGCGATCGCGCCGGCCATGTATCCGAAGCTCGAGTACAAGCTGGAGGAAGACTTCGTCCCCGTGGGCCTGATCTCCAGCGTGCCGCAGGTGATCGTGATCAACCCGGGCAAGGTCCAGGCGACCGACGTGAAGGGCCTGCTGGACCTGCTGAAGAAGAACCCCGGCAAGCTGAACTACGGCTCCGCCGGCAACGGCACCTCCCACCACCTGGCGGGCGAGCTCTTCAAGCTGCAGACGCAGACCTTCATCACCCACATTCCCTACCGCGGCGCCGGTCCGGCGCTGCAGGACCTGATGGCGGGCCAGGTCGACCTGATGTTCGACGGCCTGGGCTCGTCGGCGGCCCACATCCGCGGCGGCCGCATCAAGGCGCTGGCGGTGGCCTCGGCCAAGCGCGCGCCCGGTTTCCCCGACATCCCCAGCGCCGTCGAGGCCGGCATCCCGCAATACCAGGTCTCGACCTGGTACGGCCTGTGGGCGCCCAAGGGCACGCCCAAGGAGGTGGTCGCCGCGATGCAGGCCGAGCTGCGCAAGGCCTTCGCCACCGAGGAGCTCAAGACGATCTGGACCGGCCTGGGCACCGAGATGCCCAACCTCTACGGCGACGCCTTCGGCAAGTACGTGCATGGCGAGGTGGTGCGCTGGGCCGACGTGGTCAAGCGCTCCGGTGCGAAACTGGATTGATGCTCCCTGCCTGACTCCCGCCGACGGACATGACACCCAACGCCAATCTCTTCGCGGCACTGCGCGCGAACTTCTCCGACGACCTGGACGCCTGCGCGATCGAGCTGGCCGACGGCCCCGATGCCGGCCAGCGCTACAGCTGGCGCGACATCGACCGCGCCACGGCGATGATCGCCAACCTGCTGGACTCGCTGGACCTGCCCGCCGGCAGCCGTGTCGCGGTGCAGACCGAGAAAAGCGTCGAGGCGCTGCTGCTCTACCTCGCGGTGCTGCGCGCCGGTTATGTCTACCTGCCGCTGAACACCGGCTACCAGGCGGCCGAGCTCGAGTACTTCATCGGCAACGCGGAACCGGCCGTGGTGGTCTGCGCGGGCAAGCACTTCGGCTGGATCAGCAAGCTGGCCTTCCAGGCCAAGGTGCCCTGGGTGTTCACCCTCAACGAGGACCGCAGCGGCACGCTGCTGGACCGCGCGGTGCAGATGCCCGACAGCCACCAGGTGGCGGCGAAGCAGCCGGACGACCTGGCCGCCATCCTCTACACCAGCGGCACGACCGGGCGCAGCAAGGGCGCGATGCTCAGCCACGGCAACCTGCTGTCCAACGCCGAGGTGCTGCGCCATGCCTGGGGCTGGCAGGCGGACGACGTGCTGATCCATGCGCTGCCGATCTTCCATGTGCACGGCCTGTTCGTCGCGTCGCACGGCGCGCTGCTGGCCGGCGCGCGCATGCTCTGGTTCAACCGCTTCGAGCCGCGCGCCGTCATCGCGCGCCTGTCCGACGCGACGCTGTTCATGGGCGTGCCGACGCTGTACGTGCGCCTGCTCGAGCAGGCCACGCTGACCGCGGACGCCTGCGCGCGGATGCGGCTCTTCATCAGTGGCTCGGCGCCGCTGCTGATCGAGACTTTCCAGGAATGGCAGCGCCGCACCGGCCACACCATCCTGGAGCGCTACGGCATGAGCGAGACCGTCATGCTGACCTCCAACCCCTACCGGGCCGAGGACGGCCCGCGCCGCGGCGGCACGGTGGGCTTCCCCTTGCCGGACGTGGGCCTGCGCGTCGTCGATGACGCCGGCGCGCCCTGCCCCAGCACTGGCGAGGGCGAGATCGGCCACATCCAGGTCCGCGGGCCGAATGTCTTCGCCGGCTACTGGCGCATGCCGGAGAAGACGAAGGAGGAGTTCACCGCCGACGGCTGGTTCAAGACCGGCGACGTCGGCCGCCGCGACGAGCAGGGCTACGTGACGATCGTCGGTCGCAGCAAGGACCTGATCATCAGCGGCGGCTACAACGTCTACCCGGCCGAGATCGAGGGCTGGCTCAACGAATTGCCGGGCGTGGCGGAGTCCGCGGTGGTGGGCGTGCCGCACCCGGACTTCGGCGAGGGCGTGATCGCGGTGGTCGTGCCGCGCGCCGGCGCCAAGCTGGACGGCGCGACGCTGATCGCGTCGCTGAAGGACCGCATCGCCGGGTTCAAGGTCCCCAAGCGGGTGTTCGTCGAGACCGAGCTGCCCCGCAACGCGATGGGCAAGGTGCAGAAGAACCTGCTGCGGGACCGGCATCGGGCGCTGTTCGGCTGACATCGGCCGACAATCCCGCCCCATGAGCACGCCCCCACCGCTCCTCGACAACACCGCCTGCCCGCGCTGCGGCGGCGGTTTCCATTGCGGCGTCGAGGACGGCTGGTGCGCCTGCTTCGGCACGCGCCTGGGGGAGGACCTCAAGCGCGACCTGGCGGCGCGCTGGCCCGGGCAATGCCTGTGCCTGAAATGCCTCACGGAACTGGCCCGCGACGACCCCGGCAGCCATGTGCCTGACGTGCCCCGAACAGGGCCGCCGGTGCCCCCTTTCTGAGCGTTTGAACCCCGGCGCCGCGCGTCCAAAATGCCGCGGATGGCCCCTTCCCTGTTCAGCCAGTCGGTCGCCGAGCGCCTGCGGATGCGGCGCCTGCTGGTCTACGGCCCTTTCCTCGCGCTGGGCCTGGTGCTGGTGGTGATGTGGGCGCTGGTGCTGTGGTTCGCGCTGCTGTATCCGCGCTCGCTGGTCGAGGACCTCCAGCAGGACCTGCATGCGATCGCCCTCAACGCCGCGCAGGACACCGAGCAGCTGCTGCGCGAGACCGAGGGCAGCCTGCGCACGCTGGACCTGCTGCTGATGACGCGCCGCAACGAGCGGCAGGACCTGGACGCGACGGTGTCGCTGCTGGCCGACTCGCTGCGCGACAACTCGCGCGGCCTGACCGACGTGATGCTGGCCAGCCCGGAGGGCCGCCTGTGGCGCATCCCCTCGGTGACCGGCGAGCCTTACGTGGACCTCGGCCCGAAGAGCTTCCTGTCGGAACTGGGCCGGCCCGGCGGGCCCAGCGTCATCGTCGGCGCGCCGCTGCGGCTGCGACCGGGTGCCCACTTCGTAATGCCGATGGCCACCCGGCTGAGCGCGCCCGCCGGCCCCTTCACCGCCACCGTCGGCTTCATTGATTTGGAAGCGCTGCTGCGCAGCTACCGCGCGCGCTCGATGCGCTCGGGCATGGCCGTGCTGCTGGAACGCGACGACGGCATCGCGATGGCGCGCTGGCCGGAGGTGCCGGGACTGATCGGCAGCAACCTGCGCGAGGTGCCCGGCGACGAGGTGGTGCCGCCCCACCCACCGGCGAGCGGCCAGTTCATCGTGACCCGCAGCCCGGCCGACGGCCGCGAGCGCATCGTCTCCTACCGCATGCTGCAGGACTATCCGCTGCGCCTGTTCGTCTCCTTCGAGCGCGACCGCATCCTCGCCGGCTACCTGCAGCAGCGCCGCGCGGTGCTGGTCTTCTCGGTCGTCATCAGCGCGATCGCGGTCGGGCTGATGGCCTGGTTCACCCGGCTGCAGCAGCGCGCGCGGCTGCGCGAGGCGGAGAGCGAGGCCACCGCCGACGCCTCGCCGATGGGGCTGTTCCGCTGCGACCTCGCCGGCCGCACCGTCTACGCCAACGAGACCTACCTGCGCCTGCTGGAGGTCGACCGCGACGCGCTGGCCTGGGGCTGGCTGGAGCGGCTGCCGCCGGCCGAGCGCGAGCCCACGCGCGCGCAATGGGCGGCGCTGGTCGCGCGCGGCGAGCCGGTGGACCGCGTGCACCAGCTCATCCGCCGCGATGGCAGCGCGCTGCTGGTGCGGCTGCGGATGCGGCCAATGCGGCTGGGCGACCGCATCGTCGCCCATGCCGGCACCCTCGCCGACATCAGCGCCGAGCTGGCCGCACGCCGCGAGCGCGAACGCAGCCAGGCCGTCATGGGCGCGATGGCGCAGAGCGTCAACGTCATGATGCTGGCCGTCGACACCGACGAACGGGTGCTGTTCTGCAACAAGGCCTTCGAGCGCCGCTTCGACATCCCGGAGCGGTCCTGGCTGGGCCGGCATGCGTCCGAGGTCTTCGACGAGCTCTACCCGGCGGTGCAGCCGCTGATCCAGCGCGCTTTCGCGGGCGAGACCAGCGTGGTGGAGATGCGCGACGACGACGGCGTCAGCCGGCCCATGCCGCTGGACGGCGACGATCGCGGCGAGACCCGCTACGTCGAGCTCACCTATGCGCCGCTGCTCAACGACGACGGCACCATCCTCGGCGCCTACGGCGTGGCGCGCGACGTGACCGACGTGAAGCAGGAACAGCTGCGACTGCTGCGCGCCTCCAACACCGACCCGCTGACCGAACTGCTCAACCGGGCCGGCTTCGCGTCGCAGGTGCACGCCGCGCTGGGCCGGGCGGTCGACCGCGACGAGCTGGTGGCGCTGCTCTACCTGGACCTGGACCGCTTCAAGCCGGTCAACGACGAGCACGGCCACCCGGTCGGCGACGCGCTGCTCAAGGCCGTCGCCGGACGGCTGCGGCATGCGCTGCGGCCGCAGGACCTGGTCGCCCGCCTCGGCGGCGACGAATTCGCGGTGTTCCTGACCCACGTCGCCCGGCCCGTCGACGCGCAGGTGGTCGCCGACAAGCTGGTGCATGCGCTGACGATGCCGTTCCGCATCGGGGCGCTGGAGCTCCACATCGGCACGAGCGTCGGTTTCTGCGTTGAATGGGCCCGGCAGGCCGACATCGACGACCTCGTCACCCGCGCCGACGAGGCGCTCTACCGCGCCAAGCGCGCGGGCCGGGGACGGTCCAACGGCAGCCTCTGCGCCGACCGGCTCGGGCCGTCCGGCGAGACGCCGCCCGCAAGCCGGGGCTGACCGCCGAGGAGCGGGCTCAGCCGCATTGGCCGAAGTCGGCCGGATCGCGGCCGTTCAGGCCCGCCGTCGGCGTCGCAGCGCCGTGTTTCAGGCGCATCAGCGTCATCTGCAGCACCTTGGCGTCGGCGCTGGCGCGGTGACGGCGCAATTGCGCCTCGGCGCGTACTTCCTGCTGCACCGCGTTCCAGCGGCCGGCCTCGTCCTCGGACAGCAGCCGGCGTAGGTCCTCGAGACGGAAGCGCGGCAGCCGCCCGGCGCTGTCGAAGAGCTTGGACAGCCAGCTGTAGTCGTGGCCCCAGCTGTCCGAATAGACCGTCTGCCCGGCCAGGCGCCGGTTGAGTTCGTCCGCGACCCACTCGCGGGGCCGGCCATGGCGCAGCAGCAGCTCGCGGGAGATGCCGTGCAGCGCCTCGGCCTGCTCGTCCCAGTGCGACCACTCGGGCGCCGGCTGGATCAGCGAGCAGAACGGCAGCCCGCCCGGCTCGACGAAGCCGATCTCGATCGGATAACTGCCGCGACCGAAGCCCGAGGCTTCCAGGTCGAGGATGGTCGGCGCGAGCACCGGGACGGCGGCAGGCAGGGCAGCGACGGTCATGGGAGCGAGTATGCAAGCGGCGCGCCAGCCCCGGCCGTCGTCCCTCCTCAGATCAGGGGACGGCCGGCGCGGCGGTCGGCGCGGGCGAGGACGGCGGATCGACCGCATCGCCGTCGCCGCTGTCGCCGCGATCCCGGCCGCGGCGGCGCTGCAGCGCATGCCAGCCGTCCAGGCCGCCGTCCAGCGCCAGCACCCGCGCATGGCCGCGCTGGAGCAGTTCGTGGGCGCCCTGCACCGCGGAGATCTCGTTCGGGCAGTTGCAGTACAAGACCAGCAGGCGGTCGTGGGGCAACTGGTCGGCGTAGTCGGGCAGGCGCGTCAGCGGGATGTTGAGCGCGCCGGGCAGCGTGCGCGGATCGGCGGCGCGACCGGGGTCGCTGCGCACGTCGATGAACAGCGGCGCCATGTCCTGGTCGACCAGCGCGGCGGCGTCCTCGACGCTGATGCGTTCGACCTCACCCTGCAGCCGCGCCATCTGGCGGCGACGGCGCCAGCGGTTGCCCACCAGCAGCAACAGCACCGCGCCGAGCGCCGCCAGCGCCAGCAGGCCGGCGTTGGACAGCGCGTCCAGCACGTCCTGGATCTGGTCGCTGAAGACCAGGCCCAGGCCGAGGAAACACAGCGTCCACACCAGGCCGGCGACGGCGTCGTAGGCGACGAAGCGCCGCCAGCCCATGCCCAGCGCGCCGGCCATCGGCGCGGCGACCACCGAGATGCCGGGCAGGAACTTGGCCGCCAGCAGCGAGCTGCCGCCCCAGCGCGCGATCAGGCTCTCGCTCTGGCGCACGCAGACGTCCGGCGACAGCGAGACGCGGCACAGCAGCCGCAGCACGCGGTGGCCATGGGTGCGCCCGGCGATGAACCAGATCGCGTCGCCCAGCACGTTGGCCAGCACCGCGGCCACGACCAGCGACAGCGCCGACAGCCGCCCCGCCGCCGCCAGCCCCCCGGCCACCACCAGCAGCGGCGCCGCCGGCAGCGGCGCGCCGATGCGCGCGGCCAGCGTCACGAGGAAGACGAGCAGGAAGTCGTGCTGGATCAGCAGGTCGATCAGGGCGCGCATGCGGCGCATTGTCGCGGCTGGCGAGGACTCCGGTCGGCGGTGGGGCGATTGGGCGATTGGGCGATAGCGCGAACGCCGCGCGCCCCGCCGGCTCAGGACGCCAGCCGCTGCGGCGCCGGCCGGGCGACGAAGGCGAACTGCACGTACTTCGTCTCCTCCAGCTGCCGCCCGAACAGCCGGAAGGCGAGCCGCCGCTTGATCGACGGCGTGTACCACTGCTCGTTGATGCCCTGCACGCTGAGCACCTCGTAGCCGCACTCGTCGAACATCCTCATCGCGCTGGTGCGAGTGAAGAAGCGCAGGTGGGTGCGGTCGCGGACGCCGCAGCGCTCGTAGCGGAAGTCGCGGTCGTGCAGCAGCGGCCAGATCGTGTCCAGGTGCAGCAGGTTGGGCAGCGAGGCCAGGACCACGCCGCCGGGCGCCAGCAGCGGCGCGGCGTGGTTCAGCGCGGCCCAGGGATCGGGCATGTGCTCGAGCACGTCGTTGAAGACGATGGCGTGGAAGTGCGCCTCGGGCAGCGGCAGCGTCGGGTCGAAATAGCCTTGCAGCACGCGGTCCAGGTGCTGGCCGGCGCGCTCGGCGGCGCCGGCGTCGGGCTCCACGCCCCAGACCTCGGTGCCGGGGCGCGCCGTCTTGACCGCCTCGCCGAACGCGCCGGTGTTGCAGCCGACGTCCAGCACCCGCAGGCAGTCCGGCGGCAGGAAGGCCAGCATCTCGCGCCGGGCGATGTGGGGGTAATCGATGCGAACCAGCGGACTGGCGGAATGGGCGGCCGGCATGGGCGTCTCCTTGGCGGCAGGCACCGCGGCGGTGCGGGCAGCATAGTCACGCCCGGCCGCCGACAACATCCTTTGCTTTCGGGACAGGAAAGTCCCGAGGCGCTAACGGCTCGCGGGCCGGTGCCTGCGGGGCTGCAGCTCGCGGGCTGCAGCTCCCGCCGAGCATGGTCGCGCTCGCCTGGGAGGTCGCAGAGCCGGCCGCGATCACTCTGGCTCGCGCCGCGCGAGGGCGGGCTCGCCGGTCAGAAGCTCGTCCAGTCGTCGTCACCGGCGAGGACCGGCTCGGCGATCTTGCGAGAGGCCGGTTTCGTCGGCACCACCAGCAACTCGGGCGCCGGCGCGCCCCGTCTCGCCGGGGTCGCCGTGGCGGCCACGACACGGATGACCGCGTTCGCCGCCGCTGCCGTCACGGGCGCGGGGGCGGGCTTGCGTGACACCCACGACGTCACCGGGGCTGCCCGTGCCGGCTCGGCGCGCGGGTTGTCGCGGCGCAACGCGGGCGCTGGCGACGTGATGGCCGCAGGACGGCTCGCCTCGAGCGCGCGCGGCAACTGCTTCGCCTGCGGGAACTGGTGACCAGGCCGCACTTGGCGGTCCTGCCAGGCCGGTTTCTCCTGCCCGTCCCGCTGCACTGCCTGCACGGGCTGCGCGGGGCGCGGCGGCTGTCCATCGGTGCGGAACACCGCGACCGCGCCGACCATGTCGATCGCCTGGCGCTTCATGCTGTCCGCCGCGGCGGCGCTCTCCTCGACCATCGCGGCGTTCTGCTGCGTGGCGCGGTCCATCTGCGTGATGGCTTCGCCGACCTGCGCGACGCCGGCGCTCTGCTCGACGCTGGCAGCGCTGATCTCGCCGACGATGTCCGACACCTGCCGGATCGCGCCGACCACCTCGGTCATCGTGGCGCCGGCCTGGTCGACCAGCCCGCTGCCCAACTCGACGCGGGCGACGCTGTCGCCGATGAGCTGCTTGATCTCCTTGGCGGCACCGGCCGAGCGGCTCGCCAGGCTGCGGACCTCAGCGGCGACGACGGCGAAGCCGCGGCCCTGCTCGCCGGCGCGGGCGGCCTCGACCGCGGCGTTGAGGGCCAGGATGTTGGTCTGGAACGCGATGCCGTCGATGACGCCGATGATGTCGGCGATACGGCGGCTGCTCTCATGGATGCCGCGCATCGTGTCGACCACCTGGCCCACGACCTCGCCGCCGCGGGTCGCGACCTCGCTGGCCTCGCGCGCCCGCTGGTTGGCCTGCTGGGCGTTGTCGGCGTTCTGGCGCACCGTGGCGCTGAGCTGCTCCATCGAGGCGGCGGTCTCCTCGAGCGCCGCGGCCTGTTCCTCGGTCCGCGACGACAAGTCGTTGTTGCCCTGCGCGATGCGGGTGCTGGCGTCGGCGATCTGCTCGGCGGAGCCCCGCACCTGGCCGATCAGCGCGAGCAGTTGACCCTGCATCGCCCCCATCGAGGCGAGCACGCTGGCCGCCGGCGCTTGCGCGGCGCCTTCCACCGGACGCAGGTCGCCGTCGGCGATGCGGCGGGCGGCGTCGGCCAGTTGCGCCGGCTCGGTGCCAAGCGCGCTCATCAGGCGGCGCGTGATCAGCCAGCCCAGGCCGCAGGCGGCCGCCACGGCGCAGAGGCTGAGCAGCGTCAGCCACCAGCGCTGCGCCTGGTACTGGGCGGTGGACGCGGCGATCTCCTCGTCGGCCGCACGGGCGGCGAAGTCGACGTACTCGCGTGTGGCGGCCAGCAGCGCCGCCAGCAGCGGGCGGCAGTCACGGGTCATGGCGGTCATCGCCTCATCGCGCCGGCCGGAGGACGCCAGCTCGACGATGTTCGCCGCGACCGGGCCATAACGCCCCTCCACCTCCAGGAGACGCGCGACCAACTCGCGTTCGCGGGGACTGGCGTCAGGCGCGGCGGCCACCGCGTCCTTGAGCTTGCGCAGGTGCTCGCCGATCGCCGAGTGGGCGTCGAGGGCCATCTTTCGGGCGGACTCGACGTCCGCCGCCTCCTTGACGATCACCATGTCCCGCACGCCGATGGCGCGGCGGTTGGCGGCGATGCGCACGTCGACGGCCATCGATTCCCGTTCATCGATGCCGTGCACGAAACCGGCGAACCGCGCATCGGCGGCGGCGAGGCCGCGCAGCGCGACGACGCTGACCAGCATCACCGCCGCGACCAGCGCGGCGAAGGCGAACGACAGCTGCTTCTTGATGGAAAGACCATTCATGGATCTGCTCTTGAGACAAGCGGCGCCGGGAGGCGCGGGCGGTCGCGGTGGGCGGCCGATCAGTCTGGCGGCATGGGTTGATGAAATGATATTTTTGAAATCGTCGCTGCCGATATCACCACTTCGGACGAGCGTGACGCAGTACGGAAGGGGGGGGCCGGCCCCCGCGAACGAGGGGAGGAGCACCGTGATCGGTGTCACGGCCCGGGAGATCGGGGGCTCGCCTTCTCGTCTGAATGGTCGTCCACGGTGTCGTTCGGGAGCGCGGCCCGGGGGGCCTGACACGGGGATCGCGAGGGGGTTGGCGGGCGCGAAACGAGCGTCCGTGCCGCTGCGCTACGATCGCCCGATAGACCGTGAGCCTGTCATCCCGAAGTCTTCGCCTGGTTTTCCTCCGACGGACGCCGTGCAAGCCCTCGCCTTGATTGCTTGGCGACTCTGTTCGCGCCGCATGTCGCGGCGCGACACGCGCGGAGGTGTTCCATGCCTGTCCCCCAAACCCTCGACGAGCTCCGGGTGTCGTTGCGCCAAAGTGTCGATGCCCTGCAAAGACGCCAGGCCAGCGAGATCCCCGAACAGCTGATCGACCGGCTGGTGGATCTGGACTGGCTGGAATGGCATGGTGGCAATTTGCGTCTCACGACCACCGGGGCCAACATCCACCGTCAGGAGATCGTCCGCGTTCGCGCCCTCGCCGAGTCGTCCTCAGGCTCCTCGATCACCCCCAACCTCACGGAGGCCACCATCGCTACCCCGAACTACCAGTACGAGAAACGTCAACGCGAACTCGCCAAGAAAAAGAAGAAGGAAGAGAAGGCCCAGCGCAAGGCTGCTGGCTCGCCGCCCGCGCCTGCGTCGGAGACCCCCGACGGCGAGAAGCCCGGCCCGGCCTGAGCGCCGCGGTCCTTTTGGTGAGCTAGTTCGCGTTGCCGACGGCATCGCGAGAGGCCGTTAGGAATTGGTGCTGACTCGCGGTGGGGGGTCTGGGATCCTCCGCCGCCTATGTCCACGTCCCGCCTGGCCTCCCTCAGAGGCGTCGCCTTGCTCGCGGCGCCCTTCCGCCGCATGGCCCGGCTCCTTTCGACCGACGTGCGCCTGGAGCGCAAGGGCCGGCGTATCGGCATCCGCGTGGCGGCCCCTCCGCCCGAGCCGTCGCCGCCGGACAGCAGCGCCCTCGAGGCGCAGAAGGCCACCGGCATCGCGCTCAAGAAACTGCTCGACACGCATCGCCAGACACGGCGGGTGATGCGTCATCTCGGCTACGTCGAGCGCGCACTGGCGGCCCGTGGCCAGGAAGCGCTGAACGATCTGCCGGTGGAAGTGATCGCGAAGGCGCTGAAGCAGTTCGAAGCCCTCGTCAGCAACTGGTCCGATCCCGTGCTCGCGACCCTGCGGTCGCAGATGGCGGTGGCCGTCTTGCGCCGGTCCGACGACCCGCTCCATGGCGACGCGCCCGACCGACGCTCCGAGTTCTACACGGATTCGCGGCTGGAAGTCAGGGATGACTCGCCGTCGGCGTTCATGGAGTTCGAGCGCGCATTCCACGGCAAGGATCTGCGCTCCTGAGAGCGCCGGCCGGCGCGACGCGACACCGGCCAGAGGCGCCTTCGCCGCCCACCCCCAGCGTCGGCCGGGAGCGGGCATTTGTGCCTCAAGGCTCCGAGATGCGGCCCAGCAGCGCCTGCGCCGGCGCGCCATCCGGCTGGGCCAGCCAGTTCAGGCGGTTGCCGCCCGTGCAGCCCGCGCCGTCCTGGAAGGAGGCGAGCACATTGGCCGCCGTCACCACGCTGCGCTGGTAGCAACTGCCCAGGCTGTCTTCGTAGGTGACGGTCTGGCTGCCCTCCTCGCCCCCACGCTGCGCGGGACCGCCGGTGCTGCTGAAGAGGAGCGCCGATTTGACGGCCAGCGTGTTCCTGAACGCGCTGTGGAAGGCATCGCCCCCGTTCACCGTGCGGGACACGTCGGTGCGGAAGTCCTGCGCGGCCGTGGCGTCCTGCCGGTTCTTGTCGCCGTCATAGGTGTAGTCCATGTCCAGCGGGTAGCTCAACGCGATCCGGTCGACGGTCCGGCGGCCGCTGCCCTCCGTCGTGACGGTGGCCGTGCTGGTGGTCCTCTGCGTCAGCGCTTGGCGGTAGATGGCGCCTGCGATATTGAATTTCTGCTGGTTGCTGAACGTGAGGTCGTGCTGCACGGTCGTGGTGACGCGGCCGTTGGAGGTGTTGACGTAGCCCGTGACCGCATAGCTGTGAGCCGCCGTCACCCCCAGCGTGCCGCCGATACTGCTGTCGGCGGCCGTGGTGATGCCGTTGCTCGTGACGGGGGGCGCCAGCGCCGCGCTCGCCAGCGTGTTGCTGCTCAGGGCCCCGCCGGTCTGGCTCGCGGCGGCGTCCTGGTAGACCAGCAGACTGCCGACGACCGCGAAGTGATCCTGCGCGCCCTGCACGGAGATGGCCACGGTGTGCGGCGTGCCATCGCTCAGCGCACCGGCGAAGGGGGTGAGGTCCACGCGCGAGGGGACGAAGGACAGCGTCTCCGCGCCTGGCGTCGGCCGCCACAGGCCCGGATCGACGCCGCCGGTATAGACCCGCGGCACCACCGGCGCCAGGCCGGCCGGCTGCCCGTCGATGCGGACCAGCACTTCGCGGAAGCTGCCGCCGCCGCAACTCTGCAGGACCTGCGCCTGGTCGTCGGGCACGCAGGTGTACCAGAACTCGTCACCCCCCTGACTCTCCGCCTGAACGTCCAGATAGAGACGCACCATGTTCGTGGGCAGCGACATCGTGCGCTGCAGCGCATCCGCCGCGGACTTGAGATTGGCCGGATCGCCCGTCTTCAGGTCGCCCGCCAACGGGATCACGAGGTCCGCAGCCCGAGTGCTGGCCGCATCGGCCGAGTTGCCCGCCGGATAGAAGACCAGCCGCGCCGAGCCCGTCAGCACGCCGGTGTAGGTCGTGTCGACAACGTTGTCCAGACGCACGAAACCATCGGCCGAGGCGGTCAGGGCCTTGGCGTAGTCGGTGACGTCGCGCTCGACATGCCAGCTCGGCGCCACGTTGGCCGAGGGCTCCTGCGTGGTGCCGGCGTAGAGGTTGATGCCGCCGATGGAGATCAAGGCGGTACGGTCGAACTGGCGGCCGGCGTTGACGGCGAAGTCCGCTTCCAGCACCACCTTGGCCCAGGGACCGGGGCAGGCGCCCGCGCCGGCATAGGCGAAGGAGTGGGCGTCGAAGCCCTGGAAGCTCATGCCGTCATACAGCTTGACCGTGCAGGCCGCGGTCGTCGGCCGCGGCAGCGGCGCATCGGCGACGACGACACCAGCGGCGCTCGCGGCCGGCGCGAACGCCGCCACGGCCACCAGATCGCCCGGGGGCGGGGCGGCGGCGTCGCGGCCACCGCCGCAGGCGCTGAGCAGACACAAGGGCACGCACACGGCGAGTGCGTGCAGGAACCGGCGCTGCCGGGGCGCTCGAAGCGCCGAAGGGGACGGAAGGAAGAAGGACATCGGGAAGATCCAGGTCAATGACGAAGAAGGTCGCGCGTCAGGCGACCAGGGATCGGGCGCAAGACCTGTGCCACGCCGAAAGGCAGCGTCTGTCGTCCAGGGTTCACCAAGACGGGGCTTGTGCGTCGGTGTGTGTCAAGCCTGTTACCCACACTGCCCCACAAACCCGCAGGCGGTGCAGAACTCGCACCCATCACGATGGATGAGCGTCGAGTTCCCGCACTCGGGACACTTCTTGCCAGCCATCGCGACGATGCCGCCGGCCTCCGACGCTGAACGCGCCACCGCGCCCGCCTTGCCCACCTTCAGCGGCGCCTGCTGCATCAGCCCCATGTCCACGAGCGGATAGCCGTTCTCGTCGAGCACGCCCAGCATCGCGTAGCGGTGGATCACCAGCCGCGCGACGTAGGCCACCGTCGAGGGCCACACCTGCTGTCTGCGCTCGCCCGACAGCGTCGGCACCGGCGCCATGAAGTGGCCGAGCGGCTCGCCCACATTCAGCAGCTTGCGCAGCTTCATGCCGATCCAGCCCGGATCGAGCACGCGCATGTCCAGCGACAGCAGCCGCGCCAATCCATCCAGCGCCTTCGGATAGTTCCCCGAGAAGCCCATCGCGCACGGCCGCGTGACGCTGCCGCCATCGGGCGTGGGTAGGCTGACCTCCTTCAGCGTCAGCGTGAACAGCTCGCCGGTCGCGGGGTTGTCGACGTCGACCGCCCACGCCAGCGTCCCCGCCGTGCCGGTGCGCGGTTCCTCGCGCGAGAACATCGCGTCGAGCACCGGCGTCGGGCCGCCTTCCTGGAGCGCGCCGAGCTGCTCGCAGCGCCAGCGGATCACCGCGGCGGTCGCCGCCACCACGCCCGGGAACAGCCGCGGCTCACCGAGCGGCGGCATCGGCATCTCGAAGGCGCGCTCCTCGGCGACGGTGGCCAGCGCGTCGAGCTTGAGCCGCAGCCACGCGGCATCGTTGGCGCGCAGGTCCATCGACAAGGTCTTGGCCATCGCACCGAGCCCGCGCGGCTGCTCCGCGCCATTAACCCAGACCTCGAAGGGCAGCGTGCGGCCGAACAGGCCGGCGTCGGGCCCCTCGGCCGGCAACTCGCCGACGAACAGCGCGAAGTCGCCATGCGGGTGGCGGATCATCGTCGACCACGCGGGATTGCCGCCGGGCATCTCGGGCCGGCTCGGCCAGCGCAGCGAGGCCAGCACCGGTTTGGGCAGCCGCTCGACGCGCAGGCGCTGATTCGGGCCGGTGTCCGCCTTCAGCGGTTCGGGCTTGGCGATCGGCTCGACGCTCAGCACCGCGCCGAGCACGCTGTTGGGCCGATAGGTCGCGAGCCCCTTCAGGCCGCTCTGCCAGGCCCAGCGGTAGAGGTCCTGGAAATCGGCGTAAGGATAGTCCGCCGGCACGTTGACGGTCTTGGAGATCGAGGTGTCGATGCACGGCGCGACGGCCGCGACCATGGCCTCGTGATCGGCGGCCTGCAGCTCGAGCGCGGTGACGAAGGCGTCGGTCAGCGGCGCGTCGGGGCCGAAGAGATGGCGGTAGAGCCGCCAGGCATGGTCCTCGACGGCGTACTCCTTGAAGCTGTTGTCCGGCATCCGCTTCTTGCGGGTGTAGCTCCAGGAGAACGCGGGCTCGATGCCGTTGCTCGCGTTGTCGGCGAAGGCCAGCGAGATGGTGCCGGTCGGCGCGATCGACAGCAGGTGCGAGTTGCGCAGCCCTTGCGCGCGGATCTTGTCCTTCAGCCACGGCGGCAGCCGCGAGGCGAAGTTGCCGCCCGAAAGATAGAGATCCGCGTTGAACAGCGGGAAGGCGCCGCGCTCGAGCGCGAGGTCAGCGGAGGCCTCATAGGCGGCATCGCGCATGACCTCGCTGATGCGCCGCGCCATCGCGCGAGCCGCGTCGCTGTCGTAACGCAGGCCCAGCATCACCAGCGCATCGCCGAGCCCGGTGAAGCCCAGGCCCACGCGGCGCTTGTTGGCGGCCTCGCGGGCCTGCTGCGGCAACGGCCACGGCGTCACGTCGAGCACGTTGTCGAGCATGCGGGTGGCGGTCTTGCAGATGTCGGTGAACTCGGCCTCGTCGAAGCTGGCCTGCGAGGTGAAGGCCTGTCTGACGAAGGTCGTCAGGTTGATCGATCCCAGGCAGCAGCAGCCGTAGGAAGGGAGGGGTTGCTCGGCACAGTTGTGGACCATCAGGCCATTCGCGTCGAAGGCATGGACGTGCTCGACGGTCACGTCGTAGACGGCCTCGACGCCATCGGGCTCGATGGAGGCGACGGTGGCGACGAAGCGCTCCCGGTTGGGACGCCGCTTCTGCGCCGCCAGGCGCTCGGCCAGCCGCCGAGCCTTGGCCGTGTCCGCGAAGTCGATACGATCGGCGAAGAGCTGGAGGTTGTCATCCGCGATCAGGAGCGTGGCCTGGCCGTCCACGGTTCGCCTCGTCGACGCAACACCGAATCGGAGCAGCATCCGCTGCACGTCCTGCACGAGCAAATGGTCCAGCGATCGCAGCGTCACTGCCGGTGCGGCGCTCACCGCTGCCGATTCGCCAAAAAGACTGCGCAAGTAGGCAGACTGCGCCACGGACGCCGCCGCTTCGACCGACCGGGGGACGCCGCCCCCGCCTGCAGCGACGGCAACACCATTGGCCAGCGCCTTGATCTCTTCATCCGCGATGGCAGTCCCTCTCCATCCGGCAAACGCGCGATGGTCGTGCAGCACGATCTCGTCACCTGGCTGGAGCGCGCCCGCGGCTGTCCAGTCCAGGTCCACGGTATCGCCTCGCCGCTTCAGCACTCTCCTCACCAAGTGATTCGCCGTCAGCCGCAGCGCGTGGCCCTCACGCGTCTTCAGCGCGAGCACCGGCTTCACCCCGGTCGGGAAGAAACCCGCGGACTCCGTCCGATACGCCTTGCCATCGACGATCGCCAGGAACGGCGTCCCGATCAAGTCCGCCACCTGGCGCGGTCCGTCCCCCGTCAGCACCCAGGTCTCCGCGGTCACGCACGGATTCGTCGCGCTGATCGACTCGCAGTAATGCAGGTTGTTGTCCGCATTGATCCGGTCCAGGAAGAGCACGCCCGGCTCGGCGTGGTCGTAGGTGGAGCGCATGACCTGGTCCCACAGCTTGCGGGCCCGCATCCGGCGGTAGACCCACAGCCCGTCGGCGCGCTGCGTCGCGCCGGCGGCGCGCAGCTTGGCGCCGGGCGCGGCCTTGTGCACCAGCTCGATGTCGGCATCGGCCTCGACCGCCTCCATGAACGCGTCGGTCACACCCACCGAGATGTTGAAGTTCTTCAGGTCGCCCTGGTCCTTCGCATGGATGAAGGCCTCGATGTCCGGGTGGTCGCAGCGCAGCACGCCCATCTGCGCACCGCGCCGCGAGCCGGCCGACTCCACCGTCTCGCAGCTGCGGTCGAACACCCGCATGTAGCTGATCGGGCCGGATGCGCTCGACTGCGTCGACTTGACATATGCGCCCTGCGGCCGGATCCGCGAGAAGTCGTAACCCACCCCACCGCCGCGCCGCATCGTCTCCGCCGCTTCCGTCAGCGCGGTGTAGATGCCGGGGTGGCCGTCCTCTTCCTCGGCGATCGCGTCGCCCACCGGCTGGACGAAGCAGTTGATCAAGGTGGCCGACAAGGCCGTGCCCGCCGCCGAGGCAATCCGCCCCGCCGGCACGAAGCCGCGCCGCTGCGCCTCGAGGAACTTCGCCTCCCAGTGCGCGCGCTGCTCCGGCGACTCCGCCGCGGCCAGCGCCCGGGCCACCCGCGCCCGGACCTCGTCCAGACTGCGCTCGCCGTCCTTGGCGTACTTCTCGAGCAGCACCTCCGCGCTGATGTCCTGCGGCGGCAGGGTGTCGACCGTGGCCTGCAGGGGCGAGGCGGCCGGAACCGGCGGCGACAGGTGCTGGGGGGCGGGCTGCTGGCTCATGCGGGTCTCCATCGAACGACGCGGGCCATCCTAGTCCCGCCCCGGCCGGCCCGTCTCCCCCAGGCCACGAATCCGTCATCCCGGCCTCGCCGCCACGTCACGGAACCGTCAACCGCGTGTCCTCCGGTAAGCGCGTACTTGCGGCGCAGACACGGTTTGATGCGTCTTCAGCCTCGTCTCCGCTGGTTAGCCCCCATGGGATGGTCGGATATCGGACGTTATTCTTTGGTGATATGACTCCCGAGAAGGTCTTGCGGTCCAGCCCCGGCACCCTGGGCGATCTGGAACAAGGCTGCGCCGATGCCCACCGTCTCATCCTCGACGGCCAGCTCGACGCGGCCCGTTCCCGCCTGGATGAATTGCGCAAGGTCCATGGCGACGACCATGCGCCCATGCAGGAGACCTTCAGCGCGCTGGCCGAGGCCCATGGCGACTTCAACATCGCCCTGGCCCACTACAAACGCTTCCATGCGCTGGCCGTGCAGGCCGGCGTCTCCTCGCCGCTGGCATCGCGCGATCAGCTGCTGGCGCGGCTGGTCGAGCGCCAGGAGCAGCGCTCCCCCGACATGGCCTGGTGCCTGGTGGCGCTGGCCGCCGCGCGCGCGCCGGCGGGCGCCCTGCCGCACATGCTGCGCCAGCAGTGCCGCGCGCAGGACGTGCTCGCGCTCGGCCAGGGCGAGGCGATGCTGATGCTGCTGCACGACGTCGACCTGCCCACTGGGCGCAAGGTCTGCGAGCGCTTCCGCGCGGTCTGGATGCAGCAGCAGCCGACGGCCGGTCCGCTCAGCATGGGCCTGACCGCCTGGCGCGGGCCGGGCGACACCGGCAGCGGCCTGCTCGCCCGCGCCGAGCAGGCGCTCACCCGCAGCCAGCGCGAAGGCGCGCCGCTGCGCACCGGCTGAGCGACGCCGGTCGATCAGAACGGATTGATCGTCTTCTCGCGCCGGTAGTGGATGTAGCCGACGCTGGCCCCGGCGCGCAGGCCCACGCCCAGCCGGATCGGCGCCAGCGTGATGCCGTCGGCGCGCTGGTAGTTGATGCCCGCGCCACCGATGTAGTACAGGCTGCCGTCCACCCCGGGGAAGCGGCGGTAGATCGCGCTCGCCTTGGGCAGCTTGTAGACCAGCGTGAAGACCTTGGACGCGTTCGCGCCGAGGTCGAAACCCACCGACGGTCCGGCCCAGTACACCATCCCGCCGCCGCCGCGCTTCATCAGCAGTTGGCCTTCGCCATAGCGCAGGCCCACGGTGATCGCGCCGCCGGCTTCCTGACCCTTGATGTAGGCGTTCGGCCGGCCCTGCTCCTTGAAGGCTTTCTCGATCACCTTGGCCAGGCCCTCGGTCGTCTCCCCGAAGAACTCGGTCGCGGCATGCACCACCGAATCCTGGTCGTAGGTGTCGTCCTCGCCCTCGGCCGCCAGCGCGGGGAACACCGCCAGGCCCGGCGGCAACACCAGCCCCGCGGCGGCGTACCGCCCCAGGCGGCCCAGCGCGTCGCGTCGCGCTGGCGCGCTCGGCGCTTCGTTCAGCTCCATCGGACCTTCGGTCGAAAAGTCTTGGCGGTCATGGCGATTCATGCGGATCTCCGGGTAAGTCTGGATGGCGTCGGGCAATCGCGTCGCCCGGCGCGTTCCTGGTCGGGCGGGCAAACACAGTGCCCGCTCTACGAACCGATGGATGCTACCCCCGGGCGTGACAAACGGCGTGCGCGCCGCGGCAGCACCCCGATACACTCGGCCTCACGCCGTCGAGAGGGACCGAATCCACAACAAGGAGCGGCGATGCATGCAAACAGCAGTCATGACAAGAGTGCATCAAGGAGGACATGCAGTGAGCAGTGATCTGCCCCGTCTGGCGCGCGCGCTGGAGTACCTGGACATGGCCTCGGCGCTTTACGTCGCCGGTGGCGCGGATCATTCCGCGCAGTTGCTGGCAGCCGCCGGGGAACGCCTGCTCGGCGACCTGGCCCGCCTGATCCAATCGCCCGAGCACGGCCACGAGGTCCAGCAGTTGCTGGCCCGCCTGACGCAGCAGCATGTGCCGCCGCAGGTGCCGGAAGTCGCCGGGCACAACCAGTCGCGGCAGCTGCAGGCGATGCTGGCCCGCCAGGAATCGCCCGAATCGACCGAGCTCCGCCAGGCCACCTCCGCGCTGCTGCGCGCCTCGTGGTACCTGCTGGAGACGATGGGCCTGGAGCCGCTGGCGCCCTCGCGCCTGCACCAGGCCATCGAGAAGAGCACCATCTACGCCGAGCTCTGAGCTCGCGCCACCCCCACCGAGCGACACCATGAGCTCCGCCGAACGCCGTCATTTCTCCCGCATCGCGTTCGCCGGGCCGGCGCAGCTGGTGACGGTCGAGCAGCGCCTGCCGGTGCAGGTGCTGGACCTGTCGCTCAAGGGCGCGCTGCTGCTGTTGCCGGGGTCGTCGGACGTCGAGCCCGGGGAGCTGTGCCTGCTGGACCTGCCGCTCGCGCCGCACGAGGGGCGCATCACGATGGCGGCGCAGCTCGCCCATGTGAATGGCGACCGCGCCGGGCTGCTCTGCCTAGGCATCGACCTGGAGAGCATCACCCACCTGCGCCGCGTCATCGAGCTCAACCTGGGCGACGCGGCGCTGGCCGAGCGTGACTTCAAGGCGCTGGTGGCGCCCTGAGGGGCGACGGGACCAGCGGGACTTCGTCGGGCGCTGGCCCTCACCCCTGCCCTCTCCCGCAAGCGGGAGAGGGAGCCACACCGCCGTTCACTCGGCGATGAATTTCCTCAGCACCGCGAAGGCCGCGGTCGGGTCGTCGCGCCATGCGCCGTGGCCCACGCCGGGGAAGCGCGCCAGCTGACGCCACTGCGGCGGCAGCGCCTCGTGGATCTCCAGCGCGTCCTCCAGCGGGCAGACGGGGTCGTCCTCGCCCACCATCACCAGCACCGGGCAGCGGGCCTGCTCCAGGCCCTGCAGCAGGCCCAGGTCCTGTTTCTCGCCGCCGACGAAGTGCAGCAGGATGTCCAGGTTCACCAGCGTGCGGCCGCTGGCTTCCGGGTCGGCGGCCGGACGGGTGTTGTAGAGGTGGCGCACCCCGGACCAGTAGGCCTCGAAGGTCTCGCGCGACGGTTGGCTCCAGAAGGCCTGCGCCAGCGCGCGGGCCTCGGGACCGCCGCGCCGCTCGAAGGCGGCCAGCTTGCGCTCCAGGCCCATGTGGTGGGAGGTGCTGGACAGGATCACCTTGGACGCATGCCCCGGATGCCGCGCGATGTAGCGCTGCGCCACGAAGCCGCCGAAGGACTGGCCCAGCACGATGGGCCGCTCGATGCCCAGCGCGTCGCACAGGCGCACGATGTCGTCGGCCCAGGTGTCGAGCGTCCATTCCGACGACGGTCGCGGATCGCTGCGGCCGTGGCCGCGGTGGTCGTAGTAGACGATCTGCGCCAGGTCCGCGAGCTGGCTGAAGGCCGGCTTGAACGCCGCATGGTCGAAACCGGGGCCGCCATGCATGCAGATCAGCGTCGGCTTCTCTCGCATCCGCGCCCCGTCCGGCACCAGGCCGGGCCCCTCGACGTCGACGAAGAGTCGCGCGCCGTTACCGATATGGATCTTCATGGGCGGCGAGTATGCCGCCTTCGCCCCCCGCAGGCCGGACTCGTCCGGCCCAGGGCGGCTTCGTCGCACGGCTGCTGGCGGGCCCCGGACGCCGCGGCCAGAATGCCGCCCATGTCCGATGCGTCCCCGTCCCCGACCGGCCCCGCCGGCGCGCCGCCCGAGCCCCGCCGTTCGGCGCGGGATGCCGCGCTGCAGCTTTTCAACCTGCGCATGATCGCGGCGGCCTTCTACTTCTGCCTGGCGATGGCGGGCGCGCGCTCGCTGACCTGGCTCACCCATGACGATGGCGTCGGCGACTGGCTCATGGAGTGGCTGCGCTTCACCCGCCAGACGCTGCTGACCGCGCTCAGCGTGCTGGCCGCGCTGGCGCTGGCGGAGGCGCTGCTCGCGCGGATCCGGGTGCGCTGGCCGCTGGCGCTGCGGGCGGTGGCGGTCGCGGCCGGCGCGACGGTGGGCACGCTGCTGCGCTTCCAGGTCGCCAACCTGGGCGTGCCGGACGCGCCGCTGCACTGGGACTGGCTACTGTCGACCACGCTGCTGTGGCTGGTGCTGGGCGGCTTCTTCGCCGCGCTGCTGCACGGCGTGCGCGAGGAGCGCAGCGCCCAGGCGCGGCTGGCCGAGCTGGCCCGCCAGCACGACCGCCTGCAGGCCCAGCAGCTCGAGGCCCAGTTCTCCGCGCTGAACGCGCAGATCGAGCCGCACTTCCTGTTCAACACGCTGGCCAACGTGAAGCGCCTGTACGAAACCGCGCCCGAGCGCGGCCGCGACATGATGGCCAGCCTGATCGCCTACCTGCGGGCGGCGCTGCCCAGCATGCGCCAGGGCATGTCGACGCTCGGCCAGGAGCTGGAGCTGGCGCGCAGCTACCTGACCATCCTGCAGATGCGCATGGGCGAGCGGCTGCGCTTCGACATCGAGGCCGACGCCGCGCTGTTCGCGACCTCGCTGCCACCGATGGTGCTGCCGACGCTGGTCGAGAACGCGATCAAGCACGGCCTGTCGCCGCTGCCCGAGGGCGGCCGCATCGACATCACCGCGCGGCGCGAACCCGCCGGCCTGGGCCTGCTGCTGGAGGTGCGCGACACCGGCCAGGGCTTCGCCGCCAGCGGCGGCAGCGGCGTGGGCCTGGCCAACACCCGGGCGCGGCTGATGGCGATGTTCGGGCGCGACGCCTGGCTGGAACTGGAGGCGGCCGAGCCGCGCGGCGTGATCGCGCGGGTGCGCGTGCCGCTGGCCGGCGCGGCGCGTGGCGCGTCTGCGGCCCCGGCGACGCCCGCCGGAGCGCTCCCATGACGGAGGCCCTGCGCGAGCGCGCCGCCCAGCTCTGGCACGCGTGGCGCTCGCTGCGCCGCGAGGAGCTGTCGTGGTTCCTGCTGATGGGCGTCTTCTACGGCCTGGTGGACGCGTCGTCGATCTTCTATGTGATGGATAACGCGCGCTGGCCGTCGGCGCTCGCCAACCAGATGCTCACGCCGCTGCTGGTGGCGCTGGTCATCCTCTTCACCTGGCTGCCGGCGTCGCGCAGCGCGCTGGAGAGCCCCTGGCGCGTCGCCCGGCTGGGCATCGCGGTGCTGATCGGCGCGGTGCTCGCCAAGCTGCTCTACGACCAGCTGATGCCGATGCTGGGCTGGCCATCGATCGCCGACCTGGCGCGCGAGCGCAAGGGCGAGATGCCCCACCAGCCCATCCGCTGGCTCAATTTCATCGGCGAGTGCCTGTCGATCTGCGTCACCGCCAGCCTGTCGGTGGCCTGGTACGAGATGGCGATGCGCCGCCGTCGCACCCGCACCCGCCTGGAGGCGCTGCTGCGCGAGCAGAGCGCGATGCAGCGCGACGCCGTGGCCGCGCGCCTGGCGGCGCTGCAGGCGCAGGTGGAGCCGCAGTTCCTGTTCGACACGCTGGTCGACATCGAGCGCGCCTACGAGCGCGCCGATGCCGCGGCGCCGGAACAGATGGAGCGCCTGATCCGCCATCTGCGGGTGGCGCTGCCACGGCTGCGCGAGCGCGGCGTGACGCTCGAGTCCGAGGCGGCGCTGCTCGACAGCTACCTGGCCGTGGTGGCCGGCCGACAGCGCGGCGCGCTGCCGCTGTCGACCGAGTGGTCCGCCTGGCTGGCCCCGCGGCCGGTGCCGCCGATGCTGCTGCTGCCGCTGGCCCAGCTGATGCTGCGCGACGCGGCGCGGCTGCCGACCCAGGCGCGGCTGAGCGCCCAGGAAGCCAGCGGCGGCGGACTGCGGCTGCGGCTGTCCTTCGACCGCGGCGGCCTGTGCGGCGAGGAGACCGCGCTGCGCGCGCTCGGCGAACGCCTCGAACGCCTGGACCGCGCGCCAGGCGCGCCGCCGCCGCGGCTGCAATGCCGCAGCAATGCCGACGACACCGAATTCACGCTGGAGCTGCCCGCATGAGCCTTCATTCCGCCGCACCGACCGCCGTCGTCGCCGAGGACGAGGAGACGCTGCGCCATGAACTGATGGACCGGCTCGCGCAGCTGTGGCCGGAGCTGGTCATCGTCGGCGAGGCCGCGGACGGCGTGCAGGCCCTGCGCCTGCTGCAGGAATGCCGGCCCGACGTGCTCTTCCTCGACATCCAGATGCCCGGCGCCACCGGGCTGGACGTCGCGCGGCAGGTACAGGGGCGCTCGCATGTGGTCTTCGTCACCGCCTACGACCAGTACGCGGTGTCCGCCTTCGACGAGGGCGCGGTCGACTACCTGCTCAAGCCGCTCGAGCCGGCGCGGCTGTTCACCGCGATCCAGCGCGTCAAGCAGCGCATGGCGGGCCCGCCGGCGGACCTGAGCGCGGTGCTGAGCCAGCTCGGCGCCCAGGCCGGCAAGCTGCCGCAGCGGCAGTTCCTGCGCTGGATCAACGCGTCGGTCGGACAGACGCTGAAGCTGATCACGGTCGACGAGGTGCTGTATTTCCAGTCCGACAACAAGTACACCCGCGTCGCCACGCGCCAGGGCGAGGCGCTGATCCGCAAGCCGCTCAAGGAGCTGGTCGACGAGCTCGATCCGCAGCAGTTCTGGCAGATCCACCGCTCGACGCTGGTCAACGCGGCCGCGGTGGCCGGCGTCTCGCGCGACTTCCGCGGCCGCATGCAGGTCAAGCTCAAGGAGAGCGAGGACGCGCTGATCGTCGCGGAGAGCTATACCCACCTCTTCCGGCAGATGTAGGGCCAGCGGTCGAGGCAGTGCGCATCACGTCATCCCTCCCCTGTCGCCTACATGACCACCGGCCCTGCGGCCGCCTCCCACAATCGCCGGCAAACGACGGGAGACACGCCATGGCCCTGGACGCCACAGCCACCGAGCACACCCACACCCGCATCTGCCCGCTGTGCGAGGCCTGCTGCGGCCTCGAGATCCGCACCCGGACCACGCCCGAGGGCAGCTCGGTCATCTCGATCCGCGGCAACGACGCCGACCCCTTCAGCCACGGCTACCTCTGCCCCAAGGGCGTCGCGCTGAAGGACCTGCACAAGGACCCCGACCGCCTGCGCCAGCCGATGCGTCGCCGCGCCGACCGCGCCGGCTTCGAGCCCGTCAGCTGGGACGAGGCCTTCGCCGAGGTCGCCCGCCGGCTGCCGCCGCTGCGCGAGCAGTACGGCGCCGACGCGGTCGCGCTGACCATCGGCAATCCGGCCTCGCACAAGATCGGCTTGTTCAGCTACTTCCCGCACCTGGCGCGCGCGCTGGGCACGCGCAACCTGTTCTCGGCCTCGACGCTGGACCAGATGCCCAAGCAACTCGCCTGCGGGTTGATGTACGGCCACTGGCTCAGCGTGCCAGTGCCGGACCTGCCGCGCACCGACCTCTTCATCTGCCTGGGCGCCAATCCCATGGTCAGCAACGGCAGCCTGTGGACCAGCCCCGACTACCGCGGCAAGGCCAAGGCGATGCGCGCGCGCGGCGGGCGCATCGTCGTCATCGACCCGCGCCGCACCGAGACCGCCCAGGCCGCCGACGAGCACCTCGCGATCCGCCCCGGCGGCGACGTCTACCTGCTGCTGGGACTGCTGCACACCGTGTTCGACGAAGGCCTGGAACGGCTCGGACGCCTGGAAGCGCATGTCGAGGGCCTGGACGCGCTGCGGGCCGCCGTCGCCGACTTCCCGCCCGAGCGCGGCGCCGCGCACTGCGGCATCCCCGCCGAGACCCAGCGGCGCCTCGCGCGCGAATTCGCGACCACGCCCAAGGCGGTGCTCTACGGCCGCTTCGGCACCTGCACGCAGCGCTTCGGCTCGCTGAACAGCTGGCTCATCGACGCGCTCAACATCGTCACCGGCCACTTCGACACCGAGGGCGGCCTGATGTTCCCCAAGGCCGCCGCCTTCGCCGCCAACACGCTGGGCCGGCCGGGCCAGGGCAAGGGCGTGGCCACCGGGCGCCGGCACAGCCGCGTCGGCAAGGCGCCGGAGGTGATGGGCGAATTCCCCATCAGCTGCCTCGCCGAGGAGATCGAGACCCCCGGCGACGGCCAGGTGCATGCGCTGATCACCGTGGCCTGCAACCCGGTGCTGTCCTCGCCGAACGGCGCGCGGCTCGCGCGCGCGCTCGACGGCCTGGACTTCATGCTCAGCCTGGACCCCTACATCAACGAAACGAGCCGCCACGCCGACCTGATCCTGCCGCCGCCCTCCCCGCTGGAGGACTGGCATTACGACATGGTCTTCGCGCAGCTCTCGTGGCGCAACCATGCGCGCTGGTCGGGCCCGGTGCTGCCCGTCGACGCCGACGCCCCGGACGCGCCGCGGGCCGAATGGCAGACGCTGCTGCGACTGGCGGCGATCGCCTCGGGCCTGCCGGCCGACGCGGACCTGCAGGCGGTCGACGATGCCGCGCTGCGCGCCGAGCTGAAGCGCCACGCCGGCGACCAGGCCGAGGCCGTCTTCGGCATGCTCGAGGGCGGCGCCGGCCCGGCGCGCTGGCTCGACCTGGGGCTGCGTTCAGGCCCTTACGGCGACGGGTTCGGCGCGAAGCCGGAGGGCCTCACGCTGGCCAAGGTGAAGGCCGCGCCGCACGGCATCGATCTCGGCGAACTGCAGCCGCGCGTCCCGGAAATCCTGCGCACGAGCTCGGGCCGCATCGACCTGGCGCCGTCGGCGCTGCTGGCCGACCTCGCGCATGCGGACGCGGCGCTGCGTCACCCGACCGGCGACGAGCTGTTGCTGATCGGCCGGCGCGAGACCCGCAGCAACAACAGCTGGATGCACAACCTGCCGGTGCTGGCCAAGGGCCGCGAGCGCTGCACCCTGCTGGTCCATCCCGACGATGCGGCGCGCGCGGGGCTGGTGGACGGACAGTCCGCGCGCCTGAGCAACGCGCGTGGCAGCGTGATCGCCCCAGTCACGCTGAGCCCCGACATGCGGCCGGGCGTGGTCAGCCTGCCGCACGGCTGGGGCCATGACCTGAGCGGCAGCCAGTTGAACGTCGCCGCCCGCCATCCGGGCGTCAACATGAACCTGCTGCTGGACGACGAGGCCCGCGACCCGGTCTCGGGCACCTCGGTGCTCAGCGGCATCCCGGTGCGGCTGAGCGCGGCCGAGGCCTGAACGGCCTCGCCCCGGCACCACGTCGGCGGCGCGCCTCAGGCCCGGGCCGCCGCGGGCGCCAGCAGGCTGGTCGGCACGCCGGCGGGGCTCGTCCCGGGGAAGCGTCCCGCGAGTACGCCGCTGACCAACTCGAGGTGGTGCATCAGCTCCCACTGCTTGCTGAGCGCCCGCGACGGCTGGACCCCATCGATGAGGCCGGCCAGGTAGCGCCGCACCGCCTCGGTGGGACCGAAACAGGCGTCGTCGCGGTCGAGCGCCGCCTGGAACACACGGAGCGCGCGGCGGAAGCGCTGGTCGGCGCTGTCCTCGTCGGGCGCGAGCCGGCCGCTCAGGAAGGACTCGAGCCAGATCGCGGCCGGCGCTGGCGCCGCGGCTGGCGCGATGCGCAGGTAGCTAAGCCGGAACGCCGCCAGGCGCGACGATGCCTCCGGCGTGTCCGGGCGCGAGGGCAGCGTGGTGTAGTCCGAGAAGTCCGCGCCGCCTTCCCGCCAGGGATGGGGCAGCGGATCCAGGAACGGGTGGCGGTGATCCTGGCGCAGGTCGGGGCTGTCCGGCAGGCGCCGGTCCTCGACCCGCACGCAGGAGATGTCCCCCAGTGCGGCGCGGTCCGCGGCAGTCGGCTCGACGCCCTTGAAGAACACCTGCCGCACCCGCGCCCCGCCGAGCATCGTCGTCAGCTCGGACAGCGGCGGCGCCTCGGGGCCGACGACCAGCCCCATCGGCCGGGCCCCGAACAGCTGCACGAAGCGCCGCACCACGTCGGGCGTCAGCGCCGGGCCCAGCATCAACGTCGGATGGATCCACTGGCGCGTCGGCAACGAGGTGAACAGCTGCCGGCCCCAGTCGAAGGCCTCGGCCGGCAACAGCAGGTCGAAATCCTGCCGCACCGGATTGACCACCAGCCACACCGGCAGGCGATGCGCCTCGCAGGCCTCCAGCGTGTGCCGCATCGAGGTCGCCATCACCCGCACCGGCTCCATCACCGGCTGCACCTGGCCCTCCGCGCCCAGCACCTGCGCCAGGTGGCGCAAGGCCAGCACCTCCTTCTGTTTGCCATGGAGATAGGGGAAGTACATGGTCTTCGCCTCCAACTGTCTCGATTGAGGGAGGGGCGATGATGATGAGCACTGGCTCATCCGTCAGCAGCGATCCCTTCCATCAATGCGCCAGATCAAGGGACCCGGAAAAATCACAGGCCCCGTCGCGCCAAGAAAAAAAGGGACCGCGTGGCGGTCCCTTGCTGGGCGGGGCGGCCGGCGCGTCGGCCGGCATGGGTGCGGTTCAGGGCGTGCTCTTCGGCTTGGCCGGCTGCTGGGCCTGGCCCATCGCGGCCAGTTCGGCCTCGCTGATGATCTCCATCGCGCGCACCACCTTCTGCACGCCGCGCACGCCGCGGGCGATCTCGGTCGCGCGGGTGGCCTCGCGCTCGGTCACCCGGCCCATGATGTAGACGTTGCCGCGCTCGACGACGACGTAGAACGCGTTGGTGATCAGGTCCTTCGCGTCGACCAGGCTGGCCTTGACCTTGGCGGCGATGGCCACGTCGTTGGCGCGGCTGGACAGCGAGCTCAGCATGCCCACGCCCACCTCGTTGAGCACGTTGCCGACGTTCTCGACGCCCTGCGCGATGCGCTCGACCGCGGCGCGGTCCTCGTCGTTGCGGGTCTCGCCGGTCAGCAACACCATGCGGTTGTAGCTGTTGACGTTGATGTGCACGCGGTCGCCGAGCTGCTCGCGGATGCGGTTGGCGGTCTTGAGCTCGATGCCCTGGTCCTCGAGCTGCGTGCCGGAGGTGCGCCGGTCGGTCGCCACCATCGCGCTGCCCACCGCCGCGCCGCCGACGATCAGCGGCACGCAGGCGGTCTGCAGCAACGCGCCGCCCAGCGCGGCGGCAAGGATCAGGCGGCGGGTCCGGCGGGAGCTTCGGGTCACGGAGGTCATCGGGAGGTCCTTCAAGGTCGGGAGGAGGGTCATTCGCCCGCGCCGAGCAGCTGCAGGTCGATCGCGTCGCTGAGGCAGTGGGAGAGCAGGCGATGCGCCTCCGCCACCCGCGCGAAGCGGCTGTGCGGCACGCGCAGTTGCACGTCGGTGTCCAGCAGCGTGCCGCGCCAGTCGTCGTCCTGCGTGCCGCTGAGCACGATCACGCTCATCTCCTGCGCATGCGCCACCTGCAGCAGCGCGGCGGCCGCGCCGCTGGCCTGCGCCTCGTACAGCAGCAGCAGGTCGCCGGGATGGCCGAAGGTCTGGATCTGGCGCATCAGCGCGGAGGCGGGATCGGCGTAGCCCTGGGCTTGAGCGTCGAGCGCGATGGCGGCCAGGCCCGGGCGCTCCTGCTCGAAGCGGCCGGACAGCAGCGAGGCCATGTAGGTCGCGTCCGCCGCCGAGGTGCCGAGCCCGGCGGTGAGCACGCGGCCGCCGGCGGTGAGCGCGTCCACCATCATCTGCGCCGCGACGGCGAGCGGGCGGGACAGCCCTTCGGCGACCTGGTAGAGCAGGTCCGCGCTCTCGAAGAATTGTTGTTGTATGCGTTGTTCCAACATGAGCGCGGATGATAAAGGGTGCTGCACCGCCATCGGCCGCCGCAGAGCTCAGTGCTCGGCCGGCACGTCGAAGGCCCCTTGCAGCCACTCGACGCGGTCGCCATCGATGGCCACCACGTCGAACCGGCAAGGTGGGATCTCCGCCAGCGTGCGCAGGAAACATGTCGCCGCGAAGATCACCTTCCGTTGCTTGGCCCGGGTCACGCTGGCCGCCGCGCCGCCATGCGCATCGCGCTCCCTGGCACGCACCTCGACGAACACCAGCGTCCCGTCCCGCGCCCACAGGATCAGGTCGACCTCCCCGCCCCGCGCGGACGGCCCGCGCGCGACCCGATAATTGCGCGCCACCAGCCGCAGCCCCTGCCGCCTCAGGTAGTCCAGGGCGCGCTGCTCGGCGCCGGCGCCCCGTGCCTGCGCATCCGCGCCGTCCCGTCCGATGGAGAGTTTCTTGAACATGTCGACGTCCCCGTCCGCCTCGCTGATCGCCGCCGCTTCCGCCGCGGCCGGTCATCAGCAATTCCCGGGCGGCACGCTCTACGTCGTCGCGACCCCGATCGGCAACCTCGCCGACCTGAGCCTGCGCGCGATCCACGTGCTGGGGCTGGTCGACGCCGTCGCCTGCGAGGACACGCGCGTCAGCGCTCAGTTGCTGCGCTGGCTCGGCCTGCACAAGCCGCTGCTGGCGCTGCACCAGCACAACGAGCAGCAGGCGGCGGAAGGCCTGGTCGCGCGGCTGCTCGCCGGCGAGCGCATTGCTTACGTCAGCGACGCCGGCACGCCGGCGATCTCGGACCCGGGCGCGGTGCTGGTGGCCGCGGCCGCGCGCGCCGGCGTGCGCGTCATGCCGCTGCCCGGCGCGAGCAGCGCGGCGGCGGCGCTCAGCGTGGCCGGCGACGCCCGCGCCCAGGGGTTCCGCTTCGTCGGTTTCCTGCCGACCAAGGCGGCCGAGCGGCGCGCGGCGCTGCAGGCGCTGACCGGCGCGCCCCACAGCCAGGTGCTGTTCGAGGCGCCCCATCGGATCCAGGAACTGATCGCGCTGCTGGCCGAGCTGGCGCCCGAACAGACGCTTACGATCTGCCGCGAGGTCACGAAGCAGTTCGAGACCATCCACACCGCGCCCTGCGCCACCCTGCCCGCCTGGATGGCGGCCGACAAGCAGCGCGAGCGCGGCGAGTTCGTGCTGGTGCTGCATGCCGCGCCCGCGCCGGCGGGCGAGGCCGGCCTGCCCGAGGACGTCCAGCGCACGCTGCGCGTGCTCATGCGCGACCTGCCGCTGAAGCAGGCGGCGTCCCTCGCCGCGGAGCTGACCGGCGAATCGCGCAAGGCGCTGTACCAGTTGGCGCTGGCCTGGAAGCAGGACGCCGGGGATGACAGCGACGGCGACGGCGACGGCGACTCCGATACCAGCTCCGACACCGACACCGGCGCCCGCTCCGGCTGAGCCGGCCCTCCGCACCGGGCCGCCCGGTCCCCATCCTCGCGGCAGGGTCGGCCGCCGCGCCCGGCCCCCGGCCGCCATGGGCGATGCCTACAATCGCCCGATGATTTCGCGCGAACCCACCCTCGCCCGCCTGGTCACCGCCCGTGCCCAGTTGCTCGAACCCTTCGGCCTGACCGACGCGTCGCTGTCGCAGGCACTGCGGCTGATCACCGAGCACCGCGTCGACGACGCCGACCTCTACTTCCAGACCACCCGCGCGGAGGGCTGGAGCCTGGAGGAAGGCATCGTCAAGAGCGGCAGCTTCTCGATCGACCAGGGCGTGGGCGTGCGCGCCGTCGCCGGCGAGAAAACGGCCTTCGCGTACTCGGACGACATTTCGGAGGCCGCGCTGCTCGACGCCGCGCGCACCGTGCGCGCGATCGCGTCGGCCGGGCAGAGCAAACGCGTCAAGGTGCCGGCCGAGCCGGTGGTGTCCGGCAGCCGCGCCCTCTATGGCGACGCGGATCCCATCGCCAGCCTGGACAGCACGCAGAAGGTCGCCCTGCTGGAGCGCACCGAGCGCCTGGCCCGCGCCAAGGACCCGCGCGTCAAGCAGGTGATGGCCGGACTGGCCGCCGAGCACGAGGTGGTGCTGATCGCGCGCGCCGACGGCACCCTGGCCGCCGACGTGCGGCCGCTGGTGCGCCTGTCCGTCACCGTCATCGCCGAGAGCGACGGCCGCCGGGAAGTGGGATCGGGCGGCGGCGGCGGCCGCTTCGGCCTGGCCTATTTCACCGACGAGATGATCGCGTCCTACGTCGAGCAGGCGGTCAGCGCGGCGCTGACCAACCTGGAGTCGCGCCCGGCCCCGGCCGGCGAGATGACCGTGGTCCTGGGCCCGGGCTGGCCCGGCGTGCTGCTGCACGAGGCCGTCGGCCACGGCCTGGAGGGCGACTTCAACCGCAAGGGCTCGTCCACCTTCTCCGGCCGCATCGGCCAGCGCGTCGCCGCCAAGGGCGTGACGGTGCTGGACGACGGCACCATCCCCGACCGCCGCGGCTCGCTCAACGTCGACGACGAGGGCTGCGCCTCGCAGCGCAACGTGCTGATCGAGGACGGCATCCTCAAGGGCTACATCCAGGACGCGATGAACGCGCGGCTGATGAAGGTCGCCCCCACCGGCAATGGCCGCCGCGAGAGCTACGCCCACGTGCCGATGCCGCGCATGACCAACACCTACATGCTGGGCGGCGACAAGGATCCGGCCGAGATCATCGCCAGCATCGACAAGGGCCTGTACGCGACCAACTTCGGCGGCGGCCAGGTCGACATCACCTCGGGCAAGTTCGTGTTCTCCGCCAGCGAGGCCTTCTGGGTCGAGAAGGGCAAGATCCAGTACCCGGTCAAGGGCGCGACCATCATCGGCAACGGCCCGGACGCGCTCACCCGCGTGAGCATGATCGGCAACGACATGCAGCTGGACACCGGCGTCGGCGTCTGCGGCAAGGAAGGCCAGAGCGTCCCGGTGGGCGTCGGCCAGCCCACGCTGCGCATCGACGGCCTGACCGTCGGCGGCACGGCCTGACCCCATGCCGGCCGCGCATCCCCACGGTTCCGCGAAGGCTCGCTTGCCCGATGCCGTCGCGCCACACCCGCGGCCGTCCCCTCGCGGCGCTTGACGCGCCGCGACCCGCGCAGGCACTATTGGCCCTTATGCGTTCCGCACCGAAGTTTTACTTTGCTTATTTTTGGTTCTCGCACCGCCCCGGCGGAGGAGAGGCGAACGCATAAGCAAGCGCGCCAAGAATCCTCAAGAAACCGCCGGGCCCACAAGCCCGGCGGTTTTTTTTCGGCCGGGCCCCGAGCGCCACCCCCAGCCCTCATAGAAAGCGTGATTCCCATGAATGCCAAGTCGACCCCGTATCCCAGCGCCCAACAGGCGGAGCGCTGGTATTCGCCGCAGGACAAGACCTCCCAGACCGACGACGAACGCATCCTGGACATCACGCCCTTGCCGCCTCCTGAACACCTCATCCGCTTCTTCCCGATCCGTGGCACGGCCATGGAGCAGCTCGTCGTCGGCACGCGCCAGCGCATCCGCGACATCATGCAGCGCAAGGACGACCGCCTGCTGGTGATCATCGGCCCGTGCTCGATCCACGATCCGGGCGCGGCGCTCGAATACGCCAAGCGCCTGATGACGATGCGGGAGCAGCATGCCGACACGCTCGAGATCGTGATGCGCGTCTACTTCGAGAAGCCCCGCACCACCGTCGGCTGGAAGGGCCTGATCAACGATCCCTACCTCGACGAGAGCTACCGCATCGACGAAGGCCTGCGCATCGCGCGCCAGCTGCTGCTGGAGATCAACCGCCTGGGCATGCCGGCGGGTTCGGAGTTCCTGGACGTGATCTCGCCGCAGTACATCGGCGACCTGATCAGCTGGGGCGCGATCGGCGCGCGCACCACCGAGAGCCAGGTGCACCGCGAGCTGGCCTCCGGCCTGTCCGCCCCGATCGGCTTCAAGAACGGCACCGACGGCAACATCAAGATCGCCACCGACGCGATCCAGGCCGCAGCGCGGCCGCACCACTTCCTGTCGGTGCACAAGAACGGCCAGGTCGCGATCGTCGAGACCAAGGGCAACCGCGACTGCCACGTGATCCTGCGCGGCGGCAAGGCGCCGAACTACGATGCCGAGAGCGTCGCCGTCGCCTGCGCGGACCTGGAGGCCTCCAAGCTCGACGCCCGGCTGATGGTCGACTGCTCGCATGCCAACAGCAGCAAGAAGCACGAGCGCCAGCTGGACGTGGCCAAGGACATCGCCGCGCAGATCCGCGCCGGCAGCACCAGCATCTTCGGCGTGATGGTCGAGAGCCACCTCAAGGGCGGCGCGCAGAAGTTCAGCCCCGGCAAGGACGATCCCTCGCAGCTCGAGTACGGCAAGAGCATCACCGATGCCTGCCTGGCCTGGGACGATTCGATCGCGGTGCTGGACGTGCTCAGCCAGGCCGTGCGGGCCGCCCGTACCGAGACGGTCGCGCGCTGATCACCACGACCAGCGCTGGTTGTCGCCGCCGTTGCAGCGATACATGATGACGGCCGTGCCCGGACGGGCGCGGCCGCCTTCGATGTCCAGGCACTTGCCGGAGTCGGCACTGCGGATCTCGCCGCCACGCGCGCGCCAGCGCTGGTTGGCGCCGCCGTTGCAGGTGAAGGCCATCACCCGCGCGCCATCGGCGGTGTTGCGGTCCGCGACATCGAGGCACAGCCCCGCGACGCGCAGCTCGCCGTCGCGGTTCCATTCGAAGCGCTGGTTCCCGCCGCCGTTGCAGTCGTAGACGATGAGCTTGCGCCCCGGCCGGGCGCCGCCTTCGATGTCCAGGCACAGGCCGCCCTTGCCGCGGATCTGGCGCGCGTTCCAGCCACCGTCGTCCTGCCACCCGTCGTCGCGGTCGCGATCCTTGTCCTTGTCCTTGCTGGCGATCAGCGCGATGCCGGCGATCACCGCCGCCGCCGCGACCGCCGCGCCGATGTTGCTCGAGTTATCGGAGCTGCTGGCGCCATCGCCGCTGGCCGCCGCGGAGGTCGTGATCTTGAAGCGGCCGCTGCAGCCGCCATCGACCCACAGCTCCTGGCTCGTCAGGTCATAACCCCAGGTGCGACCGAAGCGGCAGCCACCGGCGGTCTGCTGCACGAGTTCCACCTCGGTCGTGCCGTCCGGCAGCCGATGGCTCTGGTAGCCGCCGCGCGAGCTCAGCTCGATGGTCTGCTCCTCCGCCCGCGCGGGCAGGCTGCCGATCAGCAGCCCCGCCGCGACGGGCAGCGCGATGACGCGCCGCACCCAGCGGCGAGGCCGGTTGTTGGAATCCATGGTCGCCTCCTGCCTCTCCCTGCGTCGCGCGCCATGCGCACGCGACTGCGGGCGATGCTAAGGCGCCTCAGGCGGTGACGTCCAGCACGCGCGGCGTGCCGCCGGCGCGCTCCACCTCGCTGACGAGCAGGGGCCCCAGCGTCACCTGGACCCGCAGGTCGGGAAAGCTCGCGGCGGTGTAGGTGCCCCGCGAATAGGCCGGCGTCTCGACGCGGCTGGCCGGCGGCGCCTCCTGGCCGAGCGGATGCCGGCCATAGGTGACGTCCGCGCGGTTGCGCGCGTACATCTCCTGGAGCGGCCCCTCCGTCCCGATGAACGGGGACAGCTTCAGCACCACCGACGGTGGCGGCCCGTCCAGCATCTCCTGCTGGATCCTGGCGCGGTACTGCTGCAGCGGACTGACATCGAACGGCGACGTCCTGAGCGGCGTCGCCTGTACTTCCGAAAACTTCAAATCGCCCGACGGCGCCCGATCTTCCCGACCGTCCGCCGCCCTCCCTCTTGATGCGTGTGTGCCTGTGGGCGAGCGCCGCGCGCCGCGCTTCATCGAGCGCTCAAGCCGGCGCCGCCCAGGCCGAAATTGTCCGGGGCGAGCCGCTGGAAACCGACATGCGCCGCTGCCCGTCGGACGTCAATCGCCCGCCCGCGCGCCCAGCGTCGCGCCGACGCCGCAGATGTGTTCGAGCATCGGGCGAAGCGCCCGTCGCCCCACCCACAAGCGGGCGCAAGGCCTGGCCCGCTCTTGAAAACATCGCTCCCTGAGCGCATGTTCGAAGCTTCGATGCGACGCGCCCCAGGCGCCGAAGCCATGGCCCTGATCTTCCTCGCGCTGACCGCCGCGCTGCTGTGCTTCTGGCTGCTGAGCCAGCCCTGGCGGCAGGCCCGGCGCCGGGCCGCGCTGCGGGCGAAGGCCTTCCCGGCCGCGTGGCGCGCCATCCTGCGCCGCAACGTGCCGCAGGCGGCGCGGCTGCCGGCGGACCTGCAGCTCAAGCTCAAGCGCCAGATGCAGGTCTTTCTGGCGGAAAAATCCTTCATCGGCTGCGCCGGCCAGGTCATCACCGACGAGGTCCGCGTCACCATCGCCGCGCTGGCCTCGCTGCCGCTGCTGGGCCGCGCTCGCGGCTACTACCCGAAGCTGCACACGGTGCTGGTCTATCCCGGCGCCTTCATCGTCGATCGCGTGCGTCATCAAGGCCCGTTGCAGATGCAGGACCGCCAGGTGCTGAGCGGCGAATCCTGGGGCGAGGGACAGGTCGTGCTGTCCTGGGACGACGTGCTGCGCGACGCCTCGCTGCCGGAGCGCGGCCACAACGTCGCGGTGCACGAGTTCGCGCACCAGCTGGATCAGGTCAAGGGATGGGCCAATGGCGCGCCCTGGCTGGGCAACCGCGCGCGGCAGGCGCGCTGGGCGGCGGTGATGCAGCAGAGCTTCGACCTGCTGCGCGCGAGGCTCGCGGCGGGCGGGACCGATCCGCTGGGGGACTACGCGGCCACCGAGCCGGCGGAGTTCTTCGCGGTCGCGAGCGAGCGCTTCTTCGGTCAGCCGTGGGCGCTGGCGCAGGCGCATCCCGCGCTGTACGGGGAACTGCGGCGCTTCTACGAGGTCGATCCGCTGCTCTGGTCCTGAGCGCGGCGGGGACGGGGATCAGAACCCCATCTCGGCCAGCAGCGCGTCGACGTCGTCCTGCTGCAGCGCCTTGTCGGGCGTCTGCACGCCGGCGAGCTGCTCCTGCGTCGCCGCGGCGGCCGGCTCGACATGGTCGTGCGCGGCGAGCAGCTGCTGCAGCGGCGCCTCGGCCGGCCGCAGCATGGCCAGCACCTTGTTGATCACCTGGCCGGACAGGTCCTGGAAGTCCTGGGCCATCATGATCTCGGTCTGCAGCCCCTTCACCCGATCCGCGAAACCGGCGGCGCCGGCCGCGTAGGCCGCGCACAGGCGCATCATCGCGCGCGCCCGCTCGACGCTCAGGTCCGGCGCGGCCGCCAGCCGCTGCAGCGACTCGGACAACTCATGCCCCTGTCGGCCCACCGCCTGCGCGTCCTCCTGCGCCGATTCCACGATGCCCAGCACCTTGCTGGCGGCCTGGTCGGTCATGCGCTTGACGTAGTCCAGACGCTCGCAGGCATCCGGCAGCTCCTGGGACAGCTTGTGCAGCGCCTGATGCGCAGCGGCCGTGAGCGGGGATTCGGATTGAGACATGGCGGCGGATCGCGGTGGGTGGGCGCGAAGGAAGCGCAGGGTTGCGGATGGCACCGGCGCGGTGCGGGCGCCATCGACACTGGCGCTGGGGAGCGGTCTGGAGCGCCGCTTTCAATACCCGGAAATCTTAGTTCTGCAACTGGTGTAACCAACGGAAAGGGGGAGGGTCACCCGTGCATTTTTGGTGAGGAGTCCTGCATTTAAGTCAGCGACCGGCCGGCGCGCCTGTAGCCTTCGCTTCGTCCGTCCGCGGCCCGTCCTTGCTGCCGTCCGTTCTTGGCAAAGCGATCCGTCTCATGAACATGGCCACCACCCGTCCCTCGCCCGGCTTCCATCGCGCTCCCTCGCGGTCCGGCTCGTCCGGCACCGCGCGTCCGTCGTCGTCCTCCAGCGGCGACGGCGCCAGCTTCGCCGCCGCGCCGCGGGCGCAGGCCGCAGCCCCGCAGGCCTCGGCGCTGCGTGACGTGAGCGACGTCATGGTCGGCGTGGTGCTGATCCTGGGCGTGCTGTTCGCGCTGCTGGTGCTGGCGCTCTACACCCGCGACTCGATGGCGGTCGGCAAGGCGCTGACGGAGCAGGGACAGGCGCGCGGCGCGCTGGTCTGCAAGGACGGCCGGATCGCCCGGGGCGATGGCTCCCTGCCCGACCGGATCATCGAGGACGGCGTGTTCGTCTGCACCGACTGGCGCACGCTGCAGGCGATCGAGCAGGAAGAAGCCGAGCGGGGCATGCGCAAGTACTGACCCCGCCGCGCCGAAGGCCCGGGCGCGCGCTCAAGTCCACAGGTCCAGCGGCGGCTCGTGCGTCATGCCGCGCAGCAGGTCGCTGCGTGAGAGGAAGCCGATCGGATGGCCGTTGTCGTCGCCAACCGGCAAGCCAGGCAGCCCCAGGTCCAGCAGCAGCTGCGCCGCTTCGCGCAAAGGCGTGTCCGGCTGCGCCACCGGCACCGGCGTCCACATCACGTCATCCACCGGCGCGGCCAGGCGCCGCGCGATGACCATCATCTCGGCGATCTCGTCGAGATCGTCCGCCAAACCCCGCGTGAGATCGCCACGCGACACCAGGCCGCGCACCTCGCCCATCGGACCCAGCACCGGCGCCTGCGCAACGCCAGCGCGCGACATCATCCGCATCGCGCTCCGCAGCGGGGCGCCCGACATGACGCTGATCAGCTTGCGGCTCATCAGCTGATGCACCTGCGTGAGCACCTGGCGCTGCGTGTCGCCGGCATAGGCTGCCAGCGCCTCGTGCGCGACATAGGCCGACGCGCCGCTCGCCATCCCGCCCCCGGCACCGCCCTGGCCCACGCCAGCCAGCACGACAGTCGACGGCGTCAGATCCCCCTGGCGCGCGGTCGGCGCCACCGCACGGGTGCGGGCCACGGCCTGCACCGGGGCAAGGTCACGGACCTGCTCCAGTCCACCGGTCAGGATCTTTCCAGAGGTGCCGTAGACGGAAAACATGCGGGGGAGGATGGCATGGGGAGGCGGTGGGGGCCATTGAGGAGAACGCCTAACTCCGGAGGGCCAGGCGCGGGCTCTCCACGACGCGAGGGGGCTCCCTCCTGGACCCCCTCGCATCATTCCGGCCCCATCGCCACTCGCTGCCTCCCAGGAAGAGGACCGCGGGAGACGGAGACGGAGACGGAGACGGAGACGGAGACGGAGACGGAGACGGAGACGGAGACGGAGACGGGAGGCGGGGCGTGGCGGTGGGATGGAGGTGGTGGTGGCGTGGGAAGCGGTCAGGGAACCGGGTAGGCGGTCTCGTACTTGACCTCGCGGAGCACGACGTTGCTGCGCACGCTCGCGACGCCGGGCACCTTGAAGACCTTGCTCTGCAGGAACTGGTCGTAGACCTTCATGTCGGGCGCGACGATCTTCAGCACGTAGTCCGCCTCGCCGGTGATGGCCTGGCATTCGACGATTTCCGGGCTGCCCGCGACCATCGCCTCGAAGGCCTCGACCGCGCCCTCGGTGTGCCTCACCAAGCTGACATTGGCCAGCACGCAGATCGAGAGCCCCAGTTGCTCCCGGTCCACCAGCGCGACATGGCGGCGGATGACGCCGCGCTCCTCCAGCTCCTTGACGCGTCGCCAGACCGGCGTCGCCGAGAGTCCGACCTTGTCGGCCAGCTGCTGGGTGCTCTGGCGGGCGTCGGCCTGGAGCGCCTCCAGGATCAGGCGCGTCGCCCGGTCGAAACGTTCGTTCTCCATATCCGCCTCTTTTGAGAATGTCCCTATCGATCCTTGCAATGCAGCGAGCAAACGGAGCAAGAAACTGCCGATTGTCTAGGAAAGAATCTCCTCATTCATACATTCGAGCCGACCGGTCCTGCCGGCCGGCTCTTCCCGTTGGGGAGACAAGCCATGACCGAAGTCCGTCTTGCCGCTGCGCCGGCCTTGCGCGCCTACCAGCTGTCGGACAACCTCGCCGCGCAGTCCGGCCAGGTGTTCCTCACCGGGACGCAAGCCCTCGTGCGGCTGCTGCTGGCCCAGAAGGCCCAGGACGAGCGCCAGGGCCTGAAGACCGCCGGCTTCGTGAGCGGCTATCGCGGCAGCCCGCTCGGGATGGTCGACCAGCAGCTGTGGAAGGCGAAGAAGTTCCTCGAGAAGGCGCAGGTCAACTTCCTGCCCGCGATCAACGAGGACCTCGCCGCCACCGCCTGCCTGGGCGTGCAGCGCGTGGCGCTGGATCCGAAGCGCACCGTCGATGGCGTCTTCGCGATGTGGTACGGCAAGGGCCCCGGCGTGGACCGCTCCGGCGACGCACTCAAGCACGGCAACGTCTACGGCACCGCGAAACAAGGCGGCGTGCTCGTCGTCTGCGGCGACGACCATGGCTGCGTGTCCTCCTCGACCCCGCATCAGAGCGACCTCGCGCTGCAGGCCTGGTCGATGCCGCTGGTGCATCCCGGCAACGTGGCCGAGTACCTGGAGTTCGGCCTCTACGGCTGGGCGCTGTCGCGCTTCTCGGGCGCGTGGGTCGGGTTCAAGGCGATCTCGGAAGTCGTCGAATCGGGCATGACCGTCGACCTCGACGCGGTGCCGCTGGACTTCGAGCTGCCGGTCGACCACAAGCCGCCAACCGACCTGCACATCCGCTCGGTGGACCTGCCGTCGCTGGAGCTGGAGTCGCGCCTGGCGCACAAGATCGACGCGGTGCTGGCCTTCGCGAAGGTCAATTCGATCGACAAGCACATCGTGGTGAGCCCGCGCGCGTCGCTGGGCATCGTGACCGTGGGCAAGGCGCATTACGACTTCATGGAAGTGCTGCGGCGCCTGGACCTGGACCCGAACGCGCTGGCCGCGGCCGGCGTGCGGGTCTACAAGGTCGGCCTGGTCTATCCGCTGGAGCCGACGCGCATCCGCGAGTTCGCGCAAGGCCTGACCGACATGCTGGTGATCGAGGAGAAGGCACCCGTCGTCGAGCGCCAGATCAAGGAGCTGCTCTATCACCTGCCCGACGCGCAGCGTCCGCGCGTGGTCGGCAAGTCCGATGAACACGGGGCGGCGGTGCTGAGCGCGCTCGGCGAGCTGCGGCCGTCGCGCATCATGCCGACCGTCGCGGACTGGCTGGCGCGGCTGAATCCGGCGCTGGACCGCCGCCATCTGGTCGTCGATTTCCTGACGCCCTGCCTGCTGTCCAACAGCGCCGACGCGGTGCGCCGCCAGCCCTATTTCTGCTCGGGCTGCCCGCACAACACCTCGACGAAGCTGCCCGAGGGCTCGCGCGCGCTGGCCGGCATCGGCTGCCACTTCATGGCGAGCTGGATGGAGCGCGGCACGTCCGGCCTGATCCAGATGGGCGCCGAGGGCGTGGACTGGGCCGCCCACTCGCGCTTCACGACCGAGAAGCATGTCTTCCAGAACCTGGGCGACGGCACTTACTACCACTCGGGCTATCTGGCGATCCGGCAGGCCATCGCGGCCAAGGCCAACATCACCTACAAGATCCTCTACAACGACGCGGTGGCGATGACCGGCGGGCAGCCGGTCGACGGCCAGACCTCGGTGCCGCAGATCGCGCGCCAGGTCGAGGCCGAGGGCGTGAAGCGCCTGGTCGTGGTCTCGGACGAGATCGGCAAGTACGACGGCCATCACGGCCTGTTCCCCGCCGGCACGACCTTCCACGATCGCAGCGAGCTCGACGCGGTGCAGCGCGAGCTGCGCGAGATCCAGGGCGTGACGGTGCTGATCTACGACCAGACCTGCGCCGCCGAGAAGCGCCGCCGCCGCAAGAAGGGCGAGTTCCCCGACCCGGACAAGCGCATCTTCATCAACGAGTCGGTCTGCGAGGGCTGCGGCGACTGCGGCCAGGCCAGCAACTGCCTGTCGGTGGTGCCGGTGGAGACCGACTTCGGCCGCAAGCGCGCGATCGAGCAGAGCAGCTGCAACAAGGATTTCAGCTGCGTGAACGGTTTCTGCCCGAGCTTCGTGTCGGTGCATGGCGCCAAGCTGAAGAAGCGCGCCGGCGCGGCCTTCGGGCCCGCGGACCTGGCGCGCGAGATCGCCACGATCCAGCCGCCCGCGGCCTGGAGGTGGACCGGCCCGTTCGACATGCTGGTCACCGGCGTCGGCGGCACCGGCGTGGTGACGGTGGGCGCGCTGGTGACGATGGCCGCGCACCTGGAGGGCAAGCAGAGCTCGGTGCTGGACTTCATGGGCTTCGCGCAGAAGGGCGGCGCGGTGCTGTCCTTCGTGCGCGTGGCGCCGACGCAGGACCTGCTGAACCAGGTCCGCATCGACACGCAGCAGGCCGACGTGCTGCTGGCTTGCGACATGGTCGTGGGCGCGAGCGCCGATGCGCTGGCGACGGTGAAGGCCGGCCGCACGGTGATCCTGGCCAACACGCATGAGCTGCCGACCGCCGCCTTCGTCCGCAACCCGGATGCGAGCCTGCAGGCGGACTCGCTGCTGGCCAAGATGCGCCACGCCGTCGGTGAGGAGAAGGCGCTGCTGACCAGCATCGACGCGCAGGACATCGCGCAGCGCCTGATGGGCGACACCATGCCCAGCAACATCGTGATGCTGGGCGCGTGCTGGCAGCGCGGCCTGGTGCCGGTGTCCTTCGAGGCGCTGATGCGCGCGATCGAGCTCAACGGCGTGGCGGTGGAGAACAACAAGACGGCGTTCGCGCTGGGCCGTCTGGCGATTGCCGCGCCCGAGGCGCTGCGGCGGCTGGCCGGCGAGCAGAGCGGCGCGGCCGTGCAGTGGTTCAACTTCGACCAGCTCGACGACAGGGACGGCCAGCCCGGCCTGATCGCGCGCCGCAAGGCCTTCCTGACCGAGTACCAGGACGCCGCCTACGCGTCGCGCTACGAGGCGCTGGTGCAACGCGTTCGCGCGGCCGAAGCGGCGCTGGGCGAGGCCGGCAAGGGCCTGCGCCTGACCAAGGCGGTGGCGCGCTATTACGCGAAGCTGCTGGCGATCAAGGACGAGTACGAGGTCGCCCGCCTGTACACCGACGGCAAGTTCGAGGCCGCGCTGAAGGCGCAGTTCGAGGACTGGGATCACCTCAGCTTCCACATGGCCCCGCCGCTGATCGCCAAGCCCGGCGCCGACGGCCGCGCGAAGAAGGTCGAGCTCGGCTCGTGGACCTTCAAGGCGCTGAAGACGCTGGCGAAGTTCAAGGGCCTGCGCGGCGGCGCGCTGGACCTCTTCGGCAAGACCGAGGAACGCCGCATCGAGCGCCAGTTGATCCGCGACTACGAAGCCCTCGTCGATGAGCTGCTCGCCGGCCTGAGCGCGGAGAGGCTGGACATTGCGCTCAAGCTCGCCCGGCTGCCGGAAGGCATCCGCGGCTACGGCCACGTGAAGCTGGCCAACGTCGTCACCGTGCGCGCGCAGTGGAAGGACCTACTCGACCGCTTCCACGGCCGCGCGGTCGAGGCGCCCATCGCCGTCGTGCCGCTGGCGAAGGCGCCCGAACGCGTGAAGGGCGTGGCCGAGCTGTGAGCGTCTGATCCCTCGCGCCGCCGTGCGAGGGGTTGCAACTGTGAAGTAGCGCAAAGGCCGCAGTCACCGCTGGACACCGCCGACACGGGGGCGGCATGCTTGCCCCATGCCACTGTCCCCGCTCCCGCCGCCCCTGCCCCTTCCCTTGCGCCGGCGCACGCTGCTGCTCGGCGTGACCGCATCGGCGGCGCTCGCCGCCTGCGGCGGCATGACGACGGCGCCCGACGTGCCGATGGACGCGGCCCAGCGTCTGCGCGCCGCCAACCGCATCGGCTGGGGCGCGACACAGGCGCAGCTGGACGAGATCGAGCGCCTGGGCTGGGGCCGCTACGTCGAGCGCCAGTTGAAGGCCGATCCGCGGGCGCCGATGCCGGCGACGATCCAGGCCCGCATCGAGGCGCTGGGCATCAGCCAGGGCGAGGTCGCCGCGCGCGTGTGGACCGCCGAGTCCTTCCGCCGTGGCGGCGACAAGGGCGCGACCGAGGAGGAACGCAGCGCCGCGCGCAAGGCCTACCAGGACGCCCAGGGCCTGGCCGCGCGGGAGACCGGCGAGCGCCAGCTGCTGCGCGAGCTGTACTCGGAACAGCAGCTGCTCGAGCAGATGACGTGGTTCTGGTTCAACCACTTCAACGTCCACCAGGGCAAGCGCGACATCCGCCTGCTGCTCTCGGACTACCAGGACCGCGCCTTGCGCCCGCACGCGCTGGGCTCCTTCCGCCACATGCTTGGCGCGGTGGCGCGTCACCCGGCGATGCTGCGCTACCTGGACAACGACCAGAACGCCGTCCGCGCGATCAACGAGAACTACGCGCGCGAGCTGCTGGAGCTGCACACGATGGGCGTCGACGGCGGCTACAGCCAGCGCGACGTGCAGGAGCTGGCGCGGGTGCTGACCGGCTTCGGCGTGCGCGTCGATCCCGACCCGCCGAAGATCGCGCCCCGATTCGAGCCGCTGTACCGCCGCGACGGCCTGTTCGAGTTCCACCCGGCCCGGCACGACTTCAGCGACAAGCAGCTGCTCGGCCGCACGATCCGCGGCCGCGGCGCCGACGAACTCGACGAGGTGCTGGACCTGCTGGTCGCGCAGCCGGCGACGGCGCGCTTCGTGTCCCGCAAGCTGGCGGTGTATTTCCTGAGCGACCAGCCGCCGCCGGCCGTCGTCGACGCCATGGCCACCGCCTTCCAACGCACGAAAGGCGACATCCCATCCACGCTGCGGCCGATGCTGCGCTCCCCGGCATTCCTCGCGGCCGAGGCGCCCAAGTTCAAGGATCCCCACCGTTACCTGCTCTCGAGCCTGCGGGCCGGTTTCGAGCAGCGCGAGCTGCAGAACGCGCAGCCGCTGCAGAACTGGCTGCGACGGCTGGGCCAGGGCCTCTACGACAAGCAGACGCCGGACGGTTACCCGCTGACGTCCGAGGCCTGGAACAGTCCGGGGCAGATGACGCTGCGCTTCGAGATCGCGCGCCAGATCGGCGGCGGCGCGGCCGCGCTGTACCGCCCCGAGGGCACGACCGGCCCGGTGCCCCTGCCCGATCTGAAGGTGCTGCGCGCACGCGTCGAGCCCACGCTGGCGATGTCGACGCGTGACGCGCTCGCCCAGACGACCTCCCCGCAGCAGTGGCTGACCCTCTGGTTATCCAGCCCCGATTTCATGTATCTCTGAGCCCACCATGCACCGCCGCCATCTCCTGCACGCCCTCGCCGCCGCGCCGCTCACCCTCACCTCCGCGCGCCTTTTCGCGACCCCGCCGACCGCTGCCCTGGAGAAGACGGGGACGCCGGAGCCCCTCCGAGCGATTGCCGAGCGTGCGGAGGCGCTTGAGCGAGGAGGGGCTCCGGCGTCCCCGTCTTCGGGCGCAGTCCAGCGCCCGCGATTCCTGCTGGTCTTCCTCCGCGGCGGTTACGACGCGACCCACCTGCTGGTCCCCACGACCAGCAGCTTCTATTACGAGCAACGCCCTCGCATCGCCATCGCGCGCCCGTCGCCGACCGACCCCGCTGCCGCGCTGGCGCTTGACGCCGACTGGGGCCTGCACCCGGCCTTGAAAAGCAGCCTCTACCCGCTGGCGCAATCGGGCCAACTCCGTTTCATCCCTTTCGCCGGCACCGAGGACCTGTCGCGCAGCCATTTCGAGACGCAGGACAGCATCGAGCTAGGCCAGCCGCTCGGTGGTTCGCGCGACTACAACTCCGGTTTCCTGAACCGCCTGGCGGCCGAGCTCGATGCGCAGCAGGCGCTGTCGTTCACGGACCAGTTGCCGATCGCGTTCCGCGGTCCGGTGAGGATCGCCAATGCTGGCTTGCGCGAGACGGCCCGCCCGGCGGTCGACGCCAGGAGCCGCGCGTTGATCGCGAGCATGTACCGGGGCCAGGCGCTCGGCGGGGCAGTGGAGGAGGGTCTGGCGCTGCGCGAGGAACTTGCGCGCGACCTCTCGCCCGACAAGATGAAGGCGATGACCGACGCGGCCGGCCGCAACGCGATCCCGGCCAAGGGCTTCGAGCTGGAGGCGCGTCGCATCGCCACGCTGATGCGGGGCCGCTTCAGCCTGGGCTTCATCGATGTCGGCGGCTGGGACACGCACGTCAACCAGGGCGGCGCGACCGGCCAGTTGGCCAACCGCTTCGAGGAACTCGGCCGCGGCCTGGCGGCGATCGCGGATGAACTCGGTCCGGAGCTCTGGCGCCAGACCACGGTGATGGTGATCAGCGAATTCGGCCGCACCTTCCGCGAGAACGGCAACCGCGGCACCGATCACGGCCACGGCAGCGTCTACTGGCTGCTGGGCGGGGGGTTGGCGAGCGGCGGCCCCGTGGCCGGGGAACAGGTCGCGCTGAGCGCCAGGACCTTGTTCCAGAACCGCGACTATCCGGTGCTCAACGACTACCGCGCGGTGCTGGGCGGGCTCTGGCAACGCCAGTTCGGCCTGTCGCCCGCGGCCCTCGCGCGCGTGTTCCCCGGCGTCCGTCCCAAGGACCTTCACCTCATCTGATTGCCGGGTCGCGCAAAGCCCCCAGCCGGCGCAAGCGCTTGCAGTGACCGCCTTGCAGATGAGAGAAGTTCTCATCTAGCATCCCTGCTCCAACGAAAAGACTCCGGCGGGATCCGACGTCGCGACACAGGCACCTGCCTTGCTGGAGCCTCTTCCGTTGAATGACCCGGAACGAAGGATCCCCGATGACCAAGGCCACCCGCATCGAACGCGACTCCATGGGCGAGGTCGCCGTGCCGGTCGACGCGCTCTACGGCGCCCAGACGCAGCGCGCGGTCGAGAACTTCGCCATCAGCCGCCAGCCCATGCCCGAACGCTTCGTGCGCGCGCTGGTGCTGCAGAAGGCCGCCGCGGCGCGCGCCAACATCGCGCTCGAGCAGTTGCCGGCCGACATCGGCCAGGCCATCGACCGCGCCGCGACGCAGCTGCTGCAGGACCCGGCGCTGATGAACCACTTCCCGGTGGAAGTGTTCCAGACCGGCTCGGGCACCAGCTCGAACATGAATGCCAACGAGGTGATCGCCACGCTGGCCACGCGGCTCATCGGCACCGGCGCGGACAACCCGGCGACGGTCAGCCCCAACGACCACGTCAACGCCGGCCAGAGCAGCAACGACTCCATCCCCACCGTGCTGCACATCAGCGCGGCCCAGGCCCTGCACGGCGAGCTGCTGCCGGCGCTGGACCTGCTGGCGCAGACGCTGCAGGACAAGATCAGGAGCGACGGCCATCACGTCAAGACCGGCCGCACCCACCTGATGGACGCGATGCCGCTGCGCCTGGGCCAGGAGCTCGGCGGCTGGTGCGCGCAGATCGACGCCAGGCGCACCCAGCTGCGCGCGCTGCTGCCGTCGGTCTGCGAGCTGGCGCAGGGCGGCACCGCCGTGGGCACCGGCATCAACGCGCATCCCGACTTCGCGCAGCGCTTCTGCGAGGAACTGTCCACCCTGACCGGCCTGGTCTTCCGGCCCGCGCCGGACTTCTTCGCCGCGCTCTCGGCGCAGGACACGGCGGTGGCGCTGTCGGGCGCGCTCAAGGGCCTGGCGGTGACGCTGATGAAGATCGCCAACGACCTGCGCTGGATGAACTCGGGCCCGCTCGCCGGCCTGGCGGAGATCGAGCTGCACGCGCTGCAGCCGGGCTCGTCGATCATGCCGGGCAAGGTCAATCCGGTGATCCCGGAGGCGGTGACCATGGTGTGCGCGCAGGTCATCGGCCACGACGCGGCGATCACCGTGGCCGGCCAGTCGGGCAATTTCCAGCTCAACGTGATGCTGCCGCTGATCGCGACCAACCTGCTGGACAGCCTGGCGCTGCTGGCGGCCGCGTCGCGGGCGCTGGCCGAGCAGGCGATCCGCGACTTCAAGGTCAACACCGCCGGGCTGCAGCATGCGCTGGCCCGCAATCCCATCCTGGTCACCGCGCTCAACCGCGAGATCGGCTACCTGAAGGCCGCGGCGATCGCCAAGCGCGCCTACGCGGAGCAGCGGCCCATCGTCGACGTCGCGGAGGAGATGACCGAGTTCGACCGCGCCACGCTGCTGCAGATGCTGGACCCGGCCAAGCTCACCGATGGCGGACTCTGAGGCCGACACCCCAAGGACACCGATGGCCCACGACCCGACCCACGCCCACGAGGCCGCCGTCGATCCGGCGCAGGCGCTCGCGGCGATCGACCCGGCATTGGCGCGACGCCACCGGATGCGCCAGTGGCTGGGCTTCGCGATCCTGCTGATCGGCGCGGCGCTGCTGCTGCACCAGGGCTGGCGCTGGATCAAGCCGGCCGGCGCCATCGGCCAGGGCTCGGTGATCGCGATGGCGCTGCAGGCGGGCCTGCTCGCCGCGGCGGCCACCGCCTTCGGCACGCTGCCGGCGCTGGGCACGCGCAGCCTGTCGGCGCGCGGACAGGACGCGCTGATGGGCTTCGGCGCCGGCGTGATGCTGGCGGCCTGTTCGTTCTCGCTGATCCTGCCCGGCCTCGAGGCGGCGCGCGCGCATGCGACGCCGACGGGCGCCGCGGCGCAGGTGGCGCTGGCGGTGCTGCTCGGCGCGTGGGCGCTGATGGCGCTGGACCGGTGGCTGCCGCATGAGCACTTCATCAAGGGCCGAGAAGGCATGGACCCGACGCGGCTGCGCCGCACCACGCTGTTCGTGATCGCCGTCACGCTGCACAACCTGCCCGAGGGCCTGGCGATCGGCGTGGCCTTCGCCGCCAACGATCCGGTCGCGGCGGCCAGCCTGAGCCTGGCGATCGCGATCCAGGACCTGCCCGAGGGCTTCGTCATCGCGGTGGCCTTGATGACGGTGGGCTACTCGCGCCGCAAGGCCTTGCTGCTGGGCGCGGCCTCGGGCCTGGTGGAGCCGGTGGGCGCGGTGCTGGGCGCCTGGGTGGTCTCGGCCTGGCCGCTGCTGCTGCCTTGGGGACTGGGGTTCGCGGCGGGCGCGATGCTCTTCGTCATCAGCCACGAGATCATTCCCGAGTCGCACCGCAAGGGCCATGAGCGCTGGGCGACGCAGGGCCTGATGCTGGGCTTCGCGCTGATGATGGTGCTGGACACGGCACTGGGCTGACACGGCGCCGGCGGGCGCGGCGCGGGAGCGCCGTCGCCCGGCACGGGCCTCGCGCGGCCCTCACGCGGCCCTCACGCGGCCCTCGCGCGGCGGGTCGTGCGATGCGTCACGGGCCCGCCGGCAGGCGCCAAAAGCTGTTTTACAACTCGCCGCGCGCAAGCGGCAAACCGTCACGCCGACCCCGGCGTCATCGGCGGCCGACCGCGCACAAGCGCCCTGCGGCCCGTCACCATCGGTGCTCCGCCCTCATCGATCCGCAGGACCCGAGCCGTGATGAAGAAGTTGCCCGCCGCGCTGTTCGCGCTTGCCGCCGTGATCACGGTGTGCTCGACCCCCGCCACGGCCGCGGGCCTGACACCGCTGGAGCAGCGCTGGATCGCGGGCATGACGCCGGTGCTGCAGCATGCGAAGGCGTCCGGCATGCCGGTGGACGTGGTCGTGCAGCCGCAGGATGCGCCGGAGGCCGCGCCGCTGGCGCTGGGCTTCAGGGACGGCCGCTGCAAGCTGGTGCTGAGCCTGCGCGGCAACCCGGAGGGCGAAGCGACGATGCAGCGCCTGCCCGCGGGCCTGGAGGACAGCGCGCTGGAACTGATGGCGGCGCACGAGCTGGGCCATTGCCGCCGCTACCTGGACGGCGTCTGGTTCAACCTGCCGGCCGGCTTCTCGGCCGCGCCCGCGCCCGACAGCCTCAGCCCCGACCTGCAGCGGGCCTATCTCTCGATGAAGTCGGCGCGCCGCGAGGAAGGTTACGGCGACCTCGTCGCGCTCGGCTGGACCGCCCAGCGCCATCCGGCGCAGTACGCCGCGCTGCACGCCTGGCTGAGCGCCGAGCGCGCCCGGGACCTGCTGCCCGGCAGCCACCACGACACGCTGGCCTGGCTCAAGCTGGCCCGCGACCCGCAAGCGCTGGGCAGCGCGCCGTCGATGTTCGATGCGGCCCTGCCGGTCTGGCAGCGCGGGCTCAACCTCGACGAGGACTGAGCGGGCGCACGGATCGACGTGCGGACGAAGTGCTTAACGGTACCTTGTCGTTACCTGAACGCAGAGAAAACGCCCAGGGCGCCACACTGCCGCCGCCCGGTTCCCCCACGCGGGGGCCCGGACTTCCTCCCACGTCTCACTTGGCGCCCCTCATGAATCTGTCCGCACGCCCGCTGTTCGTCGCCCTGTCGATCGGCCTCCTGTCGTCCACCGTCGCCGTCGCCGCACCGGCGCCGCACTGGGAATACACCGGCGAAAAAGGCGCCGCCCACTGGAGCGAGGTCGACCCGTCCTTCGCCACCTGCGCGCTGGGCCACCAGCAGAGCCCGATCAACATCGACCACGCGGTCAAGGCAGACCTGCCCGCGCTCGCCTTCCATTACGGCAGCGCCGCGCCGACGATCTGGAACAACGGCCACACGGTCCAGGTGAACCTGCCGGCGGGCAACACGGTGGACGTCGGCGGCCAGAGCTACGAGCTGCTGCAGTTCCACTTCCACACCCCCAGCGAGGAGCTCATCAAGGGCAAGTCGATGCCGATGGTGGTGCACTTCGTCCACAAGAACGCCGCCGGCGACCTGGGTGTGGTGGCCGTGCTGGTCCAAGCCGGCCAGGCCAATCCGGCGCTGTCCCCGGTGTTCGACCACCTGCCCCGCGCCGGCGAGAAGATCAGTGTGGACGGCCTGTCGCTGGACCTGTCCGCGCTGCTGCCCAAGACGCTGGGCTACTACGACTTCACCGGCTCGCTGACCACGCCGCCCTGCTCGGAGGGCGTGCACTGGATGGTCCTGAAGTCGCCGATCACGCTGTCGGCCGCCCAGATCGAGGCCTTCCGCAAGCTGGTCGGCAGCAATGCGCGGCCGGTGCAGCCGCTCAACGGCCGCGAGATCAAGGAAAGCGGCGAATGACCGCTTCCGGGCCGCGGACCGGCGGCCCGGTGTCCCGGCGACGCCGCGGATAGTCCGCCGCGGCCCTCCCGGGCCGCGACGTGGCGCCGGCTTCAGCCCAGCGCGCGTCCGATCAGGATCTTCTGGACCTCGGACGTGCCTTCGTAGATCTGCGTCACCCGGACGTCTCGATAGATCCGCTCGACCGGGAAGTCGCTGACGTAGCCGTAGCCGCCGTGGATCTGGATGGCGGCGGAGCAGACGCGCTCGGCCATCTCGCTGGCGAAGAGCTTGGCCATCGCCGCCTCCTTGAGGCAGGGCTGGCCGGCGTCCTTCAGCGACGCCGCATGCCAGATCAGCTGGCGCGCCGCCTCGATCTGCGTGGCCATGTCGGCGAGTTTGTGCTGCATCGCCTGGTGCTCGAAGATCGGCACGCCGAAGGCGACCCGCTCCTTGCTGTAGCGCAGCGCTGCCTCGAAGGCCGCGCGCGCCATGCCCACCGACTGCGACGCGATGCCGATGCGCCCGCCCTCCAGCCCCGACAGCGCGATCTTCAGGCCCTGCCCTTCGTCGCCCAGCCGGTTGGCGGCGGGCACGCGGCAGTTCTCGAACAGGATCTGCGCCGTGTCGCTGGCGTGCTGGCCCATCTTGTCCTCGATGCGCGCCACCACGTAACCCGGCGTCGAGGTCGGCACCAGGAAGGCCGAGATCCCCTTCTTGCCGGCCGCCTTGTCCGTCACCGCCATCACGATCGCGACATCGCCGTTCTTGCCGCTGGTGATGAACTGCTTGACGCCGTTCAGGACGTACTCGTCGCCCTCACGCACGGCGGTCGTCTTCAGCCCGCCGGCCTCCGAGCCCACATGCGGCTCGGTCAGGCAGAACGCGCCCAGCATGTCGCCGCGCGCCAGCGGCTTGAGGAAGCGCTCCTTCTGGTCCTCGTTGCCGAAGGCCATCAGGATGCTGCACACCGGGCAGTTGTTGACGCTGACCACCGTCGAGGTCGCGCCATCGCCGGCGCCGATCTCCTCCAGGATGAGCGCCAGCGCCAGGTAGTCCAGGCCCGCGCCGTCGTATTCATGCGGCACGGCCACGCCGTAGCAGCCGAGCTCGGCCAGGCCCTTGAGCTCCGCGGCCGGGAAGTGGTGGGACTTGTCCCACTCGGCCGCCTTCGGCGCGATCTGGTCCTGCACGTAGGCGCGGACGGCGTCCTGCACGGCGCGGTGGTCTTCGGAAAGGATCATGGGATCACCAGGGCAGCGGGCTGCCGTCGTAGTTGAAGAAGCCGCCGTTGTCGCCCGGCTTCAGGCCGTCGAGCACCTGGCGCAGGCTGGAGGCGCTGGTGGCGACGTCGATGTCGGCCTCCTGCCCGCCCATGTCGGTCTTGACCCAGCCCGGATGCAGGCTGACGCAGGTCGCGCGACCGTCCAGCGTCAGCGCGACGTCCTTCATCACCGAGTTCACCGCCGCCTTGGAAGCGCGGTAGACCCAGCCCGCCGAGTTCGCCCGCAGCGTCAGCGATCCCATCCGCGAGGACAGGATGCCGATGCGCGCGTCCGGCGCCAGCGCGTCCAGCAGCTGCGGCAGCACGCGCATCGGACCCAGCACGTTGGTGTGCATGACGGCGTCGAAATCGGCCGCACTCGGCGGCTGCAGGCCGATGGTCTTCGGCCCGTAGAGCCCGGCCACGTACATGACGCGATTGAACTGGTAGCCGTCGAGCTGCCAGGCCAGGCCGGCGATGCTGATCATGTCCGAGACATCCAGCTTGATCGCCGTCGCGCCCTGCGCGCGCAGCTTCTCCAGGCTGGCCTCGTCGCGCGCGGTGGCGACGACGGTGTCGCCGCTCGCGCGATGCTGCTTCACCAGCTCCAGGCCGATGCCGCGCGACGCGCCGATGATGAGGACTTGCGCCATCCGGCCCGTCCTCAGATCAGCTCGACGCCGACGGCCGTCGCTTCGCCGCCGCCGATGCACAGCGCCGCGACGCCGCGCTTGAGGCCGCGATGCTTGAGCGCGCCCAGCAGCGTCACCAGGATGCGCGCGCCCGAGGCGCCGATCGGATGGCCCAGCGCCACGGCGCCGCCGTTGACGTTGACGATCTCGTGCGGCAGCTTGAACTCGGCCATCGCGGCCATCGTGACGGCGGCGAAGGCTTCGTTGACTTCCCACAGGTCGACGCTCTTGGCGTCCCACTGGTTCTTCGCCAGCAGCTTTTGGATCGCGCCCACCGGCGCCGTCGTGAACCACTCCGGCGCGTTGGCATGCACCGCCGTGCCGACGATGCGCGCCACCGGCTTCACGCCCAGCTTGTTGGCGGTCGATTCGCGCATCAGCACCATCGCCGCCGCGCCGTCGGAGATCGACGAGGAGGTCGCGGCCGTGATCGAGCCGTCCTTCTTGAACGCCGGCTTGAGCGTCGGGATCTTGTCCAGCTTGGCCTTGAACGGCTGCTCGTCGCGCGAGACCACCGTGTCGCCGCCCTTGCCGGCGATCGTCACCGGCGCGATTTCCCAGGCGAAGGAACCATCCTCGTTGGCGCGCTTGGAGCGCTCCGTCGAGGCGATGGCGAACTGGTCCTGCGCCTCGCGCGTGAAGGCGTACTTGTCGACGCACTGCTCGGCGAAGACGCCCATGGCCTTGCCGCGCTCGTAGGCGTCTTCCAGGCCGTCCAGCGCCATGTGGTCATACATCTGCGCGGCGCCGTACTTCACGCCCTTGCGCGCGAACATCAGGTGCGGCGCGTTGGTCATGGACTCCATGCCGCCGGCGATCAGCACGTCGGCGCTTTCGGCCTTCAGGGTGTCGTGCGCGAACATGACCGCGCGCATGCCGGCGCCGCACATCTTGGACAGCGTGACCGCGCCCACCGATTGCGGCAGGCCGGCCTTGAGCACCGCCTGGCGGGCCGGCGCCTGGCCCTGGCCGGCCATCAGGCAGTTGCCCAGGAAGGTTTCCTGGATCGAGTCGGCCGGCACGCCGGCGCGCTCGACGGCCGCCTTGATGGCGACGGCGCCCAGCTCCCACGCGGCCAGGCCGGCGAAGTCGCCCAGCAGGCCGCCGATCGGCGTGCGCGCGGCGGAAACGATGACGATGGAATCGGACATGGGGGTCTCCTTCAAGGGAAGCGGTGCGGCCCCACGGGGCCGCGGCGGATCAGTGGATGGGAAGCTCCCGGTCCTGCGGCTCCGGCACCTTCAGGGCCGGCGCGGCGTCGTGGACGTGGAAGCGCTTGTGCGGGTCGTAGGGGAAGACGTCCTCGACATGACCCGCCAGGATGCGCTCCTTGTGGGTCTGCCAGAACGCCGGATCGAGCAGGTCGGCGTGGTGCGCCATGAAGACGTCGCGCACGCCCGGATGGCCGAGCAGGAAGGGGCCGAAGGTCTCGGGGAACACGTCCAACTTGTTGACGTGGTACCAGACCTCGCCGGACAGCTCCTCCTCCTCGTTGCGCGGCGCGGGCACCTTGCGGAAATTGCAGTCGGTGAGGTATTCGATCTCGTCGTAGTCGTAGAACACGACCTTGCCGTGGCGCGTCACGCCGAAGTTCTTCCACAGCATGTCGCCCGGGAAGATGTTGGCCGCCACCAGGTCCTTGATCGCGTTGCCGTACTCGACCACCGCATGCGCCAGCTGCGCCGGCGAGGCTTCCTGCAGGTAGATGTTGAGCGGCACCATGCGGCGCTCGATGTACAGGTGCTTGATGACGAGGTCCTCACCCGTCTCCTCCAGCAGCGAGGGGCAGAAGTGCCGGAGCTCGGCGACCAGCTCGTCCTCGAAGCGATGGCGCGGGAAGGCCACGCGGGTGTACTCCAGCGTGTCGGCCATGCGCCCGACGCGGTCGTGCTGCTTGACCAGCAGGTACTTGGACTGGATCTGCTCGCGCGTCGTGTCCTTCTGCGGCGGATAGAAGTCCTTGATGACCTTGAAGACGAAGGGATACGACGGCAGGTCGAAGACCAGCATCACCATGCCCTTGATGCCGGGCGCGATGCGGAACTTGTCGCTGCTGTGGCGCAGGTGGTTGAGGAAGTCGCGGTAGAACAGGTTCTTGCCCTGCTTCTGCAGCCCCAGCGCCGAGTAGATCTCCGAACGCGGCTTGCGCGGCATCAGCGAGCGCAGGAACTGCACGTAGGCGCTCGGGACCTCCATGTCCACGAGGAAGTAGGCGCGCGCGAAGCTGAACAGCATCTGCAGCTCGTCCTCGCCGAACAGCGCCGCGTCGATGTAGAGCCGGCGCGCCGCGGCCGCGTCCTTCGCGCCATCGGTCTTCGCGCCCCTGGCCTTGGCCGGCGCGGCGTCGCCCGGGGCGGGTTCCTTGTGCAGGATGGGCAGCGCGAACGGCGTCTCGCTGAAGCCGTTGACGACCTTGCCGACGATGTACGCGCCCTTGTTGCGGAAGAACAGCGAGGACAGCACCTGCACCTGGAAGTTGGTGCGCCAGCGGAAGGCGCCGAGCTGCTCGCCCACCGCCTTCAGCACCAGGTCGATGTCGCGGCCCAGGTCCTCGAACTCCAGCGCCAGCTGGAAGTTCCAGACGATGCGCATGAAGGTGTCGCGCAGCGTGTCCTGCGAGGGGTAGTAGCAGCGGTAGGTGGGCTGGGCGGCGGGCTCCTCGTTCTCGATGAACTCGGTCGAGATGGCGGGCCGGACGAAGATGAACTCGTTGTGGAAGTAGCTGTGGTGCAGGATGCGCGTCGTGACCGAGTTGAAGAAGGTCTCGGCCAGTTCCGGGCGCAGGTGGCGGGTCAGCAGCCCGATGTAGTGCAGCTTGACCTGCTGCCAGACCTCGCTCGGCAGCTCGCTGGTCTTGTAGCGTGCCTCCAGCAGCGCGACGGCCTCGTCGACGCGCAGGTCGTAGAACTCGATGCGCTCGCGCTGCGCGCGCTGCTGGCCGTGCCAGTCGGCCTGCTCGAAGCGCTGCTTGGCGGTGGCCGACGCGGCGCGGAAGAGCCGGTAGTGCTTGTCGAAGCCCTCGAGCATGGCCTGCGCGATCTCGAAGGCGCGCGGGTCGTTGAGCTCGTGGGGGAACATGGCGCCGCCGTCCGTTCCGCTCATGTCCGGTCCTGGCCGCGCGGGCTCAGCGGCCCATGGCCGCCTCGTAGCGGCGCTGCAGCGCTTCCAGCGCGCGGCGGTAGGCCGGGCCGACGTCCTCGGGTCCCGCGGCGGTGACGCTCAGGTCCTTGAGCAGGCCGTTGTGCAGGCCGTAGACCCAGCCGTGCACCGCCACCGACTGGCCGCGCGACCAGGCGTCCTGCACCACCGTCGTCTGGCAGGCGTTGCGGGCCTGTTCCAGCACGTTGAGCTCGCACAGCGCATTGACGCGCTGCTCCTCGGGCAGCTGGTCCAGCCAGTCCTGATGGTGGTTGCGGACGTCCTGCACATGGCGCAGCCAGTTGTCCACCAGGCCGACGCGCAGGTCCTGCAGCGCGGCGCGCACGCCGCCGCAGTTGCTGTGGCCGACGATGATGATGTGCTGGACCTTGAGCTGGTCCACCGCGAACTGCATCACCGAGAGGCAATTCAGGTCGGAGTGGACCACGACGTTGGCCACGTTGCGGTGGACGAAGAGCTCGCCGGGCAGCAGCCCGACCAGCTCGTTGGCCGGCACGCGGCTGTCGGCGCAGCCGATCCAGAGGTACTGCGGGGTCTGCTGCTTCAGCAGGCGCGAGAAGAAACCGGGGCTGCGCTCCTCGGTTTCGGTGGCCCAGCGCTGGTTGTTGTCCAGCAGTCCGTCGATGTGGTCGTTGGTGCTCATGGGGCGGGATTGTCGCGGTTGCGGGCGGACACCGGCCTGTCGCACCCGCGAAGGCCTCACATCGTTTCGGCGAAGAGCTCGCGGCCGATCAGCATGCGGCGGATCTCGGACGTGCCCGCGCCGATTTCGTAGAGCTTCGCGTCACGCCAGAGCCGGCCGAGCGGATATTCATTGATGTAGCCGTTGCCGCCGAAGATCTGGATGCCCTCGCCCGCCATCCAGGTGGCCTTCTCGGCGCACCACAGGATGACCGAGGCGCAGTCCTTGCGCACCTGCCGCACGTGCGCGCCGTCGAGCGCATCCAGGTTCTTGCCCACCGTGTAGCAGAACGCGCGCGCGGCCTGCAGCACCGTGTACATGTCGGCGACCTTGCCCTGGATCAGCTGGAATTCGCCGATGGACTGGCCGAACTGCTTGCGGTCGTGGATGTAGGGGACGACGTTGTCCATCACCGCCTGCATGATGCCGATCGGACCGGCGGCCAGCACGGCGCGCTCGTAGTCCAGGCCCGACATCAGCACCTTGGTGCCGCCGCCGACCTGGCCCAGGACGTTCTCCGCCGGCACCTCGACGTTCTGGAACACCAGCTCGCCGGTGTGGCTGCCGCGCATGCCGAGCTTGTCCAGCTTCTGCGCGATCGAGAAGCCCTTCATGCCCTTCTCGATCAGGAAGGCGGTCATGCCGCGGGCGCCGAGTTCGGGTTCGGTCTTGGCGTAGACGACCAGCGTGTCCGCATCGGGGCCGTTGGTGATCCACATCTTGGTGCCGTTGAGGACGTAGTAGCCGCCCTTGTCCTCGGCCCGCAGCTTCATCGACACGACGTCGGAGCCGGCGCCCGGCTCGCTCATCGCCAGCGCGCCGACGTGCTCGCCGGAGATCAGCTTGGGCAGGTACTTCTTCTTCTGCGCCTCGTTGCCGTTGCGCTTGATCTGGTTGACGCACAGGTTGGAGTGGGCGCCGTAGCTCAGGCCCACCGAGGCGCTGGCGCGGGAGATCTCCTCCATCGCGACCATGTGGGCCAGGTAACCCAGGCCGGCGCCGCCGAATTCCTCGGGCACGGTGACGCCCAGCACGCCCAGGTCGCCCATCTTGCGCCACAGGTCCATCGGGAACTGGTCGCTGCGGTCGATCTCGGCCGCGCGGGGGGCGATCTCGGCTTGGGCGAATTCGCGCACCGCGTCGCGCAGCGCGTCGATGTCTTCGCCGAGGTGGAAGTTCAGACCGGGCAGGCTCATGGGAATGTCTCCTCGACCGCCTCCACGCGCGCCGCTCCGGACGCGCGCTGGGCAATTCGTTCTCTTACGTTTACGTAAACGTCAATTGTAGGGCAGGTCTGTACCGTTTCGGCTATTGCATAAATGCGTAAGGGTGGCCCCGGAACTGATGGATCGGCGTTAGAGGAATCGCTCGAGCAGCTTGCGCGAATGCCGGTCCAGCGAAAAGCGGTCCGGCACCAGGAAGTGCAGGCCGTGGGAGCTGGCGATCAGCAGCCGCCCTTCCCCGATGCGCCGGATGTCTTCCTCGCTCTTGAGGATGAATTCGGTGGCGCCGCGATCGGTCTCGACGGTCCATTGCGACGGCGTCGAGAAGGTCGACACCGCCAGCAGCTTCAGCACCGTGGGCGTGACCTCGCGATGGTCGAGTTCGTCGCGCAGCAGCGTGCGCTGCACCTCGGGCAGGTCGCCGAGGCGGTCGATCCAGGCGATCTCATGGCCGTCGGTGCCGACCAGCGAGATGCCCTCCTCGGGCGCGGACAGCGGATGCGCCCGCACCGGCGTGACGTTGTCATGGGTCTGGCCGGCCGCGTCGACCAGGACCAGCCGGCCGAACGGATTGCGCGCCAGGGACTGGATGTTGCTCATGAAGACACCTCGGCGCGATCAGGCCTGCGTGGCCGTGTGGACATTGACGTTGGGCGCGACGACGACGACGCTGTCCTGCTCCTCCGCGTCGACGCGGCGGGCCTGCGCCTCCCACAGCCGCCAGTAGGCGCCCTGCTTGGCGATCAGCTCGTCGTGCGGCCCGACCTCGACGATCTCGCCGCGGTCCATCACCACCAGCCGGTCGGCCTTGCGCAGCGTCGAGAGACGGTGCGCGATCGCGATGGTCGTGCGGCCCCGCACCAGGTTGTCCAGCGCCTTCTGGATCTCTTTCTCGGTCTCGGTGTCCACCGCCGAGGTGGCCTCGTCCATGATCAGGATGCGGGGATCGATCAGCAGCGCCCGTGCGATCGAGATGCGCTGGCGCTCGCCGCCGGAGAGCCCCTGGCCGCGCTCGCCCACCAGCGAGTCGTAGCCCTGCGGCAGCCGCAGGATGAATTCATGCGCATGCGCGGCGCGGGCCGCGGCGACGATCTCCTCGCGCGTCGCGTCCGGCTTGCCGTAGGCAATGTTCTCCGCGATGGTGCCGAAGAACAGGAAGGGCTCCTGCAGCACCAGGCCGATGTGGCGGCGGTAGTCGGCCAGCGAGAAGCGGCGCAGATCCACGCCGTCCAGCTTGATCGCGCCTTCGGTGACGTCGTAGAAGCGGCAGATCAGGTTGACCATCGTGCTCTTGCCCGAGCCGCTGTGGCCGACCAGGCCGATCATCTCGCCGGGCTGGATCTCGAGATTCAGGTCGCGGATCACCGTCCGGTTGCCGTAGCGGAAGCCGATGTCCTGCAGCGTCAGCCCGCCGCGCACCTTCTCCAGCCGGACCGGCTGGGCCGGTTCAGGCACGTTGGAATGGTGGTCGAGGATGTCGAAGATCCGCTTGGCGCCCGAGGCCGCCTTCTGCGTCACCGAGACGATCCGGCTCATCGAGTCCAGTCGCCCGTAGAAGCGCCCGATGTAGGCCAGGAACGCGGTCAGCGTGCCGACCGTGATCTGCGAATGCGCGATCAACCAGATGCCGAAGGCCCACACGACCAGCAGGCCGATCTCGGTCAGCAGCGACACGCTGGGCGTGAACAGGCTCCAGGTCTTGTTGAGCCGGTCGTTGACCAGCAGGTTGTGCTTGTTGGCGCTGCGGAAGCGCTCGGCCTCGCGGCGCTCCTGGGCGAAGGCCTTGACCACGCGGATGCCGGGGATGGTGTCGGCCAGCACCGAGGTCACCTCGCCCCAGACGCGGTCGATCTTCTCGAAGCCGGTGCGCAGCTTGTCGCGCACCAGGTGGATCAGCCAGGCGATGAAGGGCAGCGGCACCAGCGTGGCCAGCGCCAGCCAGGCGTTGTTGGAGAACAGGATCACCGTGATCATCAGCAGCATCAGGCAATCGGTGATGAAGTCCAGCGCATGCAGCGACAGGAAAACGCTGATGCGGTCGGTCTCCGAGCCGATGCGGCTCATCAGGTCGCCGGTGCGCTTGGAGCCGAAGTACTCCAGCGACAGGCCCAGCAGGTGGTCGAAGGTCGCCGTGCGCAGGTCCGCGGCGATGCGCTCGGAGACCAGCGCGAGGATGTAGGTCTTGGCCCAGCCCAGGATCCAGGACACGATCGCCGCGCCCAGCAGGCCGCCCAGGTAGAGCGCCACCAGCCCGGTGTCGATCTGGCGGCCCTGCTGGAACGGGATCAGCACGTCGTCCATCAGCGGCATGGTCAGGTAGGGCGACACCAGCGTCGCGCCGGTCGCGCCCAGCATCAGCAGGAAACCCAGCAGCAGCTGGCCGCGATAGGGCCGCGCGAAGCGCCACAGCCGCAGCAGCACCCAGGTCGAGGGCGGCGTGTGCAGTTCCCGGGCGCAGGAGGGGCATTCCTCGCTGTCCTCGGGCAGCACGGCCTGGCAGCTCGGGCACAGCTCGGGTTCGGCGTCCTGGGTCAGCGCCGGTTCATCGCGGCGGTTGAAGGCGTCCTGGAAGCGCTGGGCCTGCAGGTTGACCTTCATCGTGAAGCGCCACTGGGCCAGCCGGCCGCGCTCGTCGACCAGTTCCAGCAGGCCCAGGCCGGCATGGTCCGACAGCGCCAGGCGCAGCGCCGGCGTCAGCGGCCATTCGCGCTCGACCAGCGCGCCGGCGCCGTCCTCGGCGGGCTCCAGCGACAGCAGCCGCTGATCGGTGAGTTGCAGACCGCCCCGGGCAAAGCGCAATCGCGCGTCGAGGTCAACCTCCAGCGTGGCCCGGACGTTCTCGCCACGCCGCAGGCGTGACGCGAAGGCCTCGGCGAGCGAAACGCCGCCGGCACTGGCCGACGCGACAGGATGTTGATGCTGCATTTGTGTTGTTCTGCGATCTTCGAAACCGGAGGTTCTTCGCCGCTTCCCTGGTCAGGGCAAGACCCGGACCAACCCGGATGCGGCATTTTTCGCGGGATTTTCGCTTAAGCGCACAATTGTGCTTCGCATTCCTCTCCGGTGGTCCGCCGGGCGGCCCCCTTCCACGTTCCCACCCCTCATGAGCCGACACGACGACATCAAGCTCCTGCGCATCAACTACCTGCGCGGCCCCAACATGTGGACCTACCGTCCGGTGCTGGAAACCTGGTTGGACCTGGGTGGCCTGGAGGAACATCCCTCGAACCTGATCCCCGGCTTCACCGAGCGCCTGTGCAAGCGGCTGCCGGCGCTGGAAGAGCACCACTGCGGCGTGGGCGAGCGCGGCGGCTTCCTGCAGCGCCTGACCGAAGGCACCTGGATGGGCCACGTGCTGGAGCACGTCGTCATCGAGCTGCTGAACCTGGCAGGCATGCCCACCGGCTTCGGCCAGACCCGCTCCACCTCGCAGCATGGCGTCTATCGCATGGTCTTCCGCGCCCGCGACGAGCAGGTCGCCCGCTGTGCGCTGGAGCAGGGCCATGCGCTGCTGATGGCCACCATCAACGGCGACGACTTCGACGTCGGCGCCGCCGTCGAGGCCATCCGCGACAAGCTCGACGACTGCTACCTCGGCCCGTCGACCGCCGCCATCGTGGCCGCCGCGACCGACCGCCGCATCCCCCACATCCGCCTGAACGACGGCAACCTGGTCCAGCTCGGCTACGGCGCGCGCCAGCGCCGCATCTGGACGGCCGAGACCGACATGACCAGCGCGATCGCCGAAGGCATCGCACGCGACAAGGACCTGACCAAGGAACTGCTGAAGTCCGTCGGCGTGCCGGTGCCCGCCGGCCAGGCGGTCAAGACCGCCGCCGAGGCCTGGGACGTCGCCCAGGACCTGGGCCTGCCGGTCGTCGTCAAGCCCTCGGACGGCAACCACGGCCGCGGCGTCACGCTGGACCTTCGCCACCAGGCCGATGTCGAGGCCGCCTTCCACCTGGCCGACAAAGAAGGCTCGGAAGTGCTGGTCGAGAGCTACATCCCCGGCATGGAGCACCGCCTGCTGGTGGTCGGCGGCCAGGTGGTCGCCGCGGCCCGCGGCGAGGAAGCCTGGATCACCGGCGACGGCACGCACAGCGTCGTCGAGCTGATCGACCTGCAGATCAACACCGATCCGCGCCGCGGCACGACCGAGGACTTCCCGCTCAACCGCATCGACATCCGCGACGACCCGGTCGTGCTGCTGGACCTGCAGCGCCAGGGCCTGTCTGGCGACGGCGTGCCCGAGGCCGGCCGGCGCGTGCTGATCCAGCGCAACGGCAACGTCGCGATCGACTGCACCGCGCAGATCCACCCCGAGGTCGCCCATGCGGTCTCGCTGGCGGTGCGCACCGTTGGCCTGGACATCGCCGGCGTGGACCTGGTCTGCAGCGACATCTCCCGGCCGCTGTCCGAGACCGGCGGCGCCATCGTCGAGGTCAACGCGGGCCCCGGCCTGCTGATGCACCTGAAGCCGGCCGAGGGCATGCCCCAGCCGGTGGGCCAGGCCATCATCGACCACCTGTTCGCCGAGGACGAGAACGGCCGCATCCCGATCGTGGGCGTGGCGGGCTCGCGCGGCACGGCGCAGATCGCGCGCCTGGTCGGCTGGCTGCTGCACCTGAACGGCCGCCACGTCGGCCTGGCCTGCGGCGCCGGCCTGTTCCTGGGCACCCGCCGCGTCGAGCGCAAGCCCAGCGCGACCTGGGCCGCCAGCCACCGCCTGCTGATGAACCGCGCGGTCGACGCGATCGTCGTGGAGAACGGCGCCGGCACCATCCTGGGCGACGGCCTGGCCTACGACCGCTGCCAGGTCGGCGTCGTCACCGACATGGGCCGCGTGCCCGAGCTCGACCAGCACGACATCCAGACCGAGGACCAGCTCTTCAAGGTCTTGCGCACGCAGGTGGACGTGGTGCTGTCCGACGGCGTCGCCGTGCTCAACGCCGACGAGGCCAAGGTGGCCGAGATGGCGGAGCTCTCCGACGGCGAGGTCATCTTCTACGCCCTGGACGCCGCCAACGAGGCACTGTCCGCGCACCGCGCGCGGGAAGGCCGCGGCGTGTTCCTGCGCGGCGGCGCCGCGATGCTGGCGCAGGGCACGGCGGAAACTTCGGGCGCCAATGTCGATTCGCTGCAGGCCCGCTTCCGCGCGGCCGGGCAGGAGATCGCCACCGACTCGGTGCTGGCCGCCGTCGCCACCGCGTGGGCAATGGGCATCTCGCCCGAGCTGATCTCCGCCGGCCTGGACACCTTCGTGCCGGACCTGCCGCAGTAAGCGCGCGGCCGCCGTTCCGATCGCCCCTTCAAAGAACAGTCGAACCGAAAGACGACAGATGGAAGTCTCCCGCACCCGCGCCCTCCGCGGCCCCAACATGTGGAGCCGCCACACCGCCATCGAGGCGGTCGTGCACTGCAGCGAGACCGAGCGCGCGCTCGCCGACATGGCCGGCTTCGAGGCCCGCCTGCGCGAGCGCTTCCCCGGCATCGGCCCGCTGCGGCCGGCCAGCAGCGCCAAGTCGCCCATCACGCTGGCCCATGTGCTGGAGCAGGCCGCGCTCGCGCTGCAGGCCCAGGCCGGCTGCCCGGTGACCTTCAGCCACACCCACACGACGTCCGAGCCGGGCACCTACCAGGTCGTCGTCGAGTACAGCGAGGAAGACGTCGGCCGCATGGCCTTCGACAAGGCCGTCGAGCTGATCGCCGCGGCCCAGTCCGGCGGCGCCTTCGACGCCGACGCCGCCATCAAGGCGCTGCGCGAGACCGACGAGGACATCCGCCTCGGCCCCTCGACCGGCTCCATCGTCGACGCCGCCTGCAAGCGCGGCATCCCGTTCCGCCGGCTGACGCAGGGCTCGCTGGTGCAGCTGGGCTGGGGCGTCAAGCAGCGCCGCATCTGGGCGGCCGAGGTCGACGCCACCAGCGCGGTGTCCGAATCGATCGCGCAGGACAAGGACCTGTCCAAGCGCCTGCTGCAGTCGGCCGGCGTGCCGGTGCCGATCGGCGCGCCGGTGAACTCGGTCGACGAAGCCTGGGAGCTGGCGCAGGAGATCGGCCTGCCGGTCGTGGTCAAGCCGCTGGACGGCAACCAGGGCAAGGGCGTGACGGTGAACGTCGCCACCCGCGAGCATCTGGAGATGGCCTACAAGGCGGCCGACGAGATCGGCACGGTGATGGTCGAGAAGTTCCTGCCCGGCAGCGATTACCGCCTGCTGGTGGTCGGCGACAAGCTGGTGGCCGCGGCCCGCCGCGACCCGCCCAACGTGATCGGCGACGGCGTGCACACGGTGCGCCAGCTGGTCGACAAGGTCAACGAGGACCCGCGCCGCGGCGACGGCCATGCCACCTCGCTGACGAAGATCCGCCTGGACGACATCGCCATCGCGCGCCTGGACCTGCAGGGCCTGACGCCCGAGTCGGTACCCGACAAGGGCCGCCGCGTGATCCTGCGCAACAACGCCAACCTGTCCACCGGCGGCACCGCCACCGACGTGACCGATGACGTGCATCCCGAGGTCGCGGCGCGCGCGATCGCGGCGGCGACCGTCGTCGGCCTGCATGTCTGCGGCGTCGACGTGGTGGCCGAGAGCGTGCACAAGCCGCTCGAGGAGCAGAGCGGCGGCATCGTCGAGGTCAACGCCGCGCCGGGGCTGCGCATGCACCTGAGCCCGTCCTACGGCAAGGGCCGCGACGTCGGCGAGGCCATCATCTCGAGCATCTACGGCCCGGGCAACCGCGGCAGCGCGAACGAGGACGGCCGCATCCCCATCGTCGCGGTTACCGGCACCAACGGCAAGACGACGACCTCGCGCCTGGTGGCGCACATGTTCGCGACACAGGGCCTGCGCGTGGGCATGACCAACACCGACGGCGTCTACGTCGACGGTCGCCAGACCGACAGCGGTGACTGCTCGGGCCCGAAGAGCGCCCGCAACGTGCTGATGCACCCGGACGTCGAGGCCGCAGTCTTCGAGACCGCGCGCGGCGGCGTGCTGCGCGAGGGCCTGGGCTTCGACCGCTGCCAGGTGGCGGTGGTGACCAACCTGGGCGAGGGCGACCACCTGGGCATGAACTTCCTCAACACCGTCGAGGAGCTGGCGCTGGTCAAGCGCGTGATCGTGCAGAACGTGGCCGACAACGGTTATGCGGTGCTCAATGCCGCCGACCCGGTCGTGGCCAAGATGGCCGAGGTCTGCCCGGGCCAGGTGATCTTCTTCGCCAGCGACCGTCACCATCCGCTGATGGCCACCCACCGCGCGCAGGGCAAGCGCTGCGTCTACATCGACGGCGACGCGCTGGTCGCGGCGCAAGGCGCGTGGCGCGAGTCCATCCCGCTGCGAGACATCCCCTTCACCCGCGGCGGCGCGATCCCGTTCCAGAACGAGAACGCGATGGCGGCCGTGGCGGCGGCCTGGGGCGTGGGCCTGGACTGGGACACGATCCGGCGCGGGCTGGCCAGCTTCATGAGCGACCCGGACAGCGTGCCGGGACGTTTCAACGTGATGGACTACCGCGGCGCGACCGTCATCGCCGACTACGGCCACAACGGCGACGCGATGCGCGCGCTGGTGCAGGCGGTGCAGGCGCTGCCGGCCAACAAGCGCTCGGTGGTGATCTCGGGCGCCGGCGACCGCCGCGACGAGGACATCCGCATCCAGACGCAGATCCTGGGCGAGGCCTTCGACGAGGCCATCCTGTTCCAGGACGCCTGCCAGCGTGGCCGCGAGGACGGCGAGGTCCTGGCGCTGCTGCAGGAAGGCCTCAAGGGCGCGACCCGGACGAAGCACATCGAGGAGATCCGCGGCGAGTTCGTCGCGATCGACCGCGCGCTGGAACGCCTGCAGCCGGGCGACCTGTGCCTGGTGCTGGTCGACCAGGTCGAGGAAGCCCTGGCCCACCTGAACCAGCGCGTCCGGGAAGCCTGATGGCGGCCGGTCGCTGGCGTCACTGGCCGGCGCACTGGTGGAACGGCCTCAGCGTCGCCCTGGGGGTGATGCTGGTGCAGGCGATCGTCTCGCACGCGGCGCCCGCCGCGCTGTCGCACGTCGCCTCGCAGCTGGCGATGGCCTGCGCCATCTGTGCCAGCCTGGCCGATCTGCCGGGCAGCGTCCGGCGCAACCGCAACCGGGTGCTCACCGCCGGCGCGATGTCGCTGCTGGCGGTCGGGCTGGTCGCGGTGCTGCATCCCTACCGCATCGCGATGGGCGTGCTGGTGGCCGCGCTGGCCTTCGGCAGCGCCTTGCTGCTGAGCTGGGGCCCGCGCGCGGGCCCGGTCTCGTTCGCGCCCATCCTGGCCATGGTCTTCGCGCTGGCCTGGCCGCCGCAGCCGCTGCCGGTGGTGCTGGCCAGCGGCGCGGCCGGCATCGCGCTCTACCTGCTGTGGAGCGTGCTGACCAGCGCGCTGCTGCAGCGGCGCTTCCATCGCCTCGCGCTGGCCGAGGCGCTGCACGGCCTGGCCCAGCTGCTGACCGCGCGCGCCGAGCTGCTGGGCAGCGGCGGCGCGGCCCATGCGATGCGCGACTGGCTGGGCAACGAGGCCCAGCTCGCCGAGCTGCTGCAGACCGCGCGCGACCAGGTGTTCCCGCGCGCCCGCACCGATCCGCGCAGCGCCGCGGTGCTGCTGCACGTGGTGGAGTTGCGCGACCTGATGCTGGCCAGCCGGCTCGACCTGGAACTGCTGGGCGAGGACCCGGTCGGACAGCAGATGCGCGCGGCGCTGGTGGGCCGGCTCAAGGCGCTGGGCGTGCTGCTGGACGAGTACCGCGATGCGCTGCTCGACGAGCGCGCGCCCGCGATGAACACGGTGCGGCCGACGCGCTGGCCGGAGCTGCCGCCGCAGGATCCGCGCACCCGCCTGCAGCTGGTGCTGCAGGACCGGCTCTCGCACCTGGACGGCGAGGTGCTGGCGATGGGCCGCGCGCTCGACGTCGCCCAGCCGGTGCCGCCGCTGGCGCTGGACGCGGGCACGCTGCGCCAGTTCGTCACGCCGGTCGGCTGGCCCATGGGTCTGCTGCGGGCGCAGCTGCACCTGGACTCGCCAGTGCTGCGGCACGCGCTGCGCAGCACGCTGGCGCTGGCCTCGGCCTACTTCATCGCGCTGGCGCTGCCCTGGGCCTCCCATCCGCACTGGCTGGTGCTGTCGGTGGCCGTCGTGCTGCGCGGCAGCCTGGACCAGACGCTGGAGCGCCGCAACCTGCGGGTGCTGGGCACGGCGATCGGTTGCGGGCTGATGCTGGCGCTGTCGCTGATCCCCAGCCAGACGCTGTGGATCGTCGTGCTGCAGGTGGCGGTCGGCATCGCGCATGCGTTCGTCACCCGCCGCTACCTGGTCACCGCCATCGCCGCCACGATGCTCGCCCTGCTGCAGTCGCACCTGGCCGATCCGTCGCACGGCATCGCGGTCTCGGAGCGGCTGGCCGACACGGTGCTGGGCGCGGTCCTGGCCTGGGCCTTCAGCTACGTGCTGCCGGCCTGGGAGCGGCGCAACCTGCCGCGCGCGCTGAAGCGGGCGCAGCACGCGCTGCAGCAGTACGCGCTGCAGGCGATGACCGCGGCGATGACGCCCGCGGGCGCGCTCACCCAGCGCATGGCGCGGCGCCAGGCCTATGACGCGCTGGCGGCGCTGTCCGCCGCCTTGCAGCGCAGCGCGGCGGAACCGCGCCGGGTGCGGCCGCCGCAGGACGAGCTCAATGCGGTGCTGGACCACGGCTACCGCCTGATGGCCCACCTGTCGATGATGCGGCAGAGCCTGATGCGGCGCGGCAAGGAGCTGGACGGCGACCTGATGGCCGAGATGCCGGCCGCGGCCGCGAAGCTGCAGCGCGCGCTGGCCGGCCAGGAGCCGGTGCCGCACGCGGTGCAGGCGCTGCAGGACTGGAGCCTGCTGCCGGACGTCGGCCCGCTGGAGGACATCCGGCCGTGGATGCGGCGCCGCATGCAGGTCAGCCTGGACGACGCGGCGCGCGCGGGCCAGGCCGCCGAGGCGGCGTTCGCCGCGATGGCGGCGCCGCCCGAGGCGGAGATGTCGGTGTCTCGGCTGAACTGATCGCCCGGCGGCGCCGCGCGGGCGATCACGCCACGGTGATCACTCCACCGTGATGTGCCGCTCCTTGATGAGGGTCGACATCCGCTTGAGTTCCGCCTCGACGAACTTGCCGGACTCGGCGACACCGCCGGGGAAGGGCTCGCCGCCCAGTTCCACGATCCGGGCTTTCACCTCCGGCGCGGCCAGCGCCTGCTGGACGGCCCGGGACAGGCGCTCGACCACCGGTGCCGGCGTCCCCGCCGGCGCGAACAGGCCGTTCCACTCGTACATCTCGAAGCCGGGCAGGCCGGCCTCGGCGCCGGTGGGCACCTCGGGCAGCGCCGCCGAGCGCTGGCGGCCGCTCACCGCCAGCGGGCGCAGCTTGCCCTGCTTCACGTACTGCAGCGTCGAGGCCACGTTGCCGAAGAACACCGGCACCTGGCCGCCGATGACATCGGTCAGCGCCGGACCGCCGCCCTTGTAGGGCACATGCATCATCTCGACCTTCGCGGCCTGCTCGAACAGCACGCCGGCGATGTGCTGCGCCGAGCCGTTGCCCGACGACGCGAAGGCCACCTGGTCGGTCTTCACCCTGGCCGCGGCGACCAGCTCAGCGGCCGTCTTCGCGGGGAACTGGGCGTTGACCAGGACCACGTTGGGGAACAGCGCCGTGACCGCGACCGTCTTGAAGGCCTTGCCCTGCTTGTAGGGCGAGTTCGGGAACAGCGTCGGCGTGACCGCGTAGGACGAGGCGTCGAACAGCAGCGTGTAGCCGTCGGCCGGCGCGCGCGCCACCGCGCCGGCGGCGATCTGGCCACTGCCGCCGGGGCGGTTCTCGATGATGACGGTCTGGCCGAGCGCCTCGCCCAGCTTGGGCGCGATCAGCCTTGCGATCAGGTCGGCGCCGCCGCCCGGCGGGTAGCTGACCATCAGGGTCACCGGCTTGCTGGGCCAGGCTTGCGCCCAGGCGCCCGTCGACAGGCCGCAGGCCAGGGCAAGCGCCGTCATCACGGCGGGACGTCGTCCGATCATCATGGTCTCCTGATAGAGCGATCAGCGCATCTCGGCGCTGTAGTGGAAGGCGGTCGCGTCGCCCCAGGTGGTGCGCAGCTCGATGCAGTGGCCGCCCAGGTCGAAGGCCTGCCGGTCGACGCGGATCGCGGGCGCGCCCTCGGGCAGGTCCAGCAGCGCGGCGGTGGCCGCGTCGAGGTGCCCGAAGCTCAGCTCGTCATTGGCCCGCGCGACGGTCACGCCGCAGAGACGGGCCAGCATCGGATAAAGCAGGTCCTCCCACTCGCGGGTCGGGAGCGCGCGCAGCGCCTCGAAGCGGGCCAGCGGCAGCAGCAGGTCCTCGGCCAGCACCGGCCGCCCCGCCAGCAGCCGGACCCGCTTCACCCGCAGCGCCGCGTCGCCGGTCTGCTGACCCAGGGCCAGCGCTTCGGCCGCGCGCAGCCGCACCGTCTGGCAGCGATGGACGCGAGCCGTCGGCGGCTCGTCCGTCGGTCCGCGGAAGCGGAAGAAGCGCAGCAGCGACGGGCCGTTCAGCCCCTGCGTGACGAAGGTCCCCTTGCCATGCACGCGCTGGACGATGCCTTCGGCGGCAAGCATGGCCACGGCCTGACGCACCGTGCCCAGCGCCACGCCGAAGCGTTCCGCCAGTTCGGTCTCGGCGGGAATGGCCGCGCCGGCGGCCCATTCCCCACCGACGATGCGCTGGCGCAGCTCCTGCGCGAGCTGGGCATACCGGCTCACGCCGGCCGCGTTCGGAAGTCCTGTGTCCAAGGTGGTTTTCCTATAGTCCTCTATAGGACTAGAATTCGCGCATGATGCCGACGCCCTCTTCCGACGTCAAGCCCGCGCCCGGTGCGGGCGTGGTCGACGCCCATTTCCACGCCTTCCCGCTGACCAGCACGGGCGTGCCCGGCGCGCGCTATGTGCCCGCCTACGCGGCGCCGCTGGAGGCCTGGGTCGCGGCGACGGCGCCCCATGGCGTCACGCAGGGCGTGCTCGTGCAGCCAAGCTTCCTGGGCACCGACAACACCCACCTGCTGCGGCTGCTGGCGGAGCAGGCCGGACGACTGCGCGGCGTGGTCGTGGTCGCGCCGGACATCGCCATGGCTGAACTTGAGCGCATGCAGACGCTGGGCGTGCGCGGCGTGCGGCTCAATCTCGTGGGCGGCGATCACCGGCTGGGCGCGGAATGGCATCCGCTGTTCGAGCGCCTCCAGGCGCTGGACTGGCATGTGCAGGTCCACACGGACCACGGCCGGCTGGCGGAAGTCCTGGCGCGGATTCCGCAGGCGCTGACCGTCGTCGCGGACCACTTCGGCAAGCCTGCGGCGGCGTCGGAGTTCGAGGCATTGGCCCCCGCCCAGCGGGATCGGCTGCATGTGAAGCTCAGCGCGCCCTATCGCCTGGAGGCCGGCTGCGAGGCGACCGCGCTGCTGTCCCGCTGGCTGGACCTGATCGGTCCGGGGCGCCTGATGTGGGGCAGCGATTGGCCCTGCACGGCGCATGAGCAGGCGCGGGACGCGTCGACCTCGCCCGCATGGCTCGAGGACGCGGCGGGAACGAGCGGGACGCTCGAGGCGCTGCGGGCCGGCAACGCGTGCCGGCTGTACCGGTTCTGAAAGCGCGCAGCGGACGCCACGCGGCGTCTGATCCAACCCGGCGGAGGTCGGGGCCCGGACGCGACACGGGCTCCCGACTGGGAGCCCGTGTCATGTCGACGATCGCGGCCGGCCCGAGGCAGGCCGGCGCGCCCGGCGAGATCAGCTCAGCTTGACGTCGATCTTGCGCGGCTGCGCGTGCGCTGCCTTGGGGATGCGCACCCGCAGCACGCCGTGGTTCAGTTCGGCGCTGATCTGGTCGGCGTCGAGTTCCTTGCTCAGCGTGAACGCGCGGCGATAGAACTGGCGCGACACCTCGACATGGCCGGCGGCCAGTCCGGCGGGCACGTCCAGCTGCATCTCGGCCTCGATGACCAGGCGGTCCTGGTCGACGCGCAGCTGCAACTGCTCTCGCGGCACGCCGGGCAGGTCGGCGAACAGCGTCAGGCCTTGCGCGTCCTCGATCACGTCGACGGCGGGCTGGATCGCGTAGTCGTCGCGTCGGCGCGCGGCCTGTGTCGAGGCGGTGGCGGAGGTCGAAGCCGACACGCTGGCGGCGTCGGTGGCGGGGGTGTGAACGGCGGTCGTGCTCATGAAATGCTTTCGTCTCGGGGTTCCGGGGACTTGATCGCGGCGGGCGCGGATCAGTGGATGTCGATGCGGCGGGGCTGCGGCGCGGGCCGGCGCTTGACTCTGACGCGCAGCACGCCGTCCTTGTAGGAGGCGATCACCTGCTCCGGATCGATGTCATCGGGCAGGCTGACGACGCGTCGGAACTTGCCGGCGAAGCGCTCGCGCTGATGGACGATGGTCTTGCCGGCCGACGCGACCGACGCGGCGGGTTGGGCCGCGGCCTCGCCGTCGCCCTCGGTCGCGGACGGCTTGGCGGCCAGCGGCGACACGCGCTCGCCGGACAGGCTCAGCACGCCGCGGTCCAGGTCCACGCCGATCGTGGCCGGGTCCAGGCCGGGGGCGAAGGCATGGACCTCCACCGCCTCCGGCGACAGGCCCACATTGAGGGCCGGATAACCCCCGCGCGCGACGCCACGGCCGGCGGTGGCTTCGAACAGGCTGCTCATCTCGCGCTGGAAGCGGTCCAGGTCGTTGAACAGTTCACGGGCAAACAGTTGACGGTACATGCGGGGCTCCTTGGCTTCCTGCGGATGGGTCGCGGCGGGGTGTCCGCCATGACTCCCCAACTAGGAGCGCCCGGTCGCGCTTCAAGATCTTGAAATCGAGGGTGGCCCGTCCCCATATGCCGCGCCCGCCGCGCGGAGCCCGAACCCCGCCACAGGCACGCTATGTTGGACAGTGCGCGCCGCTGTCCGCCCAGGCTTTGATCAGATCGGTGAATTCCTTCTGGGTGCCCGGCGCCGGCGCGCGGCCGGCACCGGGAGACCAGGCCCAGCCGACCAACTCATCGCGCGCCATGTGGTCGATGATCTGGTCCATCGTCTTGCCACCGTTGCGTGATCGGTCTTTCAGCTGCTTGCAGATCTCGCCGAGGGCACGGCCGTGCCAGGCCATCTCGAGCGGCGCCAGGTGCCAATGCTCGTTGCCCGGCACGCTGAAACTCCGCGTCGCTTGGAAGTTCTGGGCGCCGTGGCAGCTGGCGCAACGCATCGCCGTGGTGCCGAAACCGTCCTTGCCGCGCAAGACCAACGGCTGGTGCAGCTGCATGCCGTCGCCCTGCAGTGGGCGGTTGCCATTCGGATGGCAGTTCAGACAGCGGGGATGCTGGATCACCTTGCCCGCTTCGACAAACAGGGCCTGCGACCGTGCCTTGTCATCCGCGATGCTCGAGAACTGCGACGGCGAGCGCAAGGTGGTGGCCGGCGCACTGGCGGCGGCGGGCTGTGCCTGAACCCAGCCGGCCACCAGCAGCCAGCCGCCGGCGACGAGCATCCCGGCGGTTTTCATGCGGCCCACGCCGAAGCCGCGGGTGGGTGGGAATGTCGACATGCTCTCTCCCGAAGGTGGCCGTGGGTGCCGGTCCGCTCACGCTGCGGCCATCGCGGCCGCTTGATGGATGGCCGCACGGATGCGCGGGTAGGTACCGCAGCGGCAGATGTTGCCGGCCATGGCGGCGTCGATGTCCGCATCGGTCGGCTTGGGGTTCTGCCTCAGCAGCGCAGCCGCGGCCATCAGTTGCCCGCTCTGGCAGTAGCCGCACTGCACCACGTCGACATCGGTCCACGCCGCCTTCAGCATGGCCACCTGCGGCCCGGACAACCCTTCGATGGTGGTCACCTCGCGCAGGCCGACCGCCGAGATCGGCGTGACGCAGGAGCGCGTCGGCTCGCCATCGATGTGCACGGTGCATGCGCCGCACAGCGCCATGCCGCAACCGAACTTGGTGCCGGTCAGCTGCAGCTCGCCACGCAACACCCACAACAGCGGTGTGTCGGGCTCGGCCAGCACTTCCACAGGCTTGCGATTGATCGTCAACGGGGTCATGAGACTTCTCCGGGTCAAGCCAGCTTCAGTGGCAGGCGGCGCAGCCGCTGGCCGGTGAGGGTGAACAGGGCGTTCGCCACAGCCGGGGCGACCGGCGGCGTACCGGGTTCGCCGACGCCTTCGGGGTTTTCGTCGCTGGCGATGACTTCGGTGTCGATCACCGGACATTCATCGAAGCGCAGCACGGGGTTGTCGTGGAAGTTGGTCTGCTGGACCTGCCCCTTCTCGATGCGCACCTCATCGTTCAACGCGGCCGACAAGCCGTAGACGATGCCGCTTTCCATCTGTTGGCGCACCAGGTTCGGGTTGATGGCGAGGCCGCAGTCGATCACGCAGGTCACACGGTGGACGCGGATGCGCTTGTCGGGGGACACCGACACCTCCGCCACCTGCGCCACGATGGAGCCGAAAGACTGATGCAGGGCCACGCCACGGGCACGCTGGGTGCCATCGGCGGCCGCAGGCAGGGGCTGGCCCCAGCCCGACAACTCGGCAGCGCGCTGCAGCACCTTCAAGTGCCGAGGATGCCTGGCCAGCAGCGCGGCGCGGAAGGCCACTGGATCGCGCCCGGCGGCGTGGGCCACTTCATCGAGGAAGCTCTCCTTGAAGAAGGCGTGGTGCGAATGCCCGACGGAGCGCCAGAAGCCGACCGGCACGGGCAACTCCACGGCCTCGTGGCCGATGCGTGCCGAGGGCCACTCGTAGGGCTGGTCGAAGGCGCCTTCCGAGGTGGTCCGGTCGGGCACGGCGGCGCGCAAGCCGAGCATGCGCTCGATGACCTGCGGCATGATGGCCTGACCGGCCGAGGTGTTCAGCCAGCCCAGCAACTGGCCGGAGGCGTCAAGCCCGGCCTGGAAACGCGAGACGCATGCCGGACGGTAGAAGTCATGCGTCGTGTCCTGCTCGCGCGACCAGATCACCTGGACCGGCGCTCCGCCCGACTCGCGGGCGATGGCCGCCGCCTGGGCGATGACGTCGACTTCACAGCGCCGGCCGAAACCGCCACCAAGCAGCTGCGTCTGCACGTCGACCTGTTCGACCGCGAGGCCCAGAACCTTGGCCACGGAGCGACGCGCCATGTCGGGAACCTGCGTAGCGGCCCATACGGTGGCGCGCCCCTCCTTGAACTGGACAGTGCAGTTCATCGGCTCCATCGTCGTGTGGGCCAGATATGGCGCGCGGTACTCGGCCTTGACGGTCTTCACGGCGCTCTTGAGCGCGGCATCGACGTCACCATGCTTGTAGAAGTGGAAGCCTTCGTCTGTGTCCAGCGATTGCGCCAGACGCTGATAGATCTCATCGGAGGACAAGTTCGCCGCCACCCCATCGTCCCACTCGACGCGCACCGCCTTGACGGCGCGCATCGCGTGGTAGGGCGTGTCGGCAATCACCGCGACGCCACCGGTGCTGCCGTAGAGCGGCGGCAGCGCAAGCACCTTCCTCACACCAGGCAACTTCTGCGCGTCGGTGGCGTCGAAGCTGGCGACGCGACCGCCCAGGGTCGGGCACATTTCCACGCTGGCGTATTGCATGCCGGGCTGCAGCACGTCGATGCCAAAGCGTGCGCTGCCGTCCATCTTCGATGCGGCTTCGAGGCGTTTACGCGGCTTGCCAATCAACTTGAAGGTCTTGGGATCCTTCAGCACAACGGCATCGGGCAACGGCTGGCTCGCCGCTGCAGCCGCCAATTCTCCGAAGGATGCGCTCCTGCCGGACGGGTGCAGCACGCGGCCTGCCTCGACACGGCATTCCCTCGCCTTTACTCCCCATTCCTGGGACGCGGCGGCCACCAGCATCGCTCGCGCTGACGCGCCGGCCTGACGCATCGGCAACCACAGATCCCTCATGCTGGAGGAAGTCCCCGTGAGCATCAGACCGAACTCGCGCATCGCCTTGCCGGTGATCCGCTCGGCGATGGCCTTCAGCGTGCCGTGGTCATCGGGGTGGAAGGGCAGGCTTTCGACGATTCCAGCGACGTTCTGATAGATCTTGTCGATGGGCGCCTGTTCAACGCGAACCTGCGCCCAATCGACATCAAGTTCCTCCGCCAGCACCATCGCCAGACCGGTGTAGATGCCCTGCCCCATCTCGGCCTTGCACATCACGATGCCGACCGTGTTGTCCGCTCCGATCTTGACCCAACCGTTCAGCGCCGACTGTCCCGGGCCGGTCGGCAGCGGATCGGACGTGACCAGGCGCGGCCTGGGCGGCATCGCCGTCCAGCCCACCATCAGCGCCCCCAGCGCGCCCGCCAAGCCGGCACTGCCGAGCAACACAGTTCTTCGCGTAACCATGGCCAAACCCCTGCGTCGCTCGTCGTCGAGAAAATAAGAGACCGATGGTCCTCAGTTTAGCAGACCGGCAGTCTCTTGTGTTGTTTCTAAGATACAGGGATGAAGCCGCCACCACCTTATTTACGCGCGCGATCTCCTGAGCAAAAGGAGGAGCGCCGGCGTCAGCTGCTCGACACAGCAAAGTCCCTGCTGCTGGAGATCCCGGACGTGCACGCCCTGGGCATCAATGAGCTGGCCCGCAAGGCCGGCATGACCAAGTCCAATGTCTACCGCTACTTCGAGAGCAGCGAAGCCGTCCTGCTCGATGTCCTGGTCGAGGAGTTCATGGCCTGGCAGGGCGAACTGGTCCAGGCGCTCAACCGCGGCGGCAAGCGCAAAGGGACCATCGAACACATCGCCGGGGTGTTCTCGTCGACCTTCGTGGCACGTCCGCTGCTGTGCCGGCTCACCAGCATCTTCCCGTCCATCCTCGAGCGCAACGTCTCCTTCGAACGCATGGTCCAGTTCAAGCACGGCCTGCTGGCGGTGCGTCAAGAAACTGCGATGGCTTTCCATGTCAGCGTGCCAAGCATTTCGGCCGCGACGTTCGACAGGTTCATCCACCTCGCACTGCCGCTGCTGATCGGTCTGTGGCCACTGGCTGTCCAGGGGGAAGTCGCCGCGGCGGTCATCGCACGCGAGGAACTGGCGCCACTGCGGTATCGATTCCAGGAGGACCTGGAAGAAGGCATGTCGATGCTGCTGCGCAGTCTTGCGGTCAGTCAGGGTGGCTCGCCCAGGCGAAAGGCGCCCGTTCAGCCCGCTCGGAGAGCAGCCCCTCGGGGGCCGTGAATCATCTCAAGCGCAGCACGTCCTGCGCCGTCACCGCCGGCGCCTGGTTGCCCCAGCTCTGACGGATGACCGTCGCGACCGCGGCCATCTCCTCCTCGCTCAGCACCTGCCGCCACGGCGGCATGCCGTAGGGCCGGGGGTGGGCGGCGGTCGTCGGCGCGTAGCCGCCGTCGGCCAGCGTCTGCAGCAGGTTCTGCGGCGCGTCGAGCGTCACGGCGCGGTTGCCGGCCAGCGGCGGATAGGCGGGCTGGCCGTCGATGCGCCGTCCCTGGCCCTGGTCGCCGTGGCAGTCGGCGCAGTGCTTCGCATAGACCCGGCGGCCGAGGTCCAGCTGCGCCGGCGGCGCCGGCTTGAACTCGGCCGGCGTCGTCGCCTCGCGGGGCAGGCCGCGCAGGTAGACGGCGATCGCGCGCGCGTCCGCCTCGCTCAGATGCTGCAGGCTTTCGGCGACGACATCGGCCATCGGCCCCAGCGCCGCGCCGCGCGGCGACCAGCCGGCGCGCAGCCAGTGCGCCACCTCGTCCTCGGACCAGTCCTGCACGCCCGCGGCCCGCGGATCCGCCAGCGACGGCGCCGTCCAGCCCTGCACGCCGACCCAGCCGCCGCGCAGCCCCGTCGCGTCCCGCAGCGCGCCCAGCCGGTTGCGCGGCGCATGGCATTCGGCGCAATGACCCACCGCCTGGACCAGGTAGCGGCCCCGCGCGATCACCGCCTGGGCGCCCTCCCCGCGCGACGCGCCGCGATCGGCGCCGGGCTCGTCCTGCGACGGCGCATCGCCGGGCGTGAAGTACATCAGGCGCCACACCGCCAGCGCGGTCTGCCAGCGATAGGGCCAGCCGAGCTGGTGGGCCGGCGCGGCCTGCCGGACCGCCGGCTGCTGGCGCAGCCACGCGAAGATCGCGTCGGCGTCCTCGCGCGACATCGCCGTGTAGCTGGTGTACGGAAAGGCCGGATAGAGCAGCCGTCCGTCGCGGCTGCGGCCGTGGTGCATCGCGCGCCAGAAGTCGTCGGCGGACCAGCGGCCCAGGCCGGTCTCCGGATCGGGCGTGAGGTTGCTGCTGAACAGCGTGCCGAAGGGCGTGCCCAGCGGCAGCCCGCCCGCCAGCGGCGCGCCACCGCGCGGACTGTGGCAGCCGGCGCAGTTGGCGACGCGCGCCAGGTAGGCGCCGCGCGCGATCAGCGCGGGGTTGGTGTCCTCGGCGCCGGACAGGGCCGGACGGCCGGACAGCCAGAGCTCCCGTCCCCAGGCACCCGCGATCAACAGCAGCGCCATCACGGGCAGCGCGATCGCCAGGCCGAGCAGTCCGCGCAGGAAGGTCTTCATCGGCCGCGCCGGGTCCTGCGCCGGCCACGAGCCGGCGTCGCGGGGCGCCGCCCCCGATGCGTGTTCCGACCCGCTCATGGCGCGAGGCCTCCGCAAGCCACCGGGAGCGGCGCCGACGACGGCGGCTCCGGATGCGCGCCCGCCGGGCGTGCCGCGAGCCAGCTCGCGACCACGGCGACGTCGTCGGCCGACAGCGCCCGGGCCACGTCGGCCATGCAGTCCGGTGCGTGCGCGCGCCGCAGTCCGTTGCGCCAGGCGCCGAGCTGCCCGACGAGGTAGTCGCGCGGCAATCCCAAGAGGCCAGGGATCGCCGGCTGGCGACCCGCCATCGACGGCCCGTGGCAGGCGGTGCACGCCGGCACGCGGCGCGACGGATCGCTCTGCGTCACCAGCCGCTCGGCCCGGGCCTGCTGCTCGGCGCCGAGCCCGGACGGCGCGGGCGCCGGATACGGGACGTCGAGCGCGGCGAAATAGCCGGCGATCTCGCGCAGGTAGTCGTCGCTCATGTTGCGCAGCAGCCCGGCCATCAGCGCGTGATGGCGACGCCCGTCGCGGAAGGCCTGCAGCTGGTTGAAGAGATAACCCGCCGGCTTGCCCGCCAGCCGCGGGAAATAGCCCTGCGGCGTCGCCCGGCCCTGCGGGCCGTGGCACAGCGTGCAGGCCTGGACGCGCTCCGCGATGTCGTTGCTCAGCGGCCGCAGCGGACGGCCGCCGGGCGCGGCTTCCTCGTCCGTGCCGATGGCGGAGGCCGCCGGGGCGGCCGGTACTGCTGGCGCGATCCGTGGGACCGGCGCGACCGTCGCGGTCGGAGCGGGCTTCGCCGCCGGGACGGGCTTCGCGGCCGGGGCGACCTGGGAGGAAGAGGTCGGCGACGCCTGCGCGAACGCGACGGAGGCGGTGGACGGTCCCAGGCCCAGTACGGCGGCGATGAGGACGCCCGTGACGATTCGGGTGCGATTCATCGGGCCATCATCGCCGCTGGTCCTGTGCCGGCCATCGCAGCGCGGTCCAGCCGTCGCGCCCCTGGTGCTTGGCCTGGTACAGCGCGCGGTCGGCCAGGGCGATCAGGTCCATCGCCGGCGCCTCGACGTCGGCGACGGTGGCGATGCCGATGCTGGTCGTGATCGCCACCTCGGCCGGCCGCGCCGCGCGCACCGCGTCGACGATCTTGGCGGCGACCTGCTCCGCCTCCTCGGGCCGGTTCAGGCCCTCCAGCACCGCGACGAACTCGTCGCCCGCGATGCGGGCCACGTGGTCGCTGCCGCGCACCGCGCGACGCAGCACCGCCGCGAACTCGCGCAGCACGACATCGCCCACGCCGTGACCGTGCGTGTCGTTGATGGCCTTGAAGCGGTCGATGTCCAGGAACAGCAATGCCATCACGCGGCCCTCGCGCGCGAGCCGACGCTGCCGCGCCAGCGCCGCGGCCAGCGCCTGGTCGAACTCGCGCCGGTTGGGCAGCCCGGTGAGCGCGTCCGAGCTGGCCAGCCGCGCCAGCTGCGCCTCGGCCTGCTTCATGACGGTGATGTCGACGGACAGGGTGAAGATGCCCTGCACGCGACCGTCCGCGACCACGTCGGGCACGTACACGGTGCGCAGGTGCCGCTGCTTGCCCAGCATCACCGAGGTGATCTCGAATTCGACCCGCTCGCCGCTCAGCGCCAGGTCCAGCTGCGCGCTGCGCTGACGGGTGCTGGCCTGCCCGAACACGTCGTCGATGTGCAGGCCGATCGCCGCCTGCGGGTCCAGGCCGAACCAGGTGCGCAGGGTCTCGTTGACGTAGCGCATCCGGCGCTCGGCGTCGATGTAGGTGATGAACACCGGCAGGTTGTCGGTGACGGCCTTCATGCGGCGCTCGCTCGCGGCGACCAGCGCCTCGGCGCGCTTGCGCTCGGTGATGTCCATCGAGCAGGCGTAGAAGCCCTCGACGCGGCCGTCGACCAGCTCCGGCACGAAGCGCTGGTGGAAGTGGAGCGTCTCGCCGTCGATCACCTGCTCGGCGTCGAAGGAGACGGCCTCGCCGCGCATCACGCGCTCGACGAAGGGGCGCATCTGCGCCGCGTTCTCGGTCCCGCGCACCTGCTCGAGCGTGCGGCCCCGCAGCGCGGCCGGATCGGCGTGGAAGACGCGGCCGACCTCGGCATTGGCGAAGCGCAGCAGGCCGTCGGCGTCGTAATGGCTGATCAGCGCGGGCACGTTGTCGGTGATGCCCTTGAGGCGTTTCTGCGTCCGCATCAGCTCGCGCGAGCGCAGGACGACCTGGGAGGTCGCCATCACGGTGAACAGTCCCAGCATCGCCAGCCCGGCCAGCATCAGCAGCTCGGTGTGGCCGGCCTCGCGCGACAGCCGCTCACTGATCGCGGCGCGCTCGGCGCGCAGCGACGAGGTCAGCTCGCCCAGCACGTCGCGCAGCTCGTCCATGTGGTGCAGGCCCTGGTCGTTGAGCACCAGTTCCAGCGCCTCGTCCTGCCGGCCCGAATCGTGCAGCCGGATCGTCTGGTTCATCTCGCCGAGCTTGAGGTTCACCAGCTCGCGCACACGCGCCAGCTTCGGCGCGTGGGCGGGGTCCTGGTCGCGGGCGCCGAGCTCCTCGACGCGGCGGTCGAGGTTGCGCACGGCGTCGCGGTAGGGCTGCAGGTAGCTGGCGCGCTGCGTCAGCAGGTAGCCGCGCTGGCCGGTCTCCGCATTGAGCAGGTCCTCCATCAGCGTGGTCATCGACGGCAGCACGTTGTTGATGCGGTCGGCGCGGCGCAGGTCGTCCAGCGTCGCCCGCGCCCGCCAGGCCAGCAGCGCCACGATCACGCCCATGGCCACCAGGGCCACCATCAGGAGCCCCACGCCGCGACCGAGGCTGGTGCGGTGGATCGGCTCGGCGGAGGAACGCATGCGACGTCTCGGGCGGGTCGGTCTCTTGAAGGCGGATCGGCGGGACGGGTCCGGCGGGAGCCGGCGGTAGAGAGGAGTGCGGGCGATTATGGGTGCGGCCGTGCGATCTGCGTCAAGCTGGCATCGGCCCCGGTGGAGCGCTCATGGCCGCGTGCGACAGTCCGGGGATGTCCCGGATTCCCCTCCTGCGCCGTCCCGACCCGCACGGCCATGCCAAGGTCAGCTTCGTCGAGCTGTTCTTCGACCTCGTCTTCGTCTTCGCCGTCACGCAGCTGTCGCACACGCTGATCGGGCATTTCGCCCACGACGGCGTCACGCTGCGCGGCGCGGCGCAGACCGGTTTCCTGATGCTGGCGGTCTGGTGGGTGTGGATCTTCACCTCCTGGGTGACGAACTGGCTGGACCCGGAGCGGCTGCCGGTGCGGCTGTGCCTGTTCGCGATGATGCTGGCCGGGCTGCTGATGTCGGTGTCGCTGCCCCAGGCCTTCGGCGAGCGCGCGCTGATGTTCGCGCTGTCCTTCACCGCCCTGCAGGTCGGCCGCACGCTGTTCTTCCTCTGGGCGGCGCGCGGCGCCGACCTGGCCCTGGTGCGCAACTTCCAGCGGATCGGCGCGTGGCTGTCGGTGTCGGCGGCGCTGTGGATCGCCGGCGCGCTGCATGAGGACCTGCGGGTGCCGCTGTGGGTCGTGGCCCTGGGCATCGAGGTGATCGGCCCGTCGGCCGGGTTCTTCGTGCCGGGGCTGGGCCGGTCGACGACCGCGGACTGGAATGTCTCCGGCGGCCACCTGGCCGAGCGCTGCGCGCTGTTCGTGATCATCGCGCTGGGCGAGTCGCTGCTGGTCACCGGCGCGACCTTCGCCGCGGGGCCGCTGACGCCGATGAGCCTGCTGGCCTTCCTGGTCTCCTTCGCCGGCAGCCTGGCGCTGTGGTGGCTCTACTTCGACACCACCAACGACTTCGCCACCGGCCGCATCACCCACAGCGACGATCCGGGGCGGCTGGCGCGGCTGGCCTACACCTACATCCACCTGCCCATCGTGGCCGGGATCATCGTCAACGCGGCGGCGGACGAGTTCGTGCTCGCCCATCCCGACGGCCACACCGACCTGAAGACGGCGCTGTGCCTGCTCGGCGGCGTGGGGCTGTATGCCGTCGGCGTCGGGCTGTTCAAGCGCGCGGTGGTCGGGCACTGGCCGTGGTCGCACGGCGTGGCGGTGCTGGTGCTGGCGGCGGCGGGGCCGTTCGTGCAGGCCTGGCCGCCGGTGGCGACCAGCGCCTTCGCCTGCGCCGTGCTGGTGGCGCTGGCGGCCTGGGAGCGGCGCTCGCGGGCGCAGTGTCTCGTGCCCGACAGCGCGACCGAGGACGCCGACCCTAGCATCGGCCCATGAGCGCTCCTTCCTTCACCGCGAAGTTCATCGCCGAGCCGCATCCGGCCGATGCCCTGTTCCCGCCGGCCGCGCGGCGCCTGTCCGTCGAGGTCGAGCCCGGCGTGCGCATCCATGCGCGCGTCTGTGGCGAGGGGCCGCCGCTGCTGCTGATCCACGGCCATCCGCAGACGCTGGCGATCTGGCACCGCGTGTTGCCGGCGCTGGCGGCGCAGTTCAGCGTCGTGATGCCGGACCTGCGCGGTTATGGCGATTCGTCCAAGCCCGCCGGCGCGTCGGACCACGCGAACTACAGCAAGCGGCGCATGGCGCTGGACCTGGTCGCGGTGATGGCCGCACTGGGGCATGGGCGCTTCCGCGTGCTGGCGCACGACCGCGGCGCGCGGGTGGCGCACCGCATGGCGGTGGACCATCCCGCGGTGGTCGAGCGGCTGGCGCTGCTGGACATCGCGCCGACGCTGGCGATGTACGAGCAGACGACCGAGGCCTTCGCGCGGGCGTATTGGCACTGGTTCTTCCTGATCCAGCCGGCGCCGATGCCGGAGCGGCTGATCGAGGCCGACCCTGCCGCCTATGCACGGGACACGATGGGACGCCGGCATGCGGGCCAGGCGGCCTTCGACCCACGCGCATTCGTGGAGTACCAGCGGGCGCTGGCGCTGCCCGGCACCGCGCACGGCATGTGCGAGGACTACCGCGCAGCGGCGGGCATCGACCTCGAACACGACCGGGCGGACCGCGATGCCGGCCTCAAGCTGGCAATGCCGCTGCGCGTCTGCTGGGGCGCGCAGGGCGTGGTGGCCAAGTGCTTCGATCCGCTGGCGGAATGGCGGCGTGTGGCCTCGGAGGTCGACGGCGAGGCCCTGCCCTGCGGTCACTACATCCCCGAGGAGGCGCCCGACGCGCTGCTGGCGGCGGTGATGCCGTTCCTGCGCGCGGGGCTTTGATCGAGGAAGCGGCGCTGCGACCGTTACGCTGCGTCCTTTGACGACATCCGGAGTGAAGGCATGAACAAGCTGGTCGCCCTTGGGCAGTTGGCGGGCGGCGCGGTGCTGTGGATCGCGGCGGTGGTGGCGGGCGTGAATGCGCTGAGCCCCTTGATCGGCGCCGCGGAAGGCGCGGGCGCGCCGAGCGGCGCGACAGGCGCGCTGGTGATCGTGCTGCTGCTCGCGGGCGTCGGGACCTGGCTGATGCGCGCCGGATAGCGCCGGATCCGCGCCCGGGCGGGCGGGCACTGTTGAGTGGCCCTCGTCACGCCGCCAGGGCCAGCGGACGGATCTCGCGTTTGATGATTCGTCCCGCAGCCTTCTCAGCGCGCCGCAGGTCATAGGCCGATTGCAGGTTGAGCCATCCTTGCGCATCACTGCCAAAGTAGCGCTCCAACCGCAGGGCGGTATCGGGAGACACGCTGCGCTGCCCATCGACGATCTCGCGCAATCGCGAATAGGGCACGTGCAGCGCCTTGGAGAGTGCATGGACGCTGATGCCCATCGGCTTGATGTAGTCCTCGAAGAGGATCTCTCCCGGATGGATCGGGCGCATTCCGTTCCTGAACATTGCTTACCTCGTTCGTTCCTGCGGTCAGGCAAGGTATCGAACAAGTCCCTCTCGCTCAACGAGAGAAGTTTGGGCAGGCACTTCGCACATTCACTGCTTCATGTGAATCCAACGACCTCAACCGATGGCTAACAAGCTCGCGGGAAACGAAAAAAAGGGCGTGCATCCCTGCACGCCCAAAGGGGCACCGGTCATGAGCCGGTCGCGAATGAAGGGGCCGGGCCTTGCCCGGCCGCAGGCCTCAGGCCGGGGCGTTCCAGCCGCCGCCCAGCGCCCGGACCAGGCCGACCGTCGCCTGGTACTGCGCGGCCTGCACCTGCAGCGCCGCGCGGCGGTTGCGCAGCTCGCTGCGGCGCGCGTCCAGCAGGTCCAGCTGGCTGACCAGCCCGTTGCGGTAGCGCGAGTCCGACAGCGCCGTCGCGCGCGTCGACGACTGCACCGCCTGCCCTTGCACGTCCGCCTGCTGCGACAAGGTCTGCAGACCCACCAGCGAGTCCTCGACCTCGCGCAGCGCCTGCAGCAACTGCTGGCGGTAGCTCGACATCGCCAGGTCCAGGCCCGCCGTCGCCGATTCGACGCCGGCCTTGCGCCGGCCACCGTCGAAGATCGGCAGCGACAGCAACGCGTCCACCGACCACGCCCGCGCCGACCACCGGAACACATCGCTCAGCTCCGGCGAGGCATAACCGCCGTTGGCCGTCAGCGTCAGGCTCGGGAACCACGCGGCCTGCGCCACGCCCACCCGCGCCTGCGCCGCCAGCAGACCGCGCTGCGCCGCGGCCACGTCCGGACGACGCGCCAGCATCGCGCTCGGCAGGCCCGACGGGATCGCCGGCAGGGCCGCCAGCGCCGTGTCCTCGGCCACCTTGAAGCCCGAGGCCGGCTCGCCCAGCAGCACCGACAAGGCGTTCTCCAGCTCGGCCCGGCGGCGGTCCAGGCTGATCGCCTCGGCCTCGGTCGCGGCCACCTCGGTCTGCACCCGCGCCAGGTCCAGCTCGGCCACGTCGCCCGCCTGGTAGCGGCGCTGCGTCAACGCCAGCGTCTCGCGGTAGGCCGCCACCGTGTCTCGCACCAGGCGACGCTCCTGGTCGGCGAAGCGCAGCGCCAGGTAGGTCTGCGCCACGTCGGCCTGCACCATCAGCCGGGTCGACTGCAACAGCGCCTCGCGCGATTGCGCATCCAGCGAGGCCGCGCGGCTGGCCTGCGACAGGCGGCCGGAAATGTCGACCTCCCAGCTCGCGGCCAGGCCGGCGTTCCAGACCGTCGCCGCGGCCGGGCCCTGCCCCGCCACGGTGCCGCGCGCCGCGCCGGCGCTGGCGCCGACCTGCGGCAGGCGGTCGGCGTTGGCGCTGCGCAGCAGCGCGCGCGCCTGCGCCAGCCGGGCCGCGGCGCCCTGCAGGTCGGTGTTGCCGACCAGCGAGCGGCGGATCAGGTCGTTCAGCGTGGCATCGCCGAAGGCCAGCCACCAGTCGCCGCGCGGCTCGGCATCGGCCGGCGGGACCACCGCCCAGCGCGCCTCGCCCACCGTCGCGGGGGCGGTCGACTTGAAGGCCGCCGGCGTGGCCGGCAGGCGCGACTCGTCGATCGGCGGCGGCGTCGCGCAGCCGGCCAGCACCAGCGCGGCCAGCAGCGTCGTCATCATCAGTTTCGTTTTCATGGCATCGACTCCTTGGCGCCCCCGCAAGCGGCGGGAAGCGCTCCGCCGGCCCCGGCGCCCGCGCGGTGGCGGGACGCCGGCAGTCCGGGGATCAAGATTGCGGGATCACTCGTGCTCGTGGCGCGGCGCGGCCGGGTGCGGACGGGCGTTGCCGCCCGGGCCGAAGTCGTGGCCCGCGCCCTGCTCGGGCTGGACGAAGGCCTCGACGTCATGCGGCACCTCGCCATGCTGCTTGAGCGGCTTGTTGCCGGTCAGGCGGCGCACCACCACGTAGAACACCGGCGTCAGGAACAGGCCGAAGGCCGTCACGCCGATCATCCCGGCGAACACCGCCACGCCCATCGCGTTGCGCATCTCCGCACCGGCGCCGGAGGCCAGCACCAGCGGCAGCACGCCCATCACGAACGCCATCGAGGTCATCAGGATCGGACGCAGCCGCAACCGGCTCGCCTCGATCGCCGCCTGCAACGGCGTCCTGCCGGCGAATTCGAGCTCCCGGGCGAACTCCACGATCAGGATCGCGTTCTTCGCCGACAAGCCCACCAGCACGATCAAGCCGATCTGCGTGAAGACGTTGTTGTCTCCATGGCTCAGCCAGACGCCGGTCATCGCCGCCATCAGGCCCATGGGCACGATCAGGATGATCGCCACCGGCAGGGACAGGCTCTCGTACTGCGCCGCCAGCACCAGGAACACCAGCAGGATCGCGAGCGGGAACACCCACACCGCGGAATTGCCGGCCAGGATCTCCTGGTAGGTCAGCTCGGTCCATTCGTAGCTGATGCCCGGGGGCAGCGTCTCCGCCGCGATGCGCGCGATCGCGTCCTGCGCCTGGCCGGTCGAGTAACCGGGGGCCGGGCCGCCGTTGATGTCGGCGGACAGGAAGCCGTTGTAGCGCATCGCGCGTTCCGGGCCGAAGCTCGGCTGGACCTTCATCAGCGCCGACAGCGGCACCATCTCGCCCGAGGCCGAACGCACCTTCAGCAGGCCCACGTCCTCGGCGCGCGCGCGGTAGGCGGCGTCCGCCTGCACCCGCACGGTGTAGGTGCGGCCGAACTTGTTGAAGTCGTTGACGTAGAGCGAGCCCAGGTAGATCTGCATCGTGTCGAACACGTCCGTCACCGCCACGCCCAGCTGGCGCGCCTTGGTGCGGTCCAGGTCGGCATACAGCTGCGGCACGTTGACCTGGTAGCTGGTGAACATGCCGGCCAGCTCGGGCGCCTGCTGGGCCTTGGCCATGAAGGCCTTGACCGCCTGGTCGAGCGCCTCGTAGCCCAGGCCGCCCTTGTCCTCGAGCTGCAGCTTGAAGCCGCCGGTCGTGCCCAGGCCCTGCACCGGCGGGGGCGGGAACATCACGACGAAGGCGTCCTGGATCTGCGCGAACTGCGCGTTCATGTTGCCCGCGATCTCGCCCGCGGACAGGCCCTTGCCGGTGCGCTGGTCGAAGGACTTGAGCGACGCGAACACGATGCCCGAGTTGGAGCTGTTGGTGAAGCCGTTGATCGACAGGCCCGGGAAGGAGATGGCGTGCTCCACGCCCGGCGTCTTCATCGCGATCTCGCTCATGCGGCGGATCACGTCCTCGGTGCGGTCCAGCGTGGCGCCGTCGGGCAGCGTCGCGAAGCCGATCAGGTACTGCTTGTCCTGCGCCGGCACGAAGCCGCTGGGCACCGCCTTGAACAAGCCCACGGTCAGGCCCAGCAGGCCGCCGTAGACCACCAGCATGATCACCTTGCGCGAGATCGCCTTGGTCACGCCGCCGCTGTAGGCCTTGGCACCGCGGTTGAACAGCTTGTTGAAGCCGCCGAAGAAGCGGCCCAGCACCTTGTCCATCGCGCGGGTCAGCCAGTCCTTGGGCTCGTCATGGCCCTTGAGCAGCATCGCGGCCAGCGCGGGCGACAGCGTCAGCGAGTTGACCGCCGAGATCACCGTCGACATCGCGATCGTCAGCGCGAACTGCTTGTAGAACTGGCCCGTCAGGCCGGTGATGAAGGCCAGCGGCACGAACACGGCCACCAGCACCAGCGCGATCGCGATGATGGGCCCGGAGACCTCGCGCATCGCGCGGTAGGTGGCTTCACGCGGACTGAGGCCGGCCTCGATGTTGCGCTCCACGTTCTCGACGACCACGATCGCGTCGTCCACCACGATGCCGATCGCCAGCACCAGGCCGAACAGCGACAGCGCGTTGATCGAGAAACCGAAGAGGTGCATCACCGCGAAGGTGCCGATGATGGACACCGGCACGGCCAGCAGCGGGATGATCGACGCGCGCCAGGTCTGCAGGAACAGGATCACGACCAGCACGACCAGCGCCACCGCTTCCAGCAGCGTGTGGATCACCGATTCGATGGACGCCCGCACGAACTGCGTCGGGTCGTAGACGATCGAGTAGTCGACGCCTTCGGGCATCGCCTTCTTCAGCTCCGCCATCGTGGCGCGCACGTTGTTGGAGATCTCGATCGCGTTGGAGCCTGGCGCCTGGAAGATCGGGATCGCCACCGCGGACTTGTTGTCCAGCAGCGAGCGCAGCGCGTATTCCGACGCGCCCAGCTCGATGCGGCCCAGGTCGCGCAGCCGCGTCACCTGGCCGCCCGCGCCGGACTTGACGATGATGTCGCCGAATTCCTGCTCGCTGTTCAGGCGGCCCTGCGCGTTGATCGGCAGCTGCAGGTCGATGCCCTGCAGGCCGGGCGACGCGCCGACCACGCCGGCCGCGGCCTGCACGTTCTGCTCACGGATCGCCTGGACCACGTCGCTGGCCGACAGGCCATGCTCGGCGACCTTCTGCGGGTCCAGCCAGATGCGCATCGAGTAGTCGCCCGAACCGAATAGCTGCACCTGGCCCACGCCCTGGATCCGCGCCAGGCGGTCCTTGACGTTGAGCACCGCGTAGTTGCGCAGGTAGGTCATGTCGTAGCGGTCGTTGGGCGACAGCAGGTGCACGACCATGGTCAGGTCGGGACTGCTCTTGACCGTGGTCAGACCGAGCCGGCGGACCTCCTCGGGCAGGCGCGGCTCGGCTTGCGAGACGCGGTTCTGCACCAGCTGCTGCGCCTTGTCCGGGTCGGTGCCCAGCTTGAAGGTCACGGTCAGCGTCATGAGGCCGTCGGTGGTGGCCTGGCTGCCCATGTAGAGCATGCCTTCGACGCCGTTGATCGATTCCTCGAGCGGCGTGGCCACGGCTTCGGCGATGACCTTGGGGTTGGCGCCGGGGTACTGCGCGCGGACCACCACTTGGGGCGGCACGACCTCGGGGTATTCCGAGATCGGCAGCACCCGCACCGCGAGCAGGCCCGCGACGAAGATCAGCACCGACAGCACGCCCGCGAAGATCGGGCGGTCGATGAAGAATTTGGAGAGATTCATGTCAGTCTTTCAGATCGACTGGGAATGGAAGGCGGTGCCGGGCAGCGCCGAGGCGCTCCCGACCCGCTGACGGCCACGACGGCGGACCGGAGGCGATCCGGTCCGCGGCGTGCCGTCAGGATTTGTCGGCCTTCGCCGCGCCGTCGTTGGCCTGGAGTTCCGCCTTGGCGTTCATCGGGACCAGGGTGGGCGCCACCAGCGCGCCGGGACGCACCCGCTGCAGGCCGTTGACGACCACGCGCTCGTTGGGCTTCAGCCCGGTGGTGACGATGCGCAGCCCATCGACATTGGCGCCGAGCTGCACCTCGCGGTAGCTCAGCGTGTTGTCCGCGCCGACCACCATCACGAAGCGCTTGCTCTGGTCGGTGCCGACGGCGCGCTCGTTGACGAGCACCGCCGGACGCGACTTGGCCTGGCCCAGGCGGATTCGGGCGAACTGGCCCGGGATCAGCGCGCCGTCCTTGTTGTCCAGCACCGCGCGCACCCGCACCGTGCCGCTGCGGGCATCGACCTGGTTGTCGATCAGCTGCAGCCGGCCGTTGAAGGGCGTGTCGGCGGTGGCGGCGGTGCCGATCTGCACCGGGATGCTGGACAGGTCGCCCATCGCGCCAGCTCCGCCCGTCCCGCCCTTGGCGCTGCCATGCAGCTCGCCCAGCGCGCGGGCCACGGTGCGCTCGTCGGCGTCGAAGCTGGCGTAGATCGGGCTGACCGAGACCAGCGTCGTCAGCACCGGCGCGCCGGGGCCGGCCGCCACCAGGTTGCCCTGCGTGACTTCCAGCTTGCCGACGCGGCCGGCGACCGGCGCGCGGACCTGCGTGTAGCCGAGGTTCAGCTTGGCGGACTGCAGCGCCGCCTGCGCCGCGCGCAGGTTGGCATTGGCCTCGTTGGAGGCGTTGCTGCGCTCGTCGAGTTCACGCTGCGCGATGGCGCGCTCGCTCCACAGGCGGGTGGAGCGCTCCAGCTCGCTCTTCGTGTAGCTGACGCGGGCCTGCGCGGCCAGCACCTGCGCCTCGGCGCGGTCGACCTCGGCCTGGTAGGGCGCGGGGTCGATGGTGATCAGCAGCTCGCCGGCCTTGACCAGCGCCCCTTCCCGGAAGTGCACCGACTGCACCGCGCCCGACACCCGGGCGCGGACGTCGACGCGCTCGACGGCCTCGAGGCGGCCGGAGAACTCGTCCCAGGCCGCGACGTCCTGGCTGGCGACGGTGGCGACGGACACGGGGATCGCCTGCGGCGCGCCCGACGGTTGATTGGCGACCGCCTGCTGGCTGTGCAGGCCGACGACGAGAGCCCCGACGACCGCGGCGACGGCGGTGAGCGAGGTGGCAAAGATCTTCTTGTTCATGGTGGTGCTCCGTGGACGGGGGTAGACGTTGGGAGTTCGGGACGGCTGGGAAATCGGTGGATCGGTCAGGGGAAGGCTCGATGGGCCGGTCAGGCGGGTTGCGGCCGGCGCGGGCCGGCGGGAGGAATCAGGGTCAGGAAATCGGCGAGCTTCTGGCGCAGCGCGCTCGCCCAGGGCTGCGGTGGCGCGGCCAGCGAGGGGCGCTTCATCAGGCTGCAGGGCCAGCCGCTCGGGCCGGCGATCAGCGCCTGCTGGACGTCGACGCCGGCGCGCTTCATCGCGCGGGCGTAGGCCAGGGTCTCGTCGCGCATCGGGTCGTCCTCGGCGCTGACGACCAGCGCCGGCACCAGGCCGGCGAGGCGGCTGGTGTTGGCCGGCGCGGCATAGGGATGGTCGCCGTCCTCGCCCTCGCCGAGGTAGGCGCGCCAGCCATGCATCCAGCGGCACTCGCCGTAGCCGGCCTCGGCCTGGCGCAGCGAGGCCGTGGCCATGCAGGGATTGAGCATTGGCCCGATCAGGATCTGGCCGGCGAGCTTGCGGTGGCCCTGGTCGCGCGCCATCAGCGCCAGCGCCGCGGCGAGGTTGCCGCCGGCCTCCTCGCCGGCGACCACCAGCGGCGCGCCCTTGCCGGACAGCCGCGTGCGTGCCTTGTGCAGGCCGGCCAGCAGCGCGTCCAGCATCTTCAGCGCGGCCGGGAAGACGTGGTCGGCGCCGGTCGGATAGTCGACGTCCACCACCACCGCGCCCGCGTCGGCCAGCAGGCGCGACACCAGTTCGCCGCTGTCCAGGTCGCCGCAGGTGAAGGCGCCGCCGTGCAGGTGCATGACGACCGGCGCGTCCTTGCGGCGCGCGGCACCCTTGTAGACGCGCACCGGCACCACGCCGTCGCCGGCGGGCAGGAGGTCGTCTTGGCAGGAGGTCAGCGGCAGCGCATCCATGGCAGGAGCAAAGGCCTGCTCCGCGTGGGGGCAGGCCGGTTCATGTTGCAATGCAGCGAAATTTAGAGATCGGACGCCGTCCGATAAACAGGGCCCGGCGCGAATCAGCGTTTCATCGACGAAACAATCGATCGGGCAGGATGGCGACCTCGCGCGCGCACGAAGACGCGCCGATCAGCAGCCGATCAGCAGCAGCTCAGAAGCACATCAGCAGTCGCGGCCTCGTGCCGACATCAGGGGTTCAGGATGGACAAGCTCAATGCCATGCAGGCTTTCGCGCGCGTCGTGGAAGCGGGTACCTTCACGCGGGCGGCGGAATCGCTGGACCTGCCCAAGACCGCGGTGACGCGGCTGATCCAGTCGCTCGAGGAGCACCTCAAGGTCAAGCTGCTGAACCGCACCACGCGGCGCGTCAGCGTCACGCCCGATGGCGCCGCCTATTACGAGCGGGTCACGCGGCTGCTATCGGACATCGAGGAGCTGGAGGGCTCCGTGTCGCACGCGCGCGCGGCGCCGAAGGGGCGGATCCGCGTGGACGTCGCGTCGAGCGTGGCGCGGCTGCTGCTGATTCCTGCACTTCCGGAGTTTTATGCAAGACATCCGGACATCCAGATCGACCTGGGCGTATCGGACCGGCCGGTGGACCTGATCGGCGACAACGTCGACTGCGTCGTGCGCGGCGGCGAGATCACCGACCAGTCGCTGGTGGCGCGGCGCATCGGCGACTGGGGCTACGGCTGCTGCGCCTCGCCCGCCTACATCCAGCGCCACGGCATGCCGCAGCATCCGCTGGACCTGGAGTCCGACCAGCATCACGTGGTGAGCTATTTCTCGACGCGCACCGGCAAGCGCTTCCCGTTCGACTACAGCAAGAACGGCCAGCGCTACGAGATCTACGGCCACTACAAGGTCTCGGTCAACGACGGCAACGCGTACATGACGGCGGGCCTGACCGGGCTGGGCGTGATCCAGGCGCCCTACTTCATGATCAAGCCGCACATCGACGCTGGCGAGCTCGTGCCCTTCCTGTGCGACTGGGAATCGGACCCGCTGCCGCTGTACGTGGTGTACCCGCCGAACCGGCACCTGAGCACCAAGCTGCGGGTCTTCGTCGACTGGATCGCGGAGCTCTTCGACCGCCACTCGCAATGGCAGAAGCAGCTGGTGGCCAGCTGCGAGGCCAAGCGCGCCGAGTCCGATCAGGCCTACATCCCGCTGGAGGCGAATGCGGCGAAGCAGGCAGTGCTGAGCGCGGCGTGATGCTCGCGCGGTGAGGGCGCGCGTGCTCGGGAACGTCCTCACGCGGCCTGAACGCCGGCTTGAGCGCACTCGCGGCCCGCACCCATAATCGCCGCCGACCTCCGGCGCCGCCAAGCCTTTCGGAAGCGTTCGCGCCTCCGGCCGCGGGGCATCCTCGCGGCGCTCTCCACAGTCAGACATCCGGCGCGGATTCGGCGCCGCGCTGCCGCGCGGACCTGAATCGGCGGGACCGGTGAGTTGGCGGTTGCTGGAGGTCGCCCCTTGCCGTCCGCCGCGGACCGAGCCCTTTTCCCCGGTCGCGTCGCTGATCCTGGAGAGCCTCCACGCCAATGAGCCTTGCCGCGCCGCTGACCTATCCCCGCTGGATCGCGCTGGCGCTCGCGCGGGCGCTGCAGACGGACGACGACGCGCCACGCGGCCGCGAGGCCCATGCGCTGCAGGCGCGCGCGGAGCAATGCCTTGGCGCCGAAGCGCGCCCTTGGCTCACGCCCTTGTGCGCCGAGCTGGCGCGCTGGGCGAGGCCCGTGTGGCTGGCCCACTCGATGGCGAGCCTCGCCGACGCGCTGCAAGCGCTCGAGGCATTCCACGCCGGTTTCGATCCGGAGCGCCCACGGCCGACGGTGCGTCGCCTGCTGCTGCGACCGTCTCGCCTGCGGCCGCCTCCGCTGGCGCTGGCATCGCTGGTGCTGCCGGACTGGTCGACCGAGGCGGATCTCGCGGCCTGGCTCGGCCTCACGCTCGACGAGCTGGATCACTTCGCCGGTCCCGCGCGCCAGTACCGCGAGCGCACCGCGACGCCACGCCGCCCGCATGCGCATCCGACGCCCCATTACCGTGGCCTGCTCGTGCCCAAGCGCCGCGGCGGGCTGCGCCTCATCGAGGCCCCGATGCCGCGGCTCAAGGCCGTGCAGCGCCGCCTGCTCGACGACTTCCTGCAGCCGCTGCCCTGCCACGAGGCGGCGCACGGCTTCGTGCGCGGCCGCAACGTCGCAACGCACGCGGCCGGCCATGCGGGCCAGGACTTCGTGATCCGCTTCGACCTGCGCGACTTCTTCCCGAGCATCGGCCGGGCACGCGTCAGCGCGACGCTGCGCACGCTGGGCCTGCCGGACGCGGTGGTGGAGCGCCTCGTGCTGCTGTGCCTGACCCGCACGCCCGCGCCGCTGCGCGAGCGGCTGCGCGAGGACGGCTCGATCGATGCCGACGGCGCCCGGCGCCTCGCCTCTTTCCATCTGCCGCAGGGCGCGCCGACCTCGCCGGCGCTGGCCAACCTGTGCGCGTTCCCGATGGACCTGCGACTGGACGGATTGGCGCAGCGCTTCGGCGCGCGCTACACGCGCTACGCGGACGACCTGGTGTTCTCAGGGCCCGCGTCGCTGCGCCGCGATCAACGCGCGCTGCGTGCCTGGGTCACGGCCATCGTCGAGGACGAGGGCTTCCGCCTGCGGCGCGACAAGACGCGCGCGATGCCGGCGGGCGGGCGCCAGTCCGTCACCGGCGTCGTCGTCAACACGCGGCCGAATCTCGCGCGCGAGCGCTACGACGGCCTCAAGGCGGAACTGCACCAGCTCGGCCTGCGGTCGCGATCTGCCCCGGTGGATCCAGCCTTGCGCGGGCCGTTGCTGGGCCGGCTCGCCTGGGCCCGGCAGTTCCTGGCGCCGTCGCGCGTCGAGAAGCTGACGCGCATGCTTGCGGCAATCCAGTTCAACGCGGATCGCTGACCGGGCTCAATCGGCGCGCAGCGCGGCCCCGCGCTCCTCCAGCAGCTGCGTGAGCAGGCTGCGGTGGCAGCGCTCCGGGTCGTCGCAATAGCAGCCCACCGACAGGTTGGCCGAGTGCGACAGCGCCGCCAGCGCATCCAGCAGCTGCGACGGCGCGGACTCGCCCATCTCCTTGCGGTAGGCCTTGGCGAAGGCGGCCCATTGCCGGTCGTCCTCGGCCGCCTTGCCCTGCGCCATCAGCTCGGCGCTGGGCGCCAGCAGCGGCAGCCAGCTGTCGTAGTAGCCCAGGCGGGCGTAGTCCTCCTTGCGGATGCCGCGCGGCGGGCGACGCACGGTGCCGAGGCGGGCGCCCTCGTCGGGCAGGCGCGGCGTGACGCCGAGTTGGACGATGCGGATGGACATGGCGATGCAGGTGCGCAGGACTGGGAACCGGCCAGCTCCGAGCCGCGATTGTGCCGCCCGGACGACTGGCGGCTCGCCAGCGACGCGCGCCCAGCGCGAGCCCGCGTCGCGCGCCTCACTTCACGGTGACGAAGATCGGGTTCGAGTAGAACCACAGGCTGCCGTAGTTGCGGTCGTTGATCTGGTCATGGCGCGTCGCGTTGTCGGCCGTGTTCACCGGCTGGTCGGCGAGCGGCTCGCCACCGGCGCTCAGGCCGGGCACGTCCTCGGCCAGGTTGGTGCCGCGCAGGCGCAGGTACTGGCTCCGGCTCGCCGGCAGCGTCGTCGTGACGCTGTAGTAGCCGTCCGCGCCCAGGGTCCAGTCGGCGCTGGTGAAACGCTTGAGCACCCGCGTCGACGGATTCGTCGCCACGTCGTAGGCCGGCGTGCCGGGCACTGCCTTGGGGCCGACGTCGCCGACGATCAGGTCGACGTGATGCACCTTGGGCACCATGTTGCCGAGGTTGCCGCTGTTGACCGGCCGCTGATAGTTGTTCACCGCCGGGCTCTTGAAGCGCAGGGTGACGGTCACCGTCTGCCCCGCGCTGGCGACCAGCTCCTGACCCATGGTCGCCTGGCCGCCGCCGGCCGAGGCGCGGAAGTCCAGCGCGTTGATCAGGTCGCCGAACACGCCGAAGCCGCGGCCCGCGCGCAGGCTGCCCAGCAGGCCGGCGACGCCGGTGCTGCCCTTGGGCTGCCACACGTAGTTCTTCGCGTACTCGCCGGGGTAGTAGCCGCTGCTGTTGCCGGCGGCATCGATCTCGAAGTGCGAGTCGGAGTTCGCGACGTTCCAGATGCGACGCCCTTCCCCCAGCAGCGCGTCCCACACGCCGCCGAGCTGGGCGACGACGTAGTCGGTGCCGCCGTAGGTGCGGTTGGGCTTGTTGGCGTCGATGTAGGCCGAGGTGTAGCCGCCGCGGTTGGGCTCCATCTGGTTGCCCACCATGCCCTCGATCGCGAAGACGATCTTCGGCGCGAGGTCATTCATCTGCCGGAAGTCGGCGATCGTGTACTTGCCGGGATTGCGCGACGGATGGTTGATGACCGCGTAGCTGGTGTCCGGGTAGTTGTCCTTCAGCCAGGCGATGCCCTTGAGCGCGTCGGCGGCCGTGGCGTTGGCGCGCTGGCTGTACTTGGCCTTCCAGCGGGCCAGGTCGTCCGCCTGGAACAGCGACTCGTCGCCGTTGGTGAAGACGTACTGGAACTCCTTCATCGCGCTGGCGGAGGTGGCGAGCGTCGGGTCGCCTTCGAAGATGCCGATGCCGATGTGGTCATGGGTGGGCGTGTCCCACTCGAAGCCGGAGAAGATCAGCTTGCCGGTGTAGCTGCCGGCCGCCTGCAGCGCCTTGACGCGGGGCATCTCGTAGGCGGCCATGCCATAGGCGAAGGCCACCGGCGCCGGCAGCAGCTTCGCGTCGTTGTCGTACTTGGACGAACGCAGATGGTTGGTGACCGCCATCCAGTCCAGCCCGTGGGTGGTGAAGGCCTTGCCGAGCACGAAGTCCAGCGTCTGCGTCGTGCGCGAATCGTCGGACTGGACGGTGTGCACGTGCAGGTCGCCGGTCGTCCAGGCGCCGGCTTCGGGCTCGGGAGCACCGCTGCCGTTGCCGCTGCCGCCGCAGGCGGCCAAGGCGAGGGACAGGAGGCCGGCCATGGCGCCCGCCGCGGCGAGGCGGCTGCGGTCAGCGTTGGCCGTGACGTTGGAGACGATGGCTTCGACGGGTTCGGGAGAATCGGTGCGGACAGTGTTCACAAGCAGGGGCCGCCCAAAGGCGGGGCACGGGAGGGAGGAAGCCCGCGAGTCTGTCCACGCCCGATGACGACCCCATGAACGACGCCCCGGAGATGCATTCGTTGCACCTCCGTTGCGATTGCCCATCGTGATCGGGCGCCTTCCGCCCGGCGCACGTTCAGTTCGCCCCGTCGGCGCCCGCCCTCGGCACGCTCAGCCGCACCCGCAGCCCGGTGCCCGTGCCGGCGTCCAGCAGCTCCAGCCGGCCGCGGTGCCGCTGCGCGATGTCCAGCGCGATGGCCAGGCCCAGGCCGCTGCCGGTGCCCTTGGACTCGCTGCCGCGCTCGAAGCGGCGCAGCGCGCGCTCGCGCTCCTGCGGCGGGATGCCGGGACCGTTGTCCTCGACCTCCATCCGCGACCACTCCCCGTCGCAGCCGGTGCGCACCGTGATGCGCGGCGCCGGTCCGGCGTAGTTCAGCGCGTTGTGCAGCACATTCGCCAGCAGCTCGCGCAGCAGGAAACCCTGGCCCAGCGCGGGCGCGCTGTCCAGCTCGAACTCGATGTCCGCGCCCGACTGCAGCGCGCGCGGCACCCAGTCCTCGGCCACCTGGGCCGCGATGTCGCGCAGGTCCAGCGGCTGCTCGCGGCCGCCCGGTTCGGCCTCGGCGCGCGCGATCGAGAGCATCTGCGTCGCCAGCCGCGCGCTGCGGTCCACCGAGCCCTGCAGGCGCTTGAGCACCGGCTCCATCTGCGGGTCGTGCGGCTCCAGCAGGGCCAGATCGATCTCGGTGCGCAGCGAGGTCAGCGGCGTGCGGAGCTGGTGGGCCGCGTTGGCCAGGAAATCCTGCTGCGCCGACGACGCCCGCCGCAGCCGCTCGAACAGCCGGTTGAAGGCCGCGATCAGGGGCCGCAGCTCGCCCGGCACGTCGGGCTGCAGCGGTTCCAGGCGCGCCAGGTCGCGCTGCTCCAGCTCGGCGCTCAACCGCGCCAGCGGCCGCAGGCCGCGATAGGTCGCCCACCAGCCCGCGCCGGCCAGCAGGATCGCCATGCCGCCGATCAGCAGCACCACGACCACCGCCAGCTGCCGCTGCAGCGCATCGCGCTTGTTGAGGGTCTCGGCGACCAGGATCTGGCAGACCGAGCGGCCGCAGGTGGCGCCCAGCGCCGCGGCGCGCAGCGACTCGCCATCCAGCGTCGCCAGCGTGAAGAACCATTCGTTGGGCTTGCGCCGCGGCAGCTGGAGCCGCGCCAGCGGCGCGTCGCCGAGCAGCACCTCGCCGGCCGGGTCGAGGACGAGGTAATAGATCCGGTCGGTGCGGTCGAAGCGCAGCGCGCGGTCGGTCGCGCCGGAGACGTCGACGAACACGGTGCCGTCGCGCTCGCGCAGCAGGCTGGCCACGGCCAGCGCGGTGTCGCCCAGCGCCTGGTCCAGCCAGGAGATGGCCGTGTCGTGCATCACGTCGTAGAGCACCAGGCCGGCGGCCGGCACCGCCACCAGCACCGGCGCCATCAGCCAGATCAGCAGCCGCTGCTTGAGGCTGAAGGTGCGGTGGCGCGGCGTGTCGCTCATGCCGCGGGTCAGGCCTTCGCCGCCGGCGCGGCGGGCATCTCCTCGAGCAGGTAGCCCAGGCCACGCACGGTGCGCAGCTGCAGCCCGGCCGGCTCGATCTTGGCGCGCAGCCGCGAGACGCAGACCTCGATGGCGTTGTCGCTCACGCCCTGCTCCCAGCCGTTGCTGGCCGAGGCGATCTGCTCCTTGGCCACCACCTTGCCGGCACGCGCCAGCAGGAAGCCCAGCACGTCCCACTCGCGCGCCGACAGCGCCAGCGGTTCCTCGGCGATGAAGGCGCGGCGCGCCTCCAGGTCCATGCGCAGCGTCGACAGCCGCAGCTCGTTGCCGGTGCGCGCCTGGCTGCGGCGCACCAGCGCGCGGGCGCGGGCGATCAGCTCGCTCAGGGCGAAGGGCTTGACCAGGTAGTCGTCGGCGCCGCCCTCCAGGCCGCGCACGCGGTCCTCGACCGCGTCGCGCGCCGTCAGCAGCAACACCGGGGTCGTGCTGCCCTGGGAACGCACGCGTCGCAGCGTCTCGAAGCCGTCGATGCCGGCCAGGCCGATGTCCAGGATCAGCAGGTCGTAGCGGTCCTCGCGCAGCGACAGCGGCACCGGCTCGCCACGGGCGCTGACGTCCACGACCCAGGACTGCGAGCGCAGCGCCCGGGCGGTGGATTCCGCCAGGAATTCATCGTCTTCGACCAGGAGGATTCGCATGGAGCGGCAGCATAAGCCTTGAGCCTTGCGGGGGCCAATCCGAGACCTGTCAGAAACCTGAGGGCAACGGCGCCGACAGCTTTCCGACAGCTTCGCGTCAAGTCCGCAACAGCGAGCTTGGACAGACTGCCGCCCATGCCGAACATCGTTGCCCCGTTCTCCACGACCGCCGCGGCCGCCGAGCCGCCGCCGGCGCCCGCGTTGGATCCGCGCCCGGCCGTACTGCTGCTGCACGGCCTGTGCGCGAACCCGCTGGAGATGATGCCGCTGGCCCGCGCGCTGCGCGATGCCGGCTACGTCGTGGAGGCGCCCGCGCTGGACGGCTACGGCGTGGTGCCGCCGGTGGCCGGGGCGCCCGCGCCGGCGCGCCGCCGCGCGGTCCCGCCCTTCGAGGCCTGGGTCGAGATGGCCGCCGCGCATTTCGACGCGCTGGCCGCCCGGCATGCCCGCGTGGCCGTGGGCGGCCTGTCGATGGGCGCGGTGCTGACGCTGGCGCTGGCGCTCGAGCGGCCCGCGGCGGCGCTGATGCTGCTGTCCACCAGCCTGCACTTCGACGGCTGGAACGTCTCGCCCTGGCGGCGCCTGCTGCCGCTGGCCTATGTGCCGCCGCTGCGCCAGTGGCTGAGCTTCCGCGAGACGCCGCCCTACGGCATCAAGAACGAACGGCTGCGCGAATGGGTCGCGCAGGCGATGAACGCGAGCCATGTCTCCGCCGCCGGCGCCGACCGGCTGCCGGCGGCCTCGCTGCATCAGGCGTCGCGGCTGATCCGCCACGTGCGCCGGAACCTGCACCAGATCGCCGCGCCCGCCGTGGTGCTGCACGCGAGCGAGGACGACGTCAGCGGCGCGCGCTCGGTGCTGGAGCTGCAGCGGCGCCTGGGCACGACGCCCGAGGTGCACTGGTTCCACCACAGCTATCACATGCTGACCCTGGACAACGAGCGCGGCGCGGTCACGCAGGCCGCCCGTCAGTTCCTGCTTCGCCAGGTGCCCGTCGCGGAGCCGGCCGAGCGTTTTTCCCCTTTGACCGCGACCGAGGACCTCCCCCATGAGCAACACGCTTGAAGAACTCCGCCAGCTGGCCTGCCACGACCTGGGCATGTCGGCCGACGACCTGAAGAACGACGTCACCTTCGCCGAACTGGGGCTGGACTCGCTGATGCTGGTCGACTTCATGTTCGCGGTCGAGGACAAGTTCCACATCGAGATCGACCACGACGCCGCGATGAAGCAGCCGACGATCGCCGGCCTGGCGGCACTCGTGGACGCGCTGCTGGCGGGCGACGGCGATGCCGGCACGCCGGCGGCGTCCGCCACCGCGGTCGCGGCCTGAGCGCCGCCAGCCGCATGAACGCGGAAGCGGTATGGATCACCGGCATCGGCGCCTGCAGCGCGCTTGGCCCGGACGCGGCCTCGTTCGCGGACGCGCTGGCGCGGGGACGGTCGGGGATCGCGCTGCAGCCGGGCGATCCGGCGCGCGGCGTGGCGCCGTTCGCGGCGGCGGCGGTGACGCAGGCGCTGGGCCAGGACATGCCGCCGGCGCAGCGCAACCTGCACGACCGGCACAGCCTGATGGCCTTGCAGGCGGCCAGCGAGGCCTGGGCCCAGTCCGGGCTGCCGGCGACGGCGCCCCGGCCCGAGCGGGCGGCGGTGGCCTGGGGCACGGGGCTGGGCGGGTCGAATGCGCTGCAGCAGTCCTATGGCGAGCACCTGACCAAGGAGACGCCGCGCATCCATCCCTACACGGTGGTGCGGGTGATGAGCAACTCGGCGGCCTCGCACCTGGCGATGCGGCACGGGCTGAGGGCGGCGATGCTGACGATCTCCAACGCCTGTGCGTCATCGGCGCAGGCGATCGGCGAGGCGCTGATGCTGCTGCGCCAGGGCCGCGCGGACCTGGCGCTGGTGGGGGGCTCGGAGGCGATGCTGAATCCGGGCTCGGTGGCCGCGTGGCAGGCGATGGGCGTGATGGCGCCGCCGGATCCGGAGGAGGTCTCGCACAGTTGCCGGCCCTTCGACGACGGCCGGCGTGGCTTGGTGCTGGGCGAGGGCGCGGCGGCGCTGGTGCTGGAGACGGCCTCGCACGCCCGCGCACGCGGCGCGTCGGCGCTTGCCGTGCTGGCCGGCTACGGGCATAGCGTGGACGCGGTGCATCTGTCGCGGCCCGATGCCGACGGCCAGGAGCGCGCGCTGCGCGCCGCGCTGGCCGACGCGGGGATCGAGCCGGCGCAGGTCGGCTACGTGAACGCGCACGGCACGGCCACGGACGTGGGCGATGCGGTCGAGGCTGAATCGCTGGCGCGCGTCTTCGGCCCGCGCGGCGTGCCGGTGAGCGCGACCAAGGCGCTGCACGGTCACCTGATCGGCGCCGGCGGCGCGCTGGAGCTGATCGCCTGCGTGCAGGCGCTGCGCCGTGGCGAGCTGCCACGCAGCGCGAACGTGCGCACGAGCGCGCTCGAGGAGATCACGGACGTGATCCGCGAGCCGCGGGCCTTCGACCCATCCAAGTCGATGGTCAGCAATTCCTTCGCATTCGGCGGGAGCAACGTGTCGCTCGTCATCAGTGCAGCATGAGGGCATGCGGCCTACAGTGGCCGCATGCCTGAACCGATCAAGACTTTCGACATCGTCGCTCACCTGGAAAACGAGGCAGCCATCGACGCGCTCTTGAGCGACGCAAGGTCTGCCGACCTTCCCGGCTATCTGGATTTCGTGCAGACGCTCGTGACAGAGGCGAGGCGACGACACGGGCTACCCCCGCCGCTTACTGAGCGCCCTTCTCCCGCTTCACCTCAAACCGCTCCAGCAGCGTCGCCAGTTCCGCCGCGGAGCGCAGGCCCAGCTTCGTGAACGCCCTCGCGCGGTGGACCTCCACCGTGCGGATCGCGATGCCCAGTTCATCCGCGACCTGCTTGTTCAGCTTGCCGGCCGCCACCAGCACCGCGACCTCACGTTCGCGGTCGGTCAGGCTGGCGAGCCTGCCGGCCACGTCCGCATGAGCGCGCGATTCGCGCCAGCGGTGGACGTCCGTGGCGATCGCGCGCTGCACCTTGTTCACCAGCGCCTGGTCGTTGAACGGCTTCTCGACGAAATCGACCGCGCCCTTCTGCATCGCATCCACCGCCATCGGGATGTCGCCGTGACCGCTCAGGAAGATCACCGGCAGCGGCACCCCGCGCGCGATCAGCTCGTCGTGCACCTGCAGCCCGGACAGCGGCTCCATCCGCACGTCCAGCACGATGCAGCCATGCGGATCGATCGCCTGGTCCAGCGCCTCGAACAGCGCCGGCCCGCTCGCATGCGCGTCCACCCGCAGACCGTGCGAGCGCATCAGGAAAGCCAGCGCGTCGCGCACCGCCGCCTCGTCGTCCACCAGGTGGACCGTCGCCTGTGGGTCGCTCATCGCGCGCCCTCCTTGTATGAATCGACGCCCGCCTCGCCCGCGCCGCACGGCCCGGTCTCCTGACACAGCGGCAGCGTGAAGCTGATCCTCGCGCCGCCCAGCGCGCCCGCGCCGGCCTCCATGCCGCCGTGGTGCGCCTCGATCACCGAGCGGCAGATCGCCAGCCCCATGCCCATGCCTTCGGCCTTGGTCGAGTAGAACGCCGTCGTGAGCTGATCGATGCCGCGCCCCTGCAGGCCGGGCCCGTTGTCGTCGACGTCGACGCGCACAAAGCGCTCGCCCACGCGCTGCGCGGCGATGCGCACCTGCGCCCCGGGCCGATGGTGCAGTTCATCCAGCGCGTTGCGCACCAGGTTGATCAGCACCTGCTCGATGAGCACCGCATCGGCCTGCACCTCCGGCAGCCCGGCCGGCATCTCGACGTCCACCCGCACGCCGCGCAGGTCGCGCTTGAGCAGCGCCAGCACCCGCGCGACGAGTTCCGGCATCGCGCAGCGTTCCGGCTGCGGCGCGCGCCGCGTCAGGAAGGCGCGGATGCGCTGCACGATGCGCCCCGCCTCCTGCGCCTGCTCGCCCAGCCGCCGCAGCGCCTCCATGACGATGTCGTCGTCCGGATGCCCGGCCCGCTCCAGCGAGCGCAGCGCGCCCGCGTTGTAGCCCGCGATCGCCGCCAGCGGCTGGTTGAGCTGGTGCGCCAGCGCCGAGGCCACTTCACCCAGCGTGCTCAGCCGCGCCTGATGGGCCAGCGCCTCGGTGCGGCGGCGCTCGCGCTCCTCGGTCTGCTTGCGCGCGCTGATGTCGACGATCGACCCCATCCAGCCGATCTGCACGCCGTTCGCATCCACCAGCGGCGCCTCGAAGATCATCACGTCCAGTTCATGACCGTCGCGGTGCATCCAGCGCGCCTCGTAGCCCTCGCGCGGCGCGCCGCCCGCCATGTTGCGCTGGTGGCGTCGCAGGCTGTCGGCCATCTCGTCGGGGAGCCAGTACGGCATCGGCGGCAGGCGGCCCAGCAGGGCCTCCGCGTCATAACCCACCAGGTCGCAGAACGCGCGGTTCACATGGGTCAGGCGGCCGTCCAGGTCCCGCCCGCGCAGGCCCACCGTCAATGAATCCTCGACCGCGCGCCGCCAGGCGGCCTCGGTCCGCGCCTCGCCTTCGGCGCGCCGCACCTCGCGCATCTGCCGGCGCAGCATCGCGCTGGCCAGCGCCGACAGCAGCAGGAACACCCCCATCAGCCCCGCCGCCAGCGTGTACCACCAGGGCCGGTGCGGCACGCGCGTGTTGAGCTCGAGCCAGGTCTCGCGCATCGCGGGATCGACGCTGACGCGGTAGCTCTGCGTCCCGGGCAGCGCGATCGCATCGCCCGTCTGCGCGAGCCGCTGCCCGAGTCCGTCGACCAGGCGCACGTCGTACTTCTGCGCCAGCCACCACGGCAGCGTCTGGCGCAGCAGCGCGCTCGGCGCGAAGCGCACCACCAGCCGCCCACCCTGCGGCCGCGCCGCGCTCCAGTGCGCGGTCAGGCCGCCCTCGTCCAGGCTCACGCCACTGCGCTCCTTCGACGGCGCCGTCGCCTGCGGCACCTGCTGCGGCACATGCGCGATCACGCGATTGTTGGCGTCCAGGACCGTCGCGCTGACCCACAGCCGGCGCAGGCCCTCGGCCACCGCACGGTGGTTGAGCAGCATGCGGTCGTCGACCGCGCCCGGCAGCTGCTGCGCGAGCCGGTCCACCGCCGCGTGCTCCGCGTTGAGCCAGTCCGAGATGCGCGCCTCCAGCGACAGCGCGTCGGTGATCAGCGTGAGCCGTTCCTCCTCCAGGTCGCGGACGTCGCTCAGCCGCAGCCACACGCCCACCGAGGCGGCAAAGGCCAGCGCCAGCAGCAGCGGCAAGGCCCAGCTGGCGCGCTTGAGCATCTGGAGCAGTCGTCGGGACACGGCCATGGCGGCAGTCTAGGCGCTACGCGGCGCGCGGGCCGGGCCGCGGGCGCTGCGGGCTCCCCCAATGTGGAAGTCCACAACTGGCCGCGCGCAGGCCGGATTTCCACAATCCGCTCCATCCCGCAGACCGGCCCCGCGCCGGCGCCTTGGATCCCGAGAACACCAGGAGACCCCCATGTCCGCCACCTTCCATCGCCGCGCGCTGCTGTCCGTCGCGCTCGCCACCGCCGGCCTGTGCGCCGCGCTCGGCACCGCCACGAGCGCCTTCGCCCAGGCGCCGATCGTGATCAAGCTGAGCCACGTCGTCGCCCCCGACACGCCCAAGGGCAAGGGCGCGCAGCGCTTCAAGGAGCTGGCCGAGGAACGCAGCAAGGGCCGCCTGAAGGTCGAGGTCTATCCCAACAGCCAGCTCTACAAGGACAAGGAAGAGCTGGAGGCGCTGCAACTGGGCTCGGTGCAGATGCTGGCGCCGTCGCTGGCCAAGTTCGGCCCGCTGGGCGTGAAGGAGTTCGAGGTCTTCGACCTGCCCTTCCTGTTCAAGGACGACGCCTCGTTCCGCAACACCACCAACACGCTGGGCATGGAGCTGTTCAAGAAGCTCGAGCCCAAGGGCATCAAGGGCCTGGCCTTCTGGGACAACGGCTTCCACATCATGAGCGCCAACAAGCCGCTGCACCACGTGGCGGACTTCAAGGGCCTGAAGATGCGGATCCAGTCGTCCAAGGTGCTGGACGCGCAGATGCGCGCGCTGGGCGCGATCCCGCAGGTGATGGCCTTCTCCGAGCTGTACCAGGCGCTACAGTCGGGCGTGGTGGACGGGACCGAGGGTGTGCCGTCCAACTTCTACACGCAGAAGACCTACGAGGTGCAGAAGCACACGACGCTGAGCAACCACGGCCACCTGGCCTACGCGCTGATCATCAACAAGAAGTTCTACGACGGCCTGCCCGCCGACCTGAAGGCGGTGGTGGACAGCAGCGTCAAGGACGCCACCATCTACGCCAACGCGATCGCGCAGACCGAGAACCAGCAGGCGCTGGAGAAGATCAAGGCCAGCGGCAAGACCACGATCTACACGCTGACCCCGGCGGAAGTGAACGAGTGGAAGCTGGCGCTGATGCCGGTCCACAAGGAGATGGAAGGCCGCGTCGGCAAGGCCACCGTCGAGGCTGCCTACAAGGCCGCCGGCTTCGTCCCGCCGACTAGATAAGTTCCCCCCTACCGGCTGACGCCGGCCCCCCAAGGGGGCGGACCCCAGGAGCCCGGCAAAGCCGGTTCTCCGGGCTCCCGCTTGACGGGTCCGCCCGCCTGGGGCGGCGTCCTGTGTGCCGCGCCCCTGCTTTGGGCGGCGCGGCCTTCTTTTGTCTGAAGGAGATCGCCATGTCGCTGAGATGGTTGGATCGATTGGAGGAGAGCCTGATCGCTTTCCTCATGGGCGCTGCGACGCTGGTCATCGCGATGGCCGTTCTGCATCGTTTCCTGGCCGGCGTGCCGCATCTGCAGGACCTGGTCATCCGCATCGACGTGAGCTGGGCGCAGGAGCTGTGCATCTACATGTTCGTGTGGATGGCCAAGTTCGGCGCCGCTTACGGCGTGCGGGCCGGCACCCACGTGGGCGTGGACGTGCTGGTGCGCAAGCTCAGGCCCGAGCACGCGAAGTACCTGGTGATCTTCAGCCTGCTGGCCGGCGCGGTGTTCACCGCGACCATCGGCACGCTGGGCGCGACCTTCGTGTGGGAGAACGGCGCGCACTACGCGTTCACGCATGCCTTCGGCATCGAGAACCCCGACCTCTTCGAAGGCCCGACCTCGCCCGACCTGGAGATCCCGACCTGGATCGCGTATTCGTGCGTGCCGCTGGGCTCCTACCTGATGTGCTTCCGCTTCCTGCAGGTGTGCTGGCACTTCATCCGCACCGGCGAGGCGCCGCACGCGGACCACGGCCACGTCGAGGGCATCGAGGATGACGTCGCCGCGGTCAGCGCGGCCAAGACAGCCGAGGAAGCCGCCAAGGGCTCGAACGGCTCGAAGGGAGATCGCGCATGAACACCCTGATCATCTTCTCGCTGCTGGTGGTGCTGATGCTCACCGGCATGCCGATCTCGATCTCGCTGGGCCTGACGGTCCTGACCTATCTCTTCACGATGACGAACGTGCCGATCGAATCGGTCGCGCTCAAGCTGTTCACCGGCATCGAGAAGTTCGAGATCATGGCCGTGCCCTTCTTCATCCTGGCGGGCAACTTCCTGACCCATGGCGGGGTGGCGCGGCGGATCATCCACTTCGCCACGACCATGATCGGCCACTGGTACGGAGGCCTCGGCCTGGCCGGCGTGCTGGCCTGCGCGATGTTCGCGGCGATCTCGGGCTCATCGGTCGCGACGGTCGTCGCGGTCGGTTCCATCATCCTGCCGGCGATGACCAAGCAGGGCTATCCGAAGCAGTTCGGCGCGGGCGTGATCACGACGTCCGGCGCGCTGGGCATCCTGTTTCCGCCGTCGATCAACCTGGTGATGTTCTCGATCGCGACGGCCGGCATGAGCGCCACCGGACCGAATGGTGAGGTGGTCGGCACCGCGTCGGTGGGCCAGCTGTTCATGGCCGGCGTCGTGCCCGGCGTGTGCCTGTCGCTGCTGCTGGGCATCACCACCTGGTACCGCGCCAAGAAGTACGACTACCCGCGCATGGTCAAGGCGACCTGGGCCGAGCGCTTCAAGGCCTTCCGCGAGAGCTTCTGGGGCCTGATGCTGATCGTCGTCGTCATCGGCGGCATCTACAGCGGCAAGTTCACGCCCACCGAAGCCGCCGCCGTGGCCGCGGTGTACGCCTTCATCATCTCGGTCTTCGTCTACAAGGACATGGGCCTGAAGGACGTGCCCAAGGTGCTGCTGAAGGCGGCGGCGATGAGCTCGATGCTGCTGTACATCATCACCAACGCGGTGCTGTTCAGCTTCCTGATGGCCTCCGAGCAGATCCCGCAGACGATGGCGGCGTGGATGTCGGCGCAGGGCTTCGGGCTGATCGTCTTCCTGCTGCTGGTCAACCTGATCCTGCTGGGCGCGGGCAACTTCATGGACCCGGCGGCGATCGTGCTGATCATGGCGCCCATCCTGTTCCCGGTCGCGGCCAAGCTGGGCGTCGATCCGGTGCACCTGGGCATCCTGATGGCGGTCAACATGGAAGTCGGCCTGTGCCATCCGCCGGTGGGGCTCAACCTCTACGTGGCGTCGGGCATCACGAAGATGGGCATCACCGAACTCACCGTCGCTGTGTGGCCGTGGCTGCTGACGATGCTGGGCTTCCTGCTCGTCGTGACCTACTGGCCAGGCCTGTCGCTGGCGCTGCCGAGGGCGCTGGGGTTGGTCGGCTGACAGTCCCCTGCACCGCCTGCTTCGCCAGGCATCGACACCGCGAAAGCGCCGACAGTCCTGTCGGCGCTTTTTTCATGGGACGTCCGAAGTGCTCCGCCGCGGCCTCCCCCCAGACTGAAGGGGTGGGCCGATTTCCCGACCGCCTTACGATTCGCCGCCGCCGAAGCCCCTGGGGCAACCGGTACTCGACCTGTTCGAAAGGAACTGCCTTGCCTTTCCGGAACCGTCTTTTGGCCGTCGGCTTGGCGGCGATGCTTGCGGGCTGCGTCAACCTGCAGGCCATCAGCACCTACGCCGAATCGGCGGCCGGCGTGGCCGGCGCCACCGATGCCGCCAAGCGCTGGCGTGATTCCGACAAGAAGCTGCGCGAGCAACGCCTCGATGGCGACGTGTGCCCCATCGGCTACACCGGCCGGCTTCCCCAGGCGCAGTTCGACGCTGCCTATGACGACGCGGAGAAGCTGCACCAGGCGATGAGCGCGTACTTCACCGCCCTCGGCGAACTCGCCTCGGACCAGTTGCCCGACCTCGCCAAGACGGCCGCCCCTTCGCTCGAGGGCATCAAGGGCGCCGGCGCCAAGGTGTCGCCCGAAGAGGAGGCCGCCGTGCAAGGACTGTTCGCGCTGCTCCAGCGGGGGCTCGACGCCTACCGCCACAAGAAGCTCCGCGAGTTGATGACGTCCTCGCATGGCGACGTCGCTCGCGTGCTGGGCCTCATGCGCAAGCTCGCCGACGTCTACGCCGAAGGCCTGCGGGGCGAACGCATCCAGGCGATCAACTTCGTGAAGTGCGAGATCGGGCAATCCGATCTCGGCGACAAGTACCTCGGCCGACGGGAGCTCGCTCGCGTTGGGGCGGACTACGACAAGGCACTGAGCGCGATCGCCACCTACAAGGCGGCACTTCAGAAGCTCGCCGACGACCACGACCGGATTCGCGGCGCGCTGGCAATGGACCGCGACGCGATGACGCGCACGCTGAAGGCGATCGCCGCGACGGCCAAGGAACTCGACAAGGCGCACGACGCCGTGGCCAAGCTCTAGGGAGGGCGCATGACCGACACGACCCTGGCGTACAGCGCCGACGAACTGGTGCAGCTGGCCAAGGCCCTCGACGACATGGCCGAGGCCATGCCGGTCGGCGCGCCCGGCCCCGACGGTCTGACAGCGATGCGATGGAGCCAGTCGCTCGGCGGAGCGGCGCAGAACCTGCTGTTGATGGCCCAGCGGGATTACCTTGCCGACACCACCGAGCCGCTGGCGGACATCGTCGTCACGACGAAGGAGGCCACCGCGGCGCTGGCGAAAATCAAGGCCATCGACAAGATCGTCGAGGTTGTGGGGGACGTCATGCTGCTGGCCACCGTCATCTGGCTGCAGAAATGGAACCTGGTGCTGCCGACGGTCAAGGAGCTGCGGAACGACATTCGTTCGATGTGAACTGGGCGCTCATTCACACCGCCCTCGCATGCCCGCGCACCGCGGTCGGCGCGAAGCCGAATCGATCGCGGAAGCGCACCGCGAATCGCGATGGCGAGTCGTACCCGACCGCCGATGCGATCTCGGAGACCGGCCGGGAGGTGGCCTGCAGCAGGACCAGCGCGGAAGCCATGCGCACATCCGCGATCAACTCGCGCAGCGTCACGCCCTCGGCCGCCAGACGGCGTCGCAGCGTGGCCTCCGACATGGCCAGCGACCGGGCGATGGCGTCGGAACTCCATTCACCGTCCAGTCGCGCCGACAGCATGGCCCGGATCCGCGCCGAGACCCTCGCGTCGTCAGGCGGCACGCGCAGCACCATGCCCGCCGCGAGCAACCAGTGCGCCACCTCCAGCATCTGCTGGCGCACCACCGCCTCGGGCCGCGATGGGTCCGGGGCGAGGCCACGTCGCGCGCGCTCGAAGGCCTCGGCCAAGCCATCCGGCATGCGGCGCAGCACCCGCGCCGGAGGCGGGGCCACCTCGGGCGCATCGGCAGAGGACTGGCGCTGCGCGGTGGCCAGGTAGTAGGGATCGTCCAGCACCGTCCCGCCGAACATGAGCCAGCGCGCCTCGTAGCGCTCGCCATCGGTGATGCGGTTATGGAAGTCGACCGTGTGCCCGCCGGCCAGCAGCAGCACCTGGCCGGGCAAGGCCCGGACGGCGGCGCCGCGCGCGGGCTTGACCGTCTTGATGCCGCGGTCGACGACGATGACGGCCGGCCGCTCGACGCGGATGCGCACGATCTCCAGCCCTTCGCCCTGCACGACATGCGCGGCCACGCCCAGGCCGGGCCTGACATGCAGGGTCCGGGCGAGCTCGGCCCCGGTGGCCAGGCTCGCGCTGCCGCGGGCGACGCTCAAGGCGATGCCTTCACGCGATGCAGGGCGCACAGCTTGTTGCCGTCGGGGTCGCGGACGTAGGCCAGGTAGAACTGCCCGAGCGAATCGACGCGCAAGCCGGGTGGCTCCTCAATCGAGACGCCGCCATGGGCCACCGCCGTGTCGTGGAAGGCATGGACCTGCTCCGGCGACGCGCAGCGGAAGGCAATGGTGCCGCCGTTGGCGAAGGTCGCGGGCTCGTCGTTGATCGGCTGCGCGATGCCCAGCGTGCCGCCGTCATGGCGGTAGAACAGCCGCTGGTGGCCGGACTTGGCCTGGTGCGGCATGGCCCCGCCCACCCCGAGCACGCCCAGCACCTGGTCATAGAAGCGCCGCGCGCGGTCGATGTCGTTGGTGCCGATGACGATGTGGTTGAACATGAACGCTCCTTGTGGATGACGCAGCCAGTGTAGGCAGCGCCGGCGCCGGCTCCTCGCCGCGTCCGTTCAAGTTCGGTGCCGATCCGATCAGGCGTCCGTCGATCAGCCTTCAGCATCGGACGTCAACGCGCCGCTGCCGGTTCGCCCGAGTCGCGATGCAGCGCGCTCACATACGCCCTCGGCGTCATGCCGACCAACTGGCGGAAGTCCCGGATGAAATGCGCCTGGTCGAAATAGCCCAGGCGCTGGGCCAGTTCGGCGTCGGGCTTCGCTTCACCGCTCTGCAGCAAGGCGAGCGCCTCATGCAGCCGGTAACGAGCGATCACCCATTTCGGACTCGCTCCGACGTAATGCCTGAAGTCCCGCTGCAAGCGACGTGCGAACTCTCCCGTCATCGTGCACAGCTGTTCGACCGAAGTGATGCCCGCGTCACGGCCTATGGCGTCGACGATCTCCGCCAGCCTCGCCCCGCGTGCATCCACCACCGGCGGAACTCGCGCGCGCAGCACAGCCTCGATGCGCGTCTTCCCCGCCTCGGGAGCGTCAGCCAGCGGCGGATCCAGCAACCGATCCACATCGTCGCCCAGCAGGCCGCGGGCATCGACCTGCCGGTCCATCAGGTCGGCCGCCGGCGATCGCAGGAATGCCGGCAGCGCTCCGACCTTGAACTTGACGCCATGCACCCAACCGCGACCGGCAAGCGTCCGGTTGAAACGTGCTCGTTGGACGCCCCACAGGCGCACCGCGCCGTCTTCCACGACCAGGTGGACATTGGGATGGGGCAGCGTCGATTGAACCTGCGGCGGACATGCCCGGAGATCCCAGCTCACGAACCAGTGATGCTCGATCCAAGGCGCCAGATCGGCGCTGGGCGGCTGTTGGTCATGGTGGAAGCGCCCTGGCGCCAGTCCGGGGTAGAGAACGCCTCGCGCGCCGCGAGGGGCGTGTGCTGTCATGCGATGCCGATGTCGTGTTTTTCCTATCGCCGGGATGGCGGTTCCGGTGCAATGGGACGAAATCAACTCCGTCCCGATCACCATGCCAGCTCTTGCGACGAGTATCGCCGCGCTCCTGTCCGCAGGTTCCGCGATGGCCGCCCCGGCGCCCGAGGCCTCAGCGCCTGCCGTTTCCGCGAGTGCGCCGATGGCGCCGGCCCGCGTCGCGCGCGGCCTCTTCGACCTGCGACTCACCGCCCAGCCACTGGAACCCAACGAGGCGCCGGCTCAACCGGCCCGGACGCTGATCCACAAGCAGTTCCGCGGCGACCTCGAGGCCAGCGGCATGGGACAGATGCTGTCCTTCCGCAGCGCGACGCCCGGCTCGGCGGGCTATGTCGCCATGGAGCGCGTGGAAGGGCGTCTTGCGGGTCGCAGCGGCTCCTTCGTGCTGATGCACCTCGGCGAGATGACGCGCGGTGCACCTCAGCTGTCGGTTCGCGTCGTGCCCGACTCCGGCACCGGCGAGCTCGCCGGCCTGAGCGGCGACATGAGCATCGAGGCCCGCAACGGACAGCACCTCTATGTCTTCACCTATCGCCTGCCCGGCGAGTAACGCGGACAGGCGCCGCGCCGCCGGATCAGGCGTAGGTGTTGATGTTCCGCCCGAGCGTGCCCTCGGTGGCCAGGGCCGGCGCCTGCGGCAAGGCGGCGAGCAGGGCGGCGGCGCCGGCTTCCTGGACGTCCATGGCCTTGCGCAGCACCAGCAGGCTGGCGGCATTGCCGGCCGTGCCCGGCGTGCCGTTGGAGGCCTGCCTGACGGCGGCGTCGACGCTGGGGGAGTTGGTGATGACCATGCAGGCACTATCGGCCGCTTCCGCGGCAACTTGAGCGGAATTTCACGAAGTGGCCGCCGCTCCCGCGCCCTGCCACCTCATCCGCCACCTGGCCCGCGGCCCGGACGCCGTCTCAGACGCCGCCGCGGTAGCTGCCCAGCTCCGCCGACAGACCCGCCTTCACCGCGCGCGTCATGTCGTCGGCATAGACCTCGTCCTTGCCGTCGGCCAGCGCCGCCAGCACCTGCCGGGCGACGTCCAGCGGGTCGGTCTTCGGTGCATCGATGCCCGCCGTCATGTCGGTGTCCATGAAACCGACGTGCAGCCCCAGCACCGCCGTGCCCTGGTCCTTCAGCTCCTGGCGCAGTCCGTTGGTGACCGACCAGGTCGCCGCCTTGGACACGCTGTAGGTCGCCGCGCCGGTCAGGTTGAGCCAGCTCAGCACCGACAGCACGTTGACCACCGCGCCGCCACCCTGCTCCTTGAGCACCGGCGCGAACGCGCGGGTCAGCTCGAGCGGCCCCACGACGTTGGTCTCGAACTCATCGCGCAACGCGGCGATCGCCTGCTCGCCCAGCAGCGGCGAGCCGCGGGTGATGCCGGCGTTGTTGATCAGCAGCGTGACGTCACCCGCGGCCCGCACCGCCGCGGCGATCTGGTCCGGCTTGGTGACGTCGAGCCGGAGCGGCGTCACGCCGGACAGGTCGATGGACGCCGGATCCCGCGCCGCCGCGTAGATCTTCTTCACGCCGGCGGCCTGCAGCGCCTTGACGAAGCTCTTGCCGAGACCGCGATTGGCGCCGGTGACCAGCGCGACAGTGTTCTTGAAGTCCATGGTGAATCCTTGAGCAGTGGAACGGGTTGAGTGGATTTTTTCAATTTCACTCGACATGAATAATGTAATGTCGACCATCATCTAAACGCCGAACCACCCACGCCTTGCCCCTGTCGGCGGAGGGGACGTCGCCGAGCCGCGTGGACCGATGTTGGCGCTCCGGCTACTCGCGCGCGCAGTTGGCTCAGGGGCAATAATCCCGGCCACCCGTCGTCCGGAGAAGCCGCCGATGCCCACGATGCCGCGCCGCCCGCCTCACCGCCTCTTCCGTTGGAATGGGGTCCGGATCGGTCGCCAGGCCGAGGCGATCCGCGCGGCCGGCGCGGCGACCCCGCAGGCTCCCGAGGCTCGAGGAGCAGGTCGCGCGACTGCCGTCCTGGCGCTGCTGGCCGCCACAGCCCTCGCCGCCTGCGGTCGCGAACCGCCGCCAGCCTGGTCCGGTTATGCCGAAGGCGATCCGGTCTACGTCGCGGCGCCGGTCGCGGGCCAGTTGCTCGACCTCCAGGTGCAGCGCGGCGACACCGTGGCGGCCGGCGCGCCGCTGTTCAGCATCGACGTCACCCCGATGCGCGCCGCCCGCGCCGAAGCCGATGCGCGACTCGCCGCTGCCCGCGCGGAACAGGCCGATGCCGCCAAGGGCCGCCGTCCCGACGAGATCGCGATGAGCCGGGCCCAACTGGCACAGGCGCGCGCGCAGTCCGCGCTGGCGGAGACCGACCTGGCGCGGCAGCAGCAGCTGATCGGCCAGGGCTTCATCTCGGCGGCGCGGCTGGACGACGCCCGGGCCGCCGCGGCGCAGGCGCGCCAACGCGTGCGCGAGCTCGAGTCCTCGCTGCGTGTGGCGGAACTGCCCGCGCGCAGCGATCAGCAGGCCGCCGCGCGCGCCAATGCCGAAGCCGCCTCGGCCGCGCTCGAACAGCAGCAGTGGCGCGAAGCGCAGACCCGGCAGCGCGCGCCGGCCGCCGGCCTGGTCGACGACACCTTCTATCGCGTCGGCGAGTACGTCAACGCCGGCCAGCCGGTCGTGGCGCTGCTGCCGCCGTCGCAGCGCAAGGCGCGCTTCTACGTGCCGGAACCGGAGCTGGCCTCCCTGCGCCCGGGGCAGGCGGTGCTGCTGAGCTGTGACGGCTGCGGCGCGCCGATCGCGGCGCGCATCAGCTACATCTCGCCGCAACCGGAGTACACGCCGCCGGTGATCTATTCCAACAGCCAGCGGGCGCGACTGGTGTTCCTGGTCGAGGCCCGACCCGATCCCGCGCAGGCGACGCGCCTGCATCCGGGACAGCCGCTGGAGGTGCGCCCGTCTGCGGGCGCAGCGCCTGCGACGGCCGGTGCCGCGGCGTCGACGGCATCGGCCGCTTCCGGCGGGCACCCATGACCGAGCACAGCGCGCCGACGACGCTCCCCGGCGGCGGCGCCGGGTCATCCGCGAGCGACCTGGCCATCGACGTCCGCGGCCTGACCAAACGCTACGGCCAGCGGACCGTCGTGGACCACGTCGACCTGCAACTCGGACGCGGGCGCATCTGCGGCTTCCTCGGCCCCAACGGCAGCGGCAAGACGACCACGATCCGGATGCTGTGCGGACTGCTCACGCCCGACGAGGGCGAGGGCCGTTGCCTCGGCCTGGACATGCGCCGGCGCGCGGCCGAGATCAAGCGCCAGGTCGGCTACATGACGCAGCGCTTCGGGCTCTACGAGGACCTCTCCATCCGCCAGAACCTGGACTTCATCGCGCGGCTGTTCGAACTCGACGCGCGGCCTCGCCGCGTGGACGAGGCGCTGGAACGGCTCGGACTGAAGACGCGGCAGGACCAGCTCGCCGGCGCCCTGTCCGGCGGATGGAAACAGCGGCTGGCGCTGGCCGCCTGCCTGCTGCATGACCCTCGCCTGCTGCTGCTCGACGAGCCGACCGCCGGCGTCGATCCGAAGGCGCGCCGCGACTTCTGGGACGAGATCCATCGGCTCGCCGCCGACGGCATCACGGTGCTGGTCTCGACGCATTACATGGACGAGGCCGAGCGCTGCCACGAACTCGCCTACATCGCCTACGGCCGGCTGCTCGCGCGCGGCACGCAGCGCGAGATCATCGCGCAGGCCGGCCTCACCGTCTGGGCGCTCCACGCCGATGATCCGCAGCGACTGACCGCCGTCTCCACCGCCTTGAACGGCACCGAGGGCGTGTTGAGCGTCGCCGCGTTCGGCAGCAGCCTGCACGTCGCGGGACAGGACGCGGTCGCGCTCGACCGGGCGATCGCGCCGCACCGCGCCGGCGACGGGCTGCGCTGGGCGCGGGCGGAGGCCAACCTCGAAGACGTGTTCATCAGCCTGATCAGCCGCACACCGGACAACTTCGAGGCGGCGACCGCGACGCCGTCTCCCCCGGCAAGGCCCACGGACCGGGCGGGCGCGCGATGACCGATCGCCGCTTCAGCCTCGCGCGCGTGCTGGCGATCTTCATCAAGGAGGTCCAGCAGATGCTGCGCGACCGGCCGACCTTCGCGATGGCGGTCGGCGTGCCCATCCTGCAGCTGCTGCTTTTCGGCTACGCGATCAACACCGACCCGAAGGGACTGCCCACCGCCGTGGTGACGCAGGATCGCGGGCCGATGGCGCGCAGCCTGGTGGCGGCCATGGAACAGAGCGGCTATTTCCGCACCCAGGCCCGTCCGGCCTCGGAGCATGACGGCGACGCGATGGTCGAGGACGGCGAGGTGCAGTTCCTGATCGTGATCCCGCCCGACTTCAGCCGCCGCATCCTGCGCGGCGAGCGGCCCGCGGTGCTGGTGAGCGTCGATGCGACCGATCCGTCCGCGTCCAGCAACGCGCTGGCCGCGCTGGCGCAGCTTGGCGCGCAGGCGCTGCGGCGCGACCTGGTCGGCGCGGCGGCGGCCGGGACGCCCGGCGGCGCCGGAGGCGGCATCGCCCCGACGACGTCGATCGCCACGGGCGGCGCCGCCAGCCCGCCTTTCGAGTGGCGCATCCATCGGCGCTACAACCCGGAGGGCCTGTCGCGCTACAACATCGTGCCGGGCCTGATCGGCACCATCCTGACAATGACGATGGTGATGCTCACCGGCCTGGCGATGACGCGCGAGCGCGAGCGCGGCACGATGGAGAACCTGCTCGCGACGCCGGTGCGACCGCTGGAGGTCATGGTGGGCAAGATCCTGCCCTACATCGTGCTGGGTTACGTGCAGCTGGGCGTCATCCTCCTGGCCGCGGCGCTGCTGTTCCAGATCCCGATGGCGGGCAGCTTCACGCTGCTGCTGGCCATGATCGGCGTGTTCATGCTGGCCAACTTGGCGGTGGGTTTCACCTTCTCGACGCTGGCGAAGAACCAGCTGCAGGCCCTGCAGGCGACGTTCTTCTTCTTCCTGCCGTCGATGCTGCTGTCGGGCTTCATGTTCCCGTTCCGCGGCATGCCGCGCTGGGCGCAGGTGATCGGCGAGGCGCTGCCGCTGACCCACTTCCTGCGCATCGTGCGAGGCATCATGCTCAAGGGCAACGGCTTCATGCAGCTGCTGCCGGAACTCTGGCCGATGCTGGTGTTCCTGCTGGTCGCCGGCACGATCGCGCTGATGCGCTACCGCCAGACACTCGACTAGCGCCGGATTGCTCCCGCGCCCGCTTGCGGGACAGCGCCGCGGCGCGGGGCGCGGGGCGCGGGAATTCTCCCTCTCCCGCTTGCGGGAGAGGGCGGGGTGAGGGCCAGCGTCCGCTCGCAGTCCGCGGGGAAGTCCCGACCCCGCCTTCAGCCGCCCTTCAGCACCGCTTCAGGAGCGCTTCAGCGGCGCCGCGCACTGTGGCGGCACGCGCTTGAAGGACGGAGGACGGCATGGGACACGCGACACGACGTGTTTGGCAAAGCGCTCGGGAACGGGCTTGGCAACGCGCCTGGCGGCGGGCCGGCGCGCTGGCGGCGCTCGGCATGAGCGGGCTGGTCGCGGCGGCGCCGTCCCTCCCGGATGCGGCGGCCTCGGCGCCGGACGTCCTCGCCCCGGCCTCGCCCGCGTCGGAAGCCGAGATCGACACGGCCGCCAATGCCGCCCGCCGGCCGCTCGCGCTGCAAGCCTCGCTGGCCGCCCTGCGCGCCCGCATGCAACCCGGGCGCCCCTCCGCCGGCACCACCGGCAGCAGCACGATGCTGCACCAGGCTCTCCAGATCCAGGTCATCGAACTCCCCCGCGAGGGCGCCCCGATCGGCCCGCCGCCCAAGCGCGCGCATCACGCGCTGAGCATCGGCATGGAAGGGCCGAAGCAGCTGCTCCGCGGCCTGGGCCTGGAGGCCACCGAATGTGCCGGGCGCTTCCGCATGCCGTCCAAGCTCGGCCGCAAGGGCGACGGCTCGACGCAGGTCGACATCGCAGCCCAGCTCGGCATGGCCTGCAAGTTCTGAGACGCCAGCGCCACGCGCGGGCGCGAGACCGCGTCAGGCGTACAGCGTCGCGCGTCCGTCGCGAACGAAGCCCGCCAGCCGCAGCCCGCAGGCCTGCGCGGTGCGGATCGCCAGGTGCGTGGGTGCGCTGACCGCCGCCAGCATCGGCATGCCGGCAAGCGCGGCCTTCTGGACCATCTCGAAGCTCGCGCGGCTGGTCACCGCCGCGAACCCTTGCGAGGCATCGACGCCGTCGCGCGCCATCGCGCCGATCAGCTTGTCGAGCGCGTTGTGGCGCCCGACATCCTCGCGCACGCATCGCACCGCGCCGTCGACGCCGCACCACGCGGCGGCGTGGATGCCGCCGGTGCGCTGCTGCAGGGGCTGCGCGGCCGCCAGCTCGCGCATCGCGCGCGACAGCGCCGCCACCAGCGCCTCATCCGCCGCCAGCGCGTCCGGCAGCGGCGGCACGGGCCGCTGCGGCGGCCGGAAGACCTGGTCGAGGTTGTCTGTCCCGCACAGGCCGCAGCCGGTGCGCCCGGCCATGCTGCGCCGACGCTCCTTGAGCAGCGCCTCGCAACGCGCGGTCACGCGCAGCTGCAGGGCCACGCCATTCGGACGCGTGCGAACTTCCACGTCGAGCAGGTCCGCCGGCGAGGCCAGCAGGCCCTCCGTCAGCGAGAAGCCCAGCGCGAAGTCCTCGAGGTCGAGCGGCGTCGCCAGCATCACCGCATGCGACAGGCCGTTGTACTCGAGCGCGACGGGCACTTCCTCGGCGACGAATTCCTCCTCGGCCGCGCGCGTGGCGCCGAGCCGCGTCGGATGCACCGCGACCAGCGCGGCGGGCAGTGGTGCGTCGTCGTCGTGATCGCCGACGCCGCCCTCACCGCGGCCCTCCGCGTCACCCGGCAGTGCGCAGGTCCCGCTCATGCCGCCGACTCCCCGTCGCCGGCAGCGGGCGCCTCGTCACCGCGGCCCACCGGCGTGATCCGCGCGATCCAGCGCCCGTCCTCGTCGACGTGAAGCCGCACCCAGCCGGGCCCCTGCTCGTCGCCGACGCGCGCGTCGCTCATCAGCGTGTACAGGCGCAGCAGCACGCTGACCCGCAGCCCGGTGCGCTTGGCCAGCCGCGGCAGCGACACGCCGTTGCCGGCGTCCAGCTCGGCGAGCGTCTCCAGCGCGAAACGCGCCTGCGCGGCCATGTCACCCGGACCACCGTCATCGCCGCCATCGCCGTCCGCGCCCTCCCGGTCGTGGACCTCGTCGGCGGCGGACGCGTCAGCGCGGCTCATGCGGCGATCCTCAGGCCCGTGCGTCCGCCACCGAACGCGCCTGCGCCTGCGGCACCGGCTCGTCCTGCGGCCGCAGCGTCAGCACCACCGGGATCGACTTGGACGTCGGCGTGCCGGCCCCGATCGAGATGCTGCTCAGCGGCACCAGCGCATTGGTCTCCGGGAAGTAGCTGGCCAGGCAGCCGCGCGGGATGTCGTACTCGATCAGCACGAACTTCTCGGCGCGGCGCGTGTCGCCGTCGCTGTAGACGCTGGTGATGTCGACCCACTGGCCGGCCTTCATGCCGATCTGCCGCAGGTCTTCCTTGTTGATGAAGACCACGCGGCGATGGCCCCAGACGCCGCGGTAGCGGTCGTCCATGCCATAGATCGTCGTGTTGTACTGGTCGTGCGAGCGCACCGTCGCCAGGTTGAACACCACCGTCTTGTGCTCGATCGCCCGCGCCTGCGCCAGATGGAAGGGCGTGTCCGTGGGCAGCGCGTGGGTGATGAAGTTGGCCTTGCCGGTGGGCGTGTTCCAGACCCGCTCCGACGCGGTGTTGCGCAGGCGGAAGCCGCCCGGCGTCTTGATCTTCTCGTTGAAGCCCTTGAAGTCGTCGAAGACCTCTTCGATCTTGTCGCGGATGCGCGAGTAGTCCTCCACCAGCCACAGCCACGGCGTCTTGGAACGCCCCTTGAGCGTCGCGGCCGCCAGACGCGCCACGATCATCGGCTCGGACAGCAGGTGCTCCGAGGCCGGCGCGTTCATGCCGCTGGAGATGTGGACCATGCTCATCGAGTCCTCGACGGTCACGCCCTGCGGGCCGCTGGCCTGCATGTCGATCTCGGTGCGGCCCAGGCAGGGCAGCACCAGCGCCTCCTTGCCGTGGATGGTATGGCTGCGGTTGAACTTGGTGGTGACGTGCACCGTCAGATCGGTCGAGCGCAGCGCCTTCCAGGTCGCCACCGTGTCCGGCGTCGCCGAGGCGAAGTTGCCGCCCAGCGCGATGAAGACCTTGCCCTTGCCGTCGAGCATCGCCTGGATGGCCTCGACGGTGCCATAGCCGTTCTCGCGCGGCGGCTCGAAGCCGAAGACCTGGCCCAGCCGGTCCAGCAGCGCCTTGGGCGGCTTCTCGTAGATGCCCATCGTGCGGTCGCCCTGCACGTTGGAATGACCGCGCACCGGGCAGGCGCCCGCGCCGGGACGGCCCAGGTTGCCGCGCAGCATCAGCAGTGCCGCGATGTGCTGGATGGTCGCCACCGAATGCTGGTGCTGCGTGATGCCCATGCCCCAGCAGATGATCACGCGCTTGGCCTGCGCGTACAGGTCGCCGGCGGCGCACAGCTGCTCCTGCGACAGGCCGGACTCGGCCTCCAGCGCTTCCCAGGATTCGGCGCGGATGCTGGCCTCGAAGGCCTCGAAGCCATGCGTGTGCTCGGCGATGAAGCCCAGGTCCAGCACGCGCTCGCCGCCAGCGGCCACGGCCGCGTCGTCCAGCTCGAAGACGCGCTTGCACAGCGCCTTCATCACGGCCATGTCGCCGCCGATGCGCAGCTGGAAGTAGTGGGTGGAGATCGGCGTGCTGCCCAGCGTCGCCATCTCCATCTTGTCCTGCGGATCGGCGAAGCGCTCCAGGCCGCGCTCGCGCAGCGGGTTGAAGCTGACGATCTTGCAGCCGCGCTTGGAGGCCTCGCGCAGCTCGCCCAGCATGCGCGGGTGGTTCGTGCCGGGGTTCTGGCCGAAGATGAAGATCGCGTCGGCCTGTTCGAAGTCGTGCAGCGTCACCGTGCCCTTGCCGATGCCGATGGTCGGCTTCAGGCCCTGTCCGGACGGCTCGTGGCACATGTTCGAGCAGTCGGGGAAGTTGTTGGTGCCGAACTCGCGCACGAACAGCTGGTAGAGGAAGGCGGCCTCGTTGCTGGCGCGACCCGAGGTGTAGAACATCGCCTCGTTGGGATCCTTCAGCGCGTTCAGCCGCGCGGCGATCAACTCGAAGGCGTCGTCCCAGGCGATCGGCACGTAGCGGTCGCTGGCGGCGTCGTAGACCAGCGGCTCGGTGATGCGGCCCAGGTTCTCGAGGTCGAAGTCGGACCACTCGGCCAGCTCGCTGACGGTGTGGCCGCCCAGCACCTGCGCGGTGGCGCGGTGCGAGGTCGCCTCGGCGGCGATGGCCTTGGCGCCGTTCTCGCAGAACTCGAAGGTCGAGCGGTGATCCCGGTCGGGCCAGGCGCAGCCCGGGCAGTCGAAGCCATCGGGCTGGTTGGCCGACAGCAGCGTCTTGGCGCCCTTGACCGCGACACCCTGCTGTTGCAGGTGCTTCGCGACACTGCGCAGCGCGCCCCAGCCGCCAGCCGGCCCTTTGTAGAAATGGATCTTCTGCTCGGTCATTGTTGGTGCCCCCGGATAGAACGGGCCGCGGCCCGTTCTATCCCCCCCGAGGGGGTGGCGGGCCGGCTTGGGGCGGCCCGGCGCTCGGCCCGCCCCTCGCTAACAAGGAAGAATGGCAGACCGAGGTCTGCCATCGATGGTCACAGTATCGGCGCTGCTTCGCGGCGCCGTACGGTGAGGGTCAATTGAAGAACTTGGCGACCGTCAGCAGGGTCTTGTAGATGCCCCAGGACAGGGGAATGCCGACGGCCAGCCAGGCCAGGACCACCAGGCCCACCGGCGTCGCCTTGCCGGCGCCCGGGCCGCTGCCGACTTCACTGGCGGCAGCCTTCTCGTGGGCCAGCTTCTTCTCGATGGCCAGTTCCTCGTCGCTCATGAAGTGCTTCGCAGCGACCGGGCGGATGGCCAGGTTGGCGATCAGGCCGATCACCAGCATGCCGACCAGCACATACATGGTCTGGTTGTAGACCTGCTCGCGGGGGATGCCCAGGCCGAGCTGGTAATCGCGCATGTAGCCGATCACGACCGGGCCGAGGATGCCCGCGGTGGCCCAGGCGGTCAGCAGGCGACCGTGGATCGCGCCCACCATCTGCGTGCCGAAGAGGTCACCCAGGTAGGCCGGCACGGTGGCGAAGCCGCCGCCGTACATCGACAGGATGATGCAGACCGCGCCCACGAAGGCCAGCTTGTGACCCGCGGCGGCGCTGCTCGGCAGCGAGGCGTACAGCAGGCCGCCCAGCACGAAGAACACCGTGTAGGTCATCTTGCGGCCCAGCTTGTCCGACAACGAGGCCCACACGAAGCGGCCGCCGATGTTGAACAGGCTCAGCAGCGCGGTGAAGCCGCCGGCGATCGCGGCGATCGCAGCCAGTTGGGTCTTGTCCAGGTCAGAGAACTTCAGGTCCACGCCGATCAGCGAGCCGCCGAAAATCTCCTGCAGCATCGGGCTGGCCATACCGATCACGCCGATGCCGGCCGACACGTTCATGCAGAGCACGATCCACACCAGCCAGAACTGCGGGATGCCCCACACCTTCTTCACGTGCACGTGGCGCTGCGTGATCATGGCGTTGTTGGCCTGCGCCGGCGGCGGGGTCCAGCCCGCGGGCTTCCAGCCGGTGGGCGGCACGCGGTAGCCCAGCGCGCCCGCGACCATGAAGACGAAGTAGATCAGCGCCATCACGACGAAGGTCTGCGTCACGCCCGGGTCGGTCGGCGTGGCGAAGCGCTTCATCAGCTCCACCGCCAGCGGCGAACCGATCATCGCGCCACCGCCGAAGCCCATGATGGCCATGCCGGTGGCCATGCCACGGCGGTCGGGGAACCACTTGATCAGCGTCGACACCGGCGAGATGTAGCCCAGGCCCAGCCCGATGCCGCCGATCACGCCGGAGCCCAGGATCATCATCCAGAACTGGTGCGTGTGAATGCCGATCGCCGAGATCAGCATGCCGCCGCACCAGCACACGGCCGACACCAGGCCCGCCTTGCGGGGACCGGCGCGCTCCAGCCAGCCGCCCCAGATCGCGGCGGCGCAGCCCAGGAACACGAAGAACAGCGTGTACATCCACTGCAGCGTGGAGATCTTCCAGTCGCAGCCCGTGGCGAACAGCTCGGCGAAGAAGCTCACGTCCTTGCCGCAGGCGGCGCCGGCTCCGGCGGTCTGCAGCATCTTGGACAGCGGCAGCCAGAACACCGAGAAGCCATAGGCCATCCCGATGCACAGGTGAATGGCCAGCGCGCTGGGCGGCACGAGCCAGCGGTTGAAGCCAGGAGCGGCGATGGTGCGCTCCTTGTCCAGCCAGCTCGAGCCAGCGGATCCGACGCTCGGGTCGGTCAGCACAGTAGACATGGGTCCTCCTCAAACAATGAATGGCGACCGCGACGCGGCCCGCTGATGGGCGACCCTCTCCGAACCCTCAAACGGGATGGGTCGGCCGCGTCCCGCGTTCCGGGGTCCCCGTGTCCCTTTCGGCATCAACGACCTGCAAACACAGCAGGGGTTGGTTACGGCCTGAAAGAGTTGAGGCAGAACGCTCGCGGCGGGCGCGATCTTGACGCATGTCATTGACATTCATTGACAACCACACATAGCAAACGGACATCTATCGCACGAAACCGACAGCCGGTAACTATGGGGCGGCCGGCGGTTACCCGTAGAGGTGGCGTTAATTCGGGCGAACCGCGCACATCACCCCCGATTCGAGGGCGTTCCCGGAGGCGGTGATTGTTGAGCGCGCCACAACGGTGCATTTCCGCTCACGCATTTTTACGGTCCGGGTCTTTGCCTATTGTTGGGACCGTTCCCCCGTCTCCGAAGGCGTCCATCAGCGCCTTCTTCACCGGACCGCCTCGTTGAGGTCGTCCGGTTTTTTATTGCGCGGGAATCGCGCTTGCCCCGATGAACACGAGGATGTATCGGGGTGAAACCTGCCGTTTGTCCTACAAGACCTCGCGTCCTCTGCCCACGTTCCGCTCCCCGTCCACGGTCCACAGTAGGTCCTAACCGATCTCACCGATCGGCCCCTCAAGCCCAAAGGAGAGACTAGATGAACGCGACCAAATCCCTCGTGACCGGTGCCGTTGCCCTGACCGCCTTCGCCAGCGTGCTGGGCCTGGCTTACGCCCAGGTGGAGAACTCGACCGAGTCGACCCAGACGCAGACGACGCAGGAGCAGTACCCCGCCACGCAGACGGAGCAGCAGGCCCCCGCTGACCAGAGCATGACGCCGGCCGACCAGGCGGCCCCGGCGACCCAGTCGACCGACCCGCAGTCGCAGACCCAATCGGAAGCGCAGTCGCAGCAGGCTCAGCCGCAGTCCTCGGACCAGTGGCAGAACCAGCAGTCGCCGTCGTCGCAGCAGCCGCTGCCGAGCGAGCCGACCAGCGCTGGCGAGCCGGCCCCGCGCGCCGACCGCAACTGAGCGTGACCCGCTCATCGCCGTCCAGCCCCGCTGACGCCTTTCCCTGAAAGCCCTCCATGCTGCGCGCCTCCAGCGGCTATTTCTTCAGCGATCCCCCGCCGGCCGAGCCGGCGCGGCGGCGGATTCCTGAAGCGCTGAAGGAACGCGCCGGATGGGCGGCGCAGGGATTGGCGATCGGGCTGGCCGGTGCGCTGCTGGCCTGGCCGGCGGCGACCTTCCTGATGAAGCAGCTGCGCCCGGCGCCCGTCGCCGTCGCGAAGCACGTCTCCTCTTCCCCGGTCCAGCCCGTCGTCCAAGCCCCCGCGCCAGTGCCGCGGACCGGCACGGCCGATTTCGGCAAGACCAAGGTTTCCAAGCAGGCCCGCCAGCTGGCCCAGTGGGTGATGGCGGGCTGGGATCACAACGGTCGTCCGTTCGCGATCCTCGACAAGCGCCAGGCGCGCGTGCTCGTCTTCAACGCCGACGGCAAGCTGCAGGCCACCACGCCGGTGCTGCTCGGTTATGCCGCGGGCGACGACAGTGTCGCGGGCATCGGCCTGCGCCCCATCGCCGAGGTCAAGCCCTCCGAGCGCACCACGCCGGCCGGGCGTTTCGTCGCGCAGCCGGGCAAGAACGCGCTGCACGAAGACGTGCTCTGGGTCGACTACGACGCGGCGGTGTCCATGCACCGCGTGCGACCGACCAATCCGGCCGAGCGCCGTCTCGAGCGGCTCGCCTCCCCGACGCCCAAGGACAACCGCATCAGCTTCGGCTGCATCAACATGCCGGTGAAATTCTTCGAGCAGACCCTGTGGCCGACCTTCGGCAAGCGCGGCGGCATCGTCTACGTGCTGCCCGAGAAGAAGTCGATGGAGCAGGTCTTCGCCGAGCAGATGCGCCGCGCCAAGGCCGGCCCTTCCACCTGACGCCCGGTCCATGACCGTGCGCCGCTCCACCCGCCCTTCCCGCTTGTCCCGCCACGGCTCCGCCTGGCTCGTCGCGCTCGCGCTGGGCGCGGGCCTCGATGCGCCGGTGTCGGCGCAGGTCAGCCGCGCGACGGTCCGCGGGCTGGTCAACGCGCCGACCGGCACGCAGTCCGGCGGACTGACGATCCTGGCGGTCAATGCCGCCACCGGCGCGCGTTATCGCACGGCCACGCGGGCCGATGGCCGCTATGCGCTGATCGGCCTGGCGCCCGGCGACTACACCATCACCGTGGTCGGCCCCGACGGCGCGACGCTCCGTTCCGAGCGCATCACGCTGTCGGTCGGCGAGAGCGCGGCGCTGGACCTGGGCGATGCGCCGGCGGCGCCCGGCGCGGCCGATGCGGTGCAGCTGGGCCGCGTCACCGTGCAAGGCAATGCGACGCGCCAGGGCGTGAAGGATTCGCAGCTGGGGACGGTCGTCTCGCAGCGCATGATCGAGGCGCTGCCGCAGAGCACCCGCAACTTCCTCAGCGCCGCGGACCTCGCGCCGGGCGTGGCCTTCTCGACCGATGCAGGCGGCTTGAGCCGGGTGCAGTCGGGCGCGCAGGACTTCGACCACCTCAACGTCTTCATCGACGGCGTGGGCCAGAAGAACAACATCCTGCGCGGCGGCGTCAGCGGCCAGTCCGACACCCGCGGCAATCCGTTCCCGCAGTCGGCGATCTCCGAATACAAGGTGCTGACGCAGAACTACAAGGCCGAGTTCGACCAGGTCAGCAGCGCCGCGATCACCGCCGTGACGAAGTCCGGCACGAATGAATTCCACGGCGAGGTCTACGCCGATCGCACCGGCACCAACTGGCGCTCGATGAATGCGCTGGAGAAGGAACGCGAATCGCAAGGCGTGCCGCGCCCGTCGTCTCAGAAGTACGAGTACGGCGGCAGCATCGGCGGCCCCATCGTCAAGGACAAGCTGCATTTCTTCCTCGCCTACGACGGCAAGCGCATCGAGGACTCGCGCCAGATCGCCGGGCAGAACTTCGAGAAGCTGCCCGAGGCCGGCATCGTGCCCACGCTGCGCGCGCGCCGCGGCAGCCAGGTCGACCCGTTCCACGAGGACCTGCTCTTCGGCAAGCTCGACGCGCAGATCAACGACGAGCACAAGCTCACCTTGAGCGCGCGCCTTCGCCGCGAGACCGATCGCATCGCCGAGGACCGCAACCTCTCGCTGCCCGGCAACGACAAGGAGCGCCGCAATGACGAGACGCGGGTCGACCTGAAGCACGAGTGGTCGCGCGGCGACTGGCTCAGCGAGGCGCGCCTGGGCTACGAGGACTACCTCTGGAATCCCAGGTCGGCCGCGGACGCGGCGCTGGTGCGCTACAAGGTGTCGACCGCATCGCCGCAGGTGCTGACGACCTCGCAGGACGTGATCCTGGATGGCGGATCGCCGGATGCGCAGCGGCGCCAGCAGCGCGGCGTCTTCGTGTCGGAGGAACTCACCTACACCGGCTTCGACGGGCACGTGATCAAGGGCGGCGTGAAGCTCAAGGCGATGCGCTACGACCTCAGCGGCACCGCGAATTCGGTCGACGCGGTCGACGTGCTGATCGACACGGCCACCGGCCTGCCCTATTGGGACGGCACCAACTGCACCGGCACCAACGTTTCCAACAACGGCAGCAGCAGCGACCAGTGCAACATCCGCCGCGCCACCGCGCCGGCACAGGCCCGCTTCAACAACCGGCAGTGGGGCCTCTACCTGCAGGACGACTGGAGCGTCACGCGCCAGCTCGAGCTCAACCTCGGCGTCCGCTGGGACTACGAGGACAACATGCTGAACAACGCCTATGCGACGCCGGCCGACCGCGTCGCGGCGCTGCTGGCGGCGGACGTGCCGCGCTTCGGCATCGCGCCGCCGGCGGGGCAGACCTACGCGCAGTCGCTGGCCAAGGGCGGCATCGACGTGTCGCGCTACATCAGCAGCGGCAACTCCCGCAAGGCCTTCAAGCAGGCGATCGCGCCGCGGCTGGGCTTCTCCTACGACGTCTTCAACGACCGCAACACGGTGGTCTTCGGCGGCTACGGGCGCAGCTACGACCGCACGATGGCCAACCACGCGCTCGACGAGCTGCAGAAGAACCAGGCCCCGGGCGGCGAGATCTGGTTGATCCGCAACGACCTGAAGATGCCCTACGCGGACCAGTTCAGCATCGGGGTGCGGCAGGCGCTGTCGCCGACCTGGAACGGCGAGATCGCGCTGAGCCGCATCGAGGCGAAGCGCCAGTTCGTCTGGTTCAGCGGCAACCGCGACGCCAACGGCGGCTTCGCGCAGCAGTCGGCGCTCGATCCGCTGTGGGGCGGCCCCGATGGCTTCGGGCAACTGGTGCTGGGCGACTCGATCGGCCGCACGCGCACCGACTCGGTCTTCGTGAAGGTGGACCGGCCCTACAGCGCGGCCTCGGGCTGGACGGCGACGCTGGCCTACACCTACAGCGATGCCAGGACCACCAACCTGCAGTGGAGCAACGACACCTTCGACTGGACCTACGGACGCGCGGGGCGCGGCTGGAATCCCAGCACGCTGGTCGACAGGCATCGGCTGGTCGGCGCGTTCATGACCGACAAGCTGCTGCCCTGGGGCCTGAGCTTCTCGGCCAAGGGCACCTACGCGAGCGGCTTCCCGCGGCGGCTGACCAACTGCCTTGCGGGCACCGCGCAGTGCTTCCTGATGCGCGGCGATGCGCCGAGCTACCGCCAGGTCGACATCAGCCTCGGCAAGGCCTTCAAGTACGGCCTGCACCAGGTGGCGCTGCGGCTCGATGTGCTGAACGTCTTCGGCGCCGACAACTACGCCGGCTTCGATGACTGGGTCGGCATCGCCCCGCCCGCGGGCCAGCCGACGAACCGCCTGGGCGGCGACAACCTCAACCTCGACAAGCCCAATACCGCCCGCGGCGACAACCGCGCGCTGCGGGTGGTGCTGACCTACAAGTTCTGAGGCGGCGGGAGCGGCGGGAGCGGGCGTATGCTCGCCGGCTTCTCCCCTGCCCGGCGACCGTCATGACCACTGCCCTGCTCATCATCGACCTGCAACGCGCGCTGTGCGTGGGCGAGTACGCCTGCCACGACGTGGACGCGGTGATCGGCCGCGTCAACGGCCTGATCGCGCAGGCGCGCGAGACCGGCACGCCGGTCGTCTTCGTGCAGCATGAGGAGGACGGCTGGGAACCGCTGCGCCATGGCAGCGAGGGCTGGCAGCTCGACGACCGGCTGCAGGCGCGGCTGCAGGATCCTCGGGTGCGCAAGACCTCGCCCGATTCGTTCCACCGGACCGAGCTGGACGCGGTGTTGAAGGGCCTGGGCGTGACCCACCTGGTCGTGTGCGGCGCGCAGAGCGACTTCTGCGTCGACACCTCGACGCGCCGCGCGCTCAGCGCGGGCTACGACGTCACGCTGGTCGAGGACGGTCACACGACGATCGCCAACGGCGCGCTGACCGCGCCGCAGATCATCGAGCACCACACGCTGATCCTGCGAAACCTCAACAGCTTCGGTCCTGCGATGAGCGCGAAGCCGGCGGCGGAGATCCGCTTCGGCGCGGCCTGAGCCGACGGCTTCCGTCCCTCCCGCCGACCGCTCCCGCCGGCCGCCCGCCGCGCTACTTCAGCGCCGTGCGCGCGCTGGCCAGGCGCGACAGCGTCATGTCGCACTGATCGACGGTGCCGATGCAGTCCAGCCCGCGTGATTCCACCTCGCTCATCAGGCTGAGCCAGGCGTTCAGGCCCTCGAGCGTCACCTTCGTGCGCGAGGTCCGGCTCCAGCCGCGTTCGGCGAGCTGGCCCAGGTAGATCCAGGTCTGCCGGCGCGACAGGCCCGACAACTGCCCGATGCAGGCCTGCGACACCGGCAGCGCCAGGCTGTTGCTGGCCGCGCCGCCGCGCTGCGAGCTGCTGAGCGCCGCCGCCAGCGTGGCCAGCACGCTGATCAGGCGCTGGAAGCCGTTGCCGGCCAGTCGCATCGTGATCTGGTCCTGCAGCCGCGACGCGGTCGCCGCGTACAGCTCGCCGGTGGCCGCGTCGCGTTGCGGGGCGTGGGTGTCCTTCATCCGCGGCAGCGGGATGTGGATGGTGGTGACGTCGACCAGCGCCGTCACGTCGTAGCGCGCCGCCAGCTGGCCCAGCGGCGAATCCGCCCCGATGACGTCGCCCAGCCACAGCGCCGCCACCGCCACGCGGGTGTCGGCCGCGACCTTGGCCGCGAGGAAGGCGGCACCGCCGCTGATCGCGATCCATTCGGCCAGCGGGCTGCCGGCCTCGATGATCTTCTGGCCGCGTCGATAGGTCCGCACCTGGCCGTCGGCCAGCCAGTCGTCGGGGTTGTCCGTCTCGCCGTTGTGCGGCACCTGCGTCGCCTTCGTGTTCATGCTCATGCTGGATGGGATCCACCGGGCCAGGCTCCGCCCTCCGCGCTGCATGCGGAAGGTCGGCGAAGGCCTGACGGCGAACCGTGGGTTATAGAAGCGGACCGTCCCCGCCGATCGGTCGATAAGGCCGGTGAGGTCGGCCCGGTTTGCCGGTTGACCGCGCGCCGGTCACCAGATGGACAGGCTCCGCGCCAGGACGCGCTGCAGCCAGCTGCGCGACGAGGCCTCGGACACATCGCCCTGCGCGACGCTCTCCAGGCTGGCGTTCACCACGTCGCGCGAAGCCACCACGTTGCCGGGGCGGATGTCGCGCGGATTGACGATGCCGGAGAAGCGCAGCGTGTTGACGCCCTTGTTCAGGCCCACGTTGCGCTCGCCCGCCACCAGCAGGTTGCCGTTGGGCAGCACGTTGATCACGCTCACCGCCACCTGCGTGACGAAGCTGTTGTCGGTCTCGGTCGTGCCCGAGCCCTTGAAGGCATCGCTGCCCGAGGCGGTCGCGTCGATGTTGAGCAGCCGCTCCACGGCGCCGACCTTGCTCTGGCCGCCCGGCCCGCGGACCGCGAGCCGGTTGTCGCGGCTGGTGTCGGTGGTCTGCTTCTGCGTGGCCTTGAGCGTCTCCTGGATGTCGACCTTCAGCGTGTCGCCGATCGCGCTGGGCCGCTTCTCGCCCGAGAACAGCGAGGTGGGCGACATGCCGGGCTGGTAGATCGCGCCGTTGCTGGGCCGCTCGATGTACATCGGCGCCTGCGGCGGCGCGACCAGCATCGGCCCGGGCACCGTGGGCGGCGCACCGGCGCAGCCGCCCAGCGCGATGAGCGCGCCGGCGGCGACCGCCAGCGCGGCGGCGCGGCAGGCCGCGCGCGTGCGGCGGCGAGATTGCTTGCTCGAGATCACATCCCTCTCCCTCAGCTCTGGAAGCCGGTGACCAGCGCCTTCACGACCGGCGCGATCTTGTTGCGTGTCCCGGCCCATCGGGCCAGGCCGAAGTTCTCGTCCGCGACGTAGCTGCTGGTGGACAGCAGCGTGCCGTCCGACCGATGCAGGCTCAGCGACGCGGCGCTCAGGTTGGCGCGGTAGCCGCTGGCCATCGGCGGCACGCCCCATTCGATGGTGGCGACGTAGCGCAGCCAGACGCCGCATTGCTGCAGGCCGGTGCCGGGCTCGTAGACGCGGCTGTCGACGCCCTGCCCCTTGAGCTCCACCTGCAGCGCCGGGACCAGGTCCTCGAGCGGCGCGTTGCGGTTGAATTCGATGCACACCGCACGCACCGGCGCATCACCGTGATGCACGGTGTTGCTCGCCCGGGCCGGCGCGGCGGTCGCCAGCGCGGTCGAGGTGGCCGCGCTGGCGCCCTTCACCAGTTCCCAGGCAGGGACCGGGCTCAGCACCGCGCAGCCGCCGAGCGCCATCGCCGCGGCGTGGGCCATGACGACGGCGGCGAGCGGCCGGACGAAGGACGGGCGCATGGCGGCGGGCCTCACACCAGCTCGTCGAGCACGGCGCCGCCGCCCAGCGCGGCCATCACGCCGTAGGCGACCACGTTGCCCAGCACCTGGCCCACGGTGCCGGCGACATCGCCGACGGTGTCGGTCACCGTGTCGGCGGCGGTCTCGACCGCGTCCAGCGTGTGGTCGGCCAGCGCCTGCAGGCCCTGGGCGCTGATGGTGGCGGTGACGCCGAGCACCGGACCCAGCGTCAGGCCCGGACCGCCGCGGGACGGGCCCGACGACGCGCCGGACGAGGTGGCGCGGCTGGCCTCGGCGGAGGGACCGTCGGACGAGGTGGCGAGGCTGGCCAGGCCGGACAGGAAGGGTACGCTGCTCAAGGCGGTCTCCCGGCGGGGTTCAAGGCCGCGCGGCCAGCGCGGCCGTGTCCAGCGACAAGGTGCTCGGCACCGGCGAGGCGGGCGTCGGCGAAGCAGCCATTGAAGGAGTGGGCGCCGCGGTGGTGGCTGCAGCGTTGGCCGCGCTCGCGACGGCCGACGCGAAAGGCGATGCGACGGGCGCGGTCGCGGCCGGACCGGGGGCGGCCGCCTTGGCCTCGTTCAGCGCCTTGGAGAAATCGGCTGCGCCCGACTTGGCGCCCTTGGCCGGTCCCGAAGGCGCCGGCGCGCCGGCCCGGACGGCCGGCGACGGAGAAGCGGAGGACTTGACGTGCATGGCGAAGCGCTCTCGTTCGTTGGGGTGAACGGATTCTTCGCCGCGGCCGTCGGGCGGCATGCGCGGATGAGCGCGAGGAACTCAGCGGTCGCCGCGAGCTCGGTGAACTGCGTCACCGAGGCCAGGAACTGGGCGGCGTCGACCCCGTTCCCTCCGCTCAAGTTCGCGCGGAAGCGGCGTCGTGCGGGCGATCAACGCCCTCGGCGCGCGAGGCGCGTGCGGGCGGCCATGAAGGGGGGAAGGGAACGCGGAGGGCGGTCAGGGGCGACGCTGGAGTTCGAGCGCCTCGGTCCACTCATCCCAGCTGGACTCGCTGACCTCCAGGCCTTCCAGCGCGGGCGTGTCCTCGATGGGCCAGCCGGACGGGCTGAACGGGATGCGCCGCTGCAGCAGCAGTTCGGTCTGGCGCAGGATGTGCTGCATGACCGAACCGAGGGGGTGACCGGCGTCGCCGGTCGGGGGCGCGAATCGTTGTCGCATGGTCCTCTCCTGTCGAACCCCCACTATCGGCGGGGGCCGGCGCAAGTGCCATCCCACCATAGGGTGGACATGGAGGGATGCGAGCGGGAGCAGGACGAAAGGCGGTGGGGGGCGGTCGAGCGGTCACGGAGGAGGCGACACGCGCGACGACAGGCCGGCGCAGGATCAGATCGATCATTTCGAGGTGATCGATCTGAACATCCCGGTGGCTCAGATCACCTGTCGCAGCAGCGCATACAGCGCGATGCCGCCGGACACGACGGCGCAGGCGGTCTTCACCGAGCGATTGGCCACGAAGGCACCGATCAGGCTGCTGACCAGGATGGCGGCGAGGAGGTAGTTGATTTTCATGGGCCGCGATTGTGGCGGCGTGCCGGTGCCGGTCGACCCGGCGCCGCGGCGCGGATCAGACAGTCGCGCCCGCGGGCCGGTTGATCTCGACGGTCACGTGAACAAGTTCCTCATGCACCGACAGCAACCGGCGGACCTCATCGGGCCGTGCCTCGGGATGGTCGGTGACCAGCGACACGATGCAGGCGTACTGGGCCCGGCCCACGCGCCACACATGCAGGTCGGCGATCGCCGCCGGCCATGGGGCGGCGGCGATGACCTCGCGAACCTCGTCGACGACCGGCGCGTCCATCTCGGCGTCCAGCAGCACGCGGCCGGTGTCGCGCAGCAGCCCGCGCGCCCAGACCGCCACCAGCGCCGCGCCGGCGATGCCCATCGCCGGATCCAGCCAGTCGGCCCCCCAGAACCGCCCGCCCAGCAGGGCCACGATGGCCAGCACCGAGGTCGCCGCGTCGGCCAGCACATGCAGATAGGCGGCGCGCAGGTTCAGGTCGTCATGACCGTGGGGCGCCGCGTGCGTGTGCTCGTGGGTGTCTCCATGCTCATGCCCGTGGCCGTGGCCGTGGCCGTGGCCGTGGCCGTGGCCGTGGCCGTGGCCGTGGCCGTGGCCGTGGCCGTGATGATGGTGCTCGCCGCGCAGCAGCCAGGCGCAGGCGAGGTTCACGAGCAGCCCGAGCGCCGCCACCGCGATGGCCTCGTCGTAATGGATCGGCGTCGGCGCGAGCAGCCGCTCGATCGACTGCCACAGCATCAGCCCCGCGACGCCGATCAGCAGCAGCGCGCTGCTGTAGCCGCCCAGCACCTCGATCTTCCAGGTCCCGAACGCGAAGCGGCCGTCCTTCGCCCAGCGCCGCGCCGCGCCATAGGCCAGCACCGAGACGCCCAGCGCCACCGCGTGCGAGCTCATGTGCCAGCCGTCGGCCAGCAGCGCCATCGAGTTGAAGAGATAACCGCCGGCGATCTCCGCGACCATCATCGCGACGGTGAGCAGCACGGCCCAGCGCGTGTTGCGGGCAGCGAGCGGGTTGCCCTCGTCAAAGACATGCGTGTGCTGCCAGGCGGCGATGGAGGTCGTGGAAGGCATGGGAAAAGCCGGTCCCGGCCGGCGTTGTCATACTCCCCCCCAGTATAGGAGCCGGCTGCGCGGCGTCGCTAGAATGCCGCGCCATGGCACACACGACCACCGGCCGGAAGAAGCTGCTCACGCGCATCCGCCGCATCCAGGGGCAGGCGGCGGCGCTGGAGCGCGCCGTCGATCAGGACGCGGACTGCATGGCCGTGCTGCAGCAGATCGCCGCCATCCGCGGCGCGGTCAACGGGCTGATGGCCGAGGTGCTGGAAGGCCATGTGCGCGAGCACCTCGGCGCACCGGGCCTGAGCGCCGAGCGGCGCGCGGCCGAGACCGACGCGGTCGCGGCGCTGCTGAAGTCCTATCTGCGCTGAGCGCCCGCGGGCGCGGGGCGCGAGGGGTAGACTCCGCCGCACCTTTCAAGACAACGGGGTCTCGGGTGGATACAGAGGAGCGGCGTCCCTTGCGGGTGGTGGTGCTGGGCGGCTCGGCAGGCAGCATCGACGCGCTCGGCGCCATCCTCGGTGCGCTACCGCACGAACCGGGCTTCGCGGTGCTGGTCATCACGCACCTCGATCCCAACGAGGAATCCCATCTCGCCGAGGTCCTGCAGGAGCGCACCACCCTGCCGGTGGAGCGGCTCGAGCACATGGCCAAGGTCGAGCACGGCCGCGTCTACGTGCTGCCCGAGAACGCCGGCGTGATCGCGCTGGACGGCCATTTCCGCCTCACCCGCCGGCAGCCGGGCCTGCACCTGCCGATCGACGGCTTCCTCGCCACGCTGGCGCAGGACCCGGACCAGGACGGCGCGGTGGTCATCCTGTCCGGCACGGGCCAGGACGGCGCGGCCGGCATCGTCGACCTGAAGGCCACCGGCGGCTTCGCGATCGCGCAGGCGCCGGGCACCGCGGCCCATGACGGCATGCCGGTCGCGGCGATCAACACCGGCCTCGTCGACGAGGTGCTGCCGCCGGCCGACATCGCCGCCGCGCTGGTGCGGCGCTTCGGGCAGCCGCACCAGGAAGGCGGGCTCCCCGGCTCCACCTCCGGCACGCAGGACGCCGATGCGCTGGAGACGGCGCTGTCGATCGTGCAGCAGAAGGCCGGCGTCAACCTGGGCTACGTGAAGGACGTCAACCTGCGCCGGCGCTTCCTGCGCCGCGTGCTGCTGCAGAAGGACCGCGACGTCGCCGCCTACCTGCAGCTGCTGCGCAGCGACCCCTACGAGGCCGCCGCGCTGCGCGACGACGTGCTGATCGGCGTGACGGCCTTCTTCCGCGATGCGGAGTTCGTCAACGTGCTGCGCCAGGTCGTGCTGCCCAAGCTGCTGGCGCTGCGGCATGACCCGATCCGCATCTGGGTGCCCGCCTGCTCGACCGGCGAGGAGGTGTACACCATCGCCATGCTGCTCAAGGAGGCGATGAACGCCGAGGGCATCGCGCGCCGCGTGCAGATCTTCGGCACCGACATCAACGAGGCCTCGATCGAGACGGCGCGCGCCGGCCGCTACGGCGCGGCGGCGCTGGAGAACGTGCCGCAGGCCTTCCGCGACGCCGCCTTCCTGCCCAGCGCCGGCGGCTACCTCGTGGCCAAGGACCTGCGCGAGATGTGCGTCTTCGCGCGGCACAACCTGCTGGCGCATGCGCCCTTCTCCGGCATGGGCCTGATCAGCTGCCGCAACATGCTGATCTACCTGCGCAAGGAAGCGCAGCAGCATGTCTTCGAGGTGCTGCACTACGCCTGCCGCAACGACGGCTTCATGCTGCTGGGCCGGGCCGAGGCGGCCTCGGTCGCCGATGGCTTCGAGCATGCCGGCGCGCCGCACCTGTACCGCAAGCTGCCGAACTCGCGCCGCCAGCGGCCGCTGTTCCCGATCGACGCGCTGCGCCCCTGGGTCAGCGACAGCGATGCGCCGCGCGTGCCGCAGGCGCCGCCGCCGGACCTGGTCAGCGGGGCGGCCGACCGCGTGGCGCTGGCGCGCTACGCGCCGCCCGGCTTCGTCGTGAACGAGAGCGGCGACGTCGTGCAATTCCGCGGCGACGTGGCCGCCTTCATCGCGCCGGCCAGCGGCGAAGCGACGCTGGCGCTGCCCCGGCTGCTCGACGCCGAGCTCAACGTCCCGGTGCGCACCGCGCTGATCGAGGCCAAGCGCACCGCGCTACCGGTGCGGCGCGAGCGGGTGGCATTCCGCGACCGTCGTTATGCGCTGGAGGTGCTGCCGCTGGAGACGGGCGAGGCACTGCAGCACTTCCTCGTCACGCTGGCGCCGGAGCCGGACGAGCCGGTCGCCGGCGTGGCCTCGGCGCTGTCGGCGCCGCCGTTCTCGCCGGGCGGCGCGCGGGCGCGCGTCGACGAGCTCGAGCGCACCGTCACGACGCTGTCCGATGAACTCGAGGCCACGCAGGCCCAGCTGCGCACGCTGGTCATCGAGTTCGAGTCGGCCAACGAGGAGCTGCGCACCGCCAACGAGGAGATGCTCAGCACCAACGAGGAGCTGCAGAGCGCCAACGAGGAGCTGCAGAGCGCGAAGCAGGAACTCGAGTCGGCCAACCAGGAGCTGATCTCGCTGAACGAGGAGCTCAAGTCGCGCAACGACGAGCTGGACCAGGTCAACGACGACCTCAGCAACCTGGTCGAGGGCATCCCGCTGCCGGTGGTGCTGCTGGACCGCCAGCTGCGCCTGCGCCACGCCTCGCCGCAGGTGGCGCAGCTCTTCGGCTTCGAGCCGGCGGCCATCGGCCAGGCGATCGGCCAGCCGGTCGCGCTGGTGACCTCACGCTTCGCGGTCGGCCAGCTGGAGCAGCTGGTGCAGGCCGCCGTGCAGGGCCTGGCGCCGGTGGAGCACGAGCATCAGGACAACGAGGGCCGCTGGTGGCTGATCAACGTGCGGGCCTACCGCACCGCGGATGAGCGCATCGACGGCGCGGTCATCGCCTTCCAGGACATCCACGAGCTCAAGTGCGCGCTGGGCTCGGCCCAGCATGCCCGCGACGACGCGGAGCGCGCCAACACCGCCAAGGACGACTTCCTGGGCATGGTGTCGCACGAGCTGCGGGCGCCGCTCAACGTGATCGCCGGCTGGGCCTCGGTGCTGAAGCAGTCGCAGGAGCGCGGCGTGCTCGCCGAGGCGACCGCCACCCGCGCGATCAGCACCATCCTCAAGCACTGCCAGGCGCAGGCGCAATTGATCGACGACCTGCTGGACGTGTCCCGCATCGCCTCGGGCCACCTGACGCTGGAGATGCGGCCGCTGGACCTGTCGGCCTGCGTGCGCGCGGTCGTCGACGGCCTGCAGCCCACCGCCGAGGCCCGCGGCCTGACGCTGAGCGGGACCGGCCTGCAGCAGCCGCACCGCATCCAGGGCGACCAGCGCCGGATGCAGCAGATCGTCTCCAACCTGGTCGGCAACGCGCTGAAGTTCACGCCGCGCGGCGGCCGCATCGGCGTGACGCTCAGCCGCATCGGCCCCACGGTCGAGCTGGCGGTCGTGGACACCGGCATCGGCGTCGCCGTCGAGCTGCTGCCGCGGCTGTTCGACCGCTTCACCCAGGCCGACATCACCCGCACCCGCGAGTACGGCGGGCTGGGCCTGGGGCTGTCCATCGTGCGCCACCTGGTGCTGGCGCACGGCGGCACGGTGACCGCGCACAGCGAGGGCGAAGGCCGCGGCACGCGGCTGACGGTGCGTTTCCCGGCGGCGGAACTGGTCTCGGACACGCCCGACACGCCGCCGCGCGAAGGCGTCACCGCCGACCTGCGCGGCCTGCGCGTGCTGCTGGTCGACGACGACCCGCATGCGCTGGACGCGTTGCGGCACCTGATCGAACTGGCCGGCGCCCAGGTGCGCGCGGCCGGCTCCGTCGACGAGGCCTGGACCGCAGTCTCGGCCGCGGCGCCGGACGCCGCGCCCCATGCGCTGGTCAGCGACGTGGCCATGCCGGGGGCGGACGGTTATTCGCTGATCCGTCGGCTGCGGGCGCATGAGCGCGAGCGCGACCGCGACTCGGCCGGCGGCCCGCCGCTCTATGCGGTCGCGCTGACCGGCCTGGCCACGCTCCAGGACCGCGATGCCGCGATCGCGGCGGGCTTCGACGACCATCTCGCCAAGCCGGTGGACGTCGACCTGCTCGTCGAGAAGCTGCTGATCGCAAAGCCACGCTGAGCGGGCCGCGAGCTCAAGCCATCACGTGGCCAGGTCGCAGCGGCGGATCAGTCCGCCGCCTGCGCGATGACCGCGGGCACGATCACGCTGCGGCGGCGGGCGCGCTTCACGTCGTACATGCGCTCGTCGGCCAGGTGCAGGGCCTGCTCGACGCTGAGCCCCGTCGGGTCCAGCGCGACAACACCGACGCTCGCGCCGGCGTACTGCAGCGCATGCCCTTCCAGGTCGAAGCGCCCGACGCTGGCGAGCGACGCGCGCTGCTCCAGCGTGCGCGCCGCCTGGGCCGGCTCGCCGCGATCGAGCAGCGGCGCCTGCGCGGACGAGGCCCCGCCCAGCGCCACGCCGGGCCCGACGACCACGAACTCGTCGCCACCGACCCGCGCCAGCATGTCCGAGCCGCGCAGCTCCAGCGACAGGCGCTGGGCCATCTCGCGCAGGAACAGGTCGCCGCGGTGATGGCCGAGCTGGTCGTTGACGGTCTTGAAGCCGTCCAGGTCGATGCAGCCCAGCAGCACGCAGGTGCCGTCGCGCGCGGCCCGCTGCAGCTGGCGCTGCAGCTCGTCGAACAGCGCGCGGCGGTTCGGCAGGCCGGTCAGCGCGTCGGTCAGCGCATAGGTCGCCAGCTGCTCGTTGGCGGCGCGCAGGTCCGCCACCAGCCGCTCGCGCTGCAGGAATTGCCCCACCAGCGAGGAGAACAGCCGCAGCAGCGACTCCGCCTCCGGCGCGATCGGCCGGCGCTGCGCGCTGGCCGCGCACAGCGTGCCCATCAGCGCGCCGCCGTCGTCGCGCACCGGCGCGCTCACATAGGTCTGGATGCCCAGCTGGCGCGCCGCGTCGGAGTCGCCCCAGCAGTCCGCCACGTCGCTGGTGGCCATGCGGCCAGCGTCCAGCGCGCGCTTGCACAGGGTGTCGGACCAGGCCACCGTCAGCCCCTCCGGGATGGTCATCGCGCCGGTGTTGCGCGCGATCAGCACGTGCTGCTCGCCGGCGCGCAGGTCGATGGTCGTCAGGTAGGTCGATTCCAGCCCGGTGATCGAGCCCAGCATCTCCAGCAGCGGGCGGGTGAGCTGGTCCAGGTTCCGGGCGACCGGCACGGTCGAAGTCAGGCGGGCGAGCAGGGCATCCAAGATCGGCATCGAAGGTCGGGACTGAAGCCGCCGATGTTGTCACAACTGCGCCGCGCCACCGGACGCCGTCCGTCATGGCGTTGGCGCCGTCCGCCGGATGCGCCCGAGGACATCGCCGTCCCGGCGCGGCGGGCTACGCCCCTGCATGTGCGCCGGGCATGTGCGCCGGGCATGTGCGCCGAGCGTGCCCGCCGGGCCTGCGCGCCGGGGGCGTAGAGGTCCGCATGCGCGCCGGGCGTGTGAATTGCCGCGAACGCTTCATCGAAGGCACAGGGAGAACCCCCATGCAACGCGACGGACAGTACCGCGGCGTCTCGTACCGGGTCGAATCGACGCCCACGCCCGGCGGCGCCTACCTTGGCCGCTACCAGCTGTTGGATACCGGGCGACGGCGCCATGACGCGACCGATCATGAATTCCTCGGCGGCGGGCCGGCCGCCAACGACGCGTTCGGCGAGGAGCTGGAAGCACCGCCGGCACGGCGCGCGGCGATGGACGCCGCTCCGGCGCGCGAGGCAGCGGCGTCCGGCGGGGCCGCGCTCGGAGCCGGCCCGGCGACCGGCGCCGAGGACGTCGTCCACCCCTCGCTCGACGCCGTCTGGGCGACGGAGAACGAAGCCCTCAGCTACGCCACCGAAGCGGCCTGCCACGCCATCGAGATCATGCAGCTCGGCCGCCCGCAGGCCCAGGGTCGCGGCAGCGGCTCGAGCTGGCGCCGCACCGACACGCTGGGGCAATGAGCGCGGGATGAAAAACGGCGCCGGCCGCGATGCGGTCCGGCGCCGGAGCGCGGGTGAGCGGGTGCGCGGGGCCGCCGCCGGCCTCAGGACGGCTGGCGCGCGGCGTCCAGGCCGCCGCCCAGCACCTTGTAGAGCTGCACTTGGTTCTGCAGCTGTGCCAGGCGCACCTGCAGCGCCGCCTGCTGCGCCGCGAAGCTGGCGCGCTGCGCGTCCAGCAGGTCCAGGCTGGACGCCGCGCCATTGCGGTAGCTCAGGTCCACCAGCTCGAGGCGGGTCGCCTCCGCCGCGGCCTGCGCGTCCTGGGCGCGGAGCTGCTCGTCCAGCGTCGCGCGGCCCGCCAGCGCGTCCGCCACTTCCTTGAAGGCCGTCTGCACGGTCTTCTCGTACTGGGCGACCGCGATCTCGCGATTGGCCCTGGCCGCCGCGACGTTGTTCTTCACCCGTCCCGCGTCGAAGATCGGCATCAGCGCCGAGCCCGCGATGCTCCACGCGCTCTGGCTGAACAGGTCCTTCAGCGCGCTGCTGGCCGTGCCCACGCTGCTGGTCAGCGTGATGCTCGGGAAGTAGGCGGCGCGGGCGACGCCGATGTTGGCCTCGGCCGCCACCAGCTGCTGCTCGGCCTGGCGCACGTCGGGCCGGCCCACCAGCACCTGCGAGGGCACGCCCGCCAGCAGCGCGCCCATGGTCTGGTCGCTCAGCGGGCGCGCTTGCGGCAGCGCGTCCGGCAGGGTCTGCCCCACCAGCAGCGTCAGCGCGTTCAGGTCCTGCTGGCGCGTGCGCTCGGCCTGGGCCAGGGTGGCCCGCGCCGATTCATAGGACGACTTGGCGGTGCTCAGGTCCAGGTTGGACGCGGCGCCGTTGTCGAACTTCAGCTGCATCAGCTTGAGGCTGTCCTCGCGCGTGGCCAGCGTCTGGCGCGTGAGCGCCAGCAGTTCCTCGTCGGCCTGCACCGCCAGGTAGGCCTGGGCCACGCCCGCGACCAGGCTGATCCGCGCCGAGCGCGCCGCCTCGTCCGTCGCCAGGTACTGGGCGAAGGCCGCGGCGCTCTGGTTCTTGACCCGGCTGAACAGGTCGAGCTCGTAGGAGGTGACCTGCAGCCCCGCCTGGTAGACGCTGACGATCTGGCTGTCTCCGCTGGACGTGGTCTGCGGACCGCGCTGCGCCGACAGTCCGAGATTGACCGTCGGCCAGCGGTTGGCCGCGGTGACGTTGGCCTGCGCCCGCGCCACGTCGACATTCAGCAGCGCCACGCGCAGGTCGCGATTGTTCTTCAGCGCCAGGTCGATCAGCTGCTTGAGCCGCTCGTCGCGGAAGAACTGCTGCCATTGCAGCTCGGTAGCCACCTTGGCGTCGGCCGCCTCGGCGCCCGGACCCTGCGGCCACTGCGGCGCCACCGGTGCCTCGGGGCGCTGGTGCTCGGGCGCCAGGTTCACGCAGCCCGCCAGCAGCGCCACCGTGGCGGCGGCCGCGGCCATCACTGAGAGTTTTCTTTTCGTCATCGTCAGACTCCGTCCGCGTTCTTCGCGGCGTGGGCGGCCCGGGTCGCGTCAGGGCCGTCGAGCTCATGCGAGTACAGCTTCTGCTGGCGCTCGCTGCCCTTGAAGAAGCGGCGCACCACCAGGAAGAACACCGGCACGAACACCACCGCCAGCACCGTCGCGGTCACCATGCCCGACAGCACGCCGGTGCCGATCGCCCGCTGGCTCGCCGAGCCCGCGCCCGAGGCGAAGAACAGCGGCGTCACGCCCAGGATGAAGGCCATCGAGGTCATGATGATCGGCCGGAAGCGCAGGTGCGCCGCCTCCAGCACCGACTCCACCAGCCCCTTGCCCTGCGCCTGCAGGTCCTTGGCGAACTCGATGATCAGGATCGCGTTCTTCGCCGACAGGCCGATGATGGTGATCAGGCCGACCTTGAAGTACACGTCGTTGGGCATGCCGCGCAGCGTCGCGCCGAGCAGCGCGCCCAGCAGGCCCAGCGGCACCACCAGCATCACCGACAGCGGGATGGACCAGCTCTCGTAGAGCGCGGCCAGGCACAGGAACACCGCCAGCAGCGAGAACGCCAGCAGGATGCCGGCCTGCGAGCCGGAGAGCTGCTCCTCGCGCGACAGGCCGGTCCACTCGTAGCCGATGCCCGGCGGGAGCTGGCGGATCATCGACTCGAGTTCCTTCATCGCCTGGCCCGTCGAGGCGCCGGCCGCCGCGTCGCCGGCCAGGCGCATCGCCGGATAGCCGTTGTAGCGGGTGGCCTGCATCTGGCCGGTGATCCAGCGGCTGGACGCGAAGGCCGACAGCGGCACGTTGGCGCCCTGCGCGTTGGTCACGTTGATGGCCAGCACGTCCTCCGGCGTCATGCGCTTGGGCGCGTCGGCCTGCACCACCACGCGCTGCATGCGGCCGGTGCTAGGGAAGTCGTTGACATAGGTCGAGCCCAGCTGGATGCCCAGCGTGCGCGCGATCGTGTCGTAGCCGACGCCCAGCGCCTGCGCCTTGTCGCGGTCGATGTCGACCTGCAGCTGCGGCGCGTCCTCCAGGCCGTCGGGCCGCATGCCGGTGATGATCTTGCTCTTCTGCGCCATGCCCATCAGCTGGTTGCGCGCATTGAGCAGGGCCTCGTGGCCGAGGCCGCCGCGATCCTGCAGGCGCAGCGCGAAGCCGGTGGCGGTGCCCAGTTCCGGGATCGGGGGCGGCGAGAGCGGGAAGATGAACGCGTCGCGCACGCCCACCATCATCGCGCCCATCACGCGGCCGGCCAGCGCCTGCGCGCTGTGGTCCTTGCCCTTGCGCTCCTCCCACGGCTTGAGCGGCACGAACACCAGCGCGGCGTTCTGGCCCTGGCCGGAGAAGGAGAAGCCGATCACGCCGATGGTGTCGGCCACTTCCGGCTGCTTGTGCAGGAAGTTCTCGACGGCGGCGACGGCGGCCTCGGTCCGGTTGGAGGTCGCGCCCGGCGGCAGCTGCACGTTGACGATCAGGTAGCCCTGGTCCTCGTTCGGCAGGAAGGAGGTGGGCATGCGGAGATACAGCCAGCCCACCACCGCGACGACCGCGGCGAAGGCCACCATCATCGTGCCGCTGCGCTTGAGCAGCCTGGCCACCCAGCCTTCGTAGCCCTTGGCGGTGCGCGAGAAGCCGCGGTTGAACCAGCCGAAGAAGCCGCGCTTCTCGTGGTGGTGGCCCGCCTCGACCGGCTTGAGCAGCGTCGCGCACAGCGCCGGCGTCAGCGACAGCGCCATCAGCGCCGACAGCGCCATCGAAGCCACCATCGCCAGCGAGAACTGGCGGTAGATGTTGCCCACCGAGCCGGCGAAGAACGCCATCGGCACGAACACCGCGATCAGCACCGTGGTGATGCCGATGATGGCGCCGGAGATCTGGCCCATCGCCTTCTTGGTCGCCTCGCGCGGGCTCAGGCCCTCCTCGCTCATGATGCGTTCGACGTTCTCGACGACGACGATCGCGTCGTCGACCAGGATGCCGATCGCCAGCACCATGCCGAACAGCGTCAGCACGTTGATCGAGAAGCCCAGCGCCAGCATCACGCCGAAGGTGCCCAGCAGCGCCACCGGCACCACCAGCGTCGGGATCAGCGTGTAGCGCCAGTCCTGCAGGAACAGGTACATCACCAGGAACACCAGGATGATGGCTTCCACCAGCGTCTCGACGACCTGCGAGATCGAGATCTTCACGAACTTCGACGAGTCGTACGGGACGGTGTAGACGACGCCCGCGGGGAAGTACTTCTTCAGCTCCTCCATCCGCTGCTTGATCGCGGTGGCGGTGCCCAGCGCGTTGCCGGTGGGCGAGAGCTGCACGCCGATGCCGGTGGAGGGCTGGCCGTTCAGGCGGGTGTAGGTGGCGTAGCTCTGGCCGCCCAGCTCGATGCGGGCGACGTCCTTGAGCAGCACCTTGGAGCCGTCGGTGTTGGCGCGCAGGACGATCTTCTCGAACTGCGCCTTGTCCTCGAGCTGGCCCTTGACCACGATGGTGGCCGACATCGTCTGGCTGCTCGTGTTCGGGCGGTCGCCCAGCACGCCGGCCGGCACCAGCGCGTTCTGCGCGGAGACGGCGGCGCTGACCTCGGCCGGGCTGAGGTTGTAGGACTGCATCTTGGCCGGGTCCAGCCAGATGCGCATCGCGCGCTCGGAGCCGAACAGCTGCGCCTGGCCCACGCCGGGGATGCGCTGGATCTCGGGGACGATGTTGCGGGCGGCGTAGTCGCCCAGCGCGATCGGGTCCATCGAGCCGTCCTGGGACGCCATGGTCACGAACAGCAGGAAGTTGGAGCGCGACTTGTCCACGCGCACGCCCTGCTGGGTGACCGCCGCCGGCAGGCGCGGCGTGGCGCGCGAGAGGCGGTTCTGGATCTCGACCTGCGCCAGGTCGATGTTGGTGCCGGACTCGAAGGTCACCGTGATCGAGCCGGTGCCGTTGGCCTGGCTGATCGATTCCATGTAGGCCAGGCCGGGCGCGCCGTTGAGCTCCTGCTCGATGACGGAGACCACCGCCTCGTCCAGCGTCTTGGCCGACGCGCCGGGGTAGGCCACCGAGATCACCAGCGAGGGTGGCGCCACGGTCGGGTACTGCGCCACCGGCAGCTGGGTGATCGCCACCCCGCCGAAGACCAGGATGAACAGGGCGATCACCCACGCGAAGATGGGGCGATCAATGAAGAAACGTGCCATGTCTTGGATCCTTCCTGAGCGTCAGGCGCTCAGCGGCTCGCCGCGCCGGAGGCGGCGGGCGCCGCGCCGGAGGCCGCTCCGGACGCCGCGCTGGCCGGGTTGAACGGCACCGGATTCACCGGCGCCCCCGGCACGAACATCTTCTGGAAGCCGTCGGCGATGACCTTCTCGCCGGGCTTGAGGCCGTCCAGCACCACCCACTGGTTGCCGATCGCGTTGCCGATCTTGACCTTGCGCGGCGCGGGCTTGTTGTCGGGGCCGACCACCAGCACCGTGTCGCCGGTGGAGCCGCGCGTCACCGCCTGCTGCGGCAGCAGCACCGCCGAGGGCAACTCCGCCTGCGCGACGCGCACCCGCACGTACTGGCCGGGCAGCAGCAGGCCGTCGGGGTTGGGCACCTCGGCGCGCAGCGTCACCTGGCCGGAGGTCGGATCGACGCTCAGGTCGGTGAACAGCAGCTTGCCGGTGCGCGGGTAGACAGTGCCGTCGTCGCCGACGACCTCGACCTGCGCCGCATTCGCGCCCGCGCTGCGCAACTGGCCCGCGGCCAGCGCGCGGCGCATCGCCTGCACCTCGTTGGCCGACTGGGTGAAGTTGACATAGACGCTGCTGACCTGCTGGATCAGCGCGAGCTGCGTCGCGTCGGACGCGCCGACCAGCGCGCCCTCGGTCACCAGCGCGCGGCCGATGCGGCCCGAGATCGGCGCGTACACGTGGGCGTAGTCCAGGCTCAGCTTGGCCTGCACGACGGCGGCCTTGGCGGCGGCCACGTCGGCCGCGGCGGCCTTGGCGGTCGCCACCGAGGTGATGTATTCCTGCTGGCTGATCGCCTTCGCGTCGGCCAGCGGCTTGTTGCGCGCGGCCTGCGCGGCGGCCTGCGCCTCGTTGGCCTGCGCCTTGGCGAGGTTGGCATTGGCGCTGTCGAACTGCGCCTGGTAGGGCGCCGGGTCGATCAGGAACAGCGCCTGGCCGGCCTTGACCTCCGAGCCTTCGGTGAAGAGCCGCTTGAGCACCACGCCGTTGACGCGCGCCCGGACCTGCGCGGTGCGCAGCGCCTCGACCCGGCCCGGCAGCTCGGTCTGCAGCGCGACCGCCTGCTGGCCCACCGTGACCACGCCGACATTGGCCGGCGGCATCCCGCCGCCGCCCGGGCCGCCCTTGCCGGCCGCCGCCTCATCCTTGCCGCAGGCGGTCAGCACCGCCGCGATCGAGATCACCAGCGGCAGCAGGTAGAGCATGCGCGCGCCGGCCTTCAGGCTCGGGCGCTCCGACCCCGGCGTTGCTTTTGTCAGAGGGGTAGACATCACGATGGGATTCCTCTCGCAGTACAGATCAGTTCTTCGGATGAGCGGCCCGGCGCGACGTCGCCAGGCGGGAGATCGGCGGCCGCTTCCGGCAAGCCCGGGCCCTCCCCGCCACGACGCCTGGCGCCGTCACGGTTCGACCCAAAGTCGCGCAGTATATACATACATTCATGCATGTATGTTTCTGGAACGTGCTTCTACAATCGCGCCCCATGGCCCGCCGAACCAAACAAGAAGCCCAGGAAACCCGCGCCCGCCTGCTGGACGCCGCGGAGCAGCTGTTCCATGAACGCGGCGTCTCGCGCACCTCGCTGCAGGACATCGCGCAGGCCGCCGGCGTGACGCGTGGCGCCGTCTACTGGCACTTCGAGGACAAGGTCCAGCTCTTCAACGCGATGATGGAACGCGCCACCATGCCGCTGGAGGAGGACTTCGAGGCCTCGGTCTCGCCCGGTCCGGACCGGCCATTGGACGACTTGCGGCTGCGCCTGATGAACGTCATGCACTGCGCTGCGTTCAACGCTCGCACACGCCGGGCCTTCGAGATCGCCAACACGCGGGTCGAGTTCGTCGGCGAAATGGCCACGGTGCGCGAACGCAAGGTCGCCGCGCACCGCGAATGGACCGGCCACAACCGCGAGGCCTTCGAGCGCGCCAAGGCGCTGGGCCAGCTGCCGGCGGAGGTGGACTCGCAGCAGGCGGCGATCGGCCTGATGGCGCTGGTGGGCGGGTTGCTGCACCACTGGATGCTGGATCCGGAGGCCTTCGACCTGATCGAGGTCGGGCAGGCGCGGCTGGAGCATTACCTCTCCTCCTTGACGGTGGCGGTGCCGAACCGCTTCGCCCCGCTGACCGCCGCCGAGCGCGGCGCGCTGGGGCGCCAGCCGGTGTGCTCGGCCAATCGGGCGGAAGACGACCGCAGCGACGACGGCGACGACCACTGAACGTCGGCGGACGCGGCCGTCCATCGTCGCGATTAACCGTTAATCCGGTGGAAAGCCCTGCATTTGGGCAGGGTCCCCTGAGGGAAATCCCAGGGTGCGGCGACAATAGCCGGTTGCCCACGCCCGAGCCGCCGCCGTGTCCATCGCTCCCCCGCCCACCCGTCCGCTGTCCGATCTGAAGAAGACCGGCCAGAAGGCGCTGACCGCTTACCGCCCGTTCTGGGCCAAGCGCTTCGGCCCCGCGCCCTTTCTGCCGATGTCCCGCGAGGAAATGACCCAGCTGGGCTGGGACAGCTGCGACATCATCATCGTCAGCGGCGACGCCTACGTGGACCACCCCAGCTTCGGCATGGCGGTGATCGGGCGCACGCTGGAGGCGCAGGGATTCCGGGTCGGAATCATCGCGCAGCCGGACTGGAATTCGGCGGATCCGTTCCGGGCCCTGGGCAAGCCCAACCTGTTCTTCGGCGTGGCGGCCGGCAACATGGATTCGATGATCAACCACTACACGGCCGACCGGAAGATCCGCTCGGACGACGCCTACACGCCGGGCGGCGCCGCAGGCAAGCGGCCGGACCGCGCGACGCTGGTCTACACGCAGCGCTGCAAGGAGGCGTTCAAGGACGTCCCCGTGATCATCGGCGGCATCGAGGCCTCACTGCGGCGCATCGCGCATTACGACTACTGGCAGGACAAGGTCCGGCGCTCGATCCTGGTGGATTCGAAGGCCGACCTGCTCGTCTACGGCAACGCCGAGCGCGCGATCATCGAGATCGCCCACCGCCTGGCGCAGAAGAAACCCATCGAATCGATCACCGACGTGCGCGGCACCGCCTTCATGCGCAAGCCCGACGACGCGTCGCTGGACGGCTGGTTCGAGATCGACTCCACCGAGGTCGACGCGCCCGGCAAGATCGATGCGCTGCTCAGCCCCTACATGACGACCGAGGAAGCGGCCGCCGACCAGGGCACGGATTGCTCGAAGCAGCAGGCGCAGGCCGCGGGCGCGGATGGTGCCACCGCGGGTGCGGCAGCTCCGGCGGCGGCCGGCATGCCGGAGATCAAGCCGATCAAGATCGTCCGCCAGACGCTGGCGAAGAACGGCAGCGACGGCCGAGCGCTCGTGACGCCGCGCGACCGAACCGTGATCCGCCTGCCCGCCTACGAGCAGGTCAAGAGCGATCCGGTCCTCTACGCCCACGCCAACCGCGTGCTGCACCTGGAGACCAACCCGGGCAACGCCCGCGCGCTGGTGCAGCGGCATTCGTCGGGCGGCGTCGACCGCGACGTCTGGCTGAATCCGCCCCCCATCCCGCTGACGACGGTCGAGATGGATCACGTCTTCGACCTGCCCTACGCGCGCAGCCCGCATCCGGTCTATGCCGACGAGAACGGCAGCCACGACCACGGGACCAAGATCCCGGCGTGGGAAATGATCCGCTTCAGCGTGAACATCATGCGAGGCTGCTTCGGCGGCTGCACCTTCTGCTCGATCACCGAGCACGAGGGCCGCGTGATCCAGAGCCGCAGCGAGGACTCGATCATTCGCGAGATCGAGGACATCCGCGACAAGGTCAAGGGCTTCACCGGGATCATCTCGGACCTGGGCGGCCCGACGGCCAACATGTGGCACATCGGCTGCAAGAGCCCCGAGATCGAGGCCGCCTGCCGCAAGCCCAGCTGCGTCTATCCGGGCATCTGTCCCAACCTGCACACCGACCACGGCCCGCTGATCAAGCTGTACCGCCGCGCCCGGGCGCTGCGCGGGGTGAAGAAGATCCTGATCGGCTCGGGCCTGCGCTACGACCTGGCGATCGAATCGCCCGAGTACATCCAGGAGCTGGTGACGCACCACGTCGGCGGCTACCTGAAGATCGCGCCCGAGCACACCGAGGGCGGTCCGCTGTCCAAGATGATGAAGCCGGGCATCGGCACCTACGACCGCTTCAAGCAGCTGTTCGAGCAGGCCAGCGCCGCCGCCGGCAAGAAGCAGTTCCTGATCCCCTACTTCATCGCGGCGCACCCGGGCACGGCCGACGAGGACATGATGAACCTGGCGCTCTGGCTCAAGCGCAACGGCTTCCGCGCCGACCAGGTGCAGACCTTCTACCCGAGCCCGATGGCCACGGCCACGGCGATGTACCACTCGGGCAAGAACCCGCTGAAGAAGGTGACGCGCGACAGCGAACCGGTCGACATCGTCAAGGGCGAGCGCCGGCGGCGCCTGCACAAGGCCTTCCTGCGCTACCACGACCCGAGCAACTGGCCGCTGCTGCGCGAGGCGCTCAAGGACATGGGCCGCGCCGACCTGATCGGCAACGGCAAGCATCACCTGATCCCGACCTTCCAGCCCACGGGCACGGACGGCGGCTACGAGTCGGCGCGCCGGAAGAACTCGACCAACGCCGGGCAGAAGGTCGCGCCGAACAAGCCGCGCGCCGGCCAGCTGCTCACGCAGCACACCGGCCTGCCGCCGCGGGAGACCGGCTCGGCTCGCGCGCCGCAGCGTCCGGCCGGCGCCGCCGCGCGCCCGGCCGGCAAGCCCTTCGCCAAGCCGGCAGGCAAGCCGGGCGCGAAGCGCGGTCCGCGCTGACGCGCCTTCAGCGGGCGGGCGTCGAGGGGGACGTCGGGCGGGCGCCCGGTGTCGCGTTGCCGGCGGCCTCGGTCGCCGGCGCGGGCTTCACCCACTGCCACACCTTCCATCCCAGGCTCAGCCACGCCCACAGCCGCGCGATGCGGCCCGGCGGGCTGTCCGCGGCCTCGGGATCGCGCCGGCGGAAGGCGCGCGTCAGTCCCGCCAGCCCACCCGCCGCGGCCAGCGCCGCCACCGTGCGCCACAGGCGCGGCAGGCTGCCCGCCAGGCGGTAGAGCGCATGGCCGCGTTCGGCCCATTGCATCGGGCGCTCGAGCGCCCTCGCCTCGTGCAGCAGGCCCAGGCGCAGCTCCGCGCTGCGCAGTTGCAGCTCGAGCTGCCGCAGCTTCAGCCGCTGGCGCGCATCGCCCCACATCATGGCCGCGCCCCCGGCTCCGTCTCGGGCTCGAGCGCGCGCTGATCGCGCGCCAGCTCCGCCACGCTGGCCGCGAACGGCCGCCCCGCCGCCAACTGGCGCTTCGCCCAATACCAGCTGCCCACCGCCCCCAGCAGGAAGGCCGCGCCCAGGCCGGCGCCCAGCGGCGCGCGCCAGGCATCGGGCACCCACAGCAGCGCGGCGAACACCAGCATCAGCAGCGCGGCCACGCCCAGCAGCAGCGCCAGCAGCAGCGCGGTCAAGGCGCCGAACAGGCGCAGCAGCTCCGCCTGCAGCTCGACGCCCAGCAGCTCCAGCCGCACGCGGGCCAGTTCAAGCGCCCGCTCGGCCATCCGCCGCAGCCGCTCCGTCAGCCCCGGATCGCGTGATTCCATCGAACGTCTCTCCTCTGTGTCCGGCCCCTCCGGTGTGCGGAAGCTATCACTGAATCGGGGGAAACGAGGGCGTTCTTTGTCCATACCGGCTCCAGGCCTTGGGCTACAGTGCGGTAACGCTTGGTTGCGCGGACCCCGCGCGGCCGGCCTTTCAAGGTTGATTCAATGCCTGATCGCCAGCACACGCACTCCGACGTCGTCGAGGACGACGACCTGCTGCAGTTCCTGGACGACCACGAGCACGCCGTCCTCGACGACCTCCCGCCACGCAAGCCCTGGCGGGTGCTGATCGTCGACGACGACACCGACGTCCACAAGGCCACCGAGCTGGCCATGCAGGGCCTGCAGGTCGAGGGCCAGCCGCTGGCCTTCCTGCATGCGAAGTCCGCGGCCGAGGCGCGCGCGCTGTTGCGCCAGGAGCCCGACATCGCCGTCGTCCTGCTGGACGTCGTGATGGAGTCCGACGACGCCGGCCTCCAGCTGGTGCGCCACATCCGCGAGGAACTGCGCCTGCGCGCCGTGCGCATCGTGCTGCGCACCGGCCAGCCCGGCTACGCGCCGGAGATCGAGACGGTCCAGGCCTACGACATCAACGACTACAAGACCAAGTCGGAGCTGACCCGCACGCGGCTGTACACCGTGCTGACGGCGGCGATCCGCTCCTACCGCCAGATCCGCGCGTTGGAAGCCAACCGGCAGGGGCTGGAGATGATCGTCGAGGCCAGCACCGAGCTCGGCCGCCAGCACGGGCTGCACCGCTTCGCCGAGGGCGTGGTGACGCAGCTGTGCGCGCTGCTGGGCACGCTGCCGGAAGGGCTGGTCTGCGTGCAGGCGCACAACGACGCCAGCGGCGATGCCCGCGTCATCGCGGCCGCCGGCCAGTACAGCTCGCTGATCAATCGCCCGCTGCACGCGGTGCCGGCGGGCAAGGTGCGCGACCTGCTGGCGCGCTGCCTGGCCGTCGGCCACAACCTGCACGAGGACGGCTGCACCGTGCTGTTCTTCGGCCTGCCCAGCGGCCGCGCCATGGCGGCGCTGGTCGAGGTGCAGCGCGAGCTCGACGAGCTCGACCGCCAGTTGCTGCGCGCGTTCTGCTCCAACATCGCCGTCGGCTTCGAGAACGTCATGCTGTACACGCAGCTGACCGACCAGGCCTACAACGACCCGCTGCTGCAGCTGCCCAACCGCACCCGCTTCATCGAGCTGCTCGAGCACAACCTCAAGTCGCCCGAAGGCATCACGCTCGCGCTGATCGACCTGGACGACTTCGCCGACGTCAACGACGCCTTCGGCCACCGCTTCGGCGACCAGGTGCTGCAGGCGGTCTCCCAGCGGCTGGCGCAGCGGCTGGGCTTCAACACCGCGATGGCGCGGATCTCGTCGAACGCCTTCGGGCTGCTCGGGCCCGACGACATGGTCAACGGCCACCGCATCGGCGGCGTCTTCGACGACCCCTTCACCGTCGCGGGCGAGCGCCTGCAGCTGTCCGCCACCACCGGGCTGGTGCGGCTGGCCCAGTCCCGGACACTGGGCTCGGAACTGCTGCTGGACGCGCAGATCGCGCTCAAGCGCGCCAAGGCGGGCAACCGCGGCGCATCGCAGTACTTTTCGCCGGAGATGGGCATCGACGCCCGCGAGCGCTTCAAGCTGCTCAAGGGCCTGCGCGCCAGCTTCGAGGAGCGCCGGCTGTTCGTCGTGTACCAGCCGCAGGTGGAGCTCGACACGCTGCGCGTCATCGGCGCCGAGGCGCTGCTGCGCTGGCGCACCGCCGACGGCAAGTTCGTCCCGCCCGACCAGTTCATCCCGCTGGCGGAGCAGTCCGGCCTGATCGTCCCGATCGGCGAATTCGTGCTCCGCGCCGCCTGCCGCCAGGTGCGCCAGCTACGCGACGCCGGCTACGCCGACTTCCGCATCGCGGTGAACATTTCGCTGGCGCAGTTCCGCCATCCCGCTTTCATCGACACCGTCCGGCGCGCGCTGGCCGATGCCGACGTGCCCGGCGCGGCGCTCGAGCTGGAGATCACCGAATCGATGGCGATGGAGGAAGTCTCGGCCGTGCTGCGCGTGCTGGCGGAGATCCGCGGCACCGGCGCGTCCGTCGCGATCGATGACTTCGGCACCGGCTTCTCGTCGCTGAGCCAGTTGCGGCGGCTGGATGTCGAGCGGCTCAAGATCGACCGCGCCTTCGTGCGCGAGGCGCAGAGCTCGGCGGCCGGCGCGACCATCGCGCAGATGGTGGTGAACCTGGGCTGCAGCCTCGGCATGCGGGTCGTCGCCGAGGGCATCGAGACCGAGGAACAGCGCCAGCACCTGCTGGCGCTGGGCTGTCACGAAGGCCAGGGCTGGCTGTTCGCCAAGCCGATGCCGGCCGAGGAACTCGATCGCTGGCTGGCCGCGCCCAAGTCCTGGGCACTGGACCCCGCGCCTGCAGCAGCGACGGCGACGGCGGCCCAGCCGGTGGCGGGGGCGCCTTGCGCCGCCCCCTGTGCCGCGGCGTCCGGCGCCACGGCCGCGCCGATCAGCGGCGGCTGATCAGCAGACCCAGCAGCAGGCCGACGCCGGCGGCCACGCCGATCGACTGCCAGGGGTTGTCGTGCACGTAGTCGTCGGTCGCCTTGCTGGCGGCCTTGGCGCGCTCGACCGCGGCGGACTGGAACTCGCCCAGGCTGGACTTGGCGCGATCCAGCGTCGACTGCACGCGCGCGCGCAACTCGGACGCGCCGGCGCTGGTCTGGTCGGCGGTGGCCCGCAGCAGCGACTCGGCGTCGGTCACCACCTGGTGCAGGTCGGACAGCAGGCGGTCGGAGGGAGAGGTCTTGGCCATGAGCGGGCTCCTTTTGGTCGGGTTGTGAGGATCAGGACGCGCATCGGCGCGGAACGAAGTCCGGTTGTACGTCTGCCGAGCAACCTCCGGCAAGTCGCCCTGACGGGTGTCCGACCGCGGCACACGGTTTTGACGATGCGCGAGGCTCGGTGGGTCTCCGGCAGATTTCGCTCCCGGCCTGGGCACCCATTGGGCGGCCCCAGCCGTTCGCTCATCCCGAGGAAGGGGGATCGTCGCCGCAAACGGTATAGCGGCGCACCAGGAAATAGCTGCTGCGCCGTTCCCCTTCGACGATCAAGACCTGGCCCTCCAGCGCTTCCAGTTCCGGATCGCGGAAGGGATTGGCGCCGGCGCGGCGCAGCACGACCCGGTCGCCGTCGTCGACGACCAGCAGCACCGCCAGGCGCTCGCTCTTGCTGCCGAGGTCCAGGCGCTCGCGGCACAGGCGTCCGCGCAGGCACTCGGCGGTGCCGTCGTGGGCGGCGTCGCGATCAGCGGGCATGCATGCGCCTCACATGGAGCAGCCGCCCGTCCTGCTCGGTCGCGATCAGCGCCAGCAGGCGGCGTTCGACCCAGCCCTTGTAGACATGGATCGCCCGATGGCCGGGGGCGCCGGAGATCCGGTAGCTCACCCGCGCGCAGTGCTCGGCGTCCAGGCCGGATTCCTTGAGCATGGGCCGCACCGCCTCGAGCACGGCCGGGGCCGGCGCCGCCTCGGTGGGCAGCAGGCGCGGCAGCGAGCGCGCCAGGTTGCGGCCCTCGCGCTCCAGGCGCTCGCGGCGCAGGCCGCGCACGCCGCGGTCCTCGACGGTGGCGAAGGCCTTGCGGAAAGCCTTGGTGCGGGCCAGCGCATGCGACACGCCGGCCACCGGCTGCAGCGACGGGTCGCCCAGCAGGTAGAACTGCCCCAGCGTCTTGAGGTCCATCGGATCGAGGTGGGTGCGCTCGCCGGCGAATTTCTGGCGTGCCTCCAGCAGCGCCCGGCCCAGCGAGGCCCCGGCCAGCACGCGTTGCAGGAAGTACTGGCACAGCAGGTCGGCGGAGCCGTTCCCGTCGCTCGGTCCGTAGGCAATGGTGGTGCTGCCGAGGAAGGCGCAGGCGCCGTCGGTCAGGTAGCGCAGGGCCATCGGCCAGTCGCCGTCGGCCAGCGCCGGATCGAAGAGCTGCGCGCCATAGCAACACTCCGCGGCGACCACGGTGCCCGCGGTGACCCGGTCGCGCAGCAGCGCCGAGCGCATCGAGACCGGGAAATCCTCGCCGCGCTGGCCGTAGTACTCCGGCATGTCGGCGGCGCCGTGGCAATTGATGAAGTGCATGCGGGGCGCCAGATCGGCCTTGTTCCACTTCGGCCCGTCCGGCGGCGACAGGCGCAGCCCGTCCGCGTGGCCGAAGGTGTTGGTCAGGCTGAGCCGCGTCGAGCCCTGCCAGACCTCGGCCGACAGCGCGAAGCTGTCCATGAAGGACGCGCGCGGCAGGCCCTTGTGGCGGGACGCCGCGCGGATCAGCTGCAGCAGCAGGTCGGGCCGCGTCGCGCCGGGCAGGTCGGGCAGCCGCCCGACGACCCGCGTCGGCCCGAGGAACCGGTTCGGGTCGGTCGAGTAGGCGGCCTCGCAGGCGTAAGGCAGGTCGCTGGGGACGATGCGGTCCTCGTCGCCCAGTTCGCCGCCGTGCGCCGGGTTCTTCAGCGGCACCATCGGCAGCAGGTCGGGGCCGCCCAGCAGCATCAGGTAGTGGGGCTGGCGGGCGCGGGCCAGCGCGTCGATGGCCGTCTTCAGCGCCTTGGCGTCGGGCCGGGCCGGCACCGGTGCGGCGCCGTAAGGCTTCATCGCGGAGGCGAGGTCGACCGCCACCACCAGCGTGTCGACGCCGCGCCGCTTGTCCGCGGTGGCCAGCGCCTTCAGCGCTGCGTCGACCTTCGCCAGCGCGGTGGCGCCGTACTTGGCGCGCAGCGCGCCGCGATGAACGATGACCAGCTTGTCCATGTGAAGTCCCTCCCCGCCCGGGACGGTGCCCGGAAAGCCGGATCGTAGGCAGCGGCGGCGCGTGCGGCAATCCACAAGCTGGGGAGGCCTACGCCGGACTGTCATCAAGCCTGCATGCGACCTTCGCAACATCCGGCCCGCCATGCAAACTTCTGTTACTCCTCCCCGCAAGACCGAGCTGGCGCGCCAGATGCTGGCGCCGGGCCAGCGCCAGTTGGCGCCCGCGTTGCGAGCGCTGCTCATCACCGTCGACGGCAAGCGCGACGCGCAGGAGTTGCAGCGCCTGGCCCGCGGGCTGGGCCTGGGCGACGACGGCCTGTCGCGGCTGGTCGACCAGGGCCTGGTGGAGCTGCCGCGGGCCCTCAAGCCCGCGGTGGCCGCCGCGGCACCGGCACCGGCACCGGCACCGGCACCGGCACCGGCACCGGCACCGGCGTCGGCGTCGGCGTCGACGTCGACGTCGACGTCGACGGCGTCCGCGATCCAGGCCGTGGACGCGGACGAGGTCGCCGAAGCGGCCGCCCTGGCGCGCGAGGCGCAGGCGCGTGCCAAGCGCCTGGTCGCCACCAAGTTCTTCGCGCTGGACCTGGTCACGCGGATGCTGGCCGGCCGCGAGGGCGAGCTCCGCGACCTGGTCCGCCAAGTCGACACCGAAAGCCGCTTCCAGGAGTGGGTCCACCAGTGCTGCGAGCGCATCGAGGCGCATGCGGACGCCGAGCGCGCGGCGAAGTTCCGCGACAGCGTCGGCCAGACCCTCGCCGCCAGTTGAGCGGCCCGGACTAGCGGCCCGGCCGAGCGGGCCGCCCGCTAGGAGGTCAGCACGGCGACGTACAGCTGCGCGACCTTCGGGTACTGGCGCAGGACGCGGCTGGCCGCCTCGAGGGTGACGCCGGTGTCGATGTGGTCATCGATGAGCAGCGCGTTCCATCGTCCCGGGTTGCGGATCTCGTCGTGCAGCGAGAAGGTGGCGACGAGCCACCCCAGCGTCTCTTCGCGGGTGGCGCTAGCGCGCGCCGCGCTGGCCTGCGGAGCCTTGAGCAGCAGGCGCTCGAACACCGGCACGCGCAGTTGCTGCCCCAGCGCGCGCGCCACCAGGGCCACGGGCTGCCAGGGCCGGGCGCGTGACGGCGGCATCGGCACGATGAAGCCGATCGGCCCGAGGCGCGGCAGCACGCGGGTGCGCAGCGCGCGGGCGAGCGGCTCGGCCTTCGAAAGATCGCCGCGGTGCTTGAGCTGGAACAGCGCCTCGCCGACCTCGGTGCGGGTGGTCGTGATGCGCGGCCGCCCGGCCGGGTCCTCGCCGAGGTAGGCGCTGGCGAGCAGCGTCCGGTCCAGCACATAACCCTCGGTCCAGGGACCTTCGATCGGTCGCAGGGAGACATCCATCCGGCTGCCTTCAGGAGGTGGAAAGCCGGGTGGGTTGGTCCACCGCACGGGTGGTTCGACACCGCCCGGGGAGGGATGTCGCCGCTCAGGCTTGCGGACGCCGGGAGGCGACGCCTATGCTGGATGTTTCCTCGATCAGGGAGTCGCCATGAAGCCCACGCCCGCCGGTTGGCCGCGTCTGTCCAGCGCCGTGTTCTACGAGAGCGCCGCCAAGGCCATCCCCTGGCTGTGCGAGGCCTTCGGCTTCGAGCTGCAGCTGCGCATCGACGGCGACGACGGCTCGGTCGTCCACAGCCAGCTGACCTTCGGCGAGGCGCTGATCATGGTCGCCGAAGGCGGCGAAGGACAGCACTCGCAGCGCTTCGGCATCCCGCTGCGCAGCCCGAAGGGCGTCGGCGGCGCCAACACGCAGAGCCTGATGCTCTACGTCGACGACGCGGACGCGCACTGCGAGCGAGCGCGCCGCGCGGGCGCCACCATCGTCCACGAGCCCAAGGTCGAGGACTACGGGCCCGAGTACTGGGCCGACAAGAACTACGGCGTGCTCGACCTCGACGGCCACCTGTGGTGGTTCGTGGAGCGCGTGCGGGGCTGACGGCGTCGGCCGGTCGATCCGGCGCGGAGGTAAAGAAGTTCGAACTCACCGCGCCTCCACGTCGCGCGCATGCTTTGGTCACGCGTCTCGGATGCATCCTGCACGAGGGCCTGAGGCCGTCTGAACCATTCCCCCTCCGGTGGGTTTGGTGGTCGATGGCCGCCAACGTACGCTTCCCGGCACGACATCCATCCCCGGGGCGGACCGCCCCTTTCCCACTCATGCGCAACGACAACTCCCGCTTCCGGACGCTCCTGTGGCTCATCGGCGCGGTCAGCCAGGCCCTGGTCGGGCTGGCGCTGCTCGGCATCGTGCCGGGCGCCAATCACACCGACGGCTGGTTTGCCCGCTTCGCCGGCCCGGTACTGCTGGCATCCGCCGTCTTTCAACTGGTGGCGCTGGCGCGCGGCCGCGGCAGCAGGCGCGACGCCGGTTGAGGCGGTTCAGGAGCGCGAGCCGCCTCCCGCGACGGCGGCCAATGGGCTCGGCGAGGCGGGGCCGCCTCGCGGCGATCAGCCCTTGCGCTTGGCCAGCACCGCCTTGCCCACGCGCGACACCGGCGGGCGACCCAGCACGCCCGAGATGAAGGCGCCCGCATCGACCAGCTTGTCCAGGTCGATGCCGGTCTCGATGCCCAGGCCGTTCAGCAGGAACACCACGTCCTCGGTCGCGACGTTGCCGGTCGCGCCCTTCGCATACGGGCAGCCGCCCAGGCCGGCCACGCTGGCGTCGAAGGTGTGGATGCCGAGCTCCAGGCAGGCATAGATGTTGGTCAGCGCCTGGCCGTAGGTGTCGTGGAAATGTCCGCTGACCTCGACCAGCGGGTAATGCTTCAGCGCCCGCTCCATCGCCGCCTGCACCCTGCGCGGCGTGCCCACGCCGATCGTGTCGGCGACGCCGAGGTGGTCGACGCCGATGTCCTTCATCAGCTTCACGACGCGCTCGACCTCGTCGGCCGAGACCTCGCCCTGGTAGGGGCAGCCGACCGCGCACGACAGCGCGCCGCGCACCTTGATGCCGGCCTCGTGGGCCGCGGCCACGACCGGGGCGAAGCGCTCGATGCTCTCGGCGATCGAGCAGTTGATGTTCTTCTGCGAGAAGGCCTCGGACGCGGCGGCGAAGACCACGATCTCATCGGGCCGGGCCGGCAGCGCGCCTTCCAGGCCCTTCATGTTGGGGACCAGCACGCTGTGGCGCACGCCGGGGCGGCGCTCGATGGCGGCCATCACGGCGGTGTTGTCGGCCATCTGCGGCACCCACTTCGGCGAGACGAAGCTGGTGACCTCGATCTCCTTCAGGCCGGCGTCCTGCAGCAGCGACACCAGCCGGGCCTTGTCGGCGGTGGCGACGGTGTCCTTCTCGTTCTGCAGGCCGTCGCGCGGGCCGACGTCGACCAGGGTGACTCGTGCAGGCAATGTGGTCATGGCTGATTCCTTCAGCTATCGGATTCGACAAGATCGGCGGCATCGCCGACCGAGGTTTGCAACGCTCCCACCCTCACCCCTGCCCTCTCCCGCCCCGCGGGAGAGGGAGTTCCAAACCGCGCGGCCAGGTTTGTTCCCTCACCCCCTTGCGGGGAGAAGCAACTCAAGATCGCGCGTCGCCGGGCTTACTCCCTCCCTTGCGGGGAGAAGCAACTCAAGACCGCGCGTCGCCGGGCTTACTCCCTCCCCTGCGGGGAGAGGCAACTCAAGACCGCGCGTCGCTGGTTTTACTCCCTCTCCCCGCGTCGCGGGGAGAGGGTGGGGGTGAGGGGTCTTCAGGCTGCCTGCAGCCGCAGCAGTTCGGCGCCATCGCCGACCTGATCTCCGACCGCGAACAGCAACTCGGCCACGACGCCATCGCGCGGCGCGGTGATCGTGTGTTCCATCTTCATCGCCTCCATCACCGCCAGCGGCTGACCCTTGGCGACCGTGTCCCCTGCCTGCGCCAGGAAGGCGACCAGTTTGCCGGGCATCGGCGCGGTCAGGCGACCGCCCTCCGATCCCCCCTCGCCCGCATGGGCGATGACGTCGACCTCGGTCACCAGCGCCGAGCCGTGCGCGCCGAACACCGCCACCTGCTCGCCGACCTTGTAGGTCGACACCGCGACGCGCCGCTCGTTCAGATGCAGCTCATGCCGCTCCGGCGAAGCCGAGCGCACCGCCAGCGCGATCGCCTCCCCGGCCGCGCCGCCCGGCAGCGTCAACGACAGCCCGCCGTGATGGTGCCGCGACAGCAGCACCTGGTGATGCACGCCATCGACGTCGAGCTCGAAGCGCCGCTGCGCCGCGCCGAACAGGCGCCAGCCGTCGCGGCGGCTCCAGGGGTCGGCGGACTCGGTGGCCGACTCCTCGGCCAGCGTGTGCGCGACGACCGCGGCGGCGGCCTCGGCCAGCGGCAGACCGGGCTGGCCGAACAGCGCATCTTTCTCGCGCTCGATCAGCGCGGTGTCCAGGTCGGCATGCACGAAGGACGCCGTCGCCGCGCAGCGGCGCAGGAAGGCGACGTTGGTGTGCAGGCCCACGATGTGCGTGTCCCGCAGCGACGCGTCCAGCAGCGCCAGCGCCTGCTCGCGCGTCTCGCCCCAGACGATCAGCTTGGCGATCATCGAGTCGTAGAACGGGCTGATCGCGTCGCCCTCGCCCACGCCCGAATCGATGCGCACCGCCGCGCGGCGGAAGGCCTCGTGCGCCGGCCAGCGCGCCACCGACAGCGTGCCGGTCGCCGGCAGGAAACCGCCTTCGGGGTTCTCGGCGCAGATGCGGGCCTCGATCGCGTGGCCGTGCATGCGCAGCTCGTGCTGCTTGAGCGGCAGCGGCTCGCCGGCCGCGACGCGCAGCTGCCACTCCACCAGGTCCTGCCCCGTGATGGCCTCCGTCACCGGATGCTCGACCTGCAGCCGGGTGTTCATCTCCATGAAGTAGAACCGGCCGTCCTGCTCCGCGATGAACTCGACCGTGCCCGCGCCCTGATACCCGACGGCCTTCGCGGCCGCGACCGCGGCGGCGCCCATCTCGGCGCGGCGTTCGGCCGTCATGCCGGGCGCCGGCGCCTCCTCCAGCACCTTCTGATGGCGGCGCTGCACCGAGCAGTCGCGCTCGAACAGGTAGAGGCACTCGCCATGGCTGTCGCCGAAGACCTGGATCTCGATGTGGCGCGGCCGCTGGACGTAGCGCTCGATCAGCACCGCGTCGTCGCCGAAGCTGTTGATCGCCTCGCGCTTGCAGGACGCGAGCGCGGCCGCGAAGTCCTCGTCCGCATGCACCGCCCGCATGCCCTTGCCGCCACCGCCGGCGCTGGCCTTGATCAGCACCGGGTAGCCGATGCGCTGCGCCTCGCGACGCAGCAGCGCGGGATCCTGATCCGCACCGTGATAGCCCGGCACCAGCGGCACGCCGGCCTGCTCCATCAGGCGCTTCGATTCAGCCTTCAGGCCCATCGCCTGGATCGCCGCCGGCGGCGGGCCGATGAACGCCAGGCCCGCGTCCGCGCAGGCCTGCGCGAACTCCTCGTTCTCACTCAGGAAGCCGTAGCCCGGATGGACCGCCTCGGCCCCGGTGGCCTTGGCCGCCTCGAGGATGCGCTGCCACTGCAGGTAGCTGTCGCGCGGCGCGGGACCGCCGATGCGCACCGCCTCGTCGCAGGCATGGACGTGGCGCGCGCGCGCGTCCGCATCGGAATAGACGGCGACCGTCTTCACGCCCAGTCGGCGCGCGGTGGCCGCGACGCGGCAGGCGATTTCGCCACGGTTGGCGATCAGGATCTTCTTGAACACGGGTGTCTCCTCATGCTTCAGGTCCTCGGCGCGTCGCGGCTTGTGGCCGCTCGGCGCCGGGTGCGCCCGGACGGCGCGGCGCGCTCGTCCGGGGCGGCGCGGCGGTCGATGCCGTCGCGCCCGTCGGGTCGGTTCAGGTCGGTGCGGCCCTTGCCGGCCCCATCAATGGCGGTGGCCGCAGCCCGCCGCCGCGCCCTCGCCGGCCGGCGCGCAGCCCGGGGCGCGGTCACCAGCGGCATCGGCGTCGGCATCGGCGCTCAGTTCGGCCTCGGTGGCGCAGTGCATGCCCAGGCGCTGGATCAGCTGGCGATCCTTCTCGGCCTGCGGGTTGCTCGTGGTCAGCAGCTTGTCGCCGTAGAACATGCTGTTCGCGCCGGCCAGGAAGCACAGCGACTGCATCGTCTCGGGCATTTCCTCGCGGCCGGCGGACAGGCGCACCATCGCGCGCGGCATCGTGATGCGGGCCACCGCGATCGTGCGGATGAACTCGAAGGGGTCCAGCGCCTGCGTGCCGGCCAGCGGCGTGCCCTCGACCTGCACCAGGTTGTTGATGGGCACCGACTCCGGATACGGATCCAGGTTGGCCAACTGCGCGATCAGGCCGGCGCGCTGGCGGCGGGTCTCCCCCATGCCGACGATGCCGCCCGAGCACACCTTCAGGCCCACGCCGCGCACGCGCTCCAGCGTGTCCAGGCGGTCCTGGTAGGTGCGCGTCGTGATGATCTGGCCGTAGAACTCGGGCGAGGTGTCCAGATTGTGGTTGTAGTAGTCCAGGCCCGCCTCGCGCAGCTGCTCGGCCTGGCCGTCGCCCAGCATGCCGGCCGTCAGGCAGGTCTCCAGGCCCAGCGCCTTGACCTCGGTGATCATCTCGCCGATGGCCTCCAGGTGGCGCTCCTTGGGCGAGCGCCAGGCCGCGCCCATGCAGAAGCGGGTCGCGCCATTGGCCTTGGCGGCGCGGGCGGCTTCCATCACTTCCTCGAGCGGGATCAGCTTCTCGGCCTTCAGGCCGGTGTCGAAGTGCGCGGATTGCGGGCAGTACTTGCAGTCCTCCTCGCAGCCGCCGGTCTTGATCGACAGCAGCGTCGAGAGCTGCACCGCGTTCGGATCGAAGTGCTCGCGGTGGACCTGCTGCGCGCGGAACAGCAGGTCGTTGAACGGCAGCTCGAACAGCGCGGCGATCTCGTTGACGGTCCAGGGCTTGGCGTTGCGACGCAGTTCGTCGGTGGTCGGGGTCAGCGTCTGGATCTGGTTGACGGTCTGCTTCATCGTCATGCTTTCAAGGCGTTCAGCAGCAGCGCTTGCTGCAGGTGCGCGGCCACGGCCGCGGGAGAGGGATCGGGAAGGCGGGGCACATGGCCCCAGCACGGCGCGCCCAGGGCCTGGTCGAGGCCGGCGCGCAAGGCGGCCAGATTGTCCGCCACATGGGCCTGATGGGGGTCGGCGGTGTTGGCGACCCAGCCGGCCAGGCGCAGCCCGCGGGCAAGGATGGCTTCGGCCGTCAGCAGCGCATGGTTGATGCAGCCCAGCCGCAGGCCGACGACCAGCACCACCGGCATCGCCAGGTCGACGGCCAGGTCGGCCGTGTCCCAGCCGTCGGTGAGCGGCACGCGGAAACCGCCGACGCCTTCGATCAACGCGAAGTCGCCCTTGGCCGCCGAGCGCCGGATCGCCGTCAGCAGCGCCAGGCGGTCGATCGCGCGGCCCTCCAGCCGCGCGGCGATGTGCGGCGCGCAGGGCTCGCGGAACTGCAGCGGGCCGACCTCGTCCATCGTCATGCCCTGGCGCTGCGCGGCGTGCAGCAAGGCGACGTCCTCGTTGACCCAGGCGCCGCCGGCGTCCTGCGTCTGGCCGGCCGCCAGCGACTTGATCGGCGTGACGTAGCGGCCCAGGTCGTCGAAGGCGCGCGTCAGGCCGGCGGTGATGCAGGTCTTGCCGATCTCGGTGTCGGTGCCGGTGATGAAGAAGCCGTGCAGCGGATGCGGCGTCGTGGCCGGGTTCGGTGCCAGGGCTTTTGGAGACGGGGTCATGCGCAGGCCTCCAGTGCGGCGAGCAGCCGGTCGACGTCAGCCTCGCTGTGGGTCGCGCACAGCGTGATGCGCAGCCGCGCCTCGCCCTTGGGCACGGTCGGCGGCCGGATGCCCGGCACGCGCAGGCCCTCGCGCTCCAGCGCGGCGGCCAGCGCCATCACCTCGGCATTGCCGCCGACGATCAGCGGCTGGATCGGCGTCTGCGAGTCGGCCAGCGTCCAGGTGAGCGTCGGATGGCGCTCGAGCAGCGCGCCGATGCCGGCGCGCAACCGGGCCTGCAGGGCGCGCAGCGCGGCGCGGCGCTGCGCACCGACCTCGCCGCGGATCAGGTCGAGGCTGGTGAGCAGCGCGTGCTCCACCGCCGGCGGCGAGGCGGTCGAGAAGATGTAGTTGCGAGCCGCCTGCAGCAGGTAGTCGGTGACCGTCCGATGCGCGACGACGAAGGCGCCCGCCAGCCCCGCCGCCTTGCCCAGCGTGCCCACCAGGATCAGCCGCTCGCTGCGCAGCCGGAAGTGTTCCAGCGTGCCGACACCGGTCTCGCCGAGCACGCCCAGTCCATGGGCGTCGTCGACGATCAGCCAGGCGTCGAAGTCCTCGGCGGCCTGCAGCAGCGCGGGCAGCGGCGCGATGTCGCCGTCCATGCTGAAGACCGCATCGGTGACGATCAGCTTGATGCGCGCGCTGCTCGCGCCGAGCTGCGCGCGCAGGTCCTCGACATCGCAATGCGCGTAGCGCGACACCCTGGCCTTGGCCAGCCGCGTGCCATCGATCAGCGAGGCATGGTTCAGCGCCTCGCTGAAGATCTCCGCGTCGGCATCGCCCAGTGCAGTCACGACCGCGAGGTTGGCCATGTAGCCGGTGCAGAAGCCGATCGCCTTGGCCTCGGGGATGTGCGGCTCGAACCAACGGCCCAGCAGCGCCTCGACCTCGTGGTGCGCCCGCGAATGCCCGCTGACCAGCGGCGATGCGCCGGAGCCGCCGCCATACACCTGCGCGCCTTCCACCAGCGCGGCGGTCACCGCCGGATGCGCGGCCAGGCCCAGGTAGTCATTGCTGCAGAACATCGTCAGCTCGCGCGCGACGCCGTCGGCGCCTCGCACCGTCTGGTGCGGCGCGGTGCCGGTCTCGGCGATGCGGGTGAAGCGCGTCAGGTCCTGGGCGCGGATCGCGTCCAGCTTGGCTTGCAGGTGATCAAGCAACATGGACCACCTCCTCCAGCGTTGCGGCCACGGCCGCCGCGAGGAACTTCGCGGCGGGCTCGTCGATCAGGTAAGGCGGCATCAGGTACACGGTCTGGCCGATCGGGCGGATCAGCAACTCGTGCCGGCGCGCGGCGAGGTGGAATTTCTCGGCGAAGCGCTCGACCGGCACGGTCGTCGCCGGGTTGATGTCGAAGGCCAGGATCATGCCGAGCTGACGCAGGTGCGTGATGCGCGGATCGGCCGCCAGCGGCGCGAAGGCCTCGGCCAGCCACGCGGCCTGCTGCTGGTTGCGTTCGAGCTGGCCCGCGTCGAAGCGGTCCAGCACCGCGTTGGCCGCGGCGCAGGCCAGCGGATTGCCGGTGTAGCTGTGCGAGTGCAGGAAGCCGCGCGTCACGTCCTGCGACCAGAAGGCCTGGTAGACCTCGTCGGTGGTCAGCACCAGCGACAGCGCCATGGTGCCGCCGGTGATGCCCTTGGACAGCAACAGGAAGTCGGGCCAGTCGGCCTTCGTGGCCGGCCCGGTCTGCTCCCAGGCGAAGAAGGTGCCGGTGCGGCCGCAGCCGACCGCGATCTCGTCCGCGATCAGGTGCACCTCGAACTCGGTGCACAGCGCGCGCATCGCCTTCAGGTAGGACGGCGCGTACATCGACATGCCGGCCGCGCCCTGCACCAGCGGCTCGACGATGACGGCGGCGATGTGCTCATGCCGCCCGGCGAGCAGTGCGCGCATGTCGCCGAGCGCCTGCGCCTCGTTGCCCAGGCGCTGGTCGGGTGAGGCCACGATGTGGCTGCGCATCAGCAGCGGGTCGTAGGCGTCGCGGAAGATCGCGACGTCGGTGACCGCGAGCGCGCCGATGGTCTCGCCGTGATAACCGTTGCGCAGGCAGACGAACTCGCGCTTGTCCGCGCGGCCGCGGTTGCGCCAGCTGTGGAAGCTCTGCTTGAGCGCGATCTCGACCGCCGAGGCGCCGTCGCTGCCGAAGAAGAGATGGCCCAGCGCGCCGCCGGTGCGCGCCGACAGACGCTCGGCCAGGCGCACGGCCGGCTCGTGCGTGCAGCCGGCCAGCATCACGTGCGGCAGCGTGTCGAGCTGCTGCTTGATCGCGTCGTTGAGGGCCCGGTCGGCGTGGCCGAACAGGTTGACCCACCACGAGCTGTTGGCGTCGAAATAGCGGCGGCCCTCGTGGTCGATCAACCAGGGGCCCTCGCCGCGGGCGATCGGCAGGGGCGGCACGTCCTGCGCGCGCGCCATCTGCGTGCACGGGTGCCAGACCGCCGCGAGGCTGCGGCGCTGCCAGTCTTGTCGTACTGCTTCAGACATTCGGAACTCAGCTCTTGGGAAACAACGGCGCGACGCTCGAGCGGGGCGATCGTGACGCGTCCGTCAGGCCAGCCATGACGGCTTGCCCTTGGACAGGAAACTCTGCACGCCCTCGCGCCCTTCGGCGCTGGCGCGGATGTCGGCGATGCGGCGCGCGGTGTCGTCGCGCAGCGTCTCGGTGATGGGCGCGTGGGCCACGTCCTGCACCAGGCGCTTGCAGGCGCGCACCGCGGCCGGGCCGTTGGCCAGCAGCGACGCGACCAGCGCGTCGACCTTCGCATCGAGCGCCTCGGCGTCGGCGGCCAGTTCATGCACCAGGCCCAGGCGATGGGCCTCGGCGGCGGAGAAGCGCTCGGCCGTCACGAAGTAGCGGCGCGAGGCCTGCTCGCCCAGCGCGCGCACCACGTAGGGACCGATGGTGGCGGGCAGCAGGCCGAGCTTGGCTTCGGACAGGCAGAAGCCGGCGGCCTCGCTGGCGACGACGATGTCGCAGACCGACACCAGGCCCACGCCACCGGCGTAGACGTCGCCCTGCACGCGCGCGATGACCGGCACAGGGCAGCGGTAGAGCGTCCACAGCATGTGGGCGAGGCGGCCGGCGTCGGCGTGGTTCTCGTCCCAGCTGTAGCCGGCCATCGCCTTCATCCAGTTCAGGTCGGCGCCAGCGCAGAAGGCCTTGCCCTCGGCGGCGAGCACGATCGCCCGCAGCGACGGATCGGCGCCCAGGGCCTCGAACACCGCGGTCAGCTCACCGATGACGGTGTCGTTGAAGGCGTTGCGCACGTCCGGGCGGTTCAGCGTGACGCGCGCCACGGCGCCTTGCGGGCCGGAGCGCTCGACGCGCAGCGTGGTCGGGTTCAGGTCGGTCGAGGTCATGGCGATGATCGATGCGGAGGGACGATGGCGATGGCGATGGCGGTGACGCACGGGCCGGGGCTCACGGGGCGCTCCAGACGATGGTCCGGTTGATGGCGTAGAGGCGGCAGCGCTCCTCGCCATCGGTGAACTGGTCGCACAGCGCGAGCGCGCGCGATGCGGCGTCGTCGCCGACGGCCAGGCCCCAGTGGCTGCCGTTGGTGGCGAAGGCGCGCGGCTCCCTGGCCGCCAGGAACTTGCGATAACCGTTGACGATGCGGCCGTCGGCCGGCAACGCGGCCGTGTCCTCCACCGCGCTGCTGCCGACGCCGGCCACCCGCAGCGCGCCAGGGATGGGGAAGCCGAGCGGCTTGAGGAATTCGTCGACGACCGGTTGCCAGACGTCGTTGCCCTTGGCGAAGAGCTGGTGACCGTCCTCGCCGAAGGCGGGCATGAGCCGCGTCTGCGCCAGCCCACCGGCGTCGCGGTAGGCCGCGGACCAGCGCTCCTGGTAGCGAGGTGCGATGAAGCGGTCGTTCTCGGTGAAGACCCACAGCGTGGGCACCGGGTGGCCGCCCTGCGCGGCGCGTCGGCCGAAGTCGGCGAAGCGGCGGGCGAGCTCGTCGGGCCGGCAGGGCTCGCCGGTGTGGGTGTCGGGATTGCCGCCATGGCCCCCGGCGAAGTCGATCGCCGCGACGACACCGGGCAGCCGTTCGCCGGTCGCAGCCATCGTGGCGAAGCCGCCCAGCGATTGGCCGGCCAGCACGACGCGGCTGGCGTCGATGTCGGCGGCCGACTGCATGTGGCGCACCACCGCAGCCACCTGCGCGGCCGCGGCAGCGGCGGCGGTTTCGTAGCGCGGCGCGTCACAGCGGACGCTGGATTCGGGATCGCCGGCGCCGGCCAGCTCGCCGTAGCCGATGCGCGTGGGCACGGCCACGGCGAATCCCTTGCGCACGAAGAAGCGCGCGGCGCCTTCCAGGCGCTGGCGCTTCATCGCCGCCCGGTCCTGCTCGGAGACCGGCCGGCCGTGATTCAGCACCACCAGCGGGAACGGCCCGGGACCGGCCGGGCGGAAGGTCGTCACGATCAGCTCGGCGTCGATGCGGCGGCCCAGGTGGTTCTCGACCGAGACCGGCACGCGGATCACCGCTTCGCGGATGTCGTTGGCAAGTCGGGGCGGCGAGCCCGTCGCGGAGGCCGCGGGCGGCATGTCGCCGGTGGTCGCGTCCTGCGCGCGCGCGGCGGACGGCACGCCGAGAACGAGTCCGCCTCCGAGCAAGGCCGCCAAGCCCAGCACGGCGAAACGCGACGTGCCCCATCCCGTGCCGGTGCCGGCGCCATCAATGATCGTGCGGTGCTTGACGCTCATGGGTGGGCCTCCGTCGACGCCGCCGTGGGGCCGAGCGCCTTGCGCATCAGCACGCTGCGATAGGTCTTGCCGGCCCACTGCACGTCGCCGATCCGCGCGTAACCGCGGCGCTCGTAGCGGCGGCGCAGGGCCTCGGCAGGAACGGCCGTATCGAGCGCGACATGCGCATAACCCTGCGCATGCGCCCAGTCCTCGGCGAGATCCATCAGCCGCTCGGCCACGCCCTGGCCGCGGCAGGACGGATGCACCGCCAGCTGCGCCAGGATCGCCGTGTCGGGCTGCGTGTAGCAGTCCGGCACGGGGTCGCCGAGATAGCGCTCGTCGGGCCGCTTCGGCGGCGCGATGGTCACCGTGCCCACGAGCTCGCCCGAAGCGCTCAGCGCCACGAAGGCCTGGCCGGCCTCGACCCGCTCGCGGGTGGTCTGCACGCTCTGGTTCACCGCCGTGAAGTTCCAGCCCTGCGCCGCCAGCGACGCATAGGAGGCGTGCAGCAGCGCGGTCAGCGCCTCGATCGAATCGGTGGCGGCAAGCGGTCGCAGGGTGATGGCGGTCATCGTCGGAGCGTGGGCAGCGGTCGGAGCCCGGACCTTACATCCGGAACACGCCGAACTTCGTCTCGGGGATCTCGGCGTTCAGCGCAGCCGACAGGCCCAGCGCCAGCACGCGGCGGGTGTCGGCGGGATCGATGACGCCGTCGTCCCACAGGCGGGCGCTGGCGTAGTACGGATGCCCCTGGTCCTCGTACTGCTGACGGATCGGGGCCTTGAAGGCCTCTTCCTCGTCGGCGGACCACTGGCCGCCCTTGGCCTCGATGCCGTCGCGCTTGACGGTGGCCAGCACCGACGCGGCCTGCTCGCCGCCCATCACCGAGATGCGGGCGTTGGGCCACATCCACAGGAAGCGCGGCGAATAGGCGCGGCCGCACATGCCGTAGTTCCCGGCGCCGAAGCTGCCGCCGATGATCACGGTGAACTTGGGCACCTGCGCGCAGGCCACGGCCGTCACCATCTTGGCGCCGGCGCGGGCGATGCCCTCGTTCTCGTACTTGCGGCCGACCATGAAGCCGGTGATGTTCTGCAGGAACACCAGCGGGATCTTGCGCTGGCAGCACAGCTCGATGAAGTGGGCGCCCTTGTTGGCGCTCTCCGCGAAGAGGATGCCGTTGTTGGCCACGATGCCCACCGGCATGCCCTCGATGTGGGCGAAGCCGCAGACCAGCGTGTTGCCGTAGCGGGCCTTGAATTCATCGAACTCGCTGCCATCGACGATGCGGGCGATGACCTCGCGTACGTCGAAGGGCTTGCGCGTGTCGGTCGGGATCACGCCGTGCAGCTCGGCCGGGTCGTAGGCGGGCGGCTTGGGCGGCTGGGTCAGCAGCTCGCCCCGCTTGCGCCAGTTGAGGCGGGCCACCGACTGGCGCGCGATCGCCAGCGCGTGGGTGTCGTTCTCGGCCAGGTGGTCGGCCACGCCGGACAGGCGCGTGTGGACATCGCCGCCGCCCAGGTCCTCGGCGCTGACCACCTCGCCGGTGGCGGCCTTCACCAGCGGGGGGCCGCCCAGGAAGATCGTGCCCTGGTTCTTGACGATGACGGTCTCGTCGCTCATCGCCGGCACGTAGGCGCCGCCAGCGGTGCAGGAGCCCATCACCACGGCGATCTGCGGGATGCCCTTGGCCGAGAGGTTGGCCTGGTTGAAGAAGATGCGGCCGAAGTGGTCGCGGTCCGGGAAGACCTCGTCCTGGTTGGGCAGGTTGGCGCCGCCGCTGTCGACCAGGTAGATGCACGGGAGGCGGTTCTGGTCCGCGATCTCCTGCGCGCGCAGGTGCTTCTTGACGGTGATCGGGTAGTAGGTGCCGCCCTTGACGGTGGCGTCGTTGCAGACGATCACGCACTCGACGCCCGAGACGCGGCCGATGCCGGCGATCACGCCGCCGCCCGGCGCGGCGTTGTCATACATGTCCAGGCCCGCGAGCGGGGCCAGTTCCAGGAAGGGCGTGCCCGGATCCAGCAGCATCTCGACGCGGTCGCGCGGCAGCAGCTTGCCGCGCCCGACGTGCTTGGCCCGCGCGGCCTCGCCGCCGCCTTCGGCGATCTTCGCCAGCCGGGCGTTGAGGTCGTCGATCAGGCCGCGCATCGCGTCCGCGTTGGCCTTGAAGTCGGCCGAGCGGTCGTTGAGCTTGGTGGACAGCTGGGGCATGGTGAGGTGTCTCCGGGCATCTGCGCTCAACGGCCGGCATGGCCGCAGAAACGCTCATATGAGCCGCGCTCAATTCTGTGGAGCGAGCGCTGGTGGGGCGCCGCCGCCCGGGATCGCCGGGCCGGCGCAAGGCGCGAAGCATACGCGAGAAACTCAAGGCGCCGCCAGATGTCCGGCCGCGGAAACCGCCCACTTGAGCCGGGCTCAATAAATCGGGAGAATCCGCCCCTCATGAGCGCCTCCGCCCCCCTCCGCCCCGATGCCGGCGCCATTCCGGCGTCGGCCGCCGCGCTGCCGGCGCGGCGCCGCTCGCCGGTGGGCGCCAAGGCCGAGCAACGGGTGCGGGACATCCTGCGCGAGAGCCGGGTGGTGTTCGCCGAACGCGGCTACGAGCGCGCGACGACGACGGAGATCGCGCAGCGGCTGGGGATCTCCGAGGCGACGGTCTTCACCTACTTCCGCGGCAAGCGCGAGCTGTGCATGCGGGTGATCGGCGACTGGTACGACGAGATCATCGACGCGATTGAATCGGGGCTGCCGCGGGGTCGGCCGATCCGGGACCAGCTGGAATTCGTCGTGCACACGCACCTGCGGCTGTTCCTGATCCAGGGCACGGGGCTGTGCGAGCTCGTGCTGTCGGAAGGCCGCAAGCGCGAGGCGCCGGTGACGCGCGGCGAGGGCCAGGACTTCGGCGCGGCCTTCGTGGACCTGCAGCGTCGCTACACGGCGCCGCTGATGGACCTGCTGGCGCGCGGCCAGGCGCAGGGCGAGGTGCGGCAGGACATTCCGCTGCGGCTGCTGCGCTCGCTGGTCTTCGGGCCGATGGAGCACATGCTGTGGGAGGTGATCATCGCGGGCCGGCAGATCCAGGTGGACGCCGCGGCGCGCGACTTGGTCTCGCTGCTGTGGCCGGCGCTGCAGGCGCCGGACCAGGAGCTCAAGGCGCTGCGGCGCATGAAGGCGCGCGTGGCGCAGGCGCTCGCCGAGGCGGGGGACGAGGGTGAGGGATGAGGCTCGACGGCCAGTCAGCGACCCAGCGCAAGACTCGAGAGGGTCAAACGCGCAGCAGTTCGAGTCATGGCGCGAGCAACACGATTCGGCCACGATGGCTGCTCCGACTTTCGAGTCGATTCCTGGAGTGAAACATCGTGAATGACCAGCCCCGCCTCGCCGTAGATGCGCTTGCCGCCGCTCATCCCGCGCCCGCCCAGCACCCACCGACCTCGCCAGGTGGGCTCCGCCCCGACCTCGACGAGGACCAGTTCGATCAGGAGGCGTGGGACAAGTGGTACCGGGAGCGCATTCGCCGCTCCCTCGAGGACCCTCGCCCCCCGATCTCTCATGCGGAACTGGTGGCGGCGACTTCGCAGTTCCTTTCCGAGTTGGAGGTGCGCCATGTCAGCAAGGCAGCTTGATTGGCGCATCCAGGCCGTGGAGAGCTTGCGCGTGATCCTGGAGCACATTGGCGAGCACAACCTCGACGCGGCCAAGGAGCTGTTCGGCGAGATCTGCAAGCGTCTCAAGCTCGTGACGGATTTCCCCAACCTGTACCGCGCCTCGGAGCGGGTCGAGGGCCTGCGCGAGATCGTGGTGACCGCGAACTATGTCGTGCCTTATCGCATCACGCCGGACGCCGTGCAGGTCGTGGACGTCGTCCACGCGCGAAGGAACTGGCCGGACCCTTCAGCATCTGCGCTGGCGAGTTGAGCCTCTACCCACGACAAGGGCGACCGCAAGCGGTCGCCCTCTTTCATCCGGTGCGCACGCAGCCCCTCCAGCACGCGGCTCTGGCACGCCTTCTCGGTACCCGAGACCAAGTCCGCGCACCCGGCCGCAGGCAAGTACGGACGAAGAAAAGGGACCCGAAGGTCCCTTTCCGCTTGGCGTTCGAGCCAGCCGAAGCCGGCGTCGATCACTTGAAGGTGTAGTTCGCAGTGAACGTCCAGTAGCGGCCGTAGCCGTTGTGCAGGCCGGGGTTCCAACCCAGGATCGTGTTGGCATTGGTGTTGGTGCCGGGGTAGTACGGCGCCTTCTCGTCGGTCACGTTCTGGATGTTCAGCGACAGCGACAGATCCTTGAAGCCGGTGTAGGTGTAGCCGACGTCGAAGGTCATCCACTTGCCGGTCGAGCAGCTCGGATAACGGTTGATGTACAGGTCGCGACCGTTGGTCGGAGTCGCCTGCACACCCAGCACCGTGCGGCCGGTCACGCCGTCCGGGTTCGGACCGCCCCAGTGGCAGGTGTTGCCCGAGTAGTACTCCGGCACCGCACCGTCCATGCGGCGGATGAACGACACGCCGCTCACCCAGTTCATGGCGCCCATCAGCGAGTGCCTGCCGTCGATGTCCAGCGTCGAGGTGGCGCGGAACTTCAGACGCGGCACGTCGCCGGCGGAGGTCGCCCAGTCGGCCAGGCCGCCGTTCGTGCCCACCAGGTTGTTGCGCGCGTCGCCGACGTGCTCTTCGCGGCTGTAGCGGGTCATGTAGGTGCCGCGCAGCTGGTTGGTCCAGCGCAGACCTTCCTTCGGGATCATGTTGGTCTTGACCTCGAAGTCGATGCCCGACACCTCGGTGCTGCCCTGGTTGACCCACGGCGTCTGCACGAACAGCAGCGGACCGGAGTTCGCCACGCCCGGCAGTTGCAGCGCCGGGTTGGTATCACGCAGGATCAGGCCGGGATAGCGCTCCGGATGGTCCACCACGCTCTGCACATCGAGCAGGGCCACTTCGCCCTTCTTCACGATGTTGAAGTAGTCGACCACGATGTCCACGTTCTTGTTGGGCGAGAAGATCACGCCGAACGAGTGGCTCTTGGACTTCTCGGGTTTCAGCTCGGGGTTCGACGTGCCCACGCCGGCCACGCTCTTCGCGCAGTCGGCGATCGCGGCGCCGGGCTTGGGCGTCGATCCATCTTCCTCGCAGCGCACCGGGTCGATGACCCCGTTGACGAAGTACTGCGCGCCGCCCGGAGCGATCTGCGACACGGCCGGAGCGCGGAAGCCCTCGGAATAAGTACCGCGGAAGGACAGTTGCGGGATGACCGTCCACTTCGCACCGACCTTCGGCACGAAGTTGGTCTTGATGCCGGGGTACTTGTCGGCGCGGCCGGCGAAGTCCATTTCGAAGGTCTTCAGCCACGGCGTGCGGAACTCGACGAAGGCCGACTTCACCGTGCGGGCGCCGTCGATCTGCGTATTGGCCAGGCCCAGGATCTTGCCGGTCGCGTTCAGCGTGTCAGGCGTGATTGCCAGCGTCTCCCGGCGAATCTCGACACCGGCCGCGGCGCCGATGGCACCGCCCGGCAGCGAGCCGAACTCGGTGGCGACCTTCGCATCCCATTGCCAGATCGACGCGTCGGCGTTGTTGGTCAGCGGGCGCGACAGGTTGGGATCGGCGGCGATCTGCGCCAGCGTGCGACCGTTGGGGCCGAGCATGGTGCGCAGCACGTCCAGGTTCAGGAAGCCGAAGCTGGTTTCCTCGCGCTTGGCCTTGTTCCACAGGACGGCGCTTTCCCAGTCGAAGGCGCCGGTCGTGCCCTTGACGCCGCCCAGGGCGCGGTACTGCTGGTTGGTCAGCTCGCTACCGCCGCGGATGTTCTCGAAGCGCATCTGCACCGCGGCGCGCGCGTTCGAGAACGGGTTGTCCGGATGCCCGATCTCGAGGACCGGCTGGAAGGACGGCGCCACGTTGCCGAGCAGGAAGTTGCTCGACGGGCTCAGGCCGCTGATCGTGCGCGGCGCGCCGAGGTAGTCCCGCTCGGTGCGCGCGTAGCCCGCTTCCGCGAACGCGGTGATGTCGTTGTTGACGCGGAAGCTCGCGCGCGAGATGAGGCTGCCGTCCGTGCCCTTGTTCTGCGCCTCGTTGTAGTTGTCCAGGTTGAAGTTGCAGAAGGTGCGGCCCAGCAGCGGCGCCTGGGTGATGCCATAGACGGCGCCGCCGGTGATCTGCTGCGACGGATCGCAGTTGGTGCGGATCACGACGTTGGCCGGGTTCCCCTGCGGGAAGTTCAGCTGGCCGGGGGTGCCTTCACGGGTGAGGAAGGGCGAGGCCGACGAGAACGAGCCGTACGGGTTCAGGCGCAGGTTGATGGCGCGGTAGTCGTCGGCGTGGATGTCCTTGACGTCGCGGGTCATCGTGCGACCGCGATGGGTGATGTCCGCGCTGATCAGCAGGTTGAAGCCGTCCTTGGCGAAGTCGCCGAAGCCGAACGCGCCATTGACCGTCTGGCGGCTGAATTCGCCGTCGTCGTTGGCGCCCACCGTGGCGCCCATCTGGATGCCCTGGTAATCGTTCTTCGTGATGAAGTTGATGACGCCGCCGACCGCGTCGGAGCCGTACACCGCCGAGGCGCCGTCCTTGAAGATCTCGACGCGCTCCAGCGCGGACACCGGGATCGAGTTCAAGTCGTACAGCGTCGACGTGCCGTTGTTCGGGTTCGCATAGGCGGCCGGCGTGAGGCGGCGGCCGTTCAGCAGCACCAGGGTCGAGGTCGAGCCCAGGCCCCGCAGCGAGGCGGTGGCCACACCGCGCGAGAAGCTGTTCTGCCCCGGCGTGTCGCTGAAGCCGTCGGTGCCCATCGCGGGAACCATCTTCATCAGCTCCAGCGCGGTCTTCGCGCCGCTGGCGCGAATCTCGGCCTGGGTGATGCGATCGATCGGCGAGGTGCCTTCGGCCGCGGTACGGCGGATGTTGGAGCCCGTGACTTCGACGCGCTCGAGTTGTTGCGATTCCTGCGCCGCGGCGATGCCGCAGGCCAGCGTGCTGGCAATCGCGATGCTGGTCAGTGCCAGCGCCCTGTGGGTCAGTTGACGAGACATTACGGTCCTCTTTTAAAAGGGGGTCGCACCCGGTGATGGCGCTGCTTCCCGACGTCGCAGCGCGCCACGGAATCGATAACTCCGGTGCGGTGCGCAACGCGATTTTTTCAGTGACGCAAACGTGTGGTTCACCAACAAAAACATTTGCTACAGCACGCAGCAAAGATGCGACAGACCTATAAGAAGAAACCCGTGATGAACGCGTCAAACGCGGGGGAACCCTATCCTCAGAAACCCCCTTAAATAGAGGCGGGACTACTACGGATATGTGGGGTGAATAACCATGACGAGGCAGTCCCAATGCCAAAAGCCATGCGGATCACCCATGCCAAAGGTCATGGAGCCCCTCCCGCGAAGGACGAAAAAAAGCCCGGACAAGCCGGGCTTCGCGAGGGGTGGAAGGCCGCGGGCGGCGGCCTTCCGGAACGCGCGGGGCGCTTTGATCAGAAGTCGTAGGACGCGCCGATCTTGTAGCTCCGCGGACGGACGCGGTAGCCATCGCGCAGGTTCACCGGCCGCTCGTCGCCCATCAGGTTGTTGATGTTCAGCGTCAGGCGCAGGTTCTTGATGCCGGTGTAGCCCAGGCTGAAGTCGGTGCGCAGGTCCTCGTCGATGTAGCAGGGCAGCGCGCCCGGCTTCAGGCGGGCCTGGCACGCGGACTCGCCCCAGCTGGCCAGGTCGGTCTCGTCGCGGTTCAGCGCGGTGCGGGACGTGTAGTTGAAGCGCAGTCCGGTGGTCCAGTCGCCCTTGTTCCAGTAGGCCGAGAACACCGCCTTCAGGCGCGGGTTCTCATACATGCCGACCTGGTTGGGACGCCACTTGTTCGCGTCGATGTCCCACGCCTTGTAGGTCAGCGCGTAGGTCGCCGCCACGCCCAGGTTCAGCGTGCCGAACGAACCCGCCGCCACGCGGCCCTTGACGTCGATGTCCACGCCCGAGGTCTCGGTCTTGCCGAAGTTTTCGTACTGCAGCAGCAGCGAGGTGATCTGGCCGGCCTGCCAGGCCAGCGAACCGCCCGACAGCTGGTTGGCGCGGTCCACCCAGGCCTGCTCCTGCGCGGTCAGCGTGGCGCGGCTGATCATGGTCTCGTAGCCGGGCTTGCCTTCGCGCTCCAGCACGTAGTCCGGATCACGCGAGTTGATCTCGTTCTTGCGCTCGATCTTGAAGTAGTCGACGGCGATCGACGCGTTGCGGGTCGGCTCGAACACGAAGCCCAGGGTGATGCTCTTCGACGTTTCCGGCTTCAGGTTGGGATTGGCCGAGATCATCGCCGGCACCGAGGCGCGGCAGCCGCTGGCCAGGGCCAGCGCGGCGTCGGCCTGGTCGGCCGCCGTGCCCTTCTTGAGGATGTCGCTGACGGCCGTGGCGGTCGCGCAGCGCGCCGGGTCCACCGTGTTGTTGAAGAAGCCAGTCACGCCGACCTGGCCCAGCGTCTCGGGGATGTTGGGCGCGCGGAAGCCGCCGGCCACCGTGCCGCGCAGCAGCAGCTGCGGCGACACCTCGTAGCGCACGCCCAGCTTCGGCGAGACGCGGCCGTCGAAGCCGCTGGCCTTGTCGAAGCGCAGCGCGCCATTGAGCTCCAGGCCCTTCCACACCGGGGCGTTCAGCTCCAGGAAGGCGGCGTCGAGGTTGCGCTCGCCGTCGATCAGCACCGAGCCGCGGCCCACGATCTGCGCCTTCAGGACGTTGTCGGTCGACTTGATCGACACGCCTTCCTGGCGGTGTTCGGCACCCAGCGCGAAGGCCAGCGGACCGCCCGGCAGCTGCATCAGCTCGCCGCTCAGCTTGGCATCCACCCAGGTCTGATGGTTCTTGCCCTTGGAGCCGTTGACCGGGAACAGGCGCTCGAGCAGCTCGCGGCTGTTGCCGCCGCCGATCTTGTACTCGCCGGATTCGACGGCCGCGAACAGGTCGCGCGAGCCCCAGCGGGCCAGCTTCTCCGCCTCGGCGGCGTTGCGGCCGACCGAGACTTCCCAGTCCATGTCGCGGAAGGTGCCTTGCAGACCGGTCAGCACGCGGTACTGCTTGCCGGTGCCGTCGTAGTTGAACAGGCTGGGGTCATCCATGAACCGGTAGTCGATGCCACGCGGCTGGCCGGTCGGGTTGGCCGGGTTGGTGGCCGAGAGCACCGGGTGCGGCACCGACTGGGCCACCTTGTTGTAGCCGTCGTACCAGCGCGAGGTGGCGCCGGCGCCGATGGCCATCGGCACCGTCAGGTACTCGGTGGTCGTCTTGGAGTAGCTCAGCTCGGCGAAGGCCTGGATGTCCTCGGTGACCTTCGCGCGGGCGGCGCTGAACAGGTTCACGCGCCTGGCCGGATCGGAAACCGCATTCAGGCCGTTGATGTCGGTCACGCACTGGCCGGCCGAATTCAGCGTCGTGCAGCCCGCCACCGGCACGCGGTTGGTGCCCACGCGCAGGTTGCCGGGGTAGGAGTTCAGGCTGGGGTCGCCGAAGGATGCCAGATAGAAGGACTTGTGCCACGCGGGGTAGTCGTCCTTGACGTCGGCCACGGTGTAGCCCTCGCGGCGATAGGCCTCGATGTTGGCGAAGACGTTGAAGCGGTCCTTCTCGAGGTCGCCGAAGCCGGCCACGATGCTGGCCTGGCGCTGCGCGCCCAGGCTGGGGTTCTCGTTGAAGGTGTAGCTGGCGGACGCGCCGACGCCGTTGTAGCTGCGGCGCGTGATGATGTTGATCACGCCGGCCATCGCGTCCGAGCCGTAGATGGCGGAGGCGCCGTCCTTCAGCACTTCCACGCGCTCGACGGCATCGGCCGGGATCGAGTCGACGTTGACGAAGGTGTCCTTGGCGCCGTCGGCCAGGCCGAAGTTGGCGACGCGGCGGCCGTTCAGCAGCACCAGCGTGGCGCCCTTGCCCAGCCCGCGCATCGACACGCCCGAGGCGCCGGAGGCGAAGCTGGAGGTGTTGCCGTCGTCGCGGATCTCGGTGCTCGAGGTCGAGGTCAGCGTGTCCAGCACCTGGCGCACGGTGTTGGCGCCGGTGCGACGGATCTCCTCGCGGTTGTAGACCTGCACCGGCGAGGCGGTTTCGGACGCCAGGCGCTTGATGTTGGAGCCGGTCACCTCGACGCGCTGGAGCTGGGTCGTGTCCTGTGCCTGGGCTTGCGCGATCTGGGCGCAGCACAGCAGCGCCGCGGCGGCGCTCAGGGACAGGGAGAGCTGGTTGTTCTTTCTCATACTTCCACTTGCGAATTGATGAAAGGCCGGATGGGTCGCATCGGCCGAGGAGACCGGTGCCCGCGAGCAGGACCGGATCGCGCCCGGGGGATCACCCGATGGGCGCGAGGGGGCGGATTCTGGGGAGGGGCCTCCCCCCTGTCCCTCGTCATCCATTGCAAATCAGCAACAAACCTTCACGTCGCGCCGTCCGTTATTCGCAGAACCGGGCGCTTCTCGCGCGAGTGCTACAAAAGTGGGCTGACTTGGATGGGGGACGGTCCGTTACCTCACCCAAAGCGCGGGAAAACCCTCCCGCCTGGGAGCGGCACCATTCGGGTGCGCCCATCGCCCTCTCGTGCGGGTGAACCCTGCCGGGTTGACCCTCGAAGGCGGCATCAAGACCTGTCCCTGCACGGTTTTGAAGCGAAAGCGCTACCCTTGCGCACCCCCGCCGCAAGACCCGGCCCCTTCGCGAAGGACCGGGCGCGGTGGATCCGCCCCAGGCGCCCCCAGGAGGAATCCCCATGTCCATTTCGATGACCGTGAACGGCAAGGCGGTGACGCTCGATGCCGATCCGCAGATGCCGCTACTGTGGGCGCTGCGCGAGGACCTGCAGCTGACCGGCACCAAGTTCGGTTGCGGCATGGCGCTGTGCGGCGCCTGCACCGTCCACCTGGACGGCCAGCCGGTGCGCGCCTGCCAGACGCCCCTGGAGGCCGCGGCCGGCAAGAAGATCACGACGATCGAGGGCGTGGCCGCCACGCCCACCGGCCGGGCGGTGCAGAAGGCCTGGCTCAAGATCGACGTGCCACAGTGCGGCTATTGCCAGAGCGGCCAGATCATGAGCGCCTGCGCGTTGCTGGCCGGCAAGAAGAAGCCCACCGACGCGGACATCGATGGCGCGATGAGCGGCAATGTCTGCCGCTGCGGCACCTACAACCAGATCCGGGCGGCGATCCACGACGCCTCGGCCACGCTGGCGAAGGGAGGCTGATCATGGGCATCACCGTGGAATCCCCGAGCCGCCGCGGGCTGCTCAAGACCGGCGCGGCGCTGACCCTGTCCTTCGCGCTGCCGCTGGCGACGACGCGCGCCGCGCTGGCACAGGCCGCCTCGGCCCCCGCCAGCAACACCTTCGCACCCAATGCCTGGCTGCGCATCACGCCGGACGGCAAGGTCACCGTGGTCTGCGGCTCGGCCGAGATGGGCCAGGGCGTGCTGACCGCCATCCCGATGATGGTGGCCGAGGAACTGGACGCCGACTGGGCGCTGGTCTCGGTCGAGCAGGCGCCGGCCAGCGCCGCCTACAACAACCCGATGTTCGGCATGCAGGCCACCGGCGGCAGCACGACGGTGCGCGCGCACTGGACGCCGGTGCGCCAGGCCGGCGCGGCGGCACGCCAGATGCTGGTCGCGGCCGCGGCGCAGCAGTGGGGCGTGGATGCCGCGTCGCTGCGAACCGAGCGCGGCCAGGTCATCGGCCCGAATGGCCGCCAGCTCGGCTACGGCGCGCTGGTCGAGGCCGCCGCGAAACAGGCCGTGCCCGAGAAGCCGGTGCTGAAGGACCGCAAGGACTTCCGCATCATGGGCAAGCCCACGCGCCGCCTGGACAGCGCGGCCAAGATCAACGGCACCGCCAAGTTCGGCATCGACGCGCACGTCGAGGGCATGCTGGTCGCGGTGATGGCGCGCGCGCCGATCGCCGGCGCCAAGCCCAAGGCCTTCGACGAGGGCAAGGCCAAGGCGATCAAGGGCGTGCGCAAGGTCATCGCGATCCCGTCCGGCGTGGCGGTGCTGGCGGATGGCTACTGGGCCGCGAAGCAGGGGCGCGACGCGCTCGGCATCGAGTGGGATCTGGGCGCGCACGCGGACCTGTCCACCGACAAGGTCTCGGCGACGCTGGACGAAGCCCTGCAGAACCCCAGCGCGATCGCGCGCGAGACCGGCAACGTCAAGGATGGCAGCGCCAATTCAGCGCGTAGCCTGACCGCGCAGTACGACGTGCCCTACCTCGCCCACGCCTGCATGGAGCCGCTGAACTGCCTGGCCTGGGTGCGCGGCGACGAGGTCACGATCTGGGCCGGCACGCAGAGCCAGGGACCGGCGCAGGGCATCCTGTCGCAGGTCGCGCAGGTCACGCCGGCCAAGGTCAAGGTCAACACGCTGCTGCTGGGCGGCGGCTTCGGACGCCGCTTCGCGCCGGACTTCACCATCGACGCCACGCTGCTGTCCAAGCTCAGCGGCAGCCCGGTGAAGCTGGTCTACACCCGCGAGGACGACATGGCCGCGGGCTACTACCGCCCGACTTCGCGGGTGCGCTTCGAGGCCGGGCTCGACGACAAGGGCCAGCCGCTGATGCTGCGGGCCGAGGTCGCGAGCCCGTCCATCATGGCCGCCTCCGGCTTCATGAAGATCCCCGACAACGGCGTCGACGCGATGGCCGTCGAGGGCCTGGCGGACCATCCCTACGAGATCCCGCATCAGCGCGTCGCCTACGGCCGCGCGGAGCCGGGCCCGCAGGTGTGGTTCTGGCGCTCGGTGGGGCATTCCCAGAACGCGTTCTTCATCGAGAGCTTCATCGATGAACTCGCGCACGCGGCCAAGGCCGATCCGCTGAAGTACCGCCTGGCGCTGCTGGAGAAGCATCCCCGCGCGCGCGGCGTGCTGCTGCTCGCGGCGGAGAAGGCCGGCTGGAGCCGCCCATTGCCCAAGGGCCGGCACCGCGGCATCGCGGTGGCCGAGAGCTTCGGCACCTGGGTGGCGGAGGTGGCCGAGGTGTCCGTCGGCAAGGACGGTGCGATCAAGGTGCATCGCGTGACCGCGGCGGTGGACTGCGGCCAGACCGTCAACCCGCAGACCATCGCCCGCCAGATCGAGGGCGCCGTGGTCTACGGCCTGTCCGCGGCGCTGTATGGCCGCATCACCTTCAAGGACGGGAAGGTCGAGCAGAGCAACTTCCACGACTACCCGGTGCTGCGCCTGAACGAGATGCCCAAGGTGGACGTGCACATCGTGCAGAGCAGCGAGGCGCCCGGCGGCATCGGCGAGCCGGGCACGCCGCCGATCGCGCCGGCCGTGGCCAACGCGATCTTCGCGGCCACCGGCAAGCGGCTGCGCCAGCTGCCGTTCGACGGCGAGGCGCTGAAGCGGGCCTGAGCGCCCGCGGCGGACTCAGGAGGCCGGCGGGTAGCCGGCCTCGCTGAGCACGCCGGCCAGTTGCTCGCGGCTCAGGCCGCTTTCCACCCGCACCGTCTTCTGCGGCAGGTCGACATCGACCTCGGCCTTGGCGTCGGCCTCCTTGACGGCCTCGGTCACGGCGGCGAGGCAGTGCCCGCAGCTCATGTCGGGCAGCTTGAATTCATGCATGGGGAACTCCTGGGAAAAAGGAACGGGAGGAACGGGAGGAACGGGAGGAACGGCCCGAAGGTTAAACCTTGCCATCGTGGCAGGGTCAAGGCGAGCGCCGCATGACGCTTCTCCCATCCGGGGCATGGCCTTGACCTTCCCATCATGGCAAGCTTGAGACTGCCGCCATGAACACCGCCCCCACCCCCACCGCGCCGGCCGGCGAGCTCCAGCTCGCCGTGGCCGGCATGACCTGCGCGAGCTGCGTCAACCGCGTCGAGCGCGCGCTGCGCAAGGTGCCCGGCGTCGAGGACGCCCAGGTGAACCTCGCGCTGGAGACCGCCACCGTGCGCCTGCTGCCCGGCGTGGACGCGGCCGCGCTGGTCGCAGCCATCGGCAAGGCTGGCTACGAGGCGCGCCGGCTCGCCGTCGAGGACGACGCGCCCCCCGCGCCGCCGCCCTGGTCGGCCACCGGCTGGCCGGTGCTGGTCGCGGCGCTGCTGACGCTGCCGCTGATCGCGCCGATGGTCGCGATGCTCTGGGGCGGGCACCTGATGCTGTCCGGCGGATGGCAGCTGGTGCTGGCCACGCCGGTGCAGTTCTGGCTGGGCGCGCGCTTCTACCGCGCCGGTTGGGCCGCACTGAAGGACCGCAGCGGCAACATGGACCTGCTGGTCGCGCTCGGCACCAGCGCCGCCTACGGGCTGAGCGTCTACGAGCTGCTCCGGCAAGGACCGGCGAGCGGCGCGCTGTACTTCGAATCGGCCGCCGCGGTGATCACGCTGGTGCTGCTCGGCAAGTGGCTGGAGGGACGCGCCAAGCGCCAGACGCTCAGCGCCATCGCCGCGCTGAAGCAGCTGCGCCCCGAGCACGCCCGCGTGCGCCGCGGCCCGGCCGATGCGCTACGGGAGATCGACGTGCCGCTCGCGCAGCTCCGGCTGGGGGACCTGATGGTCGTGCGCCCCGGCGAGCGCATTCCCGCCGACGGCCGCATCCGCGAAGGCGCGGGCCACGTCGATGAATCGCTGATCAGCGGGGAGAGCCTGCCGGTCGAGAAGGCCGCGGGCGACCGCGTCGTCGGCGGCGCGGTCAATGGCGAGGGCCTGTTGCTGGTCGAGGTCACCGCGCTGGGGGCCGAGTCCACGCTGTCGCGCATCGTGCGGCTGGTCGAGTCGGCGCAGGCGCACAAGGCGCCGATCCAGCGCCTGGTGGACCAGGTGAGCGCGGTGTTCGTGCCGGCGGTGCTGGTGATCGCCGCCATCACGCTGGTGGGCTGGGGCCTGGCGAGCGGCGACTGGGAGCGCGCGCTGATCCATGCGGTCGCGGTGCTGGTGATCGCCTGCCCCTGCGCGCTCGGACTGGCGACGCCCGCCGCGATCATGGTCGGCACCGGCGTCGCGGCGCGACGCGGCCTGCTGATCAAGGATGCCGAGGCGCTGGAGCAGGCGCGGCGCGTCGACCTGGTCGTGTTCGACAAGACCGGCACGCTGACCGAGGGCAAGCCGCGGCTGACCGCCTTCGCGGCGGTGCCGGGCCAGGACGAGGCCGAAGCGCTGGCGTTGGCCGCGGCGCTGCAGCAAGGCAGCGAACATCCGCTGGCGCGCGCGGTGCGCGACGCCGCCTCCGGGCGCGCGCTGGCGACGGTGCCGGCCACCGCCGTCCGTGCGGTCGCGGGACGCGGCATCGAGGGCCGCGTCCAGGACCGCGCGCTGAAGCTGGGTAGCGGGCGCTGGATGGCGGCGCTGGGCGTCGACCTGTCGCCGCTGGCCGCGCAGGCGGACGCCGAGATGGCGCGCGGCCACACCCTGTCGTGGCTGGCGGCGGTCGAGCCCGGGGGCGCGCCGGTGCTGCTGGCGATGCTGGCCTTCGGCGACCGCGCCAAGCCGACCTCGGCCGCGGCGATCGCCGAGCTGAAGGCGCTGGGCCTGCGCACGCTGATGCTGAGCGGTGACAACGCCGCGGCGGCAAGGGCGGCGGCCGACGCACTGGGCCTGGACGAGGTCCGCGCCGAGCTGCTGCCGGAGGACAAGGCGCGCATCGTCGCCGGGCTGCGGGACGGCGGCGCGCGCGTGGCGATGGTCGGCGACGGCATCAACGACGCGCCGGCGCTGGCCGCGGCGGATGTCGGCCTGGCGATGGGCGGCGGCACCGACGTGGCGATGGAAGCCGCCGGCATCACGCTGATGCGGGGCGACCCGCGACTGGTCGCCGACGCGATCGCGCTGTCGCGCGCGACGGTCGCGAAGATCCGCCAGAACCTGTTCTGGGCCTTCATCTACAACCTGCTGGGCGTGCCGCTGGCGGCGCTGGGACTGCTGAGCCCGGTGATCGCCGGCGCGGCGATGGCGCTGTCCAGCGTCTCCGTGCTCGGCAACGCGCTGCTGCTCAAGCGCTGGAAGGGATCCGCCCGATGACCGCTGCCGCCCCGATGAGGACACGCGTCGCCGGCGCCAGGCACCGCCGCGACGAGGCGGCCGACGCCGGCAACGGCGTGCCCGCCAACGACGCCGCGCCGCTGACGATCGGCCAGGCGGCCGAGCGCTCCGGTGTCTCGCCGAAGATGCTGCGCCATTACGAGTCGCTCGGCCTGCTGCCGCCGGTGGCGCGCACCGGCTCGGGCTACCGCCTCTACGGCGAGAAGGAGGTGCACACGCTGCGCTTCATCCGCCGCGCGCGCGACCTGGGTTTCTCGATGGCGGAGATCGCCGAGCTGCTCAAGCTCTGGCAGAACCGCCGCCGCGCCAGCGGCCAGGTCAAGCGCATCGCCGAGGCCCACATCGCCGACCTGGACCGCCGGCTGGCGGAGATGCAGGCCATGCGGCGCGCGCTGGCCGAGCTGGCCCGCTGCTGCCACGGCGACGACCGCCCCGACTGCCCCATCCTCGACGACCTCTCACAAGGAGCCCTCCCATGAGCGTCCCCCTCGACCCGGCCATCGGCCCGCATGCCGATCCCGTCCCCGCCCGCTGGGAGCGCATCGGCGCGCACCTGGGCGATGTCGGCGGCCTGAGCATCCGCCGCGCGATCCCCACCGCCAGGCGCCGCATGATCGGCGCCTGGTGCTTCCTGGACCACGCCGGCCCGGCCGACCTCACGCCCGAGACGGCGATGCGCGTGGGCCCGCATCCGCACACCGGGCTGCAGACCTTCAGCTGGATGATCGAGGGCGAGGTGCTGCATCGCGACAGCCTGGGCTCCGAGCAGATGCTGCGGCCCGGCCAGGTGAACCTCATGACCGCGGGCCGGGGCATCAGCCACACCGAGGAATCGCAGTCGGACCGCCTCCAGCTGGCGCAGCTGTGGATCGCGCTGCCCGACGCGGTGCGCCATCGCGAGCCGGCCTTCCAGCACTTCCCGGAACTGCCGTCGTTCGCCACCGGCGGCTTCGAGACGATGCTGCTGGTGGGCGAGTTCGGCGGCCAGCGCTCGCCGGTGCCCAGCCACACGCCGCTGCTGGGCATGGACCTGAGCGCGACGCGCGCCGCCGAAGCGACGCTGCCGCTGCATCCGGACCACGAGTACGGGCTGATGGTGCTGGAGGGCGAGCTCTCGGTCACGCTGGACGGCGAGTCCGCCGGCGCCAGCAAGCCCGGCGAGCTGCTGTACCTGGCGCCGGGCGCGCAATCGCTGAAGCTGCTGTCGGGCGGCGGCAAGAGCCGCGCGCTGCTGCTGGGCGGCCCGCCCTTCGGCGAGCCGGTGCTGCTGTTCTGGAACTTCGTCGGTCGCAACCGCGAGGAAATGCAGGCCTATGCCGAGGAATGGAACAGCCGCGAGGACGGCGGCCGCTTCGGCGCGGTGCAAGGCTTCGACGGGCCGCGGTTGCTCGCGCCCGTGGTGCCGCCGCTCAAGACGCCGCGATGAGAAGTCGCGGGCGGGGTGCGTGTCCCCGCCCGCGGCCGGCTTGTCGGGCCGACGGCTGCCGCAAGCGGTCACGCGCCGCCCGCGCCCCGGGAGGGCCGCCGGCGGCGCGTCGAGTCGGACCGGGGCTCAGGCGAACTTGCCGGCCTGGAAGTCGCGCACGGCCTGGAGCAGCTCGCCTTCGGTGTTCATCACGAACGGGCCGTACTGCGCGATCGGCTCGCCCAGCGGCTGGCCGGCCACGAGGATGACGCGCGCGCCTTCCTCCGACGCCGTGAGCCGCACGCCGTCCGAGCCGGCCGTGTTGGCCAGGATCGCCATCCGGCCGCTCGGCACCAGGCAGCCGGTGTCGAAGCGCAGCGCCCCGCGGTACACGTACACGAAGGCGTTGTGCGACTCGGGCAGCGCCTGCTCGAAGCTCGCGCCGGGCTCAAGGCGGATGTCGAGGTAGGTCGGCTGCGTCGCGTCGCGCTGCACCGCGCCCGCCACGCCCTGACTCTCGCCCGCGATGACGCGCACCGTCGCGCCTGGCAGCGCCAGCTCGGGGATCTCGGCGCTGGTGATGTCGCGGTACCAGGGGTCGCGCATCTTGTCGCGGCCCGGCAGGTTCAGCCACAGCTGGAAGCCTTCCATGCGGCCTTCCTGCTGCTCGGGCAGTTCCGAATGGATCACGCCGCGGCCGGCGGTCATCCACTGCACGCCGCCCGGGCCCAGCAGGCCTTCATGGCCGGCCGAGTCGCGATGGCGCATCCGGCCTTCCAGCATGTAGGTCACGGTCTCGAAGCCGCGGTGCGGATGGTCGGGGAAGCCGGCGATGTAGTCGTCGGCATCGTCGGTGCCGAAGGCGTCCAGCATCAGGAAGGGATCCAGGCGCCGCTGCAGGTCCTGCGTCAGCACGCGCGTCAGCTTGACGCCGGCGCCGTCGCGGGTGGCCCTGCCCTGCACCAGGCGCTCGACCTGGCGGGGCGTCCGAAGAGGGGTGGCAGGGGTGGCGGCGGTCATGGTGGATCCTTTCCAGAAGGGGGGAGTGTCGAACGAGGGGGAGAGGCCCTTCCCCCGGAGGGGCCCACCCGCATCGGGTGGGCAACGGTCAAAAACGGTCGAAAGCGGTCGAGCTCAGGCCGGCTGCGCTTCGCCGAACAGCGCGGCGATTTCCTCACGGGCGACCGCCAGGCCCTTGGCCGCGGCTTCCTCGCCCATGTTCAGGCCCTCGGCCAGCACGAACTTCACGTCGGTCATGCCCAGGAAGCCCAGCGTCACCTGCAGGTAGGGAACGATGTTGTCGGTCGGCTGGCCGCGGTGCACGCCGCCGCGCGAGCTGACGACGATGACCTTCTTGCCGGTGACCAGGCCGACCGGGCCGTTGGCGCCGTAGCTGAAGGTGACGCCGGCGCGGGCCACGGCATCGATCCAGTTCTTCAGCTGCGAGGACACGCCGAAGTTGATCATCGGCGCGGTCAGCACGATCACGTCGGCGGCCTGCAGTTCGGCGATCAGCTGGTCGTTGAACGCCACGCGGTCGGCCTGCGCCTGGCTGCGGGCGTCGGCCGGGGTGAACAGCGCGCCCAGCGTGGCCTCGTCCATCGGCGGCAGCGGACGCACCGCCAGGTCGTGCACCACCGTCTTCGCGCCGGGGTTGCGCTCGACCAGTTGCTGGACCACTTCATTGGCCAGCAGGGTCGAGACCGAACCCTGGCCTTCATGCAGACGGCGGGCGCTGGAATTGATCTGGAGGATGTTCATGGTGCGTTTCTCCGGGCGTTTCGGCTGAATCAGCCGGGGGTGTGATGGGATGGAATGAACTGTATTGATCCCCCTCCAACACCAGAAGACGCCGTACTGGATAAGATTGTTCCATTGGGCGAACAATCCACCTCTCCCCTTCCCGCCCCTCCGCTCTTCCCTCGTTCCCCCTCTGCCCCCCTCTTCGACGGATGCCCCCATGAGCCTTGATGCCGACGACCTCCTCGTCTTCGCCCGCGTGATGGAGAGCGGCAGCTTCAGCCGCGCGGCCGAGCGGCTGCAGTTGCCCAAGTCGACGGTGTCGCGGCGCATCGCGGCGCTGGAGGAACGGCTGGGCGAGAAGCTGCTCCAGCGCAGCACCCGGCGGCTGACGCTGACCGAGTTCGGCCAGGGCGTGCTCGAGCATGCGCGGACGCTGGCGGGCGAGGTGGACGGCGCGCTGGCGCTGGCGCTGCATCGGCAGCAGCGACCCACCGGTCGGCTGCGGGTGTCGATGCCGGCGGACTTCGCGCACCAGATGCTGACGCCGATGCTGAGCCGCTTCGTCGGCGACTACCCGGAGGTGCAGCTGGAGCTGGACCTGTCGCCCCGGCGCGTGGACCTGATCGCGGAAGGCTTCGACATCGCGGTGCGCATGGGCCAGCTGCCGCCGGACAGCCAGTTGGCGGCGCGTCGGCTGGCGATCTTCAGCAGCGGGCTGTACGCGTCGCCGGCCTACCTGCAGCGCCATGGCGAGCCCCAGCTGCCCGAGGGCCTGCTCAGCATGCATGGCCTGATGATCCTGGGCCGCGCCGGCGAGCCGCTGCCGTGGCGACTGTCCGGGATCGTCGACGGCAAGGCCGACCAGCGGACGGAGTGGGTCGGCGTGCCGGACAGCCGCACGCTGGTGAACGCGCCGGACATGCTGCTGCAGATGGCGCGCGCGGGTCTCGGCATCACCTGGGTCGGCAACCAGTACGCGCAGGGCTTCGTCGACCGCGGCGAGCTGACGCGCGTGCTGCCGCACTGGTGCGCGGAACCGTCGACCTGCTGGGCGGTGTTCCCGCAGCGACGGCTGATGCCGCTGCGCACGCGGCTGTTCCTCGACGCGATGGCCGCGGAGCTCGCGCCCTTCGACCAGGCGGCGATGTACGGGCTCTGAGCGCCGCCCTCGCGGCGGCGCCTCGCGTCAATCGACCTGGAAGCCGATCTCCACGCTCACCTGGCGCGGTGTCGGGATCGGCTCGAAGCGCCATTGCTTGACCGCGTTGATCGCGGCGGCGCTCAGCTTGCGATCGGGCGAACGCATCGCCTGCGCCGCATCCACCGAGCCGTCCGGCCGGACGGTGAACTGCACCAGCACCGAGCCCTGGCGCTGCTGGGCCAGCAGGGCGCGGGGGTACTCGGGATCGACCTTGCGGACGAGCTTGAGCGGCACCGGCTCGTCGGCCTCGGGTGGTTCCGGCTCGGGCGCACGGCCGGCCGGTGCGGCCATGGACGGCGCGGCCATCGACACGACCTGCGGCGCGGGCGCCTCCGACAGCGGTTGCGGCGCGGTCGAGGGCGGCGCCACCGTCTGAGCTGCCGTCTGCGCGAGCGGCGCGGGCGAGGCGCCGACCGCGGCGACCGCGGGCGCCTCCTGCGCGGCGTTGCGCGTGGCGAGCGCGCGTTCGGCCGCGGGATCGAGGTCCTGGCGGCGCGCTGCGGGCGCCGGCGCGGCCGTGGCCACCGCACGGGCAACGGGCTTGGCCGCGTCGGCCTTGGCCTCGTGTCGTTCGGGGGTCTTCTTCTCGCCCTTCTCGGCGTGGAACTTGATCCACTGGAAAACCTTGTCGGCATCGCGCTTGGCGCGGTCGACATCGCTCATCGGGGCCTTGGGATCGGCGGGCGCGGCGGACGTCGCCGTCTGCGCCTGCGCGGCCATCGCGACCAGGGACAAGCTCAAGACCTGGCACAGCGCCAGACCGTGACGCCGGACGTTCAGGAGACTACGGCTGCTCATCACTCCACCCTCTCGATTGCGCTGGTTGCTCTCTTTTGGAGACAACGCCGGTCTTGTCTACGGCTCTTGGTCTTGGTTCTCGCGCCCCGGCATGAGCGCCGCAGTGTAAGAAGTCACCACCGTGACGAGACCTCGGGGTTTGCCCGGAATCAGGATGTAACAGCGGGCCGCAGGGCCGATGGCGTCGAGGAAGTCACGATCTCGCGGCCCCGCGCACCGACCGGCCTATACTGCGCGCCTGCTCCGGGGTGCCCTGGGCCGATCCGCGCGACAGCGCGGCGCGGCACGGGCTGAGACATGGCGATGAAGCTGTGGACCCGCTGAACTTGATCCGGTTCGTACCGGCGTAAGAAGAGCCCGCCCTTCCAGGCGCACCTCGGCGATCCCCGCGCATTCCTCGCGCGCCGCCCGTGCGCCGTGCCACGAGAAGGGCCCAGTTCCTCCCGCCCGCGTTCCCTTCAGTCCAGCCTCCGGCGCCCAACCGGAGACCCTGATGCTGGACCTGACGCACAACCTGCCCCCGACCGCCGCAAGCCCCGATGCCGCCGCGGAGTTCCATGACCGCCTCGCCGCCAGCCGCGCGCCGCTGCCGGCGTCGACCAAGACGCATGAGGCCGGCGTGCTGCATCCGCAGCTGCGCGTGCCGCTGCGCGAGATCGCGCTGACCAACGGCGAGCGCATCGCCGTCTACGACACCTCGGGTCCGTACACCGATCCCGCCGTCACCACCGACGTGCGTCGCGGCCTGCCCGCCACGCGCGCCGCCTGGGTCGAATCGCGCGGCGACACCGAGGCCTACACCGGCCGCCCGATCCAGCTCTTCGATGACGGCCTGCGCGAGGCCGCGCAGCAGCAGGCGCTGCGCGCGCAGAGCGCGGCGCTGAACCGCACGCCGCGGCGCGCGAAGTCCGGCGCCAACGTGACGCAGATGCACTACGCGCGCCGCGGCATCGTCACCGCCGAGATGGAGTACGTCGCTATCCGCGAGAACGGCCGCCGCGCCTGGATGCACGAGTACCTCGCCGACAGCGAGCGCGAGCAGCGCCTGGCCGGCCAGGGCCTGGGCGCGCGGATCCCCGGGATCATCACGCCCGAGTTCGTCCGCGACGAGGTCGCGCGCGGCCGCGCCATCATCCCGGCCAACATCAACCATCCGGAACTCGAGCCGATGGCCATCGGCCGCAACTTCCTGGTCAAGGTCAACGCCAACATCGGCAACTCGGCGGTCAGCTCGGGCATCGAGGAGGAGGTCGAGAAGCTGGTGTGGGCCACGCGCTGGGGCGCGGACACGGTGATGGACCTCTCCACGGGCCGCAACATCCACACCACGCGCGACTGGATCCTGCGCAACAGCCCCGTGCCCATCGGCACCGTGCCGATCTACCAGGCGCTGGAGAAGGTCGGCGGCGTGGCCGAGGACCTCACCTGGGAGCTCTTCCGCGACACGCTGATCGAGCAGGCCGAGCAAGGCGTCGACTACTTCACCATCCACGCCGGCGTGCGGCTGCCCTTCGTGCCGATGACGGTCAAGCGCCGCACCGGCATCGTGTCGCGCGGCGGCTCGATCCTGGCGAAGTGGTGCATCGCGCACCACCGCGAGAACTTCCTCTACACGCACTTCGAAGAGATCTGCGACATCATGAAGGCCTACGACGTCAGCTTCTCGCTGGGCGACGGCCTGCGGCCGGGCTCGCTGGCCGACGCCAATGACGAGGCCCAGTTCGCCGAGCTGCGCACCCTGGGCGAGCTGACGAAGATCGCATGGAAGCACGACGTGCAGACCATGATCGAAGGCCCGGGCCATGTGCCGATGCACATGATCCAGGCCAACATGACCGAGCAGCTCAAGCACTGCGACGAGGCGCCCTTCTACACGCTGGGCCCGCTGACGACGGACATCGCGCCCGGCTACGACCACATCACCAGCGGCATCGGCGCCGCGATGATCGGCTGGTTCGGCTGCGCGATGCTGTGCTACGTGACGCCCAAGGAGCACCTGGGCCTGCCCGACCGCGACGACGTCAAGCAGGGCCTGATGGCCTACAAGATCGCGGCGCACGCGGCCGACATCGCCAAGGGCCATCCAGCGGCGCGCGCCCGCGACGACGCGCTGTCCAAGGCGCGTTTCGAGTTCCGCTGGGAGGACCAGTTCAACCTGGGCCTGGATCCGGAGACGGCGCGCGAGTTCCATGACGAGACCCTGCCCAAGGACAGCGCGAAGGTGGCGCACTTCTGCTCGATGTGCGGGCCCAAGTTCTGCTCGATGAAGATCACGCAGGACGTGCGCGAGTACAGCGCGCAGCTGGAGGACGGCATGCGCGAGAAGAGCGCGGAGTTCCGCGCCGGCGGCGCCGAGCTCTACATCCCGATCCGCCAGGACTGAGCGCGATGGCCGCGATCGCCATCGCCGGGGCGGGGCTCGCCGGGCGGCTGCTCGCGTGGGCGCTCGCGCGCGCCGGGCATCGCGTCGAGGTCTTCGACGCGTCGCCCGGTCCGGCGCACGCCTTCGACGCGCAGGGGGCCGCCGCGTTCAGCGCGGCCGGCATGCTGAGCCCGCTCGCCGAGCAGGAGCAGGGCGGCGCCGCGATCGCCGCGCTGGGATGGCGTTCGCTGGCGCTGTGGCCCGGCATCGTGGCGGCGCTGCCGCTGCCCGTGCCGCTGCAGGCGAACGGCAGCCTGTTGCTGGCGCATCGCGCGGACCTGGGCGCCGCGCAGCGCGCGCTGATGCGCATGCCGGGCGCGGAGCCCCTCGATGCCCAGGCGCTGCGCGCCCGGGAGCCGATGCTCGCGCCGGGCCTGCGCGGCTGGCTGCTGCCGCGCGAAGGCCTGATCTCGCCGCTCGCGGCGATGACCGCGCTGCAGGCAGGCGCGGCCGATGTGCGTTGGCACTGGGCGCGGCCCGTCGACCAAGTGCTGCCGGGCGAGTTCCATTTCGCCGATGGTGGGCATTGGCGCGGCGACTGGGCGATCGATGCGCGCGGTCTGGGCGCGCGGCCGCCCTTGCCGCTGCGCGGCGTGCGGGGCGAGATCGTCACGCTGTCGCTGCCGGGCCATGGCCTGAGGCATCCCGCGCGGCTGCTGCATCCGCGCCATCGCGTCTATCTGGTCCCCCGCTCCGGCGAGGAACTCGTCGTCGGCGCCAGCGAGATCGAGAGCGAGGACCGCAGCCCCATGTCGCTGCGCTCCGCCGTCGAACTGATGGCCGCGGCGCAGAGCGTGCTGCCGGCGCTGTCCGAGGCGCGAATCGTGCGGCTGGATCGCCATCTGCGCCCGGCCCTCCCCGACAACCTGCCCTTCACCCATCACGAGCCCGGCCTGCTGCGGCTCAACGGCCTGTACCGCCACGGCTGGCTGCTGGCGCCCGCGCTGGTCGAGCGGCTGCTCGGCGAGGCCGGCCTGGCCACGCTCGGCGCGCTCATCGGCGAGCGCGTTCCAGCCACCGATTCCCTGGAGACTTTCCCATGACCGCCCTGCCCTCGATCACCGTGCGGCTCGACGACCGCGCCGTAGCGCTGCCCGCCGGCGCCACGCTCGCGCAACTGCTGGAACTCGAACGGCGCGAGCCCGCCGCAGTCGCAACGGCGCTCAATGGCCGCTTCGTGCCGCGCGACGCGCGTCCCGCGACGGCCCTCAGCGACGGCGACGTCGTCCTGTTCTTCCAACCGATCGTCGGAGGCTGAGATGACGAACATGACGAACGGATCCGATCCGCTGCTGATCGACGGTGTCGCGCTCGACAGCCGCTTCTTCCTGGGCACGGCCGGCTATCCGAGCCCGGCGGTGCTGTGCGACGCGATCCGCGCGTCCTCGTCGCAGGTGCTGACGGTCGGCCTGAAGCGCACGCTGCAGGCGGGCGACAACGGCGCGCTCGCGCAGGCGCTGGCCGCCGGGCGCGAACAGGGCGCGCGGCTGCTGCCCAACACGGCGGGCTGCCGCAGCGCGCGCGAGGCGGTGCAGCTCGCCCACATGGCGCGCGAGCTCTACGGCACGGCGTGGATCAAGCTGGAGGTGATTGGCGACGAGCACACGCTGCAGCCCGATCCCTTCGAGCTCGTCGCCGCCGCGACCGAGCTGACGCGCGAGGGCTTCATCGTCTTCCCGTACTGCACCGAGGACCTGATCCTGGGCCGCCGGCTGCTCGACGCCGGTTGCCCGCTGCTGATGCCCTGGGGCGCGCCGATCGGCTCCGGCCAGGGACTGCTGAACCTGCACGGCCTGTGCACGCTGCGCGAGCGCCTGCCCGACACGGTGCTGGTCATCGACGCCGGACTGGGCGCGCCGTCGCAGGCGGCGCGGGCAATGGAACTGGGCTTCGACGCGGTGCTGCTGAACAGCGCGGTGGCGCAGGCCGGCGACCCCGTCGCGATGGCGGGCGCGTTCCGCGACGCGGTGGGCGCGGGACGGCGAGCCTGGCGCGCCGGCCTGATGGCGGCGCAGTCGTTCGCCGTCGCGAGCACGCCGGTCAGCGGCCACGCCTTCCTGCTGGGGGACGCATGAGCGAACGCGAGAACCGCCGGGCATCGCCGTCAGGCAGCGCACTGCCTTCGCCTCTGGTGCCGCATCCGAGCCTGCCTTCGCCGTGGGCCGAGGCGGTCGATCCCGACCTCGCAGCGCTGACGCCGTGGACCGAAGACCCGTCGCCCCCGGTGATCTGGAGCGTCGCCGGCACCGACAGCGGCGGCGGCGCGGGTCTGAGCGCCGACACGCGCGCCGCCGCGGCGATGGGTGTGCATCTGTGTCCGGTGGTGGCCGCGGTGACGGCGCAGCACTCGCTCGGCGTGAACGCGGTCTTCCCGCTGCCGCCGAACCAGGTGCGCGCGCAGCTGAGCGCGCTGCGGCAGGACCTGCCGCCGCGCGTGATCAAGACCGGGCTGCTCGCGAGCGCGGCGACCGTCGATGCCTTGCTGGCGCAAAGCGGCGACGCGCTGCTGGTGGTTGATCCGGTACTGGGCGCGAGTGCGGGCGGCGCTGCCTTCTGCGACGAGGCGCTGCTGGGCGCCTATCGCCATCAGCTCGTACCGGCCGCGGCCCTGCTGACGCCGAACCGGCGCGAGGCGGAACGGCTGCTTGGCGTCGCGCACGGGCAACTGCCGGTGCCGGAACTCGCCGCGATGCTGCGCGGCCTGGGCGCGCAGGCCGTGGTGGTCACCGGCGGCGACGACGCGGCGCTGGCCGATGGGCTGTCGCTGGACTGGCTCGACAGCCCGCTGGCGACGGGCTGGATCGCGCTGCCGCGGCTGTCCGGTCGCGATGGCGCGTCGGCGCATCACCACGGCAGCGGCTGCACCTTCGCGGCCGCGGCGGCGGCGGCGCTGGCGCGCGGCTTCGCGGTGCCAGACGCGGTGATCCTCGCGAAGATGCTGACCTGGTCGGCGCTGCGCGACGGCCATGCGGCCGGCGCGGGCCCGGGACCGCTGCGACCGGACCGCCGCTTCGTCGACGACCCGCGCGCGATGCCGGTGATGGGCTTCGGCGACGACACCGCGCCCGACCGGGCGACGTTGACGCGCTGGCGCGAAGTCCTGTGGCCGGCCTCGCGCCGGCCGCCGACCTTTGCCGGCGGTCTCTACGCGATCACCGACCGCCCGGAGCGTGTCGCCGCGATGGCGCTCAGCGGTCGCTTCGAGCATGTGCAGCTGCGCATCAAGCGCGGTGCCGGTGTCGATGAGGACCGGCTGCGCGCGGCGATCCGCGAGGCGGTGCGGGACATGGCCGGCCGCTCCAGCACGCTGTGGATCAACGACCACTGGCGGCTGGCGCTCGACGAGGGCGCGCGGGCGCTGCACCTGGGTCAGGAGGACTGGGCCGGCCTGGCGGGCGAGGACCGCGAGGCGTTGTGGCAGCGCCGCGCGCGGCACGGCGTGCGGCTGGGTTTGTCGAGCCACAGCCTGTGGGAGTTGTGCCGGGCCCGCGGCCTCGCGCCCGACTACATCGCCTGCGGTCCGCTCTGGCCGACGACGACCAAGGACATGCCCTGGCTCCCGCAGGGGCTGGCGCAACTGCGCTGGTGGTCGCGGATGGCTGGCGTGCCGGTGGTCGGCATCGGTGGCGTCCTGGAGGACCGGCAGTGGCGCGCCGGCCTTGCCGCCGGCGCGTCGGCGATGTGCCTGGTGCGGGCAGCGGAGGCGATGGTCCCCCAGGGGGATCGGGCCGAGCCCTCGGTCCGAGCCTGACGCCTGGCTTTCAACCCCCACCATCGCCCCCCAAACGGCCCGCCGATTCCTCCGATGGGCGGCGCCCTTCTTGGCGATTTCCGATCGAGGCCGACTCGTGGACGATGGTTGCTCGTTCGATGCATGCCGCCGCAAGGCCCGTCAGTCGACCGCTTACGGCGGTCTTTCCGACCAGGCAACGATCGTACAACTTTGTTTTACTTGAGACCGCCAGCCTGCCTAGAATGCGGACCTGTCTGCCGCGGGAAGGAACGGTCATGGAAGTGGTGTTGAAGAAAATGGGGAACAGTACCGCGTTGATTCTCCCGCCCCCCGTGCTGCGGGACCTGGGCCTGGCCGCCGGCCACGCGTTGACGCTGGAGACGACGGCGGACCGCCGGCTCGTCCTGACGCCCAAGCGCAAGTACACGCTCGACGAAATGATCGCCGCCTGCGACCTCTCGGCCCCGCCCCCGGCCGACATGGCCGCCTGGGATGCGCTCAAGCCCGAGGGAGGTGAGGCGTGGTGAGGAAGGCCTTCGATCGCGGCGACATCGTCGCCGTGCCCTTCGATCCCACGCTCGGCCGAGAGCAGCGGGGGGCGCGCCCGGCGCTGGTGCTGACGCCGCAGGCCTTCAACCGGCTCGGCGACGTGCTGGTGGCACCCATCACGCAAGGCGGCGACTTCGCCCGCCATGCCGGCTTCGCGGTGATGCTGACGGGCACGGGCTGCAAGACCCAGGGTGCGGTGCTGATCAACAAGATCCGGATGATGGACCTGGAAGCGCGACAGGCCCGTCGCATCGAGCGAGCGCCGCCGGACGTGATCGAGGAGGCCGTCGCGCGGCTGTCGGCGATATTGGCTTAGCGTCGCCAGTCGCCAGTCGCCAGTCGCCAGCCGCCAGCCGCCAGCCGCCAGCCGCCAGCCGCCAGCCGCCAGCCGAGAATCGCGGGTTGCGGGTTGCGGGTTGCGGGTTGCCGTGTCGATGGGTCGACGGGTCGCCCGCAGTCGCTACCGCGCCGTCGCGGCGCTCACCGTCGCGGCGACTTCGCCGGCCGCTTCGCGCCCGAGGCGTCGGCGGGCGCCGTCGTGCCCTTGACCGCCGCCTGCGCCAGCTTGAAGAACACATCGGTGTTGTCGATGACGCCGGTGAAGGCCAGCGCGCCGGGGCCGAAGGCCGACAGCGGGATGTCCGTCGCCGTGTGCACCGCCTGCTCGCCGGGCACCTGGCCGGTGACCAGGAATTCGCCCTGCGCGTCGTCGCGCTCGGCCGCATTGGCCGGGTACCACTTCAGCGGCTCCGACTTGGCCAGCGGCTGCTGCGAATCACGCAGCGGCGTCTGGTTGGTGCGCCAGTCCTCGTAGCGGTCCGCGTTCGCGCCATATCCCACCAGCAGGCGATAGTCGATGTCGGTCGCTTCCGGATAGCCGTCGGCGGCGATGCGATAACGCGGGAAGCCCGCCTTCTCGTAGACGCCGACCACCTTGTCGCGCAGGTTGGCCGCGCCCTTCTTCGTCGCCGCGTCCAGCAGCGCCTGGTCGGTCAGCATCGAGCCCCCGATCAGCGCCGCGCCCGAGCACTCGTGGTCGGCGGTGACGATCACCAGCGTGTCGCCCTGCTCCCGCGCGAAGTCCTGCGCTACCTGCACCGCGCGATCGAACTCGATGGTGTCGAGCATCCAGCGCTCGCTGTCCATGTTGTGCGCCTGCTTGTCGATCGAGGCGCCCTCGATCATCAGCACGAAGCCCTGGGGCTGCTTGCGCAGCGTCGCGAGCGCGGCCTGGGCCATCTCGTCGAGCATCGGCTGGTCGGGGAAGCCGTAGTCGTCCACAACGGTGCCACCGGCCAGGCCCTTCTTCGCGCCGCGGCGTCCGTCGATCTTGTCCAGCGCCACATTCATGTTGGAGAAGGCAAACAGGCCCAGCAGTTTGTCGGCGCCCGCGCCGGCGACGGCGGCGTCCAGCGCCGTCCGCGTCGGCGCATAGCGGTAGCCCGCGTCCTGGAACTCACGGATAAGGTCGCGGCCCTTGTCCTTCGCGCCCGGCGCCGCGCCCCAGCGCTTCACGATCTCGGCGGTGTGCGGGTCGCTCGCGGAGAAGGCGTAGTCGCTCGCCTCGGCGCGCTCGGAGCCAGCCGTTCCGGCGGGCAGGAACCACTTGCGACCGCCGCCCAGCAACACCGTCAGGCCGGTGCGCGCGCGGTCGTCGAAAAACTGGTCGACGATGCCGGTGCCGGCGCCGCGATTGCTGGTGTGCACCGCGTTGCCGGCCGGTGTCGCGTCGAAGACGTCGGCGGTGGTGACGACGCCCAGCGCCTTGCCCTGCGTGCGGTGCAGATATTCGGACAGGTATTCGATGCGCGGGTTGTCGAAGGCATCGACCGTGTCGTCCGGGAAGACGCCCTCTTCATTGTTGTTGTTCTTGTTGCCGGAGACGTAGGCCGTCATGCCGGGCGCCGAGTCGGTCACCACCGAGTTCAGCGAGGCCGTCTTGACCATCCCGGTCGCCGGGAAGGTGTCCATCGCCAGCGGCTGGATCACCTTGCCCTGGGCGTAGCCGCCCTTGACGATGCGCGCGGCCGTGCGCTGCGCCGCGCCCATGCCGTCTCCCACCAGGATGATGAGGTTCTTGACCTTGGGCCCCATGGCCGTGGTGAAGGGCACCACGTCGAGGTTGCCGGTGGCGCTGACCGTCTGGCCGTCGGCCTGGGTCGCCTCGACGCTGAAGGTGTGACGGCCGGCCTTCTGCAGGCTGACCGCGCGCACCGTCGCGATCGCGGTCTCCGCCGCCACGCCCTTGACGCAGCCGGCCGCGCAGTCGCGCAGCGCGACGGTCGCATCGACCGGCTTGCCGTCGATCAGGAAGCGCGCGGCGGTGATGCGCTGCCCCGCATCGGGCTTGATCGTGGCCTGCAGGTCGAAACGTTGGCCGGGCAGGAAACGCGCGATGACCGGCTCGGGACGGCCGCTGGAGAACAACTCGCTGGGCGGCGTGAGGCGCGTCACGGTGGGAGCCGCGTGGGCGGCGCTCAGCGCCAGGAGCGCGCAAGCGCCGGCGAGCAAGGAAGGCAGGTGTTTCATCATCGGGGCTCGAATCGAAGGAATCGGTAGAGGGGCGGAGGAGCTGCGGGGACGCCGGGCGTGCGCGGGCGCGCTCAGTGGCGATGGCCCGCGCCATCGGGCCGCGTGGCCGAGGCGGCCTCGGCCTCCAACGCTCCGGGCGGCAGGCGCAGGCGGATCCAGGACACGCGGCCGGTCTCGTCCTCGACGCGACCCACCGACAGCGTGCCGGTCAGCGACACCAGCCCGTCGCGATGGGCGACGAGGCGACCCTGCTGCGACGGATCAAGCAGCACGGTCACCATCGCGGCGGGCAGGTCATCGGCCTCGCCGTCGGCGTGCTCGCTCATGCGCACCGGCCGCGGCGTCAGCCAGAAGCGGCCCGGCCGGGCCTGTTCCTGCGCGACCATGTAGCCGACCAGGCGCACCGGACGGCCGTCGGCGGCGCGCAGCGCGTCCGACAGTTCCAGGCCCGCGGGGCCGATCGGCGACTTGAAGAACTGGGAGAACTTGAGATCGGCCACCTCGGTCGCCGTGGCCACCGGCGCGGGGGTGTCCCGGACGGCGGGTTCGGCTCGGGCCGTCGGCATCGTAGCCATGACGAGCAGGGCCGCACAAAGAGGCGGAAGGACGCGGGCGGCACGCCGGGCAAGCCGCGTACCTGTGGTGAGTTCGACGCACATGGGCCGCGATTCTTTCGGCGGCGGATGACGGTTCCGTGACGCACCGTTTTTCTTGCTTGACACCGCGCGAGGCGCCACGCGAAGCTGGCCCGCGAAAAAAAGGGAGTTCATGAACACGCCCGACACCCGGCCGGCGCTGCAGGCCTTGAACGCGCTCTACGCGCGCCGCGCGCCGATCTACGACTACGAGCTGATGCCGGTGGCCCCGCTGCGGCGCGAGGCGATCGCGGCGCTGGATCTGGCGCCGGGGCAGACGGTGCTCGACATCGGCGCCGGCACGGGCCTGAGCCTGCACGGGCTCAGCCAGGCGGTCGGACCGACGGGGCGGATCGTCGCCGTGGAACCCTGCGAGACGATGATGCGGCAGGCCCGCCAGCGCGCGCTCACCGATCACCTCGAAACCCCGGTCGACTACCTCCCGACCACGGCCGAGGAGGCACCGTATGCGTCCGCGCTTGGCGCCCGCCGCGCCGACGCGGCCCTGTTCTTCTTCACGCACGACGTGCTGCAGAGCATCGAAGCCGTCGACCGCGCGCTGGCCGTGCTGAAGCCGGGTGCGCGCATCGTTGCGGCCGGGCTGGCCTGGGCGCCGCCGTGGATGCCGATGAGCAACTGCTTCGTGCTCGGCGCGGCGATGCACTCGATCCTGCGCATGGACGGGCTGGACTGCCCCTGGCGACATCTGGAGGCCCGGATGGCCGACGCGGAGGTCGAGCGCCGCTGGCTCGCCTCCGCGTACCTGCTCAAGGGCCGCCGCTGAGCGGCCGAAGCGTCAGTCCTCGATCGGCACGAAGATCCACAGCAGGAAGTACAGCAGCATCCCGCCGCCGGCACACATCGTCAGCGCGACGAAGACGATGCGCCAGAACCATGCGGCCAGGCCGCTGAGCCGGGCGAGGCCGCCGCACACGCCGCCGATCCAGCGGTCGTCGCGGCTGCGCCGGAAGGCATTGATCGCGTTGACGGCCGGCGCGCCGCTCTGGGGGGCCGCATAGGCGTAGGTGGTCGATGCGGACGGGCGGGTGCCGGCATTCAGCACCCGGTCCTTGGCCCTGGCGAACTCCTCGTCGCTGAGCACGCCGCGCTGGTGGAGATCGGCCAGGCGATTGAGTTCTTCGCTGTCGGACATGGGGGCTCCTTTTCCTGAAAGTCGCGCATCGAGGGATGCGATGGAATGCAGGCTACGCAGCGACCCGCGCCGCCGCGACCCGCGTGCGACCGGATGCAGGTGGGCGCGATGCGGAGCGGATGTCGCGCGACAGGGCGTTTCCACCCAGTGCCGGCACGGCATCGCGGACTAGCATTCCCGCCCATGACGCTCGAAACCATTGAATTGCAGACGCGCGAGGCGCCCCGTTTCAGCCTGCTGGTGTTGCACGGACTGGGCGCGGACGGCAACGACTTCGTGCCCGTCGTCCAGGCGCTGGACCTGTCGCCGGTGCTGGCGCAGGGCGGCTTGCGGGTCGTGCTGCCGAGCGCGCCGGAGATCCCGGTGACGATCAACGGCGGCATGCGCATGCGCGCCTGGTACGACATCCGCCATGGCGACCTCAGCCAGCGCGAGGATGCCGACGGCCTGCGCGCGTCGCAGGCGCTGATCGAGGAGCTGATCGCCCGCGAGGAGCGCGAGTTCGGCATCCCGCCGGAGCGGGTGGTGCTGATGGGCTTCTCGCAGGGCTGCGCGATGACGCTGATGACGGGCCTGCGCTATCCCCGGCGGCTGGCCGGCCTGGTCGGCCTGTCGGGCTACCTGCCGCTGCTGGACACGACCGAGGCGCAGCGCAGTCCCGCCAACGCGGCCACGCCAATCTTCCTGGCGCACGGCACCGGCGACGGCGTGGTGCTGCCGGCGCGGGCGAAGGCCTCGCTGGCCGAACTGCGCCGCCTCGGCCATGCGGTCGATTGGCACGAGTTCCCGATGGCGCACGAGGTCAGCATGGATGAGATCCAGGCCCTGCAGGCCTGGCTCGTGAAGACCTTGACCGCCGCCGCCTGATCGAGCGCCCACCCCGCGCTCACGCGGATGCCGCCCCTCGCCCCTTCCGCCCCATTTGCCCTCTCGACCCCATGTCCTCGTCCTCGACCATGCCCACCCGGCTTCTTCCGCCTTCGCTGGCCGCGCTCTCGCTGGCGCTGCTGCCCTTCGCCCCGCTGAACGCGGCCACGCCGCCGCAGGCGACCACGCCGGTCGCCGCCGCGGCCGCAAGCGCTGTTCAGCCCAGCTCGGCCTTGCCGCCGATCACGCACGACGTCTACGCCACCTGGCGCAGCATCCAGCACACGCAGCTGAGCCGCGATGGGCAGTGGATCGCCTACGCGCTGGTGGCGCAGGAGGCCGATGGCGAGCTGGTCGTACGCCGCGTCGCCGATGGCCGCGAGTACCGCGCGCCGCGTGGCACCGCGCCGCAGTTCAGCGCCGACGGCCGCTTCGTCGCCTTCGCCGTGCAGCCGACGCGCGTGGAGATCGACAAAGCCAAGAAGGACAAGAAGAAGGGCGACGACGCGCCCAAGCCCGGCGCGGCCTGGATGGACCTGGCGACCGGCAAGGTCGAGACGGTCGAGCGCGTGAAGCGCTTCGGTTGGGGCAAGGACGGCGGCGTGCACCTGGCGATGCTGCTGGAAGCACCCGCGAAGAAGGACGGCGCGAAGGATCCCAAGGCGCCGGCCGCCAGGGCCGACAGCGAGGCAGGGACCGCGGGCGAGGTCCTGGTCGACGCGGCGCTCGACGCCGGCACGAGCCGCGCGAGGGCGGACGCCACCCTCGACCAGGAAGCGCCGGCCGAAGGCGGCGCGCCATCCGCGAAGAAGCTGCCCGGCAATGATCTGCTGTTGATCGACGCCCAGACCGGCCAGCGCAACACCTTCAAGGACGCCGCCGATTTCGCCTGGAACAACGGCGGCACCCTGCTCGCCTACGTGGTCTCGGTGAAGGAGGCGAAAGCCCCCGCTGGGGCCTCCGGCGCCGCGAAGGCGACGCCGGCCACCGCACCGGAGACCCGGCCGGCGGAGCCGTCCGTCCCGGCTTCGGCGAATCCGCCGGCGCCCGCCGCGCCGCCGGCTTCGGACGCGCTCGGCGCCGTGCCCCCCGCCACGCCAGTCGCCGCGGCGAAACCCGCAGCCGACGACAGCGCCCGCGAAGGCGTCTACTTGATCGACCCGAGCGCGCCGACACGGGCACGCGCGGTGATGTCCGGCGCGGGCAGCTACAAGCAGCTGCGCTTCGACGAGGCCGGCCGCCGCCTGGCTTTCGTCAGCAACCGCGACCACGTGGCCGAAACCCGCACCACCGAGAAGGCCCGGGAAGCCGAGGACCGGAAGGACGGCGCCAAGGAAAGCGCGAAGGACGCGAAGGACACGAAGGCCGACAAGCCCGATCCGACGCCGTTCAAGCTCTTCCTGTGGCAGGCCGGCCAGGACCGCGCCACGGTGCTGGTCAGTGCCGCGACCGCCGGCATGCCCGCCGGCTGGACGCCGAGCGAGCACGCGCCGCTGGCCTTCAGCAAGGACGGGCAGCGGCTGTTCCTCGGCACCGCGGAACTGCCCGGGCCCGAGCCCAAGGACGCGCCCGAGCCGATGAAGGTCGACCTCTGGCACTGGAAGGATCCGGAGCTGCAGTCGGCGCAGAAGGCCAAGGCGGAGCGCGAACGCACGCGCAGCTATCGCGCCGTCGTGCACCTCGGCCAGGACGTGGACGCCGCGCGCTTCGTGCAGCTCGGCACCGTGGACCTGCCGACGATCCAGGTCAACGAGAACACCCGCGTGGCGCTGGGCCTGAGCGAGCTGCCGTATCGCCCGCTGATGTCCTGGGAAGGCGTGTACATGGACGCCTACGCGGTCGACCTGGACACCGGCGCGGCCACGCCGCTCGCGCGCAAGCTGCGCCATGCGCCGACGCTGTCCCCGACCGGCCGCTACCTGCTGGGCTTCGACGCGCCGGCCGCGCGCTGGATGGCCTGGCGCACCGACACCGCGCAGGCGATCGACCTGACCGGGAAGATCAAGGCCCGCTTCGACAACGACGAGCGCGACGTGCCCGACCTGCCAACCGCCTACGGCAGCGCGGGCTGGACCGCCGGGGACGACAGCGTCGTGCTCTACGACAAGTTCGACCTCTGGGCCGTGCAGCCGGCGACCGGCCTGTCGCGCAACCTGACGCAGGGCTGGGGCCGCAAGCGGCAGATCCAGCTGCGCGTGGTGCCGCTGGACCCCGAGGACGCCGACCAGCGCGCCCTGCCCGCCGATGCGCTGATGCTGGCCGGCACGCAGGACCTGACGCGCGCCAGCGGCTACTTCCGCGTCGATGCCAGCGGCGGCGTCCCGACCGCGCTGCTGCAGGACGACAAGATGATCGGCGGCCTGATCAAGGCCAAGGACGCGGACCGCCTCGTCTTCACGCAGCAGACCTTCACCGAGTTCCCCGACCTGTGGACCTCGACGCTGAGCTTCGAGCGGCCGCAGCGCATCAGCGAGGCCAATCCGCAGCAGTCGCGGTATGCCTGGGGCACGCAGGAGCTGATCGAGTACACCGCGGCCGACGGCAGGAAGCTGCGCGCGCTGCTGGCCAAGCCGGCCGACTTCGACCCGAAGCGGCAGTACCCGATGATGGTCTACATCTACGAGAAGATGAGCGACAACCGCCATCGCTACGTGCCGCCGGCGCCGGGCCAGAACATCAACGTCACGCGCTACGTTTCCAACGGCTACCTGGTGCTGCGCCCGGACATCGTCTACACCACCGGCCACCCGGGCCGCAGCGCGATGAACACGGTGCTGCCGGCGGTCCGCCAGCAGATCGCCAAGGGCTATGTCGATCCGAAGCGGGTGGGCATCCAGGGCCACAGCTGGGGCGCCTACCAGATCAACTACCTGATCACCCGCACCCACGAGTTCCGCGCGGCGGAGGCCGGCGCCTCGATGGCCAACATGATCAGCGGCTACGGCGGCATCCGCTGGGGCGCGGGCATCAGCCGCGCCTTCCAGTACGAGCACGGCCAGAGCCGCATCGGCGCCACGCCCTGGGAGCGGCCCGACCTGTACCTGGAGAACTCACCGATCTTCCGCGTCGACAAGGTCACCACGCCCTACCTGACCATCCACAACGACGAGGACGACGCGGTGCCCTGGTACCAGGGCATCGAGTTCTTCACCGCGCTGCGCCGCCTGGGCAAGGAGGCCTACTGGTTCAACTACAACGGCGAGAAACACGGCCTGCGCGACCGCGACAACATGAAGCACTTCACCGTGCACATGGCCGAGTTCTTCGACCATTACCTGCTGGGCAGTCCGCGGCCCGCCTGGATGGACCAGCCGGTGCCCTACCTCGAGCGCGGCAAGCGCGACGTGATGGGCCAGTTCAAGCCGGGGGCGCCGGCCGCCGCGACCGCCGTCGCCAAGGGCCAGCAGGAGGCCGCCAGCGGCGGCAGCGCGAAGTGAGCCGCCGGCGGCCGGGACCGGTCGTCCCGGGCCGCCGGCCCCCGGTCAGCGCCCCGGGTCAGCGCACCGGGTCGGCGTTCTGCGCGGCGCGACGGGCGCTCTCCAGCCGCTCGCTGATCGGCGGGTGCGACGACAGCCACTCGACGCCCTCGCTCGTGTGGCCCTCGCGCCGCATCGCGTCGCGCAGCTTGAGCCACACGCCGACCAGCGTCTCGTTGGGCAGGTGCTCGCGCAGGATCAGGCGCTGCGCCTCGGCATCGGCTTCGCGCTCGGCGTTGCGCCCGTAGCGCAGCGTCTGCACCGAGGCCATCGAACTGGCCGCGACGGTGGAGAAATCGCCCATGACCACGCCGGCCACGGCCACCAGGCCAACGCCCTGCACCAGGTGGCGCATCGCATGGCGATGCTTCACATGCCCGGCCTCGTGACCGAGCACGGCCATCACTTCGTCGTCGCTCAGGTCCTGCGTCATCCCGTCGAGCAGGAACAGCGTGCCGTTGGGCAGCGCGAAGGCATTGAAGCCGCCGCTGTTGCCCAGCCGCGCGAAACGCAGCTTGAGGGTCTGGCCCGGGAAGGTCCGCCCGGCGATCTCCTCGAAGCGCTGGCGCAGCGCGGCCTGCCGCGCCGGCGCGACCGTCGACGGCTTGAGCCAGCGCGCCGTCACCTCCTGCTCGACCTTGTCGCCGACGGCGATGTCGAGCTGCTTGGGCACCAGCGGCAGCGCCGCGCGCGCCAGCAGGCCCGCGCCCTGGCGGTCGAACCAGGCGACCAGCGCGATCAGCGCGACCAGGCAGCACAGGGACATCACCCAGCTCGAGATCAGTTGCGTCGTCAGCGACTGGCCGCCCAGGGCGCGTCCCATCGCGTTGTCCGCGGGGATCCAGAGCGTGCCGCCGTCGGGCAGGCCGACCGGCGTCGGGCTGCCGCGCCACCATTCGCCGACCGACAGGCCCTTGCGGGTGTAGCGACGCAGCCCCGGCAGCGACGGGCGCGACGCGGCCAGCTCGGCCTCCGACGGCGGCATCGAGGACGAGGCCTGCGGACGTGGCGGCCAGGGCATGAACTCGAGGTGGTGGCGGCTCAGGCGCACGCGCACTTCCTGCGGGCGGTTCTCCACGCCATCGAACCACCGGGCGGTGGCGGTGTAGCTCTGCGATCTCATGGCGATGTCTCCCCGCTCACCAGCCGATGTCCAGGCCGAAGGCATCGGCCACGCCGTCCCCGACCGCGCCGGGGCCGCGCCGTCTGGCGGCGCGCACGACCAGGGCGTCCAGCGGCTCATCGGACAGCACGGTCATGCCCTCGATGCGCAGCTTGGCGATGCGCACCGCGAGGAAGGGCCAGTACAGGCCCAGCGTCAGCACCGTGAGCAGGCCGTGGCCCATCACCGTCTTGAAGAGGGAGAAGGCGGGCAGCTGGTACGCGAACTCGATGCCGCCGGCCAGCCGGGTGTTGTCCCAGATCAGCTTCTGCAGCCGCGCGATGTAGATCGGCCAGCCGATCACCCACAGCACGCCCATCGTGGCCAGCGGCGCGAACATCGCCACCAGCGACGCCTGCGCGCCGAAGACGGCTTTCAGCGCGCCGATCGCCACCGCGGCGATCACACCGGCGACGAAGCCGCCCAGCAGGCCGACGCCGACCAGCGTCAGGTACAGGCCGTAGAACTTGCGCACCGGGAGCTCGAAGTCGAACTCGAGCGCGCCATAGCGGGCATGACGATGCTGGAAGCGCTTGAGCCAGCCATGCGCCAGCGGAAAGAGCAGCCCCACCGCCAGGCCGGCGATGCCGATGACGATGGGCCCCAGTCCCATGCCGGCGCCGACGGACACGACGGTCCACGCCACCAGCAGCGGCAGGCAGGAGGCGTAGACGGTGGCGGCGCTGGCCTGGAAGCCGAAGCGCACGCCGCGCCAGCTGGTGTTGCCGAGCTTGAAGCGCTGGGCGCCCGCGAACAGCATCGGGCCAAACGCGTAGAGCACCGCCAGCATCGCGAAGCCGGCGCCCTTGGACCACTCGAACGCATGGCCGTAGCAGACCAGCAGCGCCAGCGCCAGCACGCGGCCGATCAGGATGCGGCGCGGATCGCCGTGGAAATCGAAGCCGTCGCCAGCCAGCAGCGTGTGCCGCGCGAACCAGCTCGCCTTGCGGCGCTTGGCCCAGGCGGAGTAGACGCCCAGCGTCGCCAGCGTCAGCAAGGCATTGACGACCCAGATGCGGAAATACTCGCTGCCGGTGCCGGTGAACTCCAGTCGCTGCTCATGTAGCTTCGCGAGCAGGCCGGTGGCCATCGGCCCGGCCTGCTCCGACGGCGCGGCGACCGCCGGCTTGAGGACCGGCGCGCGCGGCGCCGGCGGCAGCGGCGCCGGCGGTGCGGCTGGAGGTGCCTTGGGCAACAGCTCCACCTCGATCTTGTTCTCGATCAATCCCTCTTCTCCCAGGCCGTCCTGGCCCGGGCGAGAGTCTAGTGAAGCCGGCGGTCCCCGCCGATCCCCCGCCGGGGCGAGCGGGGAAAACGCCACGGTCGCGTCATCGCTCGGTCCGGGGGGCCGGACGCCCCCGTTCGAGCGACTGCAGGTCGGCCTCGGCCGGCTCGAACAGCGCCACCAGCGCCGCCATCAGCGCGCGCGCCTTGGCCGAGTTGTCGCCGCCGTAGTTGCAGACGTAGACATCCAGCGTCACCGCGGCCAGTTCGGGCCAGCTGTGCAGCGCCACATGCGACTCGGCCAGCAGCAGCATGCCGGTGATGCCGCCCGGCGAGCCGTCGGCCGCGGCCGGGAAGCGATGCCAGTGTTCGCCCACCACGGTCAGTCCGGCCGACGCCACCGCCTCGCGAGCCTGGCGGGCCAGGCCGGGGGCGTCCGTCAGCAGCGCCGCGCGCGCGCAGCGGGCCAGGTCGGCGGTGAGATGCAGGCCGTTCATGGCGGCGGAGTGTAGGGCGGCGCCGTGTGGGGCGGCGCGACGCGCAGGGCCGGGTTTCGTCCGCGCGCCGCGGTCAGCGGGTGGCGGCTCAGCTGTCGACCGGCTGGCCGGCCTCGGCCAGCAGCGCGTGGCAGCGCTCCTCGTGCTGGGCGATCTCGGCGAGGGTGACCTCGATGTCGCTGAGCTGCTGCTGCAGCTGCTTGCGGTGCTGGTCCAGCACGCCGAGGAAGGCGCGCAGCTGCGGCACGGTGTCCGACTGGTTGTCGTACATGTCCACCAGCTGCTTGATCTCCTGCAGCGACAGCCCCAGGCGCTTGCCGCGCAGGGTCAACTTCAGCCGCGTGCGGTCGCGCTGCGTGTACACGCGATTGCGCCCGGCGCGGGCGGGCGTCAGCAGGCCCATGTCCTCGTAGAAGCGGATCGCGCGCGGGGTGATGTCGAACTCGGTCGCCAGCTCGGTGATGGTGAACAGCGGTCCCGCGTCGTCGCCGGCTTCGGGCAGCGCGTCCTCGGGCAGGTCATCGGCCGGGGTCGGGCGGGGAGAGGGGCTCATGGCTACACTGGCTAATGACGTTGACGTAAACGTAAGTCTAAAGCCATGGCCAATCCCCGCGAATCGGAACTCACCTACCCCCTGGGCGACACCCTCCCCGGTCCGGGCGAGGCGCTCGACCTGCTGCCCGGCCTCCGGTGGGTGCGCATGGGCCTGCCCTTCGCGCTGGACCACATCAACCTGTGGTTGCTGCGGGACGTCCAGGACGGGCGCGAGGGCTGGACCATCGTCGATTGCGGCATCCACAGCGATGCGACGAAGGCGAACTGGGAACGGGTCTTCGCCGAGCGACTCGACGGCCTGCCGGTGCTGCGCGTCATCGTCACCCACTTCCACCCGGACCACATGGGCCTGGCCCACTGGCTGACCGAGCGCTGGCAGTGCCGGCTGTGGATCAGCGCGACGGACTATCAGCTGGCGCGGGTGGCGTCCTCGTCGACGGTGGGCATGGGCGGCGAGGCGGCGGCGGCCTTCTTCGGCAGCCACGGCCTGACCGATCCGGCGGCGCTGGACAAGATCCGCGGCCGCGCGAGCTATTACCCGAGCATGGTCCCGTCGATCCCGCCCGCCTTCCGCCGGCTGATGGACGGCATGAGCGTGCGCATCGGCGATCACGACTGGCGCTGCCTTGTCGGCCATGGCCACGCGCCGGAGCACATCAGTCTGTTCAGCGAGACGCTGGGCGTGATGATCTCGGGCGACATGGTGCTGCCGAGGATCTCCACCAACGTCTCGGTCGTGGACGTGGAACCGGAGGCGGATCCGCTGCAGCTCTACCTCGATTCGATCGCGCGGCTGAGCACGCTGCCGGCCGACACCCTGGTGCTGCCCGCGCACGGCAAGCCCTTCCGGGGATTGCACGCGCGCATCGACCAGCTGCAGCAGCACCACCAGGAGCGGCTGGCCGAAGTGCTGGAGGCCTGCACCGCCAAGCCCTGCCACGCGGCCGAGCTGCTGCCGATGATGTTCCGCCGGCCGTTGGACCTGCACCAGACGACCTTCGCCATGGGCGAGGCGGTGGCTCACCTGCATCGGCTGTGGCTGGGCGGGTTGCTGCGGCGGACGTTGGATGCGGATGGCATCCATCGCTTCTCGGCCTGAAGAAAAACGAGGCCCGGAAAGACAGTCGCCGCCGCCCCGATCACGGGACGGCGGCGCTGCGCCTTGTTATGCATCAGCTTGTCGGCTCTGAGCGCGGGTCGACCGGACGCAGCCGGGAAGGCTGGGGGACCAAAGCGCCGCCGGGAGCGGAACGCGGGAGGAGGTTCTGACTCAGATGCGAGTGATGACAGCGGTATCCAGTGTGCAGCCCCACCCAAATCAGCTACAAGCCCCCCCAAAGGGGGAAATGCGAACGTTTACCGCTATCAAGCGGAACGATTGACGAAATCCCGACGCGGCATCAGGCCTCGTCCATCAGCGGCAGCACCGCCTGCTTGAGGCGATCGCGCGCGAGTTCGTATTCCGGGAACACCGACCGCACCACCGCCCAGAACCGGGGGCTGTGGTTCATCTCCTTGAGATGGGCCAGTTCATGCGCGACGACGTAGTCGATCAGCGCGGGCGAGAAGTGGATCAGCCGCCAGTTGAGCCGGATCATGCCGTCGGCGCTGGCGCTGCCCCAGCGCGTCTGCGCGGAGGACAGCCGCAGCCCGGTCATCGTGACGCCCAGCGGCCCGGCGAAGTGTCTGCAGCGGGACTCGAACAGCTGCCGCGCCTGGCGCTGCAGCCAGGCCTGCACCGCGTCGCGGATCTGCTCCGGCGCCGCGGTCTGCGGCAGGCCGAGGTAGAGCATGCGGCGCGGCACCGTCGCCAGCGTCGGCTGGGGGTCGGCCTGGCCCTCGTCGAGCCGCGTGCCGGTCATCGACGGATCGAGCACGACGATCAGCGGCTCGCCCAGGTAGGGCAGGCTGCAGCCGTCGCCCCAGTGGACACGGGCCGCCTGCGTCCGCTTGGCGCGCTCGCGTTGCTCGACCAGCTTGCGCAAGATCCAGTCGCCCTTCTGCTGCAGCGCGTTGTCGATGTCGCCCAGCGGCACCCACTTCGGCGCGGACACCCGCAGGCCGTCCTCGCTCACCGTGAAGCCGATGCTGCGGCGGCGCGCGCGCTTGAGCTCGTAGGGGATCGCCTGCCCGTGCAGCAAGACCTGGCGCAGCGACGCGCCGGCCTCACCGCGCAAGCGCGGCGTCGGGGCGACGGGATCCGGTGCGGGCGGCGGAGGCGCGGGCGGGGGCTCGGTGTCGAACAGCGACAGCTGCGTGAAGTTCAGCAGCGCGCCCAATCCCCGCAGCTTGGAAGGCAGCATGGGCTGCGAGTGTAATCAGGCGGCGGCCGACGTGGACGGCGGGGCCGGCGGCGCAGGCGGCACGCCGGTCATCGCGGCGGCGCCGTCGGCGGGATAGGCCGCCGGGTCCAGCACCCGCATCTCGGTCTCGATCCAGCCCTGCACCTCCTTCATCAGGTCGGCCGGTGTGCGGCCGGTGCTGGGGATCATCGGGCCGATCGAGATGTCGACCACGCCAGGGCGCAGCAGGAAGCTCTTGCGCGGCCAGCAGCTCGCCGAGTTCATCGCGATCGGCACCACCGGCACGCCGGTCTCGACGGCCAGTCGCGTGCCGCCGGTCTTGTACTCGCCGACCTTGCCGCGCGCCACCCGCGTGCCTTCCGGGAACATGATGATCCAGTTGCCCAGCCCGGCGATGCGCCGGCCCTGCGCGGCCACCTTGTTCCAGGCCTCGCTGCGCTTGCTGCGGTCGATGTGGATCATGTCCAGCCGCGCCATGGACCAGCCGAAGAACGGGATGTAGATCAGTTCCCGCTTGAACACGTAGGCCAGCGGCCGCGGCATCAGCATCGGGTAGGCGAAGGTCTCCCAGGTCGACTGGTGCTTGGACAGCAGGATCACCGACTGGGCCTTGTCCGTGGGCAGGTGCTCCATGCCGCGCACGCGCCAGCGCACGCCGCAGATCAAGCGGGCGCCCCAGATCGCCACGCGCAGCCAGTTGGCGCACATCCAGTACAGCTGCGTGCTGTTGAGGAACAGCGAGCAGACCACGACCGCGGTGCCCCAGGGCACGACGGTGACGATCAGGTAGAGGACGAAGAGGATCGAACGCAGCGCGATGAGCATCAGCCCAGGTCTCCAGGAGCGGTATCGGGTTCAGCGGATTCGCCGCGCGACTCGGCGCGCGCGCGGCGTTCCTCATGGATCAGGGCCTCGGCGAAGGCGGCCAGGTCCTGGTGCACGCGCGAGCCGGGCACCAGGGCGATCTGGCCTTGCAGCTGCGCCTCGTCGACGCCGGCCAGGCGGTCGCCGCGCACCAGGTGCGGCACGCAGCCGGCGTTGTGCGCGGTCTGCAGGTCGCGCACGCTGGCGCCGACCATGTGGACCTGCTGCAGGTCCACGCCGAAGCGCTCGCCGATCTGTTCGACCAGCCCCGGCAGCGGCTTGCGGCAGTTGCAGTTCTCTTCCGGCGCATGCGGGCAGAAGAACGCTGCGTCCAGCCGACCGCCCTTCTCCGCCAGCAGCTGGTTCAGCCGCAGGTGCACCGCGTTGAGCGAGGCCATGTCCAGCAGCCCGCGGCCGATGCCGGGCTGGTTGGTGGCCATGACGGTGTGCCAGCCGGCGTGGTTCAGCCGCGCGACGGCCTCGAGCGCGCCGGGCAGCGGCTCGAGTTCCTCGGGCGACTTCACATGGTCGTCGCGGTAGCGGTTGATCGTGCCGTCGCGGCCCAGGATCACCAGTTTCATGCCATGCGGATGGTCGGACCGGTTGGGCATCGAAGGCTCCGTTCTGCGTCAGGCCGCCAGGCGCGACAGGTCCGCGACGCGGTTCATCGCGTCGTGCAGCTGCTTGAGCAGCGCCTGGCGATTGGCGCGCAGCGCGGGGTCCTCGGCGTTCACCATCACGTCGTCGAAGAAGGCGTCGACCGGCGCCTTCAGCGCGGCCAGCGCCTTGAGCGAGCCGGCGTAGTCGTGCTGCTCGAACAGCGCGTCGGCCTGCGGCTTCACACCGGCGAGCGCGTCGGCCAGGGCCCGCTCGGCCGCCTCGGTCAGCAGCGCGGGCTGGACCTCGGTCGGCAGCTCGCCCTCGATCTTCTTGAGGATGTTGCCGACCCGCTTGTTGGCCGCGGCCAGCGAGGCCGATTCGGGCAGCGCGGCGAAGGCGCGCACGGCGCCCAGGCGCTTGGGCACGTCGCCCAGGCGGGCCGGGCTCAGCGCCAGCACCGCGTCGACCTCCTGGGCGCTGTAGCCCTGGTCGCGCAGGCTCACCGCCAGGCGGTCGGCGAAGAAGCCCAGCAGCGGCTCGGTCGGATCCTGGATCAGCTCGCCGAACGCGGGCAGCGCGCCCTGGATCAGCTCCGGCAGCGACAGGTGCATGTGGTTCTCGACCAGGATGCGGATCACGCCCAGCGCGTGGCGGCGCAGCGCGAACGGGTCCTTGTCGCCGGTGGGCAGCTGGCCGATGCCGAACAGGCCGATCAGCGTCTCGAGCTTGTCCGCCAGCGCGACGACGGTGCCGGTGTGGTTGCGCGGCAGCGCATCGCCGGCGAAGCGCGGCTTGTAGTGGTCCTCGATGGCCTTGGCCACGCCGTCGCGCAAGCCTTCATGGCGCGCGTAGTAGCCGCCCATGATGCCCTGCAGCTCGGGGAACTCGCCCACCATGTCGGTCAGCAGGTCGGCCTTGGCCAGCAGCGCGGCCTCCTGGGCCTTGCTGTCGAGCACGTCGAACTCGTCCTTGGCCTCGACCGTGTACGGGTGCTGGGCCATGCGCAGCTGGTTGACGATCGCATGCGCGATCGCGCGCACGCGCTCGGTGCGTTCGCCCTGGCTGCCGAGCTTGCCGTGATAGACCACCTTGCCCAGGCCCTCGACGCGCGAGGCCAGCGTCTTCTTGCGGTCCTGGTCGAAGAAGAACTTCGCATCGGCCAGGCGCGGGCGCACGACGCGCTCGTTGCCCTCGATGACCTTGGACGCATCGTCCGGATGGATGTTGCTGACCACCAGGAAGCGGTGGGTCAGCTTGCCCTGCGCGTCCAGCAGCGGGAAGTACTTCTGGTTGGCCTTCATCGTCAGGATCAGGCACTCCTGCGGCACGGCCAGGAACTCGGGCTCGAACTGGCAGGACAGCACGTTGGGCTGCTCCACCAGCGCGGTCACCTCGTCCAGCAGCTCGGGCGCGTCGATCGGCGTCAGGCCCAGCGGCGCGGCCTGCGCCTGCAGCTGGCGCACGATCTCGTCGCGACGCTGGTCGAAGGACGCGATCACCGCGCCCTCTTCGCGGAGCTGGCGCTCATAGCTGTCGGCGCTCTGGATCGTGATCGTCCCGGCCTTGGACTCGAAGCGATGACCGCGCGTCGTCCGACCGGCGGTGAGGCCCAGCGCGCCGATCTCGACCAGGTCCTCGCCATGCAGCGCGACCAGGCCGTGGGCCGGACGCACGAACTTGACGTCGCTCCAGCCGTCGGCCAGCTGGTAGGTCATGACCTTGGGAATGGGCAGCTTGGCGAGCGCCTCGTCCAGCGCCTTCTGCAGGCCGTCCTTGAGCGACACGCCGGCGACGACGGTGTCCAGGAACAGCGCCTCGGCCTTGCCGTCGGGGGCGCGCTTGAGGCTGGGCACGACGGTGGCGTCGGCACCCACCGACGCCAGCTTCTTGAGCAGCGCCGGCGTGGCGTTGCCCGCGCCGTCCAGGGCCACCGCCACCGGCATCAGCTTCTGCTGGACGGCGCGGTCGGCGGCCTTGGCGGCGACGCCGGCCAGATGCACCGCCAGGCGGCGCGGCGTGGCGTAGGCGGTCACGGCCGCGTCGGCCGGCGCCAGGCCCTGCGCCTTGAGCGCATCGGCCAGCACCGCCGAGAACGCCTCGCCCAGCTTCCTCAGCGCCTTGGGCGGGAGTTCCTCGACAAACAGTTCGACGAGCAGGTTCTTCGTGGTCATGGGGTGGTGTTCCTCGTCGTCAGGCGGCGGTCTTCTTGTCCGACTGCTCCGCGGCCTTCCCGGACTTCGCGGCGGCCTCAGCGCTCTTCTTCTCGATCTGCGCGACGACCTCGTCGGCCCAGGCCTTGGGGGCCATCGGGAAGCCCAGTCGCGCGCGGCTGTCGACGTAGCTCTGGGCCACGGCGCGCGCCAGGTTGCGGATGCGGCCGATGTAGGCGGCGCGCTCGGTCACGCTGATCGCGCCGCGGGCATCCAGCAGGTTGAAGGTGTGGGCCGCCTTGAGCAGCTGCTCGTAGGCCGGCAGCGCCAGCCGCGTGTCCATGAGGTCCTTGGACTTGCGCTCGTAGGCGCCGAAGGCCTGCAGCAGGAAGTCGACGTCGCTGTGCTCGAAGTTGTAGGTCGACTGCTCGACCTCGTTCTGGTGGAACACGTCGCCGTAGGTCAGACCGTCGGTATAGACGAGGTCGTAGACCGATTCCTTGCCCTGCAGGTACATCGCCAGGCGCTCGAGGCCGTAGGTGATCTCGCCGGTGATGGGTTTGCAGTCGATGCCGCCGACCTGCTGGAAGTAGGTGAACTGGGTCACCTCCATGCCGTTGAGCCAGACCTCCCAGCCCAGGCCCCAGCAGCCGAGCGTGGGGTTCTCCCAGTCGTCCTCGACGAAGCGGACGTCGTTCTTCTTCAGGTCGAAGCCCAGGGCCTCGAGCGAGCCCAGGTAGAGCTCCAGGATGTTGGCCGGCGCCGGCTTGAGCACGACCTGGAACTGGTAATAGTGCTGCAGCCGGTTCGGGTTCTCGCCGTAGCGGCCGTCCTTGGGGCGACGGCTGGGCTGCACGTAGGCGGCCTTCCAGGGCTCGGGACCCAGCGCGCGCAGGAAGGTCGCGGTGTGGCTGGTGCCGGCGCCGACCTCCATGTCATAGGGCTGCAGCAGGGCGCAACCCTGCTTGGACCAGTATTCCTGCAGGCGGAGGATCAGTTGCTGGAAAGTCAGCATGGGGCGTCGGGCCGTCGGGCCGGCGGTGGAGCAAAACGCCCGATTCTATGTGCGGCCCGGGGGAGACACCGGCGTGCCGCCCAGGGACGGCGGGCCCCGGTCAGGCGACGCGTCCCGCGCCGTCGCGGCGGCGCCGCCAGGCCGGCACCAGCACCGGCAACAGTCCCGCCGCGGCCAGCGCCCACAGCGGCCACAGGCCCGCCGCCGACAGCCAGCGCGCATAGGGCGTGACGCCGCTGCGGCCCTCCACGGTGACCTCGAGCACGCCCGCCTGCTCCGCCGGGAGCCGGGCCAGCACCTGCCCGCGGTGGTCGACCTGCGCGGTCGCGCCGGTGTTGGTCGCCCGCACGATCGGCCGCTGGAATTCCAGCGCCCGCATCTGCGAGAACTGCAGGTGCTGGTCCTGCACCATGCGCGGCCCGAACCAGGCCAGGTTGCTCACGTTGACGAAGACCGTGGCGGCCGCGTCGCCGCGGTCCAGCGCGCTGGCGACGACGTCCTCGCCGAATAGGTCCTCGTAGCAGATCAGCGGCCGCAGGCGCTGGCCCGCGAAGGCCAGCGCGCGCTGGTGCGTGCCGCTGGCCTGGTCGTCCATCGGGATGTTCATCGCCCTGACGAACCAGTGGAAGCCGGGCGGGATGAACTCGCCGAAGGGCAGCAGGTGGCGCTTGCCGTAGTCGTACTCGCCCGCGAAGCCCATGGCGGCCAGCGAGTTCACGAAACCATCGGTCGTGTTGCCCAGGAAGGTACCCAGCAGCAGCGGCCGCTGCCGGGCGTCGCGGCGCAAGCGCTCCACATGCGCCTCGTCGAGGAAGGCCAGCGGCACAGGCAGCACCGACTCCGGCGTGATGACGACCTGCCCGCGGGCCGACTCGATCAGCGCGGTCAACTGGTCGAGGTTCTGATCGAAGCGATCGCGGTCGAACTTCTGGTCCTGCGGGATGTTGGGCTGCACCAGCGACACGGCCAGCGTGCCGGTCGGGCGCGTGAAATCCCGCGGCAGGAGTTGCGCCAGGCCGATGGCGACGACCAGCGCGCCCAGCAGCGCCCAGTGGCGCAGCGCCAGCGCCGCCGCCAGCAGGGCCGCCACCGCGGTGATGCCGTAGACGCCGACATAGGGCGCGAGCGCGGCCAGCGGCCCCTGCGCATGCGCGTAACCGCTGGCGATCCACGGGAAGCCGGTGAACCAGCTCGCGCGGGCGAGTTCCGCGCCCAGCCACAGGGCGGCGAAGGCGAGCACCCGCCGCGTCGGCGCGGCGCCGGCGGACCAGCGAACCGCCAGACCCATGCCGGCGGCGTAGTAGAGCGAGAGGAACAACGCCAGCGCCAGCACCGCCAGCGCCGACACGGCCGCGGGCAGATGCCCGAAGTCGTGCATGCTGATGTAGAGCCACCACAGCCCCGAGGCCAGCCAGCCGATGCCGAACAGCGCGCCGGCCAGCGCGGCGCGGCGCGGCCGCACGCCATCGCAGGCGGCGACCAGCCAGGCCAGCGCCAGCGGCTGCAGCCACCAGGCGGGACTGGGCGAGAACGAGGCGGTGTGCAGCGCCCCGGCGACAAGCGCGAGCGCCGGATGAAGCAGCCAGGACCACCGGCCCTGGCGGGCCCCGCCGTCGATCCGGTCCGACAAGGAGCCGCGGCGCATCAGCCGCTGTGGTCGTCGGCCTCGGGCGCCGGCGCGCGGGTCACCTTGAACCAGCGCACCGCGCCGCCGCGGTTGATCATCACCGAGAAGCGCAGGCCGGCGACCTCGACGGTCTCGCCGCGGCGCGGCACGCGGCCATGCTCATGCGCCACCAGGCCGCCGATGGTGTCGAAGTCGGCGTCGGACAGCGACAGCCCGAAGGCGGTGTTGACCGCGTCGATCTCGGCGTCGCCCGCGACGCGGTAGCTGCCGTCGGCCAGCGTGTAGATGCCAGCATCGCCGTCGCCGACGTCGAATTCGTCCTCGATCTCGCCGACGATCTCCTCGAGCACGTCCTCGATCGTGATCAGGCCGGCGGTGTTGCCGAATTCGTCGATCACGATGGCCAGGTGATTCCGGTTGGAACGGAAATCGCGGAGCAGCTCATTGAGGCCCTTGCTCTCGGGCACGAAAACTGCCGGGCGCAACAGCGCGCGCAGATTCAGTTCCGGAGCGCGCTGGAGCTTGAGCAGGTCCTTGGCCAGCAGGATGCCAATGATGTTGTCGCGCTGGCCGTCGTAGACCGGGAAACGCGAGTGACCGGTATCGATGACGGCGGCCAGCAGTTCGTCGGGCGGCGACTGGATGTCCAGCAGGTCCATCCGCGGCGCGGCGACCATGACGTCACCGGCGCTGAGTTCGGCCATTCGCAGGACGCCCTCGAGCATCTGGCGCGATTCGGGCGCGATCAGATCGCGCTCCTCCGCTTCGGCGAAGTTCTCGATCAGCTCGCTGGTCGAGTCCGGGCCGGGGTGCAGGAATTCGAGCACGCGATCGATGAGACCGCGTTGGTCGTTGCCACGCCCGCCATGCTTGGCGGGCCGACTAGGCTGGGGATCAGACACTGTCGTGTGTGCCGTCGTTGAGGAGGCGCCAGAATAACCGATTGACATTGACATTCGCTTGAAACACAGTCATCCGCCCCCAGTTGCCGGGCCCAAGCTTCTCCATAGATTGGTCGTTCACCATGTCGTCCGTTCCTGACACCGCCGCCGCGAATCCAGCCACGAGTCCCGCGCCGGGACTGATCCCCGCCACCATCCTCACGGGCTTCCTCGGCTCGGGCAAGACGACGCTGCTCAAGCGCGTGCTGACCGAGGCGCACGGCCAGAAGATCGCCGTCATCGAGAACGAGTTCGGCGAGGAGAACATCGACAACGACATCCTCGTCAGCGAGACGCAGGAGCAGATCATCCAGCTCAGCAACGGCTGCGTCTGCTGCACCATCCGCGAGGACCTGCGCACCACGCTGGCCGACCTGGCCGCCAAGCGCCGCAAGGGCGAGCTGGACTTCGAGCGCGTGGTCATCGAGACCACCGGCCTGGCCGACCCCGGCCCGGTCGCGCAGACCTTCTTCATGGACGACGAGATCGCGGAGACCTTCCTGCTCGACTCGATCCTGACGCTGGTCGACGCCAAGCATGCGAACGATCAGCTCGACACCCGCCAGGAGGCGCGCCGCCAGGTCGGTTTCGCCGACCAGATCTTCCTGAGCAAGACGGACCTGGTCGACGCCGCCGCGGTGGACGCGCTGTCGCACCGCCTCAAGCACATGAACCCGCGCGCGCCGCAGTCCAAGGTGCACTTCGGCGAGGTGCCGATCAAGGACGTCTTCGACCTGCGCGGCTTCAACCTGAACGCCAAGCTGGAGATCGACCCCGACTTCCTGGCTGCCGACGAGCACGACCATGCGCACGAGCACGGTCATGACCATGGCCACGACCATGCCCACGATCATCACGACCACGAGCACGGCGAGCACTGCGACCATCCGCACCATCACCACCATGACGACGACGTGAAGTCCTTCGTCTTCCGCTCGGAGCGCCCGTTCAACCCGGCCAAGCTGGAGGACTTCCTGGGCGCGATCGTGCAGGTGTACGGTCCGAAGATGCTGCGCTACAAGGGCGTGCTGAACATGAAGGGCACCGACAAGAAGGTGATCTTCCAGGGCGTGCACCAGCTGATGGGGTCCGACCTCGGTCCGAAGTGGATGCCCGAGGAGAAGAAGGTCAGCAAGATGGTGTTCATCGGCATCGATCTGCCGAAGGACATCCTGATGCAGGGGCTGGAAGGCTGCCTGGCTTAGTGCCACACTGACCGATGGTTCAGACCCATCGGCGGCGCGGCGGCGGAGGTGGCTACAATCCGCCGCGCCCGAACCAGGCCCCTGCGCCAGCGCGGGAAGCCCCGGCTTCTCATGTCGAGCAGGTATAAAGAGCCGCTAGGAGAGTGAACGTGAGCAAGACACCGGCCTCCAAGACCGCCGCGCCCAAGGCCGCCGCCAAGGTGGCCAAGGCTCCGGCGGCAGGCAAACCCGCCGACGCGGACGCGCCCGACAGCACGGTCTCTCTGCTGGACAGCCCTGTCCGGCCTTCGACCCCGACATCAACGAACCAGAACAGCCGCCCTGCCGTGAAGACCGATCCCAAACTCTCGTCTGCCTGGAAATCCAAGGCCGGTGCCGAACTGACCGACGCCGAAGTGCTGGCGATGCCGGACAGCGAGTACATGAACGACAAGCAAGTCGACTTCTTCCGCGCCAAGCTGACGCAGCTGAAGGAAGACATCCTGTCCAACGCCGGCGAGACGACCGAGCACCTGCGCGAGGACACCTCCATCGTCCCCGACCCGGCCGACCGCGCCACGATCGAGGAAGAGCACGCCCTGGAGCTGCGCACCCGCGACCGCGAGCGCAAGCTGCTGAAGAAGATCATGCAATCGCTGCAGCGCCTGGAAAGCGGCGAGTACGGCTACTGCGACGAGACCGGCGAGCCGATCGGCCTGGGTCGCCTGATCGCGCGCCCGACCGCCACGCTGTCGCTGGAAGCGCAGCAGCGCCGTGAGCTGAAACAGAAGATGTTCGGCGATTGAGCCGGACAGCGCGCAGAGCAAGGTCCGCCAGAGCATGACCGACCCCAAAGACGGCACCAAAGAAGGCGAGAGCTTCTTCCGCAAGGTGGCGCGCTTCGTCGCCAATCCGACGACCGACTGGGCGGAGATCAACTCCCGCCAGGACGATCCCGAGGCCGATGCCGCCAAGGCCGAGCTGCGGGCGATGGTGGAGCGCAAGCGGCGCAACGATTTCGTGCGCAAGCGCGAGCTCGACATGCTGCGCAAGATCCGCCGCGAGGGCCTGACGCCTGAACAGCTGGCCGCGCTTGGCGGCCACGCGACCTCCGGCATCGACGAACTGGGCCGCATCAGCGAGATCCAGGGCGCCCGCCGCGATGAAGCCAGCGTCAAGGCCAAGATCGACCAGATCGAGCAGCAGATGGTGGGCGAGGGTTTCGTCCCCACCCAGGTGCAGGGCCAGCACTCGCCCGGCTTCTTCGAGACCAGCACCAAACCGGTCAATTTCGCCGCGACGCAGCCGGCGGACCAGATCGGCGCGCGGGTGTCCGACCACGCCTCGCCGGCCGACATCGAGCGCCTGGACCTGTCGCCGGCGCCAGCCGCGGCCTCGATGGGCGGCGGCATGGCCCCGCAGTCGGCCGCCGCGCCCGCGCCGATCCCCGAGCTGAAGAAGGAGATCCCGACGCTGAGCTTCCGCGTCGCGGACCCGCAGGTCGAGGTCAGCGAGGTCGTCCACGACGCCGAGCTGGACGAAGCGGTGATCGCCTTCGCCAATGCCGACTACGAGCACTGCGAGCGCAGCCTGATCGACCTGACGCGCCCGGGCGGCGCGCGCCACGATCACGCCGAGACCTGGCTGGTGCTGTTCGACCTGTACCGGGCGACCGGCCAGCAGGGCAAGTTCGAGCAGCTGGCCAACGACTACGCGCAGCAGTTCGGGCTGTCCTCGCCGCAATGGTTCTCGCTGCCCAAGCTGGTGGCCGAGGCGGTGCAGCAGGAACGCGCCCCGCGCGGCCGCGCGAGCAGCGTCTCCTGGACAGCGCCGGAATACCTGGACACCGAGGCGGTGACGCAGATGCGCACCCGCTGCGAGAACCTGCCGATGCCTTGGGTGATCGACTGGGCGCCGCTGCGCCAGATCGACATCGAGGCCTGCGCCAAGCTGCGCGACCTGTTCCGCGCCTGGGCGCAGCAGGCGCTGGACCTGCGCTGGCTGTCGGGCGACCACTTCTTCAACGTGCTGCGGGAGCAGGCCCCGGTCGGCAGCCGGGACGCGGATCCCATCCTGTGGATGCTGCGCCTGGAAGCGCTGCGCCTGGCCAACCGCCCGGACCAGTTCGACGAAGTCGCGATCGACTACTGCGTCACCTACGAGGTGTCGCCGCCCAGCTGGGAGAAGGCGCTGTGCCATGTCCGCATCAGCGGCAATGCGCTGTCGACGAGCTCGCCCTCCTCGATCCAGCCGGCGGCGCCGGACACCGGCATCGCCTTCCTCGAGTCGACGATGACCGACGCGGTCAACACCGCGGCGCTGATGGAGCTCTCCGGCCAGTTGAGCGGCGACATCAGCGAGACGCTGGCGCTGATGACCGAGCAGCTCGGCGCCGCGTCGCTGGTGACGATCGCCTGCCCGAAGCTGATCCGCCTGGACTTCATGGCCGCCGGCGACCTGCTGAACTGGGTGCTGGCGCGGCGCAGCGAGAACCGCGCCGTGCAGTTCAGCGACGCGCACCGGCTGGTGGCGCTGTTCTTTGGTGCCATGGGCATCAACGAGCACGCCCGGGTCAAGGTGCGGCACGTCTGACGACCGCCGGGCGCCGGCTTCGACCTTCGCGACCACGGGGCCTCTGGCCCCGTTCTTCATCCGGATGTCCGATCATCGGCCTCGTCAACCGGCATTCGCACAGGCGGGGCCGCTCCCTTTTCCTCACCTTGTGATTCCCGCGCGGGAACCCACGTGAGGCCTTCATGACGTTCAAGGCGTCCCCGCACGTCCGATCCACCATGTCCCAAGATTCCTCCTCCCCGCTTGCGCCGTACCACGGCACCACCATCGTCAGCGTGCGGCGCGGCAACCAGGTCGCGATCGGCGGCGACGGCCAGGTGACGCTGGGCTCGATCGTCGTGAAGTCGACGGCGCGCAAGGTGCGCAAGCTCTACAAGAACCAGGTGCTGGCCGGCTTCGCCGGCGCGACGGCCGATGCGTTCACGCTGTTCGAGCGCTTCGAGGCCAAGCTCGAGAAGCACCAGGGCCATCTGGTGCGCGCGGCGGTGGACCTGACCCGCGACTGGCGCACCGACCGCGTGCTGCGCCGCCTGGAGGCGATGCTGGCGGTGGCCGACCGCACGGCGTCGCTGATCATCACCGGCAACGGCGACGTGCTGGAGCCCGAGCAGGGCATCGTCGCCATCGGCAGCGGCGGCGCCTATGCGCAGGCGGCGGCGAAGGCGCTGCTCAACCACAGCGAGCTGAGCGCGGTGGACATCGTCAAGCAGTCGCTGGTGATCGCCGGCGAGATCTGCATCTACACCAACGGCAACCACACGATCGAGACGCTGGACTGAGCCGGCGCCGGAGCACACGAATGAGCAGCAGCATGACCCCGCAGGAGATCGTCTCCGAACTCGACCGGCACATCGTCGGCCAGGCCGATGCCAAGCGCGCCGTCGCGATCGCGTTGCGCAACCGCTGGCGGCGCCAGCAGGTCGACGAGAAGCTGCGTGGCGAGATCACGCCGAAGAACATCCTCATGATCGGCCCCACCGGCGTGGGCAAGACCGAGATCGCGCGCCGCCTGGCCAAGCTCGCCGACGCGCCCTTCATCAAGGTCGAGGCGACCAAGTTCACCGAGGTGGGCTACGTCGGCAAGGACGTGGACAGCATCGTGCGCGACCTGGTCGACATCGCCGTCAAGCAGGAGCGCGAGCGCCAGATGCGCTTCCAGCGCGCGCGGGCCGAGGATGCGGCCGAGGAGCGCATCCTCGACGCGCTGGTGCCGCCGCCGCGCTCGTCGACCGGCTTCGCGCCGGCGGCGGACAGCGCCGGCGGCGACAACACCGCCCGGCAGGTGATGCGCAAGCGGCTGCGCGAGGGCTCGATGGACGACAAGGAGATCGAGATCGAGCTGGCCGAGGCACGGCCCTCGATGGAGATCGTCGGCCCGCAGGGCATGGAAGAGATGGCGGAGCAGCTCAAGGGGCTGTTCTCGCAGATGGGCCAGGAGCGCCGCAAGGCGCGCAAGCTCAAGATCGCCGAGGCGATGAAGCTGCTGGTCGAGGAAGAAGCCGCCAAGCTGGTCAACGAGGACGAGATCAAGACCGCGGCGCTGGCGCATGCGCAGGACAACGGCATCGTCTTCATCGACGAGATCGACAAGGTGGCGACGCGCGCCGAGCACAGCGGCGGCGCCGACGTGTCGCGCCAGGGCGTGCAGCGCGACCTGCTGCCGCTGGTGGAGGGCACGACGGTCAACACCAAGTACGGGATGGTGAAGACCGACCACATCCTGTTCATCGCCTCGGGCGCCTTCCACCTGAGCAAGCCCAGCGACCTGATTCCCGAGTTGCAGGGCCGTTTCCCGATCCGGGTGGAGCTGAAGTCGCTGTCGGTGGAGGACTTCGAGGCCATCCTGTCGAGCACGCATGCGAGCCTGGTCAAGCAATACCAGGCGCTGCTGGCGACGGAAGGGCTGACGCTGGAGCTGAGCGCGGACGGCATCCGCCGGCTGGCGCAGATCGCGTTCGAGGTCAACGAGCGCACCGAGAACATCGGCGCGCGACGCCTGGCGACGGTGCTGGAGCGACTGCTGGACGACATCAGCTTCGACGCGCACAAGCACGCCGGCCAGACCGTCACGATCGCCGGCGCGCAGGTCGACGAGAAGCTCGGCGCGCTGGCGCAGAACGAGGACCTGAGCCGGTTCATCCTGTAAAGACGGCGCGCGGCGGGGTCAGAATGCGCCCATGAGCGCTCCCACGACCGACCTCTCCGTCATCCCCGCCCCCGCGCGCGCCGAGATTCAGTCGCGGCTGCGCCGCGCCGAAACCGAGCACGAGGTGCGCGTGCTGCTGGCCGTCGAGTCCGGCAGCCGTGCCTGGGGTTTCGCTTCGCCCGACAGCGACTTCGACGCCCGCTTCATCTACGTCAACCGCATGGACTGGTACCTGTCCATCGGCCTCGAGGAACAGCGCGACGTCATCGAGTACCCGATCGTCGACGAGATGGACATCAACGGCTGGGACCTGCGCAAGGCGCTGCGGCTGTTCCGCGGCTCCAACCCGGGCTTCGTCGAATGGATCCAGTCGCCGATCGTCTACGAAAGCCGCGGCCGCTTCCACGCGCGGGCGCTGGAATTGCTGCCGGTCGTGTACTCGATCGTGCGCGGCATCCATCACTACCGCAGCATGGCGAAGACCAACTTCCGCGGTTATCTGCAGGCCGAGCAGGTCCCGTTGAAGAAGTACTTCTACGTGCTGCGTCCGTTGTTGGCGGTCCGATGGCTGGAATGCCACCAGAGTCCCGCGCCCATCGAGTTCCATCGCCTGCTCGACACCATCCGGGACGAACCGGGGCTGCCCGAAGCCATCGACGACCTGCTCGAGCTGAAGCGCAACACCGGGGAGCTCGGGCTGTCAGGCCAGGTGATCCCGATCCAGCGCTTCATCGAGCGGGAGCTCGACCGCATCGAGGGTCTGGAACTGCCCGCCAAGGATCGGCCGGAAGTCGAGCCGCTGCTGTCCGAGTTGTTCCGAGACGTGCTGCGGGAAAGCTGGGCGGGCTGACGGCCCCCTGCGAGACCGGACCGCTGCCGTGCACCGCACGGCAAGCTCACCGAGCGCTCACACCGGGCTCATCCTGAGCACCGCGCCGATGGCGAGACTGGCCGCTTTCCACCAGGAAAGGAACCCGTCCGCCATGAATCGCCTGCTCATTTCCGTCCTCCTGGGTCTGCTGGTCTGGAACGTCTCGACGGCCCTGCTCATCGACCTTTACGTCCCCTCCCCCTGCGACGCCAGCGGCCGCTGCGACGGCGACATGATCTTCACCCTCAAGGTGGTCGGCCTGTGGCTGGGCATGTTCTGGGTGAGTTCCGTCGGCGTGCTGCTCTACAACGTCGCGCGATGGCAGCGCGACTGGCGCCTGCATCAGCAGGGGGCCCGATGACCGGCGAGCGCCGGCCCCGTCCCCGTCGAAATCCGCCGCCCTGGATCGTCGTCTCCACGGAGCCATCCCGCTTCAAGGAGACACACCATGACCGATGACCCGATCCATGCCTTCCTGGGCGACTACGCGGCCGCCGTCCTCGAGCGCGACCTGGCGCGCTTCCTGGACCTCTACGCGCAGGACGTCCAGGTCTTCGACAGCTGGGACCGCTGGCACTACGCCGGCCGCGAGGACTGGGGCGGCATGATCGCCGCCTGGTTCGACGGCATCCGCGACGTGCGCGTGCGCGTCACCGCGACGGAGGTGACGACCTGGTGCGATACCCGGGTCGCCGGTGGTGTGGCGACGCTGGCGTTCACCGCGCTCGATGCCGGCGGCGAGGCGCTGCGCGCGATCGAGAACCGGCTGACCGTGCTGATGCGACGCGAGCGGGATCGATGGCGCGTCGTCCACCAGCACAGCTCCGTGCCCGTCGACTTTCAGAGCCGGCAGGTCGTCGCGCGATAAGCTCGCGTTCCCGTCGCCCCTCATCGCAGCGCCCATGCCGAGCACCCTCATCGAAATCCGCCGTGCCTGTTCCCCCGAGCAGGAAACCCAGTTGATCGAAGCGGTGCAGGCCGCGCTGGTCGAGGGCTTCAAGATCCCGGCGGAAGACCGCTGCGTGCGCCTGATCGCCTACGAGCCGCATCGCTTCATCCATCCGCCGCGGCTCTCGCGGCCCGAGTGCTACACGCTGGTGACGGTGACGGCCTTCTCCGGCCGCACGATCGAGGCCAAGCGCCGCCTCTACCGCGCGATCGTCGATCGCCTCGGCGAGCTCGACGTCCCCGCCGACCACGTCAAGATCATCCTCAACGAGGTGGAGCGCGAGAACTGGGGCCTGCGCGGCGGCCAGCCGGGCTCGGAGATCGACCTCGGGTTCAAGGTCGACGTGTAAACGCGTCGGGCGCGGTCGACGCGCCCCAGCGCCGGACCGTGCCGTCTACAGCGCCAGGCGATGAGCCTGCAACGCCAGCAGCCCGTCGAAGATCAGCGAGTCGATCAACTCGTGCGGGATGTCCAGCGCCGGCGAGACCTTCCAGCCCGCGCCACCGGTCATCAAGGTGACCGGCTCCTGCCCGCAGCGCTTGACGATGTGGCGGTGCATGCGCTCGATGGCGCCGGTGATCGCGTAGTTGCCGCCGCTGGTGAGCGCATCCGAGGTGTTGGTGGGGAACTCGCGCACCTCGCCGGTCGGCACGCGCAGGCCGGCGGTGCCACCTTCCAGCGAGCGCAGCATGATCCCGTGCCCGGGCAGGATCAGCCCGCCGAGGAAGCGGCCGTCGGCGTCGAGCGCATCCACGGTCACCGCGGTGCCCACCATCACCACCAGCGCGGGTCGCGGCGTCTGCCCGCGCATGCGCGCCAGCACGTGATGCCGCGCGCCGATCAGCGCGACGAAGCGGTCCGCGCCCAGGCGCCCCGGATGCTCGTAGCCGTTGATCACGCCGCCCGCCTGCGCCGACGACGCCACCCAGCGCGGTTCGATGTCCCACAGCTCCATCTGCTCCTCGACGCGGTGCCGCATCGCGTCGCCAGCCACGTTGCTGCCGAGCATGCTGCCCGGCGTCGCCGGCAGCCGGGCCCAGTCGTGCTCGGCCAGCTTCTCGATGTTCTCCAGGAACTGCGCGCCGTGCGCCAGCATCGGGCTGCCCGGCTGGGGGCTCGCGTAGAGCGCCCACTTGAGGCGCGTGTTGCCGATGTCGATGGCCAGGAAGCTCATGGGCGTGGCGGGACCTTCTGTGAAGTTCTGCGGGATCGGGCGGCCGGCGCGGATCAGGGCGGCAGGTTAGCAGTGTTTGTCCTCAAGCCGGTGCCCCCTTCGGCCGATTTAGGATGGGATGCAGGTCGACTGCACCATCCCGGGGCAGCCCCCGACCCAACACAAGGCGCCAGACCGATGAAGTTCTCGATCGCCACGCGACTCTGGATTCCCGTTGCCGTCATGTCCGTCATGACGGTGGTGATGTCGCTGGGGGCGGCCTCGCGCACCCGCAGCCTGCTCGAGGTCGCGCAGGCGACCCAGGAGAAACAGCAGCAACGCTTCGAGCTGGCGCTGCGCTGGCGCGGCCTCACCGAGGCCAACGCGAGCCGCGTGCAGGCCGGGCTGGCGGCCAACGACAACGCCGTCGCCGATGCGATGAAGGGCGACATCGCCAAGACCACCGAGACGATCAACGAGATCCAGAAGCAACTCGAGGCCCTGGCCGAGGGCGACGACGACAAGGCCGCGATGGCGCGGATCGCCGAACGGCGCCAGGCCTACATCGCCACCCGCAACGAGGCGAACAAGCTCAAGGCCGGCGGCGATGTGAACGGCGCGCACCAGGCGCTGCAGCAGAAGGTCGTGCCCGCCATCGAGCAGTACCTGGTCGCGCAGCAGGACTTCGTCACGCTGCAGCAGCGGCGCTCGGCGGCGCTGCGAGAGGCCGCGGGGGCCGAGCGCATGCGCACCGTGTGGGGCGTGGCGGCGCTGATGACGCTGATCGTTGGCCTGCTGGCCCTGGCCACCGCCTACTTCGTGCGCACGATCTCGGCGCCGCTGAAGTCGCTGATGGCCGAGGCCGAGCGCATCGGCGAGGGCGACCTGTTCCATGTCGACCGCGACTACAGCCGCGACGAGATCGGCGACGTGCAGCGCGCGCTGGCGGCGATGAAGAGCTCGCTGCGCAAGGTGATCCGCGAGGTGCGGGCCAGCGCCGACGGCATGCAGACGGCGAGCCAGGAGATCGCCAGCGGCAACCAGGACCTGAGCCACCGCACCGAGCAGACAGCCTCCAACCTGCAGCATGCGGCGTCCTCGCTGGCGCAGCTGACCGGCACGGTGCAGCAGAGCGCCGACAGCGCGCGCACCGCCAACCAGCTGGCCGGCAGCGCGGCCGAGGTGGCCGAGCGCGGCGGCACGGTGGTCGGCGAGGTGGTGGGCACGATGGCGCAGATCGATGCCTCGGCCAAGAAGATCAACGACATCATCGGCACCATCGACGGCATCGCCTTCCAGACCAACATCCTGGCGCTGAACGCCGCGGTGGAAGCGGCGCGCGCCGGCGAGCACGGCAAGGGTTTCGCGGTGGTGGCGTCGGAGGTCCGGGCGCTGGCGCAGCGCAGCGCAGGCGCGGCGCGCGAGATCAAGGCGCTGATCGGCGACAGCGTGGCCAAGGTCGAGGCCGGCTCGCAACTGGTGCGCGATGCCGGCGCCACGATGACGGAGATCGTCGCCAGCGTGCAGCGGGTGTCGGACATCATCGGCGAGATCAGCGCGAGCACCGTCGAGCAGAGCCAGGGCATCGGCAATGTCAACGGCTCGGTGGCGCAGCTGGACCAGATGACGCAGCAGAATGCCGCCCTGGTCGAGGAGTCCGCCGCCGCGGCCGAGTCGCTCAGCGACCAGGCGCGCAAACTCACGGCGCTGGTCGGGCACTTCAAGGTCAGCGACCCCAAGCCGGGGTCGGTCGACGCGGTGGGCGTGACGCCGCCACCAGCACCGGCGCGGACATCAGCGCCGACGCCGAAGCCAGCAGTCGCCGCCTCGATGGCGAAGCCGACGACCACGCGGCCGGCGGCAGCCAAGCCCGCGGCCGCGCGCCCCTCGCCGCCCAAGGCGCCTGCCGCCTCGGTCGCCAAGGCAAGACCCGCCCCCGCGGCGCCGTCCACGCCCAAGCAGGCGCCGGCAGCAGCCCCCAGCCCCAGCGCCACGTCCGCGCCCGGCGACGACTGGGAGACGTTCTGATCCGCCCCTGGCAGGTCTCCGCCGGCGGCATCGCCGGCCTGATCTTGAGCATCGGCCTGGCGCGTTTCGCCTACACGCCGCTGCTGCCGCTGATGCAGCAGCAGGCCGGCCTGAGCGACGCGATGGGCGGCACGCTCGCGGCCGTCAACTACGCCGGCTACATGAGCGGCGCCCTGATCGCCGCGCTGATCGACGACCCGCGCTGGCGCTCGCGGCTCTACCTCTGGGGCATGGTGCTGGGCCTGCTCGCCACCGCGCTGATGCCGCTCGCGCCCAGCCTGCCGCTGTGGGCGCTGTCGCGCTACCTCGGCGGGCTCAGTGGCGCCGCCGGCATGCTGCTCGGCTCCGGCCTCGTGCTCGGCTTCCTCATGCGCGCCGGCAAGCGGCCGGAACTCGGCGTCCACTTCCTCGGGCTCGGCCTGGGCATCGTCGTCTCCGCCCTCGGCGCGATGGCGATGGACCGCCTCGCGCTCGACTGGGCCGGCCACTGGTGGGGCTTCGTCGTCGTCGGCCTGCCGCTGCTCGCGCTGACGGCATGGTGGCGCCCGCCGGTGCCGCCGCCCGTCGCCGCGACGAGCACCGCCGCCGCCCCCGATCCGAGATGGATGCGCTGGATGATCGCCGGCTACTTCTGCGCCGGCTGGGGCTTCGTCATCAGCGCCACCTTCACCGTCGCGATCGTCGAGCGCCAACCGCTGCTGCACGGCCAGGGCCCCTGGGCCTGGCTGCTGGTGGGCCTGGCGGCCACGCCGGCCGTGTTCCTCTGGGACCGCGTCGCGCGCCGCCTCGGCGATCTCAACGCGCTGCTCGCCGCCTTCGCGCTGCAGATCGTCTCCGTCGTGCTGCCGGCGCTCTCCGGCAGCCTGGCCGCCGCGTTGATCGGCGCGCTGCTCTACGGCGCGACCTTCATCGGCCTGGTCAGCCTCACGCTCGCGCTCGTCGGCCGGCGGTCGCCCGGCAATCCGGGCAAGGCGATGGCGCGCCTCACGCTCAGCTATGGCGTCGCGCAGGTCACGGCGCCCGCGCTCGCCGGCGCGATGGCGCAGGCCAGCGGCAGCTACCTCGCCTCGCTCTGGCTGACCGCGGCGGTGCTCACCGTCGGCATGGGGATCATGGGACGCCTGCGCGCGCTGGAGCGGCGCAGCCCCGCCTGACGCGCAACGGCGTCGCGGCGGCGCTCCTCTGCGCCTCGTTCAGGCCGCGCGGAACGTCGCCAGCGGCTCGCCGACACGGCCGGCATCGGCATCGCTACCCGCGCCGGCGCCCGTCAATCCGGCATCCTCGCGCCATCGCGGCGACAAGGCGACCACCTCGCCGATCACGAGCAGCGCCGGACTGGGCAAGCCCTCGCGCTCGATCGCGGCCGGCAGCTCCGCCAGCGTCGTGAAGCATTCGCGCTGCCGCGGCGTGTGCGCCGCGCTGACGATCACGGCCGGCGTGCCCGGCGACAGGCCACCGTCCTGCAAGGCCTGCGCAATCGCCGCCGCGCGCGCCAGGCCCATGTAGACCACCAGCGTCAGCCGGCTCTTCGCCAGCGCCGCCCAATCGGGCGCGATGCCGTGCTCGCCGTTGTGCCCGGTCACGAAGGCCACGCCCGGCGTGCAGCGACGGTCCGTGACCGGCACGCCCACCGACGCTGGCGCCGCCAGCCCGGCCGACAGGCCGTTGATCACCTCGACCTCGATGCCGGCCTCGCGCAGCGCGTCGACTTCCTCGCCGCCACGACCGAACACGAACGGATCGCCGCCCTTCAGGCGCACGACACGCGCGCCCGCCCGGGCCTCGCGGATCATCAATTCATGGATGAAGCGCTGCTCCGTCGACACACAGCCGCCGCGCTTGCCCACGCGCAGCACCCGCGCCGTCGGTGGCAGGCAGGCGAGCACGCGCGCATCGACCAGGTCGTCGGTCAGCACCACCTCGGCCTGCTGAAGCCGCTTCATCGCCTTGACGGTGAGCAACTCCGGATCGCCCGGTCCCGCGCCGACGAGGGACACGCTCGGCGTGCCGGCGGACGTGCTGGCGCATGAAATCGCGGATGAGCTGGCGTTGGCGCTGGCATCGAGGGACGTCATGTCGCTTCCTTCACTGCATTCGAAACCGGAGACCCTGGCACGACGGTCTGCACCATGCGGCGCAGCGCCGGCAGACAGGAGCCGCACTGCGTGCCGCAGCGCAACGCGCCCTGCAGCGCCGCCAGGCGCGCCTGCGGCGCGTCGTCGGGCAGCCGCTGCAGGCAGGCGGTGATCGCGTCCTCGCGGACATTGAAGCAATTGCAGACCTGCGGGCTGACCGGCACGGCGGGCCCGTCCGCATCCGGCGCCAGCAGGCGGCGGCCGAAGGGCGCGACCGGCACGCGCTCGCTCCACAGCGCGTCGAGCCATGCTCCCTCACTGCCCTCGCCGACGCGCAACAGCGCCTGCAGACGCGCTTCGGCGCCTTCGCCATCCAGCCGCAAGGAGCGGCTGCGGCCGCGCCGCCCATCGGCATACCGCAGCACGCCGACACCGTTGAGCTGCAGCACCGTCGACAAGGCCTGCACCACCGGCGCGGGCGGCGGCTCGGCGAAGGCCAGCTCCAGGCTCCAGCCCTCCAGCCCGTCCTGCGCGGGTCCGGGCAGGCAGCAGGCGTACTCGGCCTGGTCCATCAGCACCCGCAGCTGGCTGCGCAGCGCGGCGGCCTGGCCCGGCTTCACCCAGGCCGCGCCGAACACGCGCCAGGGCAACGCCACCGCCTCCACCGAGACGGCCGCGAACTTCAGCTCGGGCTGCCGCGCATCCGGACAGAACGCCGATTGCGTCAGCGCATTGATGCCCAGCTGGCCGCGCCCGCCGAGGAACTCGCTGCCCCAGTGCATCGGCAACCAGGCCTGCTGCGGGCCGACGCCCTCGTCCGCGCGCAGCGGCACGATCAGCGGTCCGCGGCGCGACTGCACGCGCACCAGCGCGCCCGCCGTCAACCCGCGGCGCGCGATGTCCTGCGGATGCATCGACAGCGCGGGCGCCGGCTCGCCGGCGAAGAGCCGCGCGACCGTGCCGCTGCGGCTCATGCCGTGCCACTGGTCGCGCAGCCGCCCGGTGCTCAGCGCCAGCGGGAATTTCGGATCCTGCATCTCGGCCGTCGGCTTGAAGGGCTTCGCGATGAAACGCGCCCGGCCGTCGGCATGCGCGAAGCGGCGATCCTCGTAGAGCCGGGCCTGCGCGGCCTCGGCGCCGGCCGGCCAGGGCCACTGCCGCGGCGCCTCCTCCAGCATCGCGTAGCTCAGCCCGCCGATGTCCAGGTCGCGCCCGCGCGTGGCTTCACGATGCTCGATCCACGGCTGCTCCGGCGTCTCCCAGTCGAAGAGGCTGGGCCGGCCCGGACGCAGGACCGTCTCCATGCGCTGCGCGACGTCGCGCACGATGCGCCAGTCGGCGCGCGATTCGCCGGCCGGCGACAGCGCGGCGCGCACGCGGCTGATGCGCCGCTCGCTGTTGGTGACGGTGCCGTCCTTCTCCGCCCAGGTGGCGGCCGGCAGCACCACGTCGGCGAAGGCCGCCGTCGCCGTGCCGGAAAAGGCTTCCTGCAGGATGACCAGCTCGCAGCGCTCGAGCGCCGCGCGCACCAGCGCCTGGTCGGGCATGGACTGCGCCGGATTCGTGCAGGCGATCCACAGCGCCTTGACCTCGCCGCGGGCGGCGGCCTGGAACAGTTCCACCGCCGTCTTGCCCGGCTGGTCGGGCATCGCGTCGACGCCCCACAGCGCAGCCACTTCATCGCGATGCGCGGCGTTGCCTGGATCGCGGTGACCGGGCAGCAGCGTCGCCATGCCGCCGCTCTCGCGCCCGCCCATCGCGTTGGGCTGGCCGGTGAGCGAGAACGGCCCCGCCCCGGCGCGACCGACCTGGCCCGTCGCGAGGTGCAGGTTGATCAGCGCCGTGTTCTTCGCCGCGCCACTGCTGCTCTGGTTCAGGCCCATGCAGTACAGCGACAGCGTCGACGGCGACTGCGCGAACCACTGCGCCGCCTGCAGGATCTGCGCTTCCTTGAGGCCGGTGAGCCGCGCCGATTCGCTCGGCGTCATCGTGCGCACCAGCGCCTTCAGTTCCGCGAAGCCGGCGGTGTGCCGCTCGATGAAGTCCGCGTCGATCCAGCCCTCCCAGATCGCCGCGTGCAACATGCCGTGGAACAGCGCGATGTCGCTGCCCGGCTTGATCGCGAGGTGCAGATCGGCGAACTCGGCCGTCTCGGTGCGGCGCGGGTCCACCACGATGATCTTCATCTGCGGCCGCGCCGCGCGGGCCGCCTCGATGCGGCGGAACAGGATGGGATGCGCCCACGCGGTGTTGGAGCCGGCGATGAACAGGCAGTCGGCCCGCTCCAGGTCCTCGTAGCAGGTGGGCGGCGCGTCGGCGCCCAGCGACTGCTTGTAGCCGACCACCGCCGAGCTCATGCACAGCCGCGAGTTGCTGTCGATGTTGTTGGTGCCGACCAGGCCGCGCGCCAGCTTGTTGAACGCGTGGTAGTCCTCGGTCAGCAGCTGGCCCGAGATGTAGAAGCCGATCGCGTCCGGCCCATGCTCGGCGCGGATCGCCAGCAGCTGCTCGGCGATGCGGCGCGTGGTCGTGTCCCAGTCCTGCGGCTCGAACGCATCGTCGCGCGTGGGCCGCCAGGCCGGCTGCAGCAGGCGCTGCTGCTGGCGCACCAGCGGCGTCGCGGTCAGGTGCAGCGTCGAGCCCTTGGTGCACAGCCGGCCGAAGTTGGCCGGGTGGTCGGGATCACCGCGCACGCCGACGACGCGCGTGGCATCGCCCTCGCCCGCCGTGTCGATCAGCACGCCGCAGCCGACCCCGCAGTACGGGCAGGTCGAGCGCGTGCTGCGCACGCCCTCGGCCGGCGCGTGCGTGGACGCGGCGGGCTCGCGATCCTGGGGCACCCGGGCGTTCATCGGCCGGTGCCGTTCAGCAGGCCACGCGGGTGCAGGGACCGGCCATGACCGGCGGCAGGTCGATGCCCACCGTGTCCAGTTCCTGCCGGTCCAGCAGCACGACGCCGTCCTCGACCTTGACCTGGAACACCGGCGTGCGGCCTTCATCCGGCTCGCGCGCGCAGCCGTTCTCCAGCGCGATGGTCCAGTTGTGCAGCGGGCAGGCGACGGCATTGCCGAAGACGATGCCCTGGCTCAGCGGCCCGGCCTTGTGGGGGCAGCGGTCGAGCAGCGCGTGGATGCGGTCGTCGGCGGTGCGGAACAGCGCCACCTGCGGGCCCTTGGCGCGGGCGACGCGGCGCGAGCCCAGCACGGGAATGTCGGTGACGGCGCACACGGAGATCCAGTCGGTCATGGCGGGGCCTCTTGATCAGAAGGGGCCGCGCAGCGGCGCGGCGGGAACGGGTTTGGCGCCGGCACCGGCGGACCCGGCGGACGTCGCGCCGGCCGGGACGGCGACGCTGGCCACCGGCTCGAACTGGCGCACGTCAACCTGGGCCTTGGCGAACTCGAACCACGGATCGGGCTCGCCATCGAGCGCGTACTGCAGCTCGGCCCACAGCGCCTTGCGGCCCTCGTGGTCCTCGAGGATGCGCTGCTTCACATGGTCCAGCCCGACGCGGCTGACGTAGTGCACGGTGCGCTCGAGGTACCAGCCCTCCTTGCGGTAGAGCTGCATGAAGGCGCCGGTGTACTCCATCACCTCCTCGGCGGTCTTGAGCTTGACCAGGAAGTGCGCGACCTCGGTCTTGATGCCGCCATTGCCGGCGATGTACATCTCCCAGCCGGAGTCCACGCCGATGATGCCGACGTCCTTGATGCCAGCCTCGGCGCAGTTGCGCGGGCAGCCGCTGACGGCGAACTTGACCTTGTGCGGCGCGTACATGCGCCACATCGCGCGCTCCAGGTCCTTGCCCATCTGCGTGCTGTCCTGCGTGCCCATGCGGCACCACTCGGAGCCGACGCAGGTCTTCACCGTGCGCAGCGCCTTCGCGTAGGCATGGCCGCTGGGCATGCCGATGTCGCGCCAGACGTCGACCAGATCCTCCTTGCGCACCCCCAGCAGGTCGATGCGCTGGCCGCCGGTCACCTTCACGGTGGGGATCTTGTACTTGTCGACGGCGTCGGCGATGCGGCGCAGCTCATCGGCGGAGGTCTCCCCGCCCCACATGCGCGGGATCACCGAGTAGGTGCCGTCCTTCTGGATGTTGGCGTGGCTGCGCTCGTTGATGAAGCGCGATTGCGGATCGTCCACGGCCTCCTTGGGCCAGGAGGAGATCAGGTAGTAGTTGAGCGCCGGACGGCAGGTCGCGCAGCCGTTGGGCGTCTTCCAGTTCAGGCGGTCGTAGACCTCGTCCAGCTTGACCAGGTGCTCCTTGAAGATGGCATCGCGCACCTCCTGGTGGCTCAGCTCGGTGCAGCCGCACACGGCCTTCTTCTTCGGCGTGGCCGAGTAGTCGCCGCCCGCAGTGAACATCAGCAGCTGCTCGACCAGCCCGGTGCAGGAGCCGCAGCTCGCGCTGGCCTTGGTGTGCTTGCGCACCTCCTCCAGCGTGAACAGGCCCTTCTCCTTGATCGCCTTGCAGACGGCGCCCTTCGTCACGCCGTTGCAGCCGCAGACCTCGTCGCTGTCGGCCATCGCGGCGGCCTTGTTGTGGCCCTGGTGGCCGACGTCGCCGATGTTGCTTTCGCCGAACATCAGCTTGTCCCGGATGTCGCCGATCTTGCGGCCCTCGCGCAGCAGCTTGAAGTACCAGCTGCCGTCGACGGTGTCGCCGTACAGGCAAGCGCCGACCAGTTGGTCGTTCTTGATCACCAGCTTCTTGTAGACGCCGGCGAAGGGGTCGCTCATCACGATCTCCTCGGTGCCCTCGCCGCCCATGAAGTCGCCGGCCGAGAACAGGTCGATGCCGGTCACCTTCAGCTTGGTGCTGGTCTGGCTGCCGAGGTAGCGGCCGATGCCGAACTGCGCCAGGTGATTCGCGCAGACCTTGCCCTGCTCGAACAGCGGCGCCACCAGGCCGTAGGCGATGCCGCGGTGCGCGGCGCACTCGCCGACGGCGTAGATGCGGGGATCGGTCACCGTCTGCAGCGTGTCGGTGACGACGATGCCGCGGTGGCAGTGCAGGCCGGCGCTTTCGGCCAGCGCGGTGTTGGGGCGGATGCCGGCGGCCATCACGACGAGGTCGGCGGGAATCTCCTCGCCATCCTTGAAGCGGACGGCCCGGACCCGGCGGCGAGCCGGGGCCTCCCCATCCAGGCGGCCCTCCTCCTCGCCGATCAGCGCCTCGGTCTGCGCGCCCATGCGGAAGCGCAGGCCGCGCTCCTGCAGCGACTTGCGCAGCAGGTCGCCGGCCTGGTCGTCGAGCTGGCGCTCCATCAGCCAGTCGCCGATGTGCACGACGGTGACCTGCATGCCGCGCAGCATCAGGCCGTTGGCCGCTTCCAGGCCCAGCAGGCCGCCGCCGATGACGACGGCGTGCTGGTACCGGGTCGCCGCCTCGATCATCGTGTTGGTGTCGGTGATGTCGCGGTAGCCGATCACGCCGTCCAGGTCCTTGCCGGGCACCGGCAGGATGAAGGGGTTGGAGCCGGTGGCGATCAGCAGCCGGTCATAGTCGGCCTCGGTGCCGTCGGCCGCGATCACCTTGCGCTTGATGCGATCGATCTGCGTGACCGTCTTGCCCAGGTGCAGCGTGATGCCGTTCTCCTCGTACCAGGAGAGCGGGTTCAGGATGATCTCGTCCAGCGTCTGCTCGCCGGCGAGCACCGGGCTGAGCAGGATGCGGTTGTAGTTCGGATGCGACTCGGCGCCGAACACGGTGATGTCGTACAGATCGGGCGAGATCTTCAGCAGCTCTTCCAGGGTGCGGACGCCGGCCATGCCGTTGCCCACCATCACCAGCTTCATCTTTTTCATGCGGCACGCTCCAATCGGATTCGGGCGATGACGGCAGAATCGCCGCCACCATGAGTTTTGACATCGCCATCGGCCTGGCCAGCGACCGCGGTCCGCGGGAACGCAACGAGGACTTCGCCGCCGTGCAGCGGCCGCAGGACGCGCGCGAGGCCGGCAAGGGCTGGATCGCGGCGCTGGCCGACGGCGTCTCCGGACAGCCCGGCCAACCTGGCGAGGGCGGTGGCCGCATGGCGGCGCAGACCACCGTCGGCGCGCTGGTGCGCGACTACCACGCCACGCCGCGCCACTGGGACACCACCGTCGCGCTGGACCGGCTGATCGCCGCGCAGAACGGCTGGCTGGCCCATCACAACCGTCGCGGCGAGCGCTCGGCGCTGACGACGCTCAGCGCCGTCGTGCTGCAGGGTGGTGGCTACACGGTGGCCCATGTCGGCGACAGCCGCGTCTGGCTGATCCGCGAGGGCCAGGCCACGCAGCTGACGCAGGACCACGCCATCGACCAGAGCGACTTCGCGCGGCTCACCCGCGCCATCGGCCTCGATGACACGGTGCGCGTCGACTACGCGCAAGGCGACCTGCGCGCCGGCGACCGGCTGCTGCTCACCAGCGACGGCGTGCACGGCCCGTTGCGCGCGAGCCAGCTCGCCGAACTGGCGATGGGCGAGGACGCCCAGGCCGCGGCCGAGGCGCTGGTCCGCGCCGCGCTCGAGGCGGGCGGACGCGACAACGCGACCGCGCTGCTGGTGCTGGTGCGCGCGCCGGGCACCGCCGATTACGACGACCTGCTGCGCGGCGCGCAGCGCCTGCCCGTCCCGCCGCGCTTGAAGGCCGGGGATCTGCTCGACGGCCTGCGCATCACCGCGCTGGTGGCCGACAACGGCGTGCATCGGCTCTTCCGCGCCCGCCGCGACGAGGACCTTGGCGACCTGCGACCGCTCGCCTTGAAGACGCTCGCCGAGGCCCGCGGCGACGACCCGCAGGAGCGCGCCATGCTCGCGCACGAGGGCTGGGTGACGCGCCGCGTCGGCGACCACCCCGGATTGGTGCGCGGCCACGAGACGCCGGATGCCAGCGCGCTGTACCTGCTGGCCGACTGGCATGACGGCCGCACGCTCGAAGACCTGATGGCCGAGGGCCGGCCGGCGCTGGCCGACTTCCTGGCCGCGGCCGGCGAGATCGCCGCCGCGCTGGGCCGGCTGCATCGCGCCGGCATCGTGCATCGCGACATCAAGCCCGGCAACCTGCACTTGGGCGACGACGGCCGCTGGCGCCTGCTGGACCTGGGCGTGGCGCTGTCCGGCCACGAACCCGAGGCGCTGCGCGACCTGCATGCCGGCACGCCGAGCTACATCAATCCCGAGCAGTGGGACGATCCGCCGGCGCCCGCGGACGCCGGCAGCGATCTCTTCGCGCTGGGCGTGACGCTGTACCAGTGGCTCACCGGCCGGCTGCCCTACGGCGAGATCGAGCCCTACCAGCGCGGCCGCTACCGGCACGACCCGCGTCCGCCCTCGCGGTTGCGGCCCGACGTGCCGATCTGGCTCGACCGGCTGCTGCTGAAGGCCGTGCATCGCGAGGCCGCGGCCCGCTTCGAGACCGCCGACGAGTTGCTGCTGGCGCTGGAGCGCGGCGCCTCGCGCCCGCTGCCCGCCGCCGGCGGCAGCGCGCTCGCGCGTCGCAATCCGCTCGCGGCCTGGCAGCTCGCCTTCGGCCTGTCGGCGCTGCTCAACCTGCTGCTGCTGGTCTGGCTGCTGTTCCTGCCGCGCTGAACGCGGCCGGGCCGCGTCAACGCGCTTCATAGGCCCTCCCGTGGGACGGCGCCGAGGCGGCGCTGCTCGCCGTGCCCGCGGCGGGCATGCGGGCGCGGCCGCCGCGCTCGGCCCAGGTGCGGGTCCAGCGGATCTGCATCACGCGCATCACGCCCAGCATCAGCAGCGACAGCACCGCGAAGATCGCGAAGCCCCAGAAGTAGGTCCCGGCGTATTGCTTGGACAGGCCCATCAGGTTGGGCACCAGGCCGCCGCCGAGCGCGCCGACCTCGCCGATCATCGAGCCCGCCACCGCCGTGGCCGCGGGCCAGCGCAGCGGCACCAGCTGGAACAGCGCGCCGTTGCCAGCGCCCAGCGCGGCGAAGCACGCGATCAGCAGCAGCGTCGTGGCCACCAGCGATCCACCGGCCAGGCCCACCAGCAGCAGCGTCACCGTCACCGCGACCAGCACCACGGTCAGCGTGTTGACGCCGCCCCAGCGGTCGGAGATCCAGCCGCCCATCACGCGCACCGCGGCGCCCATGAATGCCGCCAGCATCGTCAGCTGGCCGGCCTGCACCTTGGAGACGCCGAACTGGTCGTAGTAGTAGGTGGGCAGGAAGGTGATGAGCCCGATGAAGCCGCCGAAGGTGACCGCGTAGATCAGGCTGAAGGCCCAGCCGTCCTTCTCGAACAGGCAGGCCATGTGGCTGCGCAGGCCGGCATGGCTGTCGACATCGGGCGGCTCCTTGGCGAAGACGATCATCACGAGCATCGGCACCAGGATCGCGGCGCCGGCGACCGCGTAGACCGTCTGCCAGCCCAGCCACTGCGCCAGCGGCGGCGCCACCAGCACCGACACCGCGGTGCCGACGTTGCCCGCGCCCACCAGGCCCATCGCCAGGCCCTTGTACTTGGGCGGGTACCAGCCCGAGCCCAGCGACAGCGCGACGCCGAAGCTCGCGCCGGCGATGCCCAGCAGCACGCCCATGGCGAGCAGGTCGTCGTAGCCCTTGACCATGAAGAAGCCGTAGCCCATGGCGACGGCGATCAGCGCCATCTCGACCAGCGTCGCGTTCTTGCGGCCGATGTATTGCGACAGCACGCCCAGCGGGAAGCGCATCAGCGCGCCCGCCATGATAGGAATCGACAGCATCAGGCCCTTCTGCGCGGCGCTGAGCTGGTAGGCCTCGCTGATGAAGGGCGCGAGCGCGCCGTTCAGCACCCAGATACAGCACGAGAACGCGAAGTACAGGAACGCCGCACCGAGGGTCGGGGCGTGACCGGAGCGCAGGAAGGTGCGGAACGCTGCCATGGCGGGGAGGCTCTGGGTGGCTGGAACGAAAAAAGGCCGCGTCGAGCACCGGGCTCGGCGTGGCCTTCTGACGGATGGGGCATCGGGTCGCTCGGCGGCCCGCTGCGAAGACCGCGGGGCCGGAACCCCGCGCGGGTGCGGCGCGTCATTGCGCCACGCACCTTCCTTCGCAAGTCGCGTGCCAGTTTGCTGCACCGCACCCAGGCCGCCCGACGCTGGCGCGAAGGGCTTATGCTGCGACGCGCCGAGGACCACCCCGGTTCCCGGCGCCCCGACGAGGCGGCCGACGCCGCCTTTCTCCTCTGTCGCGCCCCGCCTGCCGCCCATGTCCGCGTCCCTGCCCGCGCCCGCCTCACGCCCCCTCGATGACGCCGCCGACGATGGCGATGCCCTGCCCCGCCGCGTGCTGCTGCTGGGCGGCGAACGCGTCCCGTCCGACCTGCTGGCCCCGCCGCCGCACTGGATCGTGGCGTCCGTGCACCAGCCCGGACGCGACAGCTTGGTGCGTGCCGCACAAGAACAGGCCGTCGAGGCCTTCGTGCTGCTGGCCGACGCCGACCAGGTCGACGGCTGGCTCGATGCGATCGAGGCCGCTGGCGAGGCCTTCCGGAGGTCGCCCGCGGTCGATGCGCCGGGCGCGCTGCCCGGGCTGGCCGTCGTGCCCGACGCGCCGGCGCTGCCACCGCCCGTCCAGCAGCGCGCGCTGGCGCTGGGGGTGCAGCTCATCCTGGAGGCGATGCTTCCCGCCGAGGCGCTGCGCCGCCAGCTGCGCTGGGCCGTCTGGCAGGCCGGCCGCTTCGCGGCGGTGCGCGCGCAGCTCGACGACCGCAAGTGGACCGAGCGCGCCAAGGGCCTGCTGATGTCGGCGCGCGACCTGGACGAGGACAGCGCCTTCCGCCTGCTGCGCGAAACCGCCATGCATGCGCACCTGCGACTGGGCGAGGTGGCGCGCTCGGTGGTGCAGTCGGCGCAGCTGGCCGAGGCGGTCAACCTCGCCGGACAGCAGCGCATGCTCAGCCAGCGGCTGGTGAAGCTGATGGCGCAGCGGGCCGCCGGCATCGAAGCCAAGCGGGCGAAGACGCTGCAGGACGAGTCCTGCGCGCGCGTGGCGAGCAACCTGTCGCGGTTGCCGGCGCTGTTGCCCGCGTTGTTGCCGCCGATGTCATCGCCGATGTCGCCCGCGCCGGCCGCCGCGATGTCGCCCTCGATGTCGCCCGCGCCGGGGCCTTCGTCCTCCGCCGCGCCGGAGTCGGTCTCATCGCGGGCCGCGCTGCAGGTCGACCCGGTCATCGACGCCTGGCGACGCCTGGAGCCGCTGCTCGCCGGCAAGCCGACGGCCGAGGCCCTGCTCGCCGCCGATGCAGCCGCCGAGGACCTTCGCGCGCACTCTGATGCGCTCGCCTCGGCCATCGCGGCCTGCGGCGGCGGCAAGCCGCTGCATGTCGTCAACCTCTGCGGTCGCCAGCGGATGCTGAGCCAGCAACTGGCCAAGGAAGCGCTGCTGGCGGACCTGCTGCCCAGCCGGAATCCGGCGGTGCTGCTCGACAGCCTGGATCGTTTTGCCGCCGGGCTGGCGGAGCTGGAGAGCTCGCCGCTGTCGAGCGACGCGATCCGGGCCTTGCTGGCGGAGGTCGGCGCCGAGTGGCTGCGGCTGATGCGCAGCCTGCGTGACGCCCATGGCCGCGAGGCGGCCGCGGGACTGGCCCGCAGCAGCGAGATCCTGCTTGACCGGCTGGACCTGCTCACCGCGCATTACCAGCAGAGCTTGCAGATCATCCTGGGGTGAGGGTCTTCAAGCCGCCCGGGCCTCCGTGTGGCGATGCCGCGTGTAGAGGAAGTCGATCACCGCCTTGCGCGCATGCACGTAGACCGGATCCTCCGCGAGCGCGACCCGGTCCCTCGGCCGCGCCAGCCGCACCGGCAGCACCTCGCCGATCGTCGCCGCGGGTCCGTTGGTCATCATCACGATGCGATCCGACAGCAGCACCGCCTCGTCGACATCGTGCGTGACCATCACCACGGTGCTGCGCGTCGCGGCGACGATCTTCAGCAGCTCATCCTGCAGATGCGCCCGCGTCAGCGCATCCAGCGCGCCGAAGGGCTCGTCCATCAGCAGCACCTTGGGCTCCATCGCCAGCGCCCGCGCGATGCCGACGCGCTGCTTCATCCCGCCCGAGATCTCATGCGGCCGCTTGAACATCGCATGCCCCATGCCGACCAGGTACAGCGCTTCCTCCGTCCGCGCCATCAGTCGCGGACGCAGTTCCCGGCCGCCGAAGACGGACTCGACCGCCAGCAGCACGTTGTCGAAGCAGGTCAGCCACGGCAGCAGCGAATGGTTCTGGAACACCACCGCCCGCTCCGGCCCCGGACCGGCGATCTCGCGGCCGTCGCAGAGCAGGCCGCCGCCGGTGGGCCGCAGCAGGCCGGCGATCAGGTTCAGCAGCGTCGACTTGCCGCAGCCCGAATGACCGATCAGCGTCACGAACTCGCCCTGGGCAATGTCCAGGTCGATGTCGCGCAGCGCGTGGAAGCGTCCCTGGCGGGTCGAGAACACCATGTCGGCCCGCTGCACGCGGATGAAGGGAGTGCTCATCAGGATCTCCTGGTCGCGCTTGATGCGCTCAATCGTCGAAAGAGAAACGCCTGGCCAGCGCCATCAGCGCCCATTCCAGCAGCAGGCCCACGATGCCGATCACGAAGATCGCGATCAGGATGTGCCGCACGTTGAGGTTGTTCCACTCGTCCCAGACCCAGAAGCCGATGCCCACGCCGCCGGTCAGCATCTCCGCCGCGACGATCACCAGCCAGGCCGTGCCCACCGACAGCCGCACGCCGGTCAGCATGTAGGGCAGCACCGCCGGGAACAGGATGCGCGTCACCAGCTTCCACTCCGACAGCCGCAGCACGCGCGCGACGTTCAGGTAGTCCTGCGGCACGCGCTGCACGCCCACCGCGGTGTTGACCACCATCGGCCAGATCGAGCAGATGAAGATGGTCCAGATCGCCGCCGGGTTGGCGCTCTTGAACACCAGCAGCCCGATCGGCAGCCAGGCCAGCGGCGACACCGGCTTGAGCAGGCTGATCAGCGGCGACAGCATGCGGCTCGCGAATTCGAAGCGGCCGATGATGAAACCCAGCGGGATGCCCACGGCCGCCGCGAGGCCGAAGCCCAGCCCGACACGCTCCAGCGAGTTCAGGATGTTCCAGCCGATGCCCTGGTCGTTGGGGCCGTTGCGATAGAACGGATCGGCGAACAGCTGGACCGCGGCGTCCCAGGTGGCGCCGGGCGTCGGGAAGGCGCCGCCCTTGAGCGTGGCGACGGTCCAGACGAGCCACAGCAGGCCGAGCCCGAGCACCGGCGGCAGTACGCGCATCCACAGGCTGCGCCAGTCGATGCCGGCGCGCGGCGGGCGCGCGGACGGCGCGGCCGGCGTGGACGGCGCGACCGGTTCGTTGGCCGCGTCGCGGGCCAGCGGCTTGGGCGGGACCACCGGGGCGCTCATCGGCTCGGCGGCGTCGGTGGGGGAATGGAACACGGCACTGACCATGACGGCCTCCTGCGGGGATCGGATGAAGCGCCGTTCAGGCGCGGACCTTGAAGGCATCGGCGTACTTCGCCGGATCCTTGCCGTCCCAGACGACGCCGTCGAAGAACTTCGCGGACCGCATCGTCTCCTTGGGCACCGAGACGCCCAGCGCCGCCGCGGCCTGCTTGTAGAGCTCGACCTGGTTGACCTGGCGGGCCACGCCCAGGTAGTCCGGATGCTCCTTGATCAGGCCCCAGCGCTTGTGCTGCGTGAGGAACCACATGCCGTCGGACAGCCAGGGGAAGTTGACCTGGCCGTCGCTGAAGAACTTCATGTAGTTGGGGTCGTCCCAGGTCCGGCCCAGGCCGTTCTGGTACCGGCCCAGGATCCGCTGGTTGATCGCGTCGACGCTGGTGTTGACGTAGGCCTTGTCGGCGATGGTCTCGGCCATCTTCTGCTTGTTGGACAGGCTCGCGTCGATCCAGCGGCCCGCCTCGAGCACGGCCATGATCACGGCGCGCGCGGTGTTCGGGTACTTCTTCACGAAGTCGCCGGTGGTGCCCAGCACCTTCTCCGGATGGTCCTTCCAGATGTCCTGCGTCGTGGCCGCGGTGATGCCGATGCCATCGATGATGGCGCGATGGTTCCAGGGCTCGCCGACGCAGAAGCCGTCCATGTTGCCCACGCGCATGTTGGCCACCATCTGCGGCGGCGGCACGGTGATCACCTTGGCGTCCTTCATCGGGTTCACGCCCGCGGCGGCCAGCCAGTAGTAGAGCCACATCGCATGCGTGCCGGTCGGGAAGGTCTGCGCGAAGGTGTAGTCGCGCTGCTCCTTCTTCATCGCGCGGGTCAGCGACGCGGCGTCAACCGCGCCCGCCTCGGCGAGCTTCTTCGACAGCGTGATCGCCTGCCCGTTGTTGTTGAGCGTCATCAGCACGGCCATGTCCTTCTTCGGACCCGCCACGCCCAGGTGCACGCCGTAGATGAGGCCGTAGAGGACATGCGCCATGTCGAGCTCGCCGTTGACGAGCTTGTCGCGCACGCCGGCCCAGGAGGCCTCCTTGGTGGGCACGATCTTGATGCCGTACTTCTTGTCGAAGCCCAGCGCGGCGGCCATCACCACCGACGCGCAGTCGGTCAGCGGGATGAAGCCGATGCGGACCTCCTCCTTCTCCGGCTTGTCCGAGCCCGCGGCATAGGCGCCACCGCCCGGCAGCGCGGACAGCCCGCCCAGCGCCGCTCCGGCGGCGAGCAGCTTGCGACGCTCAGCGCTCATCAGACCCTCCTTGGAACCGTGTTGCATTCAAGACCTCCGGGAAAGAAAACAAAAAAGGCGTCGCGATCGGACCCGGCGCGGTGCGCGGGTGCGATCGGACGCCTTTGTCCGAACCTTGTTGGGGCGGCCCTCACGCCGTTGCGAGGGCTTGCCGATCACTACGCATGAAGCGTGCCAAGGCCGCGCACGCGGCGTGCCCGCGGAAGCGGTTTCGTGGGGCGGCGTGAACGTCGGCCGTCGGCTAACTTCCGTGAAGCCGCCGCGAACGATGCGGCAAGGGAGACAAGACATGGATGGCCTTCATTCGCGCCGCTGGCGCGCTTTCGCGCTGGCCGGCCTGACGAGCTTCGGCGCGGTCGCGGCGCAAGCGGGGACTCAGAGCGTTTCGCAGAACACCTATCTGCTGGTCAATGGCGCGGTCACTCAGTCGGTGCTCGACCATCAGCCGTCGGCCGCCGCCGGCCACCTGTACGAGGGTTCGCTGACGAGCAGCTGGCAGAAGACGGGGCTGAGCGCGAGCGGTAGCGCCTTCACACGCGCCGCGGCGGGCGACGGCTGGTTGCTGGCCGATGTCCGGAACGCCGTCTCATTGACGTCGACGTTGCCGCTTCAGCAGAGCGTCATGGTCTACAGCTTCGTCTCCGCGACGCTCGTGGACGACTTCATGATCACCTGCGACGGCTGCGTCGCAGGGACGACCGGCTACATGCTCGCGCAGTACGCCTTCGGGACGAATCAGGAGTCGTTCGGAAGCGGCGGCACGCCATCCACAGGCCGGAACTTCTACGCCTCCGCCGCGATCGGCAACGAGTACTGGGCCGCGCTCGACAACGGCGAATGGGTCGGCAACGCCTGGGGCTTCAGCTATCAAAGCTTCGTCGTGGGCCAGCCAATCCACCTGGAACTTCAACTCTCCGTCGACGTGTACTCCGGCGCGGTTTCGGTCGTCGGCGACGGGTCCGAATCCTGGATCGTTTCGCGGGATACGAGCGGCGGGCACCGCGTGTCCTGGGGAGGCATCCGCGATGTCACGGTCGGCGGCCAGGCGGTGACGAACTTCAATGCCTACAGCCTCGACGGGCGGGTGAACTACGCCCTGGCCGCCGTGCCGCTGGTACCCGAACCCGGCACGTGGGCGCTGATGCTCGGCGGCCTGGCGGCGCTGGGCGCGCTGGCGCGACGTCGGCGCGACTGATCACGACCGGCGCCTGGCACGCACCGTCCTGCGGCGCCCATGCGCCGCGGCGGTGCGTTCAGCCCCGCAGCAGCTCGTGCGCGTCGATGACCCGCCGAGCGACCTGCGCGATCGGCTCGCCGCGGTCCATGGCGAGCTTGCGCAGCCGCTGGTAGGCCTGGTCCTCGTCCAGGCCCTGCTCGCGCATCAGGATGCCCTTGGCCTTGTCGACAAGCTTGCGCGACGCCAGTTGCGCCTGCGCGTGGCTCAGCTCGGTACGCAGCGCGAGGTCCTGCTCGAAGCGCGCGATGGCGACGTGCAACACCGGCGCCAGGCGCTGCGCCTGAAGGTCCGCGACGACATAGGCGCTGACGCCCGCCTGGATCGCGCGACGCATGGTGCCGCGGTCCTCGTCCTCGGCGAAGACGACCACCGGGCGTGGCATCTTGGCGGAGAGCGTGGCGAGATTCTCCAGCGTGTCGCGCGTCGGCGATTCGGCGTCGACGATCACGACGTCCGGCTGCAGGCGCAGCACGCAGTCGTGGATCAACGTCGCCTGCTCGATGACGCCGACCACCTCGTGCCCCTGGCGCGCGAGCTCGTCGCGCAGCAGGTCCGCGCGATGCGCGCCGTCGTCGATGACGAGCACGCGCAGCCCCGCCGGAGCGGACGGCTCCGGGCTGGCAACGGGGGCTTGCGGCGGCTTCACCGCCGAGACGGCGCAAGTTCCATGCCGAGCGCACGGGCCGGGCGGAACGCGCCAGCGCGGAGCAATCGCCGCGCCTGCCACCGCGCAACCACCGTGCCCGCGGTCCTGTTTGGGAGGGGCCGCGCGATGCGGCGGATCGCCGTACTGTCGCAGCTTGCGGCACCCCCGCCGCAGGGAGAGCGCCATGCGCCACATTTCGCATCGAGTGTCCGTCGAGGTCCTGCTGGTCGCGTTGCTGTCGCTGGGAAGCGCAGCCGCCGGCGCCGCCGAGTTCAAATCCATCGCCACCGCGAGCAGCCAGACCGCGGCGCGCAGCGCCGAGCAGATCGGCGAATGGAAGACCGGCGGCTCGTCCATCTGGTCGGCCGCCGACGCCGTGCTGCTGGACCAGTCGTCCAGCCTCGTGCAGAACGCCGAGGCGCGTTCCTCGGCCACCGCGACCTTCGGCCTCCTCACCTTCGTATCGCGCACCGCGACGACGCAGACCTCGGTGTCCGGCGTGCAGCCCGGCACCCGTGCCGAGTCGATGGCCAGCACGGAAGCGGCCGACAGCTTCGTCATCACCTGCCTCACCTGCGTGGACGGCACCCGCGGGGTCATGAACTTCCGCGTCGTGCTCGAGGGCGACGTCGGCATGAGCCATTCCTCCACCAACTCGACGACGGGGCAGCCCATCCCCGGTCCCGACCGCGAGATGTCCTATTTCTGGAGCGCCAACCTCACGATGCGCGCCTCGGGGGTTGCGGCGGAGTTCCCCGGCCCGGGCTGGGTGTCGCAGTACGGGTACGACTATCTGGCGATGGTCAACGACCGCGTCGTCGCCGGCGCCTCGCGGGAGGGCACCGGGATCTACAACCTGCAACTGGAGTTCGAGTTTGGCCGTCCCATCGAGATGCTGTGGCAGGGGACCGCGATGTCCTCGTCCTTCCTGCATGACAGCGCGGATACGGTCATCGGCGCCCTCACCGCGCAGTCGTACGCCGCCTTCACCAACAGCTTCTACTGGGACGGCATCTCCTCGGTCACCGATGCCGACGGCAACGCCATCAGCGGCTTCACCGCGCTGAACGGCGCCGGCGTCAGCTACGCCCAGTCCTTCGCCGACGTGGTCGTCGCGGTCCCTGAACCGGGCATGGGTGCGCTGACCCTCGGCGGGCTGGCGCTGCTGGCGACGCTGGCCCGACGCCGCCGCGGCTAGCCCCTCGCCCTAGGGATTACCCGCCCTTCGCGCATCGACAAGCGCGGGCTTCTCACGTTTACGTAAACGTCAACCGGCACCTAGAATCGGCGCCCAGGGTCGGTCCCCAGAAGGGATCGACCCACGACAGGCGCCGCGGCGGGACCACCCTCGCCGTCCGCAGGCGACCGCGCCCCCCAGCCGGAGACACACGCATGACCGAGATGTCCGCCGAGTACAAGGCCCTGGCCGAGTACCGCCCCACCCAGAAGGTCCGTTTCGTGACCGCCGCGAGCCTCTTCGACGGCCATGACGCGGCGATCAACATCATGCGGCGCATCCTGCAGAGCATGGGCGCGGAGGTCATCCACCTGGGTCACAACCGCTCGGTGGACGAGGTCGTGACCGCCGCGCTGCAGGAAGACGCGCAGGGCATCGCGGTCAGCTCCTACCAGGGCGGCCACGTCGAATACTTCAAGTACATGGTCGAGCTGCTGCGCCAGCGCGGCGGCGACAAGATCCAGGTCTTCGGCGGCGGCGGCGGCGTGATCGTGCCGGCCGAGATCCGCGACCTGGCCGACCAGGGCGTGCGCATCTTCAGCCCCGAGGACGGCCAGCGCATGGGCCTGCAGGGCATGATCGGCGAGATGGTCATGCGCTGCGACCAGGACCTCAGCGCCGCCGCGCCCGGCGAGATCGCCGCGTTGCAGGGCCATTCCGAAGCCGCCTGGCGTGCGCTCGCACAGGCCATCACCGCGCTGGAGAACGGCCGCGCCGACGCGGCGTTCACGCAGTCGCTGCGCGACGCCGCCCGCGACCTGCGCATCCCCGTGCTCGGCATCACCGGCACCGGCGGCGCCGGCAAGTCGTCGCTGACGGATGAACTCATCCGCCGCCTGCGCCTGGACCAGGACGACGCGCTGCGCATCGCAGTGATCTCGATCGACCCGTCGCGCCGCAAGAGCGGCGGCGCGCTGCTCGGCGACCGCATCCGCATGAACGCCATCGCGCCCTGGGCGGCCGGCCCGCGCGTGTACATGCGCTCGCTGGCCACGCGTGACTTCGGCTCCGAGATCTCGCAGGCGCTGCCCGACGTGATCGCCGCGGCGAAGGTGGCGGGCTTCGACCTCGTCATCGTCGAGACCTCCGGCATCGGCCAGGGCGACGCGGCCATCGTGCCGCACGTGGACGTGCCGATGTACGTGATGACGCCGGAGTTCGGCGCCGCCAGCCAGCTCGAGAAGATCGACATGCTGGACTTCGCCGAGTTCGTGGCGATCAACAAGTTCGACCGCAAGGGCGCGGCCGACGCCTGGCGCGACGTCGCCAAGCAGGTGCAGCGCAACAAGGAAGCCTGGGGAAAGAAGGCCGAGGACATGCCCGTCTTCGGCACCATGGCCAGCCGCTTCAACGACGACGGCGTCACCGCGCTGTACCAGGCGCTCAAGCCGCGGCTGGCGGAACTCGGCCTGAGCCTGCACGACGGCCGCCTGCCGATCGCCGCGACGCGCTTCAGCACGCACCAGACGCCGATCGTGCCACCGGCGCGCGCGCGCTACCTGGCCGAGATCGGCGACACCGTCCGCGCCTACAAGAAGCGCGCCCGTGCGCAGGCGCGACTCGCGCGCGAGATCCAGCAGCTCAGCGCCAGCGCCGTGATGCTGGAGCAGTCCGATGGGCAAGCGAACGTGGCGGCGCTCGAAGCGCTCGCCGCCTCGCGCCAGGCGAAGCTCGACGCCGACGCACGCCAGCTGCTGGCGCAATGGCCCGACATGCAGAAGGCCTACGCCGGCGACGAGTACGTCGTGAAGATCCGCGACAAGGAGATCCGTACCGCGCTGGTGTCGACGTCGCTCTCGGGCACCAAGATCCGCAAGGTCGTGCTGCCGCCGTATGAGGACCAGGGCGAACTGCTCAAGTGGCTGATGCTGGAGAACGTGCCGGGCAGCTTCCCGTACACGGCCGGCGTGTTCGCGTTCAAGCGCGAGGGCGAGGATCCCACCCGCATGTTCGCTGGCGAGGGCGACGCCTTCCGCACCAACCGCCGCTTCAAGCTGGTCTCCGAAGGGATGCCGGCCAAGCGGCTGTCGACGGCCTTCGACTCGGTCACGCTCTACGGCGCCGATCCCGCGCCGCGGCCGGACATCTACGGCAAGGTCGGCAACTCCGGCGTCAGCATCGCGACGCTGGACGACATGAAGGTCCTGTACGACGGCTTCGACCTGTGCAACCCGACGACCTCGGTGTCGATGACGATCAACGGCCCGGCGCCGTCGATCCTGGCGATGTTCATGAACACCGCCATCGACCAGCAGCTGGCGAAGTTCAAGGCCGACAACGGCCGCGAGCCCACCGCCGACGAGGCCGCCAAGATCCGCGCCTGGGTGCTGGCCAACGTGCGCGGCACGGTGCAGGCCGACATCCTCAAGGAGGACCAGGGCCAGAACACCTGCATCTTCTCCACCGAGTTCTCGCTCAAGGTGATGGGCGACATCGCGCAGTACTTCGTCAACCATGACGTGCGCAATTTCTATTCGGTGTCGATCAGCGGGTACCACATCGCCGAGGCGGGCGCGAACCCGATCTCGCAGCTCGCATTCACGCTGTCCAACGGCTTCACCTTCGTGGAGGCCTATCTGGCGCGGGGCATGCACATCGACGATTTCGCGCCCAACCTGAGCTTCTTCTTCAGCAACGGCATGGACCCGGAGTACACCGTGCTGGGCCGCGTCGCGCGCCGCATCTGGGCGGTGGCGATGCGCGACAAGTACGGCGCCAACGAGCGCAGCCAGAAGCTGAAGTACCACATCCAGACCTCGGGCCGCTCGCTGCATGCGCAGGAGATCGCGTTCAACGACATCCGCACCACGCTGCAGGCGCTGATCGCGATCTACGACAACTGCAACTCACTGCACACCAACGCCTACGACGAGGCGATCACCACGCCGACCGAGGAATCGGTGCGCCGCGCGATGGCGATCCAGCTGATCATCAACCGCGAGTGGGGCCTGGCCAAGAACGAGAACCCGAGCCAGGGCGCCTTCATCATCAACGAGCTGACGGAGCTGGTCGAGGAGGCGGTGCTGACCGAGTTCGAGCGCATCGCCGAGCGCGGCGGCGTGCTGGGCGCGATGGAGACGGGCTACCAGCGCAGCAAGATCCAGGAGGAGTCGCTGCACTACGAGATGCTCAAGCACACCGGCGAGTACCCGATCATCGGCGTCAACACCTTCCGCAACCCGCATGGCGACCCGGTGCCGGAGCACATCGAGCTGGCGCGCTCGACCGAGGACGAGAAGCAGAGCCAGCTGACGCGCCTGGGCGAGTTCCATGCGCGCCACGCGGCCGAGTCGCCGGCGATGCTCAAGCGGCTGCAGCAGGCGGTGATCGACAACGGCAACGTCTTCGAGGTGCTGATGGACGCGGTGCGGGTCTGCTCGCTAGGGCAGATCACGGCGGCGCTGTTCGAGGTCGGCGGGCAATATCGGCGCAGCATGTGAGCCCGGCCGGGCGCATGACCCGGCCCCTGCCGCACAGCCCCCGACCCGAGGGGCCCGGGCCTTCCCTGCCTTGCCGTGTCCAGGGGGCACTCCCATAATCGATCGCACCCACGTCGACGGGAGTCCGCCATGCTGCAGACGCTGAACCGGATGAAGATCACCACCCTGCTCCAGGTCGGCTTCGCGGCGGTGCTCGCGATGGCGGCCCTGATGACCGGCGTGGGGGTGATGAAGCTGCGCGAGATGGTGCGCCTGAGCGACGGCCTGCACGTGCTCGAGCAGCGCCGGCTGATGGCCACGAACTGGCGCGCCGCGACCGAGCTCAACCTCAACCGCGTGATGGCGATGGCCAAGTCCGGCGGGCACGACGGGCTGACCGCATTCCTCTCCGGCGAGATGACGCGCACCACCGAGCGCATCAACCAGCTCCAGGCCGACCTGGAGAAGGCCATCGACGACCCGGAGCAGAAGGCGCAGCTGCCGGTCATCGCCGCCGAGCGCCAGCGCTACGTCGACATCCGCAAGGGCGTGATGGCCGCGATCAAGGCCGATCCGGCGGCGGGCGGCCGGCAGGTCGACCAGACCCTGATCCCGGCGGCGACCAGTTACCTCGCGTCGGTCGAGAAGCTCGTGGCGCTGATCTCCGAGGACACCGACGCCTACGCCGCGCGCCAGCGCGAGCAGGCCTCGCAGGCGGCGGCGCTGATGCTGGCGCTGACCGGCCTGGCGGTGGTGCTGGGCGTCTTCATCGCGTGGCGGATCACGCAGTCGGTGCGGGCGCCGATGGTGCGCGCCGGCGCGGTGGCGCAGACCATCGCCAGCGGCGACCTGAGCCAGGACATCGTCGTCGATCGCAGCGACGAGATCGGCGTGCTGCTGCGCGAGCTGAGCGCGATGCAGGACGCGCTGCGGCGCATGGTGCGGCAGGTCCGCGACGGCACCGAGACCATCAACGTCGCGACGCAGGAGATCGCGACCGGCAACCAGGACCTGTCGGCGCGCACCGAGGCGACGGCCTCCAACCTGCAGCAGACGGCCTCGTCGATGGAGGAGCTGACCGGCACGGTGGCGCACACGGCGAGCTCGGCGCAGCAGGCCAACGCGCTGGTGAGCGCGACGCGCGAGTCGGCCTCCAAGGGCGGCGACGTGGTGAGCGAGGTGGTCGAGGTGATGCAGCAGATCGAGTCGAGCTCGCGGCGCATCAACGACATCATCGGCGTCATCGACGGCATCGCCTTCCAGACCAACATCCTGGCCCTGAACGCGGCCGTGGAGGCGGCGCGTGCGGGTGAGCAGGGACGCGGCTTCGCGGTGGTGGCCGGCGAGGTGCGGGCGCTGGCGCAGCGCTCGGCCGGCGCGGCCAAGGAGATCAAGGCGTTGATCGGCGAGAGCGTCTCGCGCGTGGACGCCGGCACGCGGCTGGTGCAGGACGCCGGCACGACGATGGGCGAGATCGTGCAGGGCGTGCGCCGCGTGGCTGACATCGTCGGCGAAATCGCCACGGCGGCCGCCGAGCAGAAGGACGGCATCGGCCAGGTCAACGTCGCCGTGCAGCGGCTGGACGAGATGACGCAGCAGAACGCCGCGCTCGTCGAGGAGTCCGCCGCCGCGGCGGGCAGCCTGCGCTCTCAGGCGGAGCAGCTGAACGCGCTGGTGAGCGCGTTCAGGCTGGCGGCGTAGGTCGCTGGGGCCGGGCTGGCGCAACGGCGAAGCATCGACCCGTCCGGTGGGCCATGGACCGCGCTCGGGCGGCCCGGCTCATCGACCGTGAAGCCTCAGGGCACGACCGCCAGGAACAGGAACACGACGAACACCACCATGTGCACGGCGCCTTGCAGCACCGTGGCGCGTCCGCCGCCCAGCGTGAGGCCGCCGACGATGAAGGTGAGGAACAGCAGCACCATGCTCAGCGGCGTGAGCCCCAGCACCAGCGAATGCGGGAACAGCGGCGACAGCACCGCCACCGTGGGGATCGTCAGCCCGATGCTCGCCAAGCCCGATCCCAGCGCGAGGTTCAGGCTGGTCTGAAGCCGGTTGTGCAGCGCCGCGCGCACCGCCGCGACCGTCTCCGGCAGCAGCACCAGCATCGCCACGATCACGCCCACCAGCGACGGCGGCGCGCCGATCGCATGCACGCCGCGCTCGATCGTCGGCGCCAGCAGCTTGGCCAGGCCGACCACGCCCACCAGGCACACCAGCAGCAGCGCCAGGCTCAGCCCGGCCACGCGCCAGCTCGGCGGCTCGGCATGCGTGTCCTGGTCGTCGACGCCGGCCACCGGCAGGAAGTAGTCGCGGTGCCGCACCGCCTGCACGAACACGAAGGCGCCGTACAGCACCAGCGACACGCCGCCCGCGAAGAGCAGCTGCGCGGTGGTGAAGGTCGGCCCCGCTGAACTCGTCGTGAAGGCCGGCAGCACCAGCGTCAGCACCGACAACGCCGCCAGGACCGCCAGCGTCGGGCTCGTGCCCTCGACGCGGAAGGCCAGCTCCTGGTGTTTCCAGCCGCCGACCAGGATGCACAGGCCCAGCACGCCGTTGCAGACGATCATGATCGCGGAGAACACCGTGTCCCGCGCCAGCGTGTTGGTGGACTCGCCCCCGGCAAGCATCAGGGACACGATCAGCGCCACCTCGATGATGGTCACCGCGACCGCCAGCACCAGCGAGCCATAGGGCTCGCCCACCCGGTGCGCGACCACCTCCGCGTGATGCACCGCCGCGAGCACCGCGCCGATCAGCAGGACGCTGACCACCGCCAGCACCAGCGTCGAGTTGCCGCCGGCCGTCAGCCCCAGCAGCGCGAGGATCGCCGCCAGCGGCGCGAGCAGCGTCCAGATCGGCAGGGCCGCCGGCAGGCGGGCGAGAAGGGAGTTCGAGGGCTTGGCGCGCATGGGGACCGAGCATAGACCACGATGGTCGACCGCCCGTGGACGCGTTAGGCTGCGACGCCATGCCCACCCTCGATCCCCGCGTCGACGCCTACATCGAGCGCGCCGCTCCCTTCGCGCAGGGGATCCTGCGGCACTGGCGCGCGACCGTGCACGCCCACTGCCCCGAGGTCGTCGAGACGATCAAGTGGGGCTTCCCCAACTTCACCTACCGCGACCGGATCCTGACCGGCATGGCCGCCTTCAAGGCGCATTGCTCGATCGGCTTCTGGCACGGGGCGGCCGCTGTCGGCGCGGCGCATGCGAAGGACGGCGCCATGGGCGACCTTGGCCGCGTCGCCTCGCTCCAGGACCTGCCGGCCCCGGCGGAGCAGCAGGCCATCCTGCAGCGCGCGATGCGCCTCATCGAGGACGGCGTGAAGGCCCGGCCCGCCAAGGCGGCCGCGCCCCGGCCACCGCTGGCGACGCCGGACGACCTGGGCGCGGCGCTCCAGGCCAACGCGGCGGCGCGAGCGACCTTCGAGGCCTTCCCGCCCAGCCAGCAGCGCGAATACATCGAGTGGATCGTCGAGGCGAAGCAGGCCGGCACCCGCGAGAAGCGCCTGGCGCAATCCATCGCGTGGATGGCGGAAGGCAAGCGCCGCAACTGGAAGTACGAGCGCCGCTGAACCTCAGGCCGCCGGGCTCTCCATGCCGAGCTCCCAGCCGCTGTCGTGCAGCTGCACGTTGTTGCGGCCACCGTCCTTGGCGCGATAGAGCGCGCGGTCGGCGCGCATGAACAGCTGGTCGGCGGTCAGTTGTCCGCCCGGCGCCGCCACCGCGATGCCGGCGGAGACGGTCAGGGCGAAGTCGTGGCCCTCGCCGTCGCACAGCCGCAGCGTCGCCACCGCTTCGCGGATCTGTTCCACCAGGCGCGCCGCGCCCGGTCCGTCGGTGGCCGGCAGGATCAGCCCGAACTCCTCCCCGCCCCAGCGCCCCACCACGTCCGACGCGCGCAGCCGGGCGCGCACCTCCGCCGCGAAGGCGCGCAGCGCATCGTCGCCCGCATGGTGGCCGTGGCAGTCGTTGACGTCCTTGAAGTGGTCCAGGTCCAGCAGCACGAAGGCCAGCGGCGTGCCTTCGCGTCGACCGCGCTCCAGCTCATGCCGCAACAGCGCATCCGCCGTCATCCGGTTCAGGCAGCCGGTGAGGCCGTCGGTGGAGGCCATCTCCTCCATGCGACGCGCGATGCGCTCGAAATTGGCGAGCACGAAACCGAAGCCCGCGCCGATCAGGCAGATGAAGCTGAACAGGAAGGTCAGGCCCTGGCCCAGGCTGCTCTGCATCAGGTCGCGGTACTCCTCCGGATTGGTCAGCGCATGCACGCTGCGCAGCAGCAGGCTGGTCGCCGCGGCGACCAGCGTCAGGCCGACGGCGCGCAGCGACGACTCGCCGCGCCAGCCCGGCCCCAGCAGCACGAGGATGGCCGGACACAGCAGCAGTGCGAAGACCAGCGAGATCGCACTGGTGCGCAGCGCCAGCGGCCAGGTCAGCATCCAGGCCGTGAGCGTCCAGGCCCCCAACGGCGCGCTCCACCACATCCAGCGCGGCAGCGAGCGGCCCAGCACGTGGCGATGGATGGCCTCGTTGTAGAACACGATGCCCAGCGCGATCAGGCCGTTGCCCAGCAGCGCCGACACCCACACCGGCACCACCAGCCGGGCCGTCAGCATCGCGAAGCCGGCCAGCAGCGTCCACGAGCCCCAGGTCCACACCGCCAGATCCAGGTAGCGCAGCCGGCTGCGCTGCGCCGCCCACAGCTGCACGCCGAGCATCGCGAAGCCGCTCAGCAGCGCCAACATCAGCGTGGGGATGTGGATGGACGCCATGACGAGCGAGTGTAGTGATCCCGGACCGACGGCCGTCCCCCTACATCGCGGGCCCGAGCCGTCAAGTTGGCGTCAAGCCGTGGCACCCGGACGAAGCTCGGACGAAGCTCCGGAAGAGATGCTCAGGTCAGGCGGTCGATCAGCGCCATCGCGGCGGCGGGCGCGCGTTCCTTGGCGCCGCTGATGAAGAACACGAACACGTCGCGCGGCCGCCGCGGCGGCGTGCGGTCGGCCTCGACCAGCGGCAGGCGGTCCGGCTGGCCGCCCGAGGCCCAGCGCGAGGCGCTGGCGGCGATGCCGTCGAGTTCCTCCTCGGTGACGCCGGTCACCAGCTCGGACCGGGTGCGCATCACGCGGGTGTAGACGAAGTCGGTGGTCAGGTCCGGGATGGGCGGGTAGTCGTCCGACTCGGTGAACACGACGGCGGCGTCGTGGTCGCGCGCCATCGCCAGGAACTCGGCGCTGCGGAAGCTCTCGTGACGCACGTCGAGCGCGTGGCGCAGCGCCACGCCACCGGACTGCGCCGGCAACAGCTTCAGGAAGGCGCCGAAGTCGACGGGATCGAATCGCTTGCTCGGCGCGAACTGCCAGACGATGGGCCCGAGCTTGGGCCCGAGTTCCGCGACGCCGCTGTCGATGAAGCGCATGACCGATTCGCCGGCCTCGGCCAGCACCCGCCGGTTGGTCGCGAAGCGGTTGGCCTTGAGCGAGAACACGAAGCCCTCGGGCGCGGTGTCGCGCCACTTCGCGAAGGTGGCCGGCTTGAAGGTCGAGTAGTAGGTGCCGTTGACCTCGATGGCGGTCAGCTTGCGGCTGGCGTATTCCAGCTCGCGCGACGCCGGCAGGTCCTTCGGGTAGAAGGTCTCGCGCCAGGGTTCGAAGTTCCATCCGCCGATGCCCACATGGATCGAGGTGCTCATGTCGTCGTGTCCTCCAGCAGTCGTTCGAGTCGGGCCTGTCCGCGCCGCGTGACGCGCAGCGCGCGGCTGTCGGGATCGGGGTCGAGCCAGTCCTGCGCCAGCATCGCCTGCAGCCAGGCCGCGCCCAGCGCGCCGCCCAGGTGCGGCCGGCGTTCGCTCCAGTCCATGCAGGCGCAGGCCAGGCGCCGTCGACGCGCGCCGGTGGCCGCGGCGACATCGACGCCCAGCGCGCGCAACGCGTCCAGGCCCTCGTCGGTGCAGCGGTAACCGCGGGCCTCGTCGGGATCGGGCGTCATCCAGCGCTGGCGCAGCGCGTGGTCGTGCAGCCGCACGCCCCAATGGCCGGCCAGGTGGTCGTAGCAGCGCCGCGCCTGGCGCAGTGCGGGCGGGGTACTGGGCTCGAAGCGCGGGCGCGGCAGGCCGGCCAGCACCAGCATCGCCTCCAGGGCCTGACCCACCTCGGCGCCCGCGAGCCGGTAGTAGCGGTGCTTGCCCTGGGCCATGCAGCCGACCAGCCCCTGCGCGAGCAGCTTGGCCAGGTGGGCGCTGGCGGTCGAGGCCGCGACCTCGCCGACGGCGGCCAGCTCGGTGGCGGTGCGCGCATGGCCGTCCATCAGGCAGCAGAGCATGCGCGCGCGGACCGGCTCGGCCATGCTAGCGGCGATGTGCGCCAGCGCCTCGTCGGCGGTGGGGGCGTCAATCATGTTTCGATGCTAAGCGAAGCGTTCCCGGCGATCCATCGCGAAGATTCCCCCATCTCCCCATCCCTCGCCCACCCGGGCGCCCACGCGATGACTGCTTGTCCCTTCCATGCGCGGCACGAGGCCGATGCCCAGGTCGTTGGCGCCGCTGATGCCGCTGATGCCGCTGATGCCGTTGACGCCGATGCCCCGATCGCCGACGCGCTGAGCATCGATGCGCCGCTCGCTCCACTGCTCGACCCCGCGCTGCGGATGCGGCCGCCGGACGAGCCACTGCCGCCACCGCTGCGCGCCCAGGGCGGGCCGCTGGCCGAGGTCTTCTTGCGCTGGCTGCGACAACGCGACGACGCGGCCCACGCGCCGGAGAAGGCGGCGCTGTCGCGCGCGCTGCTGGCGCTCTCCGATGACGACGTCCGCGCCCATGCTCGTCGCCAGGCAGTCATCGCCGCGCAGGGCGGCTGGTCCCACTGGCATTGGGCGGTCCCGGCATCGACGGTGGCGAGCCTGCTGGGCCTGCCCATGGACGAGCTCGCGGCCCAGCGTCGACTGCACGGGCAACTGCGCGCGATGGCGGCCGGCCTGGGCGCCCAGGCGACGGGCGAGGCGGTCCGCGTCGGCGGCGAGGCGGTGGCGACGCTGCTGGGCGCGCTCGACGACGCCGAGCACCGCGCACCCGATGCGCCGCTGCAATGGACCTTGCTCCGGCACGCCGCGCCCTCGCGCTGGACCGATCGCGCCGCGTTCACCGCGAACCGGCTCGCGCTGATCTGGCAGAGCCATGAAGCGGGCGCCGCGCTGCTGGGCCATGCGCTGCTCGGTGATTCGTGGATGGGCGGCGCGCCGACGCGCGCGGCCCTGCTGCGCCTGGCACGCGAGGGCGGCGCCGTGCGCATGACCCGGCGTTTCGACGTCCGGCAACAGCCCCCCGCGCCGGTGACCGTGCCGCTGGCCGGCAGCGACCACCCCTTCGGCGACGGCGCCCATCGCTGCCCGGGACAAGGCCTGGCGCTGGGCATCTCGCAGGCGGCGCTGCAGTGGCTCGCCGAGCAACCGGGGCTGCGTCCGCCGACCGCCGTCGCGCCGCTGGCGTTGCCCAACATGGACATCCCGCAATTCAAGGACGAGGAGCTTTACCCATGATCGCCGTCATCTTCGAAGTCACGCCCAGCGCCGACGGTCGCGACCGCTACCTCGAGCTCGCCGCCGAGCTCAAGCCCCTGCTGCAGGAGATCGATGGTTTCCTCAGCATCGAGCGCTTCCAGAGCCTGACCGACCCGGGCAAGCTGCTCTCGCTGTCCTTCTGGCGCGACGAGGCGGCGGTGCAGGCCTGGCGGCGCCTGGAGGCGCATCGCCAGGCGCAATCGGAGGGCCGCGCGGGCGTGTTCGCCGACTACCGGTTGCGCGTCGCCGCAGTGCTCCGCGATTACGGCATGCAGGCACGCGACGAGGCGCCCACGGACAGTCGAGAGCGCCATCGCGCCTGAAGTGCCCATGGCGCCGGTGATGTCGGCGGCATCGGTGGTGTTGGGATAGGCGCATCGGTCGCGCGACGCTCGAGAGCCGCGTAACGCGCGTAACGGTTCTCGCGCTGCCGACTCGTCCATCGCGCGGGCGATTTCGTCGCAGGATGGCGCCGGCGCCGCGCGGCGTGCCGAGAATCGCCGCCATTCCAACGACGCCGCCTCGAAGCCGGCTCCTTGCTTCCCATGTCCTCCCCTTCCCTGCCCGGCTCGGGCACCCCGCGCCTGCATGGCCTGGACACGCTGCGTGCCGCGGCCATCCTGCTGGTCTTCGCCTACCACTACCAGGTCTTCGTCAGCGGCGAGTCGACCTTCGGCTGGCTGAGCCGCATCGGCTGGGCCGGCGTCGACCTGTTCTTCGTGCTCAGCGGTTACCTGATCGCCAACCAGCTGATGGGCGGGATCGCGCGCGGCGAGCGCCTGTCGCTGCCGCGCTTCTATGGCCGGCGCCTGCTGCGCACGCTGCCCAACTTCTACGTCGTGCTGGCGCTCTACCTGTTGCTGCCCCCACTGATGGGCGGCCGTGAGCCGCCCCCGCTGTGGCGCTTCCTGACCTTCACCCAGAACATCGGCCTGGCGCCCGGCACGGCGTTCTCGCACGCCTGGTCGCTGTGCATCGAGGAGCAGTTCTACCTGATGCTCCCCGCCGCGCTGATGCTGGGCGCGGCACTGAAGTCGGGCCGACGCGTGCTGGCCTGGTCGCTGATCGCCGGGCTGACGCTGGCCGCCATCGCGTGGCGCGATCACCTGTGGCGGCGCTACGGCACGCAGGATCCGTCGCTCGGCTACTACCCGCAGCTCTATTACGGCAGCCTCGCGCGCCTGGACGAATTCCTGCCCGGCGTCGCCATCGCCCTGCTGAAGCATGGCCATGCGGACCTGTGGGCCGCGCTGATGCGTCGCTCGCGGATGCTGCTGGCGGTCGGCGTCACGGCCAGCATCGGCATGCTCACGCTGATGCTGCACTTCTATTACATCGAGGGCTACGGCTATGGCCACGCGATGAGCAGCTGGGGCTACAGCGCGCTCGCATGGAGCTTCGGGCTGCTGACCCTGGCGGCGCTCGCACCGCGTGGCGCGCTGTCCCGCGTCGAGGTCCCGGGCGCGAATGCGCTGGCGCGCTGGTCCTACGCGCTGTACCTCACCCACAAGCCGATCGCCCATGCGCTGATCCAGCCGTTGGCGGCGGTCGGGCTGACGCGCACCTCGGGCGCGGCGGTGCCGGTGATCGCGGCGGCCTGCCTGCTGGGCGGATGGCTGCTCTACCGGACCGTCGAGCGGCCTTTCCTTGGCTGGCGCGACCGCTGGATCCCGTCGCAGTTTGTTGACGCGACGCGTGCTACAACCGCGGGCCAAAGGAGTCCCCAGCATGCCTAGCCCCCGTTCCTCCCGCTCTCGCCGTCCGGCGGTCCTGTCCCTCGGCGCCCTGGCGCTGAGCCTGCTCGCCACCGCCTGCATGGGCGCGAACGCCGAGGAGATCGGCGACGTGAGCACGGTGTTCAAGTTCATCGGCCCGAACCACAAGATCGTCGTCGACGCCTACGACGACCCGGCGGTGAACGGCGTGACCTGCTACGTCTCGCGCGCGAAGACCGGCGGCATCAAGGGCGGCCTGGGGCTGGCCGAGGACAAGTCCGAGGCCTCCATCGCCTGCCGCGCGGTCGGTCCGATCAGCATCCCCAAGCCGCTGCCGCGGCAGGAGGAGGTGTTCTCCGAGCGCGCCTCCCTGGTGTTCAAGCGGCTGCGCGTCGTCCGCATGGTCGACGCCAAGCGCAACACGCTGGTCTACCTGACCTACTCGGACCGCGTCATCGAGGGCTCGCCGCAGAACAGCGTGACCGCCGTGCCGGTGGACCGCGGCACCGTCATCCCGGTGAAGTAAGGCGCGGCGGTCCTCCATGCCCGTCATCACCGTCTTCACGCCCGACGAGGTCGAACACCCGGACAGACCGGCGCCGCTGTCCGACTTCAACCGGCAGTTCATCGCCCAGGGCGACTCCTGGTTCTCGATGGGCGGGCTGCCGCTGCAGTCCTCCAACCTGTTCGACGGCATGTCGACACGGACCGCCGCCTGCGCGGTCAATTTCGCCTCGCCCGGCGCCGTGCTGAGGCGCATGACGGATACGGTCCGGGAACGCCGCTTCCTGCGCCACCTCAATGGCCCGCTGTCCCGCCGCTGGAGCGCGCTGCTGCTGTCCGGCGGCGGCAACGACCTGATCGAGGCGGCCGCGGTCGACCCGACGCAGCCGGCAGCGCTGCGCCTCCTCGCCACACAGGCGGAGTGGGGCTCAGGCGTCGCGGAAGACCGCTATCTCTCCGACGCGGGCTGGCAGACCTTCAGCGTTCACCTGGATGCGGTCATGCGGCAACTGCTGCGAGAGCGCGACCGGGGCCTCAACCGCGGCATCCCGGTGGTGCTGCACACCTACGACCTGGCCGTACCGCGTCCGAGCGGCGCGGGCTTCGGCCGCGGCCCCTGGCTGCAGCCCTCGCTCGTGAAGTACGGCATCCCGCCGGACGCATGGGCCGCCGTGAGCGCGTTGATGCTGCGTCGGCTGAAGGCCTTGCTGTTCCAGATCGCGGCGACCACGCCCGATGGATCGGTGCACGTCGTCGACACGCAGGGCACCTTGACGCCAGCACGCGTGACCGACACCGGCGCGACCGCCGACTGGCTCAACGAGATCCATCCGACGAGCGCCGGCTACCGCAAGCTCAGCGCGCACTGGGCGCCGGTGCTGGACCGGCTCTGACGCCCGCCGAGCATCGCGTCAGGACGCGGCGACGACCGGCGACAGCGCGCGTTCGACCTCGAAGCCCTCGTCGATCCAGCCGGTCAGGCCGCCGATCATCAGCTTCACCGGCCGGCCGAGCCGGGCCAGCCGCACCGCGCCGCGATGCGCGCCGTTGCAATGCGGGCCGGCGCAGTAGACGACGAACAGCGTGTCCTTCGGATACGCCGCCATCTTGCCTTCGGTGATCTTGCCGTGCGGCAGGCTCAGCGCACCGGGCAGGTGGCCGCGCTGGTAGAGCTCGTGGCTGCGCACGTCGAGCAGCACGAAGTCCTGGACGCCGCGGGAGAACGCGTCGTGGACGTCCCAGCAGTCGGTCTCGAAGGCGAAGGCCTGCTCGAAGTGGGCGAGCGCCTGGGCGCTGGGCGCGGCGGGAATGGCGGAGACATGCGAGCTCATCGGGGGTTCCTTGCTGGGTGGGGATCGATGGCAGCCAGTGTCGCCAAGCGTGGTGTCATGCACGAGTGGCCGGAATGCCGCGTATCGGTAACATCGCGCCATGCCACGCGCCCGTCATGAATCCAGCCCCTCTCCCCGCAAGGGCAGCACCGCCGACGCGAGGCCCGTCGCCGCCCGCGCCAACGCCGCCAGGTCGAGCCGATCGGCCCAGGCGGCCGCCTCGACCCAGGCGCCGCTGGTCGCGATCCTCGCCTACGACCGGCTCTGCATGTTCGAGTTCGGCTGCGCCGTGGAGCTGTTCGCGCTGGACCGGCCCGAGCTCGGCGTGGCCTGGTACCGCCACGCGATCTGCGCGGCCGAGCCCGGCCCGCTGCGCGGCACCGGCGGCGTGCGCGTCGAGGCGCCCCACACGCTGGCGATGCTGCGGCGCGCCGACATCGTCGTCATCCCCGGCTGGCGCGATGCCGCCGAGCGGCCGCCCGAGCCGCTGCTGAAGGCGGTGCGCGCCGCCCATGCGCGCGGCGCGCGGCTGTGCACGATCTGCTCCGGCGTCTTCGTGCTCGCGCACGCGGGGCTGCTCGATGGCCGGCGCGCGACCACCCACTGGCGTTATGCCGAGCGCCTCGCCCGCGAGTTCCCCCGCATCGAGGTCGATCCCGGCGCGCTCTACGTCGACGAGGGCCAGGTGATCACCTCGGCCGGCTCGGCCGCCGGGCTGGACATGCTGATGCACCTGGTGCGGCGCGACCACGGCGCACGCATCGCCAACGCGGTGGCGCAGCGGCTGGTGATGTCGCCGCATCGCGAGGGCGGCCAGGCGCAGTTCGTGCCCAGGCCGATGCCCAGCGACGAATCCAGCCCCATCGCCGTGCTGCAGGACTGGTTGCGCGCGCATCCGCGCGAGGCCCACACGGTCGCGTCGATGGCCGATCGCGCCGCGATGAGCGCGCGCACCCTGCAGCGCCGATTCAAGGCGGCCACCGGCCTGGCACCGCTCGAATGGCTGACGCGCGAGCGCGTCGCCATCGCGAAGGAGCTGCTCGAGACCCGCGAGTCGCTGGACGTGGAGGCGGTGGCCGATCTCTCGGGGCTGGGCTCGCCGGAGTCGATGCGGCGGCACTTCCGCTTGCTGGGACTGCCCGCGCCTTCGCGCTACCGGCGGCAGTTCGGCTGATCAGGTCGCGCGATGGGCGATCGCGGCGTCGTCGCGTCGCCGCTGCCCTGCCTGTCCGTCGCTCAGCGGAACACCACGCAGGCCGCGCCCGGCATGGCGATGAAGCGGCCGTCGAAGCGCGGCAGCGCCTCGCCGTCGAGCCGGAACACGCAGAGCTGATGACTGCGCTGCAGGCTGACCCAGAGCTCGTGGCCGTCCGGGCTCAGCGTCGCACTGCGCGGGTAGCTGCCCTGGGCCCAGACTTCGCCGCGCCAGGACGGGCGGCCGTCCGCATCCACGTCGAAGACGGCGATGGCGTCATGCAGCCGGTTCAGCGCGAAGAGCCGGCGGCCGTCGGGCGTGACGAGCAGGTCCGACGCGTAGCTCAGCCCTTCGAAACCCGCCGGCAGGCTGCTGAGCCGCAGCCGGTGCGTGAGCCGGCCGGCCTCGTCCAGGCCCAGCCAGTCGAGCGCATTCGCGGCCTCGTTGAGCAGGTAGAGCTGCCCCGCATCCCTCGGGTGGAAGACGACGTGGCGCGGGCCGCTGCCCGGCGGCAGCGACAGGCCCTCCAGTTCGATCGGCATCTCCCCGCCTTCATCGACGCGCCACACGCGCAGCAGGTCCTGGCCCAGGTCGGTGGTCAGCATCAGCGGCCAGCGCGGATGCCGGCGCACCATGTGCGCATGCGGCTCGGCGCCGGGCCGGGGAGCGATCGACCGATCGGGCGCACGCAGCGCACCGTCGCTTTCCACCACCGCGCGCCGCACGCTGCCATCGCCGTAATGCGCGATCCATGCCTCGCGCGCGCGGCCGGCGTTGTCGTCGAAGGCGAGATGCACCGGTAGCGTGCCGCCCGTCGCGACGCGCGACATCAGCGTGAGCGCCCCGTCGTCGGGATCGACCGCGAAGCTCGCGAGCTCGTGACTGTCCTCGAGCAGCGCGTGCAGCCGCCGTCCGTCCTCGGCCAGATGGAGCCAGGTCGGGCTGCCTTCGAGCGGTGCCGCAAGCCGCGCCCGCACGCGGCCACCGCTCTCCCCCACCAGCGCGTGAACGCCGCCGCAGTGCGGTCCATATCCGCCGGCGAAGGCGAACGGCACGCCCGGCCGGCGAGCTTGGGCGGACGGGAGGGTGGTCGTCAGGCTCATGGGGCCGCGACTTTACGTGCGCGGCCGCATCGGGGCCACAATCGCCGGTCATGACCAGCTCACGCCCGCCTCGCCGGCGGGTGCCGCGCGTATGCGTTTCGACGTCCCGACGCTGTTCAGCCTGATGCTGATCCAGTCCCTGGCGCTGGCGCTGCTGCTGCCCTTGCTGCTGGGCTGGTGCGACAGCATCGCCGCCCGTCGCGCGCAACTCGGCGCCGCCGCCCAGGCCGCCGGCTGGGCCCTGCTGCTGCTGCCGCCCGAAGGCTCGCGCCTGGCCGCGACCGCAGCGCTGGGCCTGCTCAGCGCCAGCGTGACGCTGCTGTGGATGGCCGCTGACCGCTGGCTGCCCGGGCGGCTCGGCCGCTTCTTCCAGTACGGCATGCCGGTGCTGGTCATGGTCGGCTACGGCGCCGGCTGGGACAACTACGCGCTGCGCCTGGCCTGGTCCAACGGCTGCATCGGCCTGCAGATGCTGGCGTTCTGCGTCAGCCTGATGCAGCCGGTCAAGCGCGGCCCCGTCGGCCACCTGCGCTGGCGCCTGCTGTTCACCGTCAGCCTGGGCCTGCTGGCGCTGCTCAACCTGGCCCGCGCCTACCTGGCCGGCTTCGACACCGGCAACCTGCCGCGCTTCGACGCGCCGCATCCGCTCAACATGGCCTTCGCCGTCGTGGCCAACGTCTGCGTGCTGGCCGCCGCGATCGCGATCCTGGTGGCCTGGCGCGGCGAAAGCGAGGTCGAGCTGCGCCGCCTCTCCCAGGTCGACGCCGCCACCGGGCTGGCCAACCGGCGCGCGTTCCAGCAGCGCTCGGTGGACATGATCTCGATGGCGCGTCGCTACAGCGAGCCGCTGATGCTGCTGGTCATGGACCTGGACGGCTGCAAGGCGATCAACGCCACCCACGGCGAGCTCAAGGGCGACCAGGCGATCGCGCTGTTCGCCCGCTGCCTGGACGAGCAGAAGCGCCTGGGCGACGTCGTCGCGCGCATCGATGGCCAGCGCTTCGCGGTGATGATGGCGCGCTCGGACCTGGTCGGGCCACCGGCGCTCGACCGCCGCGTCCGCGAAGCGCTGCTGGCGCTGGCGCCGCGCGAGCTCGGTTTCACGCTCGGTTATTCGGCCGGCTGGGCCAAGCTGCGCAACGGCGACCGCAACATCGAGGACCTGCTGCACCGCGCCGAGGCCGCGCTGTATGCCGCCAAGCGCCAGGGCAAGGGCCGCCTGTGCGCCGAGCCGGGGCTCGAGGCGGAACTCAGCGTGGCGGTGCCCGCCTGAGCCTGAGCCTGAGCCGGCGCCGCGCGGCAATCGCCCGCGCGATGCAGCCTCGCGCGGAGCTGGCATGACGTTTGCGTCAGGGTTTTCCAGGTCCCGGCCGCGATTCACGAGATCGGTCGGGCAGCCGCAGTCCCACCTGGAGTTCCCGCCCATGCACGTCGCCCTCAGCCCCACGGCCGTCCACCCCCGAGCCGCGCGCGCCCTCCATCCACAGGCCAGCGATACCGCCGCCTTGCCACGACTGGAGCGCGCGCCGATCGAGATCCTCAAGCTGTCGTCCCGCGACCTGCAATGGCTGCCCGCCCTGACCCACCTGCTGATCGACAACGTCCATCTCGGCGCGACGCTGGGCTTCCTGGCGCCGCTGTCGCGCTACCAGGCGCTGGACTACTGGCATGGCGTCTTCGCGCGACTGGGCCAGCACCACATGCTGTGGATCGCCTGCGAGTCCGAAGGTCCCGGCCGGCTGCTGGGCGCGGTCCAGCTCTCGCTGTGCCCGCTGGCGAATGCGCACCACCGCGGGGAGGTCCAGCGGCTGATGGTGCATAGCGAGGAACGCAGCCGCGGCGTGGCGGGCCAGCTGATGGCGCGCCTGGAATGCGCGGCGGCGACGCAGGGGCGCTTTCTGCTGCAGCTCGAGACCTGCGCCGATTCGCAGGCCGAGGCGGTCTTCGCGCACCTCGGCTGGCAACGCGCCGGCCAGATCCCGGACCACTGCCATGGCGCCGAAGGCCAGCTGCAGACCGCGGTGCTGTACTACAAGCGCCTGCCGCACCTGGTCTGAGCCCGCGCCCGGTCCGAGCCCGCGCCTGGACGACGGTCGGCGCGCCTCACCCGGCGCCGACCAGCCCGGCCAGCAGCGCCTCCACCCGCTTCGCCCGCGAGACCGCGCCGCCGAGCGCCAGCCCGTCCTGCTCCAGCATCACTAGCCCGTGCAGGCCCGACCACAGCGCGGCGGCGCGCGCGGCGGGCAAGGCGGCCGGCGCGATCAACGCGTCCAGGCCCGTGATCAGCGCCTCACGCAACGCGACCGGCGTGTCGAGCATCAGCAGCCGGTAGTCGTGCGGATGCTGCAGACCCCAGGAGACGAAGGCCCGCGCCACCGCGGCCGCCTCGCCGCCGGGCGCCGCGCCGTCGACCGCGCCCTGCAGCCGCGTCAGGACCGCCTGCAGGCTGTCCTGCGCGAGCCGCGCGAGCAGCTCGCCCTTGTCATGGAAGAAGCTGTAGAGCGTCGCGTGCGAGTACCCGACCGCCGCGCCCACCTCGCGCAGCGTCAGCGCCTCGGCGCCGCGCTCGGCGAACAGCTCCCGCGCGGCGGCCAGGATGCCGGCTTCCAGCGCCTGCTTGTGCGCCGCGCGACGCTGCTGCGACGCTGTCGGCGGCAGCCCCGCCTCGTCTGACGGTGCCAGCGCGTTCGCGCCCTCGGCGCCTGCATCGCTCATCGCCTTGCGCTGGGCCTGCCGCTTGAGCGGCCCTTCCGGCTTGGCCACCTTCTGCCGCACGCGCGGTTGCGGCTTGGCGGCCGGACGCGCGTCGGCCGCGCCCGCCGGGCCGGCCTGCACGACGCCCGCGGTGGGGTGCAGGCCCTTCGGACCGCTCGGGCGCGGATCCGGCAGGGGCGCCCGCCCGCCGCTTGTCGATTTACTGACCATTGGTTAGGATTTGATCGTTGGTTCAAACGAAGCCTGAACAATGCCACAAACGCCTGCGATTGGCCAATCTGCCGTACCTTGCATCGCCGTGATGTTGGAAGCGGTGTCGGTCGACCACCCCGACGCGGTGCTGCTGATGCACCAGCTCAACCAACGGTTGGCATCGCTCAGCGGCGATTCCGGCGCGAGCCGCTTCGACGCCGCCTCGATGCCCAAGGGGCGCTCGGTGTTCCTGGTGGCTCGCGGCGACGGCGGCGCGCTGCTCGGCTGCGGCGCGGTCCGGCCGCTCGCGCAGGCCGGTGAGGCGCCGGTGGCGGAACTCAAGCGGATGTTCGCGCGCGACGGCACGCGCGGCGTCGGCGCCGCGTTGCTGGCGGCGCTGGAGCGCGAGGCGCTCGCCATGGGCTACCGCGCGCTGTGGCTGGAGACGCGCCGCGTCAACGAACGCGCGCTGCGCTTCTACCGGCGCCACGGCTATTCCGAGATCCCCCGCTATGGCGCCTACGTCGATCGCCCCGACGCGGTGTGCCTGGGCAAGCCCCTGCGCGCCGCCGTGGCGACCGCCTCCTCCCCGCTCCACCAGGAATCCCCATGGAACTGATCGACCTCCGCGGCACCGACCGCGACTGGATGCCCGCGCTCGGCGAGCTGTTCTTCGACGTCATCGACGGCGGCGGCTCGCTCGGCTTCCTCGAGGACATCGACGAGGCGCAGATGCGCGAGTACTGGGAAGGCGTCTTCGACCAGCTCGGCCCGCGACACCGCCTGTGGGTCTGCCGCGACGGCGACCGGGCGCTCGGCACGGTGCAGCTGTCGATCTGCAGCAAGCCCAACGGGCGCCATCGCGCCGAGGTGCAGAAGCTGATGGTGCATCGCGACGCACGCCGGCGGGGCGTGGCGGCGCAGTTGATGGCCGCGCTGGAGCGCGTCGCGCGGGACGAGGGCCTGCGGCTGCTGGTGCTGGACACCGAGGTCGACTCGCCGGCCGAGACCTTCTATCGCGCGCAGGGCTTCCAGCGCGCCGGCGAGATCCCGGACTTCGCCACCAGCCCTCAGGGCGAGCTGCGCGGCACCGCGCTCTACTGGAAGCGCCTGCCCTGACGCGATGCGCGTCAGCGGTCAGCGCGACAGCCGCATCAGCTTGCCGCCGTCGGTGACGATGAGCAGCGCGCCGTCGCGCGCCTGGATCAAATCGCGGAAGCGCTCGCCCAGGTCGCCGAACATCTTTTCCTTGGCCGTGACGGTCTCGCCGTTGATCGCGATGCGCCACAGCGCCGTGCCCGCCAGCGATCCCGAGATCAGCTGCCCGCGCCATTCCGGGAACATGCTGCCGGTGTAGAACACCAGGCCCGCCGGCGCGACCGAGATCGGCGTCCAGGTCGTCAGCGGTTCGACGTAGGTGGGGGCGTGCGTGCCGCCGCCGATGCGGCAGGCATCACCCACCGGCGAGCCGTACGGGCAGCCGTAGCTCTTGACCGGCCAGCCGTAGTTCTTGCCGGCGCGCGCGATGTTGAGCTCGTCGCCGCCCTGCGGGCCGTGCTCGGTGATCCACAGCTCGCCGGTCTGCGGATGCAGCACCGCGCCCTGGATGTTGCGATGGCCGTAGCTCCAGATGCCGGGCCGCGCGCCGCCGGCGAAGCTCGGGTTGTCCGACGGAATGCCGCCATCGCGGTTCACGCGGATCACCTTGCCCAGCGTCTGCTGCAGGTCCTGCGACGGGCTGCCCTTCATGCGCTCGCCGGTGGTGATGTAGAGCGTCTTGTCGCGCGCGAAGACCAGGCGCGAGCCGTAATGCCCGCTGCCGTCGACCTTGGGCGCCTGCCGGAAGATCACCTGCACGCCGGTCAGCGCGTCGCCCTCGAGCCGGCCCCGCGCCACGGTCGTGCCGGCCTTGCCGGCTTCGCTGCCGCTGCCCGCCTCCGCGTAGGCGAAGTAGACCCAGTTGCTGCCCGCGGTCCCGAAGTCCGGATCGATCGCGATGCCCAGCAGGCCGCCCTGGCCGCTGTCCAGCACCGGGGGCAGGCCGGAGAGCGTGGCCTCCGTCCGGCCGGTCGCGGACAGCCGCACGATCGCGCCGCCCTTCTGCGTCACCAGCAGCCGGCCGTCCGGCAGTTGCGCCAGGCCCCAGGGGCGGTCCAGTCCGTTGTTGAGCGTCTGCAGCGTCGGCGCCGCGGCACCGCCGCCGGGCTGCGACGGCACGGCGGTGTCTTCACCGCCACTGCCGCCACCGCCGCAGGCCACCGCCGCCGCGGCGACGGCCAAGGTCGACATCCATTCCGCCACGCTCATGTCCGCTCTCCTGATCCGGGTGAAAGGCCGCGGCCCCGGCAGCCGCGTCACGATGCCGTGAAGTCCGGGAGTCTAGGCGTCCCGCGCGTCGGTGCGACCGGGCGCGCGCATCGGCCCCGCCGTCGTCGATGCCCCGTGCGCGCGGGGCAATCGGCGTGCACGCCGCCGCGCCCGGCGACCCGCGGCCCGGATGGCCCTGGCCTTGTGCGGGCCCGGCGCTTCCTCTACGCTGGCCGCAATCCGGCTCCAGACCCACGTCCAACTCTTCCCGAGAGGAGCGAGCCATGTGCCCCAGTCCCACCTCTGACTTGGAAGGCGCCCCCGCCGGCAGCCCAGGCAGCGCCGCGGTGCCCCAGCATCCCGGCATCGCGGCGATCCGCACCCTGGCGCTGGCCGGCCCGGCCGGCGCCGGCAAGACCTCGCTGGCCGAGGCCCTGCTGCTGAAGGCCGGCGCGATCAAGAGCGCCGGCAGCATCGAGAAAGGCAGCACCGTCAGCGACCACGACCCGCTGGAGAAACGGATGCAGCACTCGCTGCAGGCGGCCCAGATGCACCTGCTGCACAACGGCCTGCGCGTCCACCTGCTCGACACCCCGGGCGCGCCCGACTTCATCGGCCAGGCGCTGCCCGCGCTGGAGGCGGTCGAGTCGGTGGCGATCGTCGTCAACGCGCAGAACGGCCTGGAGCTGATGGTCAAGCGGATGATGGAGGCCGCCGCCGGCCGCGGGCTCACGCGGCTCATCGTCGTCAACAGGATCGACGCGCCCGGCGTCGATGCGCAGGCGCTGCTGGGCCAGTTGCAGGAGGCCTTCGGGCGCGAATGCCTGCCGCTGAACCTGCCGGCCGCGGGCGGCACGCGCGTCCAGGACTGCTTCTTCGGCTGCAGCGGCGACAGCGACTTCGGCTCCGTCGAGGCCGCCCACCGGGCGCTGGTGGAGCAGGTGGTGGAGGTCGATCCGGACTTCGTCGACCGCTACCTCAATGACGGCGACGTGCCGGCGACCGAGCTCCACGCGCCGCTGGAGCAGGCCTTCCGCGAGGGCCACCTGATCCCCGTGTGCTTCGTCTCCGCCCGCACGGGCGCCGGCGTGGCGGAGTTGCTCGACGTCATCGAGAAGCTGCTGCCCAACCCCTACGAGGCCAATCCACCGCAGTTCCTGCGCCGCGAGGGCGAGGAGGCCGAGCCGCTGGTCATCACCATGGATCCGGCCCGGCACGTGGTGGCGCACGTCTTCAAGATCCAGTCCGACCCCTACCTCGGCAAGCTGGCGATGCTGCGCGTCCATCAGGGCACGCTGCGCAGGAACGCGCAGCTTTACGTCGGGCATGCCCGCAAGGCGGTGCGGGTGGCGCATCTGTTCATGCTCCAGGGCAAGGAGCATGTGGAGATCGAGCAGGCGCTGCCCGGCGACCTGTGCGCGCTGGCCAAGCTCGAGGAGCTGCATTACGACGCGGTGCTGCACGACGCGCCGGAGGACGAGCACCTGCACCTGGCGCCAGTGGCGCTGCCGACGCCGGTGCATGGCATCGCGATCCGGCCCAGCCGCCATGGAGACGAACAGCGGCTGTGGGAGGTGCTGTCGCGCCTGGTCGAGGAGGACCCCTGCCTGCGCCTGGAACGCGGCGGCGACCAGGACGGCCTGGGCGCGCAGGGTGGCGAGACGCTGGTCTACGGGCTGGGGGAACTCCATCTGCGCGTGCTGCTGGAGCGGCTCAAGGAGATCTACAAGTTCGACGTCCAGACCCAGCCGCCGCGGATCGCCTACCGGGAAACGATCTCGGCCAAGGCCGAGGGGCATTACCGCCACAAGAAGCAGACTGGCGGCGCGGGTCAGTTCGGCGAGGTCTGGCTGCGTATCGAGCCGCTGGCGCGCGGCGCCGGCTTCGAGTTCCGCGACGAGGTCAAGGGCGGCACCATCCCCGGCCAGTTCATGCCGGCCGTCGAGAAGGGGGTGCGCCAGGCCCTCGCCCAGGGGGTGGTGGCCGGCTACCCGGTGGTGGACCTGCGCGTGACGGTCTTCGACGGGAAACACCATTCGGTGGACTCCAAGGAAATCGCCTTCATCACCGCCGGCAAGAAGGCGCTGATCGCCGCGGTGCGCGAGGCGCGCCCGGTGGTGCTGGAGCCGATCGTGCAGGTCGAAATCAGCGCCCCGGAACATGCCACCGGCGACATCACCGGCGACTTGGCGTCCCGGCGCGGCCAGGTGCTGGGCACCCGCGCCAGCGTGCCGGGGCAGATCGGCGTCGAGGGGCTGGCGCCGCTGGCGGAGCTCAGCGCCTACCAGAACCGCCTCAATGCGATGACCAGCGGGCAGGGGCGCTACACGATGGTGCTGTCCCATTACGAACCGGTGCCCCCCAACACGCAGGCCCAGTTGGCGGCGGGCTACCACCTGAAGGACGAGGAGTAATCCCCCATCCGCCGGGGATCGTCGGGACGCCGATCCCCTGTGACGCGGGGGCCGGTCGGAGGCGGTGGGCCAGGCGTTTGTGAACGAAGCTTTATCATTGCGGGATGTGTTCCGCCCCCCGCGATGTCGCGCAGATCCGCCTGGACAACGCGATGCGCTTGTTCGACGAGTTCGTCGCCGCGACGATCAAGCATCCCGATGCCGCCGCCCTGCGCGGCCTGGAGCGCCGCTTTGCCGAGCGCCTGCAGATCCAGCCTAGCTACTGGAGCCAGATCAAGAGCCGTTCGCGCCAGATCGGCGAGCGGCTGGCCCGCCAGTTCGAGCAGCTCAGCCACAAGCCCAACGGCTGGATGGACCAGGAACACGGGGCGCCGGGCACCGCCGCCGCAGGCTCGGGCGGTATCTCCCAGAGCAACGGGGCTTTATCAAGCGCGCACCGGCCGGCCGCAGCGGACAACTCCCCCAGCCTGCCGCAGGACGATGACGAGCGCTTCATCGTCGGCCTGGTGCTGACCTATTACCGCCGCCATCCGCAGCGGGCCCGCACCCGGCTGCTCGACCTGCTGGGCGAGGTGCTGACCCCGCCCGCTCCGAATACGCTGCCCGCGCCCGCACCGCGGGCAGCCGCGCCGGCGACCTCCGACGTCGACGACTGGCGCAAGCTGCAGCAGAGCATCGCGCCGCTGAAGCCGAAGAAGCGCTGAACTCGCGCCCGGCGGCGTCACGCCGGCAAGCCCCTCGACCTCCCTCGCCCCTTCCGTTCCGCCTTCTGTCCCGCCTGGTCCTCGGCCCTCGGCGTGCGTAGGTGTGCGCCTGCGCGCGTAACCGCTGCCGCCCCGCCGCCGAGGCGCTGGCTCCCGGCGCGGCGTCGTCCCGTCGCCGAGGGACAACGCCAGATAAAAACCGCTTGCGCTTGATAATCAGATGTTTATCATCTGCGCAACTTTGGAGCCCCCGCCGCAACGGCCGCGCAGTTGGCGCCCGTCCCGGGACCGAGGCGCTCCCTTTTCCCTTCCGTCCCGTCCGTCATCACAGGAGGCTGCCATGGCCCAGTTCATCACTCCCCGTCCGCGTCTCGCAATGACACCGCGCAAGCCGCGCAATCCCTTCGTGGCCCTGAGCCACGGCCGTTCAGCGGGCCGTCACGGCCCCACCGCCGGCGGTCGACGCCAGCAGGAACAGCAAGCCCTGAAGCGCGCGCTTCAGCGGCACGACGACTTCAGCCCTTGAACGGGCCGCCTCCGACGGATCGGGACGTCTTCCCGGTCCGGCGCAGGCCGCCCAGGGAGACAAGACATGCAAGAGATCACCTTGATGCCGGGCCGCATGCATGGCCTGGCCCGCCAGCAGACCCTGCGGGGCTGGCTGGCGATCCTGCTGCTGGGCGCCGGCGGGCGCCTGATCAGCTGGGCGTGGCAGGTCGCTCCGGCGCCCCGCCGCGATGAACCGGCCGCCGGGCTGGAGTTCCACGGCGACGCCGACGGCGCCGGCCGGCTCTACGTCGACGGCCAACTGCAGGGCACCCTCGCGGGTGTGCAACGGCTGTGATGCCGGTCTGGCTCGCGGTCGCCGTGGCCGCGGTGGGGATCAAGCTCGCGGGCGCCGAGCCGATATACGATGAACGATCACCGTGTACCGCCGCCCGCGCGGCGACCTCGCTTCATGACCCAGAGCGTTCCGCCCGCTGCCTCTGCCCCGTCCGGGAGCGGAGCGGGGAATCCGCCGGTTCCCCCGCCGTTCCAGCCTCTGACCCGGCCCTTGCCGGACCTGGCGGCGTGGACGGCGCACCTGCGCGGCATGGAGATCCCGGTGCTGGCCAGCACGGCCGAGCAGCTGGAGATCTGGCGTGCCAATGAGGACGCGGTCGACGCGCACCTGCTCGGCGAGATCCTGAGCAAGGATCCGCTGATGACGCTCAAGCTGCTGGCGCATGCCGCGTCGCAGCGCTCCAGCCGGCTGCTGACCGACACCGAGACGGTCACCGCCGCGCTGGTGCTGATGGGCATCACCCCCTTCTTCAAGGCCTTCGGCGCGCAGCCGACGGTCGAGCAGCGCCTGGCCTCGCGCCCGGACGCGCTGGCCGGCGTGCAGCGGGTGCTGCACCGCGCCGAGCGCGCCGCGCGCTTCGCGCTGGGCTTCGCGGCGCACCGCGCGGATCCCGATGCCGCGGTCATCCACAGCGCCGCGCTGCTGCACGATTTCTCCGAGATGCTGCTGTGGTGCGAGGCCCCCGACCTCGCGCTCGAGATCCAGCGCCGCCAGCAGGCCGATCCGGCGCTGCGCAGCGTCGCGGCGCAGCGCGCGGTGCTCAACATCGAGCTCGGCGACCTGGAACAGGCGCTGATGCGCAGCTGGCACCTGCCGGAGCTGCTCGCCCACATCGTCGACGACAAGAAGGCCAACGATCCGCAGGTCCGCAGCGTGACGCTGGCAGTGCGGCTGGCGCGGCATACCGCCCAGAGCTGGGAGAACCCCGCCGTGCCCGACGACCTGATCGAGATCGGCGCGCTGATGAACCTCTCGCCCGCCCACACGCTCAAGCTGGTCCACGAGGTCGACGGGGTGCTCTGAACCGCGGTGCGGCGGCGGATCGCCGCGACGCCATCGCATGGGCGCTGCATCGGCGCCGCATCGGCGTTACGCTGCGCGCTCCGACAGCATGCGACCGACGCGAGGAGACACCATGGCCGGCCCCGACCGCGAGTTCTGGCAACAACGCTTCGAGACCGGGCAGACCGGCTGGGACCGCGGCGCGCCGCATCCCCAGCTGGCCGCGTGGTTGGCGGACGGGCTGTTGCCCACCGGCGCCCGCATCGTCGTGCCGGGCTGTGGTCGCGGCCACGAGCTGTCGGTGCTGGCCCGCGCGGGATTGGACGTGATCGGGCTGGACTACACGCCGGCGGCGGTGGAAATCGCCCGGGCCGCGCTCAAGGAGGCCGGTGTGCCGGGGCGTGTCGAGCAGGCCGATGTGCTGGCCTGGCGGCCCGATCATCCGGTGGACCTGATCTACGAGCAGACCTGCCTCTGCGCGCTGCATCCCGACCAGTGGACCGGTTATGCCGAGCAGCTGCAGCGCTGGCTCAAACCCGGCGGCCGACTGCTCGCCCTGTTCATGCAGGCGCGCCGCGACGAGTCCGAGCACGGCCAGGTCATCGGCCCGCCCTACCACTGCGACATCAATGCGATGCGGGCGCTGTTCCCGCAGGCCTTGTGGAAATGGCCGGCGCCGCCCTACACGCAGCGCCCGCACGAGCGGGGCTGGTTCGAGCTCGCGGTGGTGCTGGAACGGCGCTGAGCGCCGCCGCTACCTTCAGACCGGCAGCGCCGTCGTGTCCTTCAGCCGGTCCAGCACGAAGCTGGTCTTGCAGTCCTGCACGCTCGGGTGGCGCAGCAGCGTGTCGCTGATGAAGCGGGCGTAATGGCTCATGTCCTCGACCAGCACCCGCAGCAGGTAGTCCATCTCCCCCGTCAGGGCGGCGCATTCCACCACTTCGGGCCAGGTCTGGACCGCCGCGCGGAACAGGTCCATCGGCGTGCGCTTGTGGCTTTCGGTGTGCTTCTCCAGGCGCACGTTGATGTAGGCCGTCAGGCCGAGGCCCACCCGCTCCGGGCTCACCAGCGCCACGTAGGCGGTGATCACGCCGCCTTCCTCGAGCCGCCTCACCCGCCGCAGCACCGCCGACGAGGACAGGTTCACCTGCGCCGCCAGCGCGTCGTAGGTCATGCGGCCGTCGGCTTGGAGGGCGTGGAGGATGCGTCGGTCGATCGCATCGAGCTCGATCTGCTTGTCCATCCCGTGATTCTTGCAGGATTCCTGCGCCATCCCTCTTTCGGGCGCCTTGGATCGCAAAAATCCTGCGCCCCCCTCCCCCTACAGTGACGCCATCGCATTCCTGACCAGATCCCCTTGACGGGGTAGCGGAGACAAGCATGGCATTCACCCCCTGGGACAACCCGATGGGCACCGACGGCTTCGAGTTCATCGAGTTCGCCGCGCCCGATCCCGCGGCGCTGGGCGCGCTGTTCACCTCGATGGGCTTCGTCGCCGTCGCCCGCCATCGCCACAAGGATGTGACGCTGTACCGCCAGGGCGACGTCAACTTCATCATCAACGCCGAGAAGGACGCCTTCGCCCAGCGCTTCGCGCGCCTGCATGGACCGTCGATCTGCGCGATCGCGTTCCGCGTCAAGGATGCGGCCTTCGCCTACCGCCGCGCGCTGGAGCTCGGCGCCTGGGGCTTCGACAACAAGGCCGGCCCGATGGAGCTGAACATCCCGGCGATCAAGGGCATCGGCGACTCGCTGATCTACTTCGTCGACCGCTGGCAAGGCAAGAACGGCGCGGCGCCCGGCGAGATTGGCAACATCAGCATCTACGACGTCGATTTCGTGCCGCTGCTCGATGCCGAGGGCAAGCCGGTGCAGTCCACGCCCAAGGGTCATGGCCTGACCTACATCGATCACCTGACCCACAACGTGTTCCGCGGACGGATGAAGGAATGGGCCGAGTTCTACGAGCGCCTGTTCAACTTCCGCGAGGTCCGCTACTTCGACATCGAGGGCAAGCTCACCGGCCTGAAGTCCAAGGCGATGACCAGCCCCTGCGGGAAGATCCGCATCCCGATCAACGAGAGCAGCGACGACAAGAGCCAGATCGCCGAATACCTGGACCTGTACCACGGCGAGGGCATCCAGCACGTGGCGCTGGGAACCGACGACATCTATCGCACCGTCGAAGGCATGAAGGGCACCGGCGTGGTCTTCCAGGACACGATCGACACCTACTACGACCTGGTGACCAAGCGCCTGCCCGAGCACAACGAGGACCTGGACGAACTGCGCCGCCTGCGCATCCTGATCGACGGCGCCGCGCACCAGGGCGCGCCGCACGAGCTGCTGCTGCAGATCTTCACCAAGGAAGTGATCGGCCCGATCTTCTTCGAGATCATCCAGCGCAAGGGCAACGAAGGCTTCGGCGAGGGCAACTTCAAGGCCCTGTTCGAAAGCATCGAACTCGACCAGATCCGCCGTGGCGTGCTCAAGGCGGACGCTTGATGGTCCGGGATGTCGGCCGGCCTCGCCGCGCTGACTTCCCACTGACGCGATCCTGATTCAACCCGCCCGGCTCACCCGCTGGGCGGTGTTCATTTGGGCCGGCTCATCGAGCAGGGCCAGCGCCCGCTCGAAGGCCTGCGGCTCGAACACGAGCTGCAGGTGGCCACGCGCCGGCAGGTGCAACACGCGAGCCCCGGGCAGCACCGCCGTCTCCGCCGGGAAGACGATCTGGTCGCAATGGCCGTAGAGGCAATCGAAATGGCTCGCGACCTGCGGCGGCTCCTGGCGCGCGAGCTCGTTCAGCCATTCCGAATCGCCGCGCATCTGGCGGGCGTTCTCGGTGGTGCCCAGCTTCGCCAGCAGCGTGCCGTGATGCGGCGTGCCCAGCGTCAGGATGCGATGGATACGGTCGAAGGGGTGGCCCTGGCTGCGCCACCAGGCGCGCGCGCTCAATCCCCCCATGCTGTGGGCAACGATGAGCGGCGCCAGGCCGGTCCGGTCATGGAGCGCGCGCATGGCGGCGTCGACCTGCGGCGCGTAGCGGTCGATCGAACCGAAGGCCGGCTCCTGGGTGAGCGCGATGAACGGCGTCCCGCGCGCCCGCAGGGCCTTCATCCATCCGTTCCACAGGCCGCGATTGCAGCTGTAGCCGTGCAGGAACACGACGCCGCGGCGGCCGCGCGCCTGCGCTGGCGGCGGCAGGAAGTCCGGCTCGCGATGTTCGGCCCAGGGCTGCTGCCAATTGAACACCCTCGTGACCACGACAACCTCGCGCCACCAGGCCTGTAGCAGGTCGCCCAGCGGCGCGGTCGGCAGCCCCGGCGCGGGCGGGACGAAGCGCAACACCAGGAAGTGGGGGAGCATCGCCAAGGGCGGCCCCGCCACGAAAAGCGCGAGCAGCGCCAGCCCTACCCAAGGCCCCCAGTGACTGCCGGCCCACAGGCTCAACAGCGGTCCAACGATCCAACGAAACAACGAGGTGAGGCGCTGCAGCCTGCCGTTCATCCGGGCTCCCGATCAAAACGACGAGTGTAGGCGCGGGCTGGACCAGGGCGTCGCTTCGGAAAACTCTGCGCATGGACATGCCTGGCCAAGGAATGGCGACCGGTTGTCCCTCACGTGACGAGGTGGCCTAGGGCATCCCCGCTACGACGCCTTCGCGCCAGCAGCCAGCATGGACAGTTCCTCAGGGGCGCGCCCCTCCGACACATCAAGAACGCGACGAGGAGACATGACTGCAACCACCGCACCGACCGCCGCGACGCTGGCGACCGCCCCACCGGCCGCGAAGCCCTGGCTGAAGAACTACCCACCGGGCGTCCCCGCGGAGATCCAGGTCGACGTCTATCCCTCGTTGGTGGCCCTGCTCGAGGAGGCATTCCGCAAGCATGCGCGCCGCGACGCGGCCGCCTGCATGGACCAGCGCCTGAGCTTCGCGCAGGTCGACGAGCTGTCCGCGGCGCTGGGCGCCTGGCTGCAGCAGCGCGGCCTGGTCCGCGGTGCGCGCGTGGCGATCATGATGCCCAACGTCCTGCAGTACATGGTGACCATCGCCGCCATCCTGCGGGCCGGCTTCGTCGTGGTGAACGTGAACCCGCTGTACACGCCGCGCGAGCTGGAACACCAGCTCAAGGACTCCGGCGCCGAAGCGATCATCGTGCTCGAGAACTTTGCCAAGACGCTCTCGGAGGTGATCGACCGCACGCAGGTGAAGCATGTGGTGTTGACCGGCCTGGGCGACATGCTGGGCTGGTGGCGTGGCCCGCTGATCAACTTCGCGGTCCGGCACGTGAAAAAGATGGTGCCGGAGTTCCGCCTTCCGCTGACCGGCGGGCGCAGCGTCTCCCGCTTCAATCAGGCGCTGGCGCAGGGCGCGGCCATGTCGCTGAAGCCGGTGCAGGTCGGCCCGGACGACCCCGCCTTCCTCCAATACACCGGCGGCACGACGGGCCTGTCAAAGGGCGCGACCCTGCTGCACCGGAACATCGTCGCCAACATCCTGCAGAGCGAAGCCTGGTTCGCGCCGATGCTGAACAAGCTCGGCGACAAGCCCCTGACCATCGTCTGCGCGCTACCGCTGTATCACATCTTCGCGCTCACGGCCTGCTACATGCTGGGCGCGCGGATGGGGATCATGAATCTGCTGATTCCGAATCCCCGCGACATTCCGGGGCTCATCGCGACGCTGCGCAATTACCGCGTGAACATGTTCCCCGCGGTCAATACCTTGTTCAATGCGCTGGCCAACGATCCCGCATTCGCCAAACTCGATTTCAGCGAGCTGGTGATCTCGAATGGCGGCGGCATGGCGGTGCAGCAGGCCACTGCGGAGAAATGGGCGCGCATTACCGGCTGCCCTGTCGTCGAGGGCTATGGGCTTTCCGAGACCTCTCCGGTGGCGACGGTGAATCGCCTCGACCTGGCCCAGTTCAATGGATCGATCGGCCTGCCTGTGCCCAACACCGAGATCGCAATCCGCGACGACAACGGCAAGGACCTGCCAATCGGCGAGCGCGGCGAGATCTGCATCCGAGGGCCGCAGGTCATGGCCGGCTATTGGAATCGTCCCGAAGAAACCGCGCAGGCGATTGGACCGGATGGATTCTTCAAGACCGGGGACATCGGCGTGATGGATGCGGAGGGATTCACCCGCATCGTCGATCGCAAGAAGGACATGATTCTGGTCAGCGGCTTCAACGTGTATCCCACCGAGATCGAACAGGTCGTGAACCTGCATCCCGGCGTGCTCGAGTGCGCGGCGATCGGCGTGCCGGATCAACACTCCGGCGAAGCGGTGAAGCTGTTCGTCATCAAGAAGGATCCGGCGCTCGCCGAGGAGGACCTCGCCGCCTATTGCCACAAGCAGTTGACGGGCTACAAGCGGCCGAAGTACATCGAATTCCGCGATGAGCTGCCCAAGACCAACGTCGGCAAGATCTTGCGACGCGAACTGCGGCAGTGATGGGCGCCTCGCGCGGTGACGGCCGCGGCGCTTGCTTGTTGCCGTCGGGTGTCACCGTCCTGGAGCGGGGTTGGCTCTCGTCCAACAACGTCGTGCTTCATGGCGCATCCCCGGAGGAGGGCGCAGTCCTTGTCGACACCGGCTACGCCAGCCACGCAGAGCAGACCCTCGCTTTACTCGATGCCAGCTTGCGGCCGGCTGAGTCGCTGCGCCTGATCGTCAATACGCATCTCCATTCCGACCATTGCGGAGGGAATGCGTTGATCGCGCAGCGGCATGGGTGTCCCATCCTCATTCCTCCGGGCGAGTACATCGCGATTTCGACTTGGGACGAGGCGGCGCTGAGCTACCGCTCGACCGGCCAGCGCTGCGATCGGTTCACGCCAGCGGGAAAGCTCACGCCCAGCCAAGTGCTTCGTCAAGGAGGGAGGGATTGGCATGTCCATGCCGCGCCGGGGCACGATCCGCATTCGGTGATCCTGTATGAACCATCCAGCGGGACGCTGCTGTCCGCAGATGCGCTGTGGGAACGGGGCTTCGGAATTGTCTTTCCGGAGCTTGATGGCGAAGATGCTTTCGAGGAAGTGGCTGCCACACTCGACGTCATCGAACGGTTGAAACCCGAAATCATCATTCCCGGTCACGGGGCGCCATTTACGGACATCGCCAAGGCCATCGGAATTGCACGCGAGCGCTTGGACTACTTTCGACGGGAACCTCATCGCCATGCGGTGCACGCGGCGAAGGCCCTCACTGCCTTTCATATGCTTGAGGTGGTTCACAGTACCCGCGACGCGTTGCTCGCCTGGCTGGTATCAACGCCCATCTTTGTGGGTACTTGGCGACGATTCTTTCCTGACCGGGACCTGCTCGATTGGTCCAATGAACTGGTGGACGAGTTGATCGCGGCAAAGATCCTCGGAACTTCGAGCACAAACGGCTCAGTGATGCTTCAAATCTCTAAGGCATGAGCGCCGAAAGCAGCGAGAAAATCTGCGACGCCCAAAAGCAAAACCCCTCGACTGTTTCCAATCGAGGGGTTTGCGGGATATTAGCCTGACAATGACCTACTTTCACACGGGAATCCGCACTATCATCGGCGC